>JAIEFR010000022.1 GCA_029066845.1 Clostridia bacterium | reverse complement strand
AAAGTGCCGTAAAGCGCGCGTTGCTTTATATACTCACGCCCATATTCTGTGCAGGACTCTGTCTTGGCACAGTTTTTTCATTTTTTAAAACCTCTGACGGTATAAACGCAAACGCCGCTTCGGCAAACGGTTCCGCTTCCGTATTGAGTATCGATTCGAGTACGGGCACAGTAAACAGTAACTTTGAAAATAAAGTTCAGGGCGCACAAAATGAAAACGTCTACTTCGGCAGCTACAACGGTGCGCCTACAAAATGGCTCGTTCTTGCAAAAAACGATACTAAATACGGTCAGGGCAAAAACCTTTTGCTTTTCGCCGAAGATGTTTTCTTTGAGGGGTACGGGCAGGATACGCAGTGTACTTCTTATGCATTTTACGGCACAAGTCTTGCCAGAGCAAATCTTGTCGGCGGTCACGTAGCATCTTTAAATTGTGAACCGGGAGATATTACGACTAGCGGTATAGAGGTAAGATATGAGGATTCATTATTAAATAAACTTTTTGACGTGAATTCTCTATCGGCAGTTCAGACTGTAGACGAGCTTAAATGTCACGATGCCTATTATTTCAGAAATGCGTATCCTGTATGGAGAACTGTTAATAGCACCCAAGGCGATATATATTATACTAATCCGTCTACATATAAAACTAATGATAGTTTATACAATACGGCAGCTGCAGGCGCAGCACCTGTAAACACCAAAACGGGCGTAAGCGACGCCAATAATAATTTCAGTGTAAGCTTCAGCGCGAGCGACGGCGTAACCGAAACTCTTACGGGCGATAAGCTTTTTATGCTCGATTATATGGATATGAACAACCGCAGGTACGGCTTCGTTGACAGTAACGGCAAAACTTATCTTGAAGCGATGTTCCCCGCCGTGGCTTCCGGTTATTACGACGGCAGCGGCGATATAATCGAAGATAGCTATAAATTGGGATTTTACGGATATTTTGACACAAATACCAGGTTTGAAGGAAAAGGTTTTAACGCTAACAGTGCAAAATGGTATTGGTTAAGAGGCGCCGGTTTGACCTATAACGCTTCGACTATGAAGTCGGCGTTAGCGCAAGTTTATGAAGGCACTTTAGCATATGGCGTAGGTGCAAACGAAAGAAACGGTTATCGCCCCGCATTCGTTCTGGATTTGTCAAAGGTAGTGTACGCAAGCAGTAGCGGTAATAATATATTCTCAACCTTATCAGACGTAAGAGAAACGAATACGACTACGCCCGAATATAAGCTTTACATAAAGGATTCAAGTTTCAGCAATACGGGCTTTAAGCCGATAATAACTTCGGCAAACAATAAAGTTAAAGTTACTTTCAAAAATTCCTCGGGCAAGGCGGGCAACGCCGTCTTGTTGTTGCAGGATAGAAACGCAACCGACGGTTCGGTTGCATATCAGGCAGTTGCGACAATGGCGGCAGGCACTGCGGAGCAGGTCGTTGAATTTACCCTGCCTTCTACTGTTACCTATAAAGATTATATACCTACGGTAATGCTCACTTCGGCAAACACCACTCAAACCAATGTAATGGCAACCGAAAGCGTTTACGCAACCTATACGCAGAACGGCGTAATAATTCCGCAGGACATAAGCGGAATGGAATACAATTCCGCACATTCGCACTGGCTGGATAACCTCAACCTTAAAGCGGTGGACGGCGTAACTCCCAAGGACCCCGTGTGGATAGATAAGAGCACGCACTGCGATATTTCTATAGTAAAAGTAAAGGAAATCAAGTACAAGAGCTTTTTGACTGGTGCAACGGAAGAGGATAAGACCACTGACGGCACTTCCAAGATAATAAATGCGGGCGAATACACTATAACGCTGGAGTTAGCGGATAAGACCAAATATCAATGGATGGACGGCACGACAACCGACAAACCGTTCAAGATAACGGTTGACAGGATAAAGCCGAACGTTACGATAGGCTACGTAAAAACTGCGCCTGCTAAGCGGTACGTTACGGATAACGGCGGTAAACTGCCCGATATTCAAAACGTTCACGCAAACGCCACGCCGGGTACGCTGAAATGGCACGAAAACCAAAACCCCAGTACGGCGGATAAGTACTATTACTGGAAGTTCGAGCCAAACGCCGCAAACCAAGTCAATTACTTATCCTTGACCGATAAGAACGACGACACCAAGGTAGAGATTAACTATAACGTTGCGACGGTAAAAAATCTTGCAATTACCATAAATAAAGTTAAAGACCAAAGCGGTCAAGATACTGCCGTAGACGAAAGTATTTACGATGCGTTCACTCTTGCCGACGGCGACTATTCGTTGAAGAATTACATAACGGTCAAAGCCGTCTATGCGGATAACGACAACACCACGATAGATATTGCCGACAGTGACTATTCGCTGATTATTCTCAGCGGTGGAAGCGGAGGCAAGCTTGCCGCAGGTACGGTAAAGATTCAGGCGACGGGCAACTCCAACAATTCAAGCGTTACCAACAAGTCGGGTACTTTGGATAATATCACCGTTCTTGCTTCCGCGGTGGAGGATATTACCGCCGTATATAACGATAACGGCACGCACCTTACCTACCCCGTAACCAAGGACGATATAAAGGGCAACCTTACCGTTACGGCAAAGTGGAATTACAGCGGTTCAGACTATCTGCCCGTTGCAGCCAATGACGTTGACGTTACGGGCACTTTCAAAGCGGGCGACCCTATAACCCTTACCGTAGAATACAAGAGTAAGACCTTTGATATTTATCCTACGATTGAAAAAGGCACTCTTGATATGTCGGGCGTTTCGCTTTCGACGAGCACGACGGGAGTGACGGGTTCGAACGGTGCATACACTTTCACCTACGACCCCAACGTTACCGTTGAATTTGCAACGAGCGGCGACGTTACGAATGCAGGCGGCGATACCGTTGCGGCTACGCCGACAATTACCTACAAAAAGAAGAATTCTAGCAACGCGTGGGTTGCGGCAACGGCGGCAGATTTGCAGAACGCAGGCGAATATCAGATAATTGCCAAATACGTTCCCGACGATACCGATAACTACAAAATAGCCACTGGCGAGGACGAAATAACCGTCACGCTTACCATAAACAAGGCAAATTATCCCGACGCTGACAAGATTGAGTTCAAGGGCAATCAATTCTATGACGACGGCAATGCGCACTCCATAGCGGCAACCAACGTGCCGAACGGCGTGACCGTAACCTATTCCAGCCCTTCGCACAACGGCGGCGCGGCGCAATCTGCCCCGATTGATTTCACAGTCAAGGGCAAGTACAAGGTAACGGCGCACTTTGCGTTCAACAATGCGGCGGACAACGCCAATTACAACGCCATCAGCGACAAGGAAATAGAGCTTGAAATAACCAACCTGTTGCTCTATGATATGACGGGTGTAACCGCTTCGGGCGGCGCGAACGCTTCGGGCGATATTACGAGCGGCTTCACGGCAACATATGACGGCAGTGACGTTGAAATTACGGTGTCCGACCTGCCAGACGGCGTAACGGTTGATAAAGTCGTTTACGAAAAGTATGACGGCACTAACTGGGTATCCGTCAGCGGCAAGCCAAACGGTGCGGATGATTACCGTGCGGTGGTATCCTTTAACAATGCCAATGCGGACCACGCAACGCCGCAGGATATAACGATTAACCTGACCATTGCCAAAGCCGACGTGGATATGTCGGGCGTGAAGTTCGAAGATGCAACCGCGGCATACGACGGCAAAACGCACACGTTGACGATTAGCGGAACGTTGCCCGACGGTGTGACGGTTGAATATGAAGTTAAGAATCAGAGCGGAAAGGAATTTACCGAAATCGGAACTTACGAGTTCACCGCAAAGTTCACGGTAGAGGATACCGAAAATTACAACGGTATTGGCGATAAGACGGCAACTCTGACCATTACGGACGCAAGTATTCTGGGCATTACCGCAAAGGTTGAGGACGGCTCGAAATTCACTACTGTGAATACGCTTGACGATTTGAAAAAGGCGTTGACCGTAACCGTCAATACGACGGGCGGCGACAGCGTGACGGAAGACTACGAACTGACCTGCGACAATCTGCACGACGGAATGTTTAAGTTCGGTTTGCAGAAAATTACCGTCAAGTACACGGACGAGGACGGCAACGAATACAGCACTTTCGTTGAGATTAGCGTTGAGAAAGAAAAGGTTGCTCTGCCTACGTTCAAGGGTGGTCTGAGCTACACGGGCGTTGAGGTAAAACCCAAGGCGGCGGATTTCAACGGCTATGACGAAACGCTTATGACCTTCGTCACCGACAAGCTGCAAAGCGGTACGGTTGTCGGCACATATAAGGCGGTGTTCGCTCTGAACGATTATGAAAACTACGAGTGGGCTACGGCAACTGCAGTGAGCAAAAAAGTGTTTGCTGTGGCAGTATATGACGGCGAAGTAACGCTTTTAGCAAACGAAGCGGCTGTTGACTGGAACATTGCAAAAGCTGTACTTACTGCGACCAAGAAGGACGGCGCACTTCCCGTATTCGCAAGTGAGAGTTACATAGGCGCGTTCAGTGATATAGTTGCTTTGAAGTACTATAAGGACGAGGCTTGCACGGAAGAGGTAGCGGCGGAAGACCTTGCGCACGAAACGCAGTATTTCGTTAAGGCTGAATTGCTCGACACCGAGAACTTCGAGCTTGACGCAAGCGCGGCGCAGTATACCGTAAAATCGTTCAGCTATACCACGCCTGCCAAAGAGCTGACGACCTGGGAAAAAATCGTAAAATTCCTAAAAGCAAACTGGCTGTGGATAGTCATTGCGGTTGTTGCGCTAATACTTCTCATAACCATAATCGCGCTGATTGCGCGTGCGGCTAAGAAGAAGCGCGAAAGGGCGGAGCTTGCCGAACAGCGCAGACTGGAAAAAGAGGAGCGCGAACGCGAAGAACGCCGCCTCGAACGCGAGGAGCGTATGGCAAGGCTTTCGCAGGCGCAGGCGGCGCCTCAGCCCCAGTATATCCCTCAGCCTATGCCGCAGATGATGCCTCAGGGAATGCCTCAGATGGGCGGTCAGTCTATGTCGATGGGCGGCGGTGCTTCGTCTAACGAGATTGCCGAGCTCAAAGCCGAAATGGCGGCTATGAAAGCAAGTCAGGATATGGCTAAGGAACTGGCTATCAGGGCGGAAATGACGGCAAGAGAAATGGCTTTGCGTGCCGAACAGAACGCCGTTATGCGCAGTGATATAAACGCTTTGCGAGGCGGAGAGCAGACCTCGGGTATTACCGGTATAACACTGGATAAGCTGACCGAGCTTGTTGAAAAGACGGTTATAAAAGTGCTTGACGGCAGAGAGAACCCCGCGGCAGCGGCTACGGAAAGCGGTGCGTCACCCGTTGCGGCGCAGGTACCTCCCGACGCGGTTATGACGACTGTGACTACCACCAAGATAGACACGACCAAAAAACCCGCGCAGGCAGCACAGGCAAGTGCGCCCGCGCCTGCACCCAGAACGGTTGTGCGCAACTTTGTTGCACCTATGCCGGTTGACGACGGACGTGTGTTTGACGTCGGCGGCTTCTACACCCCCGCGGACCCCGTAACCGATTTGGGCTTCGGCGACGACACGGACAAAAAGGATTAAATAAAAAAAGAGAGCCCCGCGCACGGTGTGCGCGGGGCTTTTTATTATTCATTTTCTAATACAACAACACGGTGCCTTCGGGAAGGGCAAAGCTGGGGGAGCTGACTTTGCGGAAATACATATTTGTTTCGCGGTATGTGCGGTGGAAGGTTATATACACGCGTGCCTGCGGATATAGCGCGGCAATGTTTTCTTTGAGCGCGGTATAGCTCATCAGCTTGTTTGCAATCGTGAAATTCAGATCCACGCAGACGGTATCCGCACCGTCCGCAAGCACGTCCAGCAGTCTTGCGCGGAATTCGGCAAGTATGTTTTCGTGGGAGCGCATTTCACCCGCGCCGCCGCACGAATCGCATTTTTTAAGCATCAGCTCGGATGCAGCAACGCCCGTGCGCTTGCGCGTAAATTCGACTAGGCCGAACTTGGACATAGGCAGTACTTTGCACTTCGCCTTGTCCGCGCGCAGCGCCTTTTCCAGCTCGTCTACGATTGCCTTTTTGTGGTTTTCCTCGGTCATATCTATAAAGTCCACGACGAAGAGCCCGCCCAGATTTCTCAGCTTGACCTGCCTTGCAATCTCGCGCGTCGCCAGAACGTTGGTGCAGTAAACTGTGTGTTCAAGACTGTCGTCGCCCGTGAATTTTCCCGTGTTCACGTCAATAACAGTCAGCGCTTCGGTGCGGTCTATTATGAGGTATGCGCCGTTCGAAAGCTCCACCTTGGGGCTAAGCGATTTTGCAAACTGGTCGTATATGCCTTCGGAAAAGAACATATCGGTGCGCGGGTCGTGCTCGTAGATGCGTATCTGCGAGGTGAAGGTGTAGGTGAGCGCAAGCTCCTTAATCGCCTCGTAAAGGCGGTGGTTGCCCACGTGTATCTCGTCGCCCGCGTTCATCATCATATCGCGCAGGACGCGCATAAACAGGGGGGAATCGCTGTAAAGCAGCTCGCCAACTGGCGCCTCTTTAAAGTGCGCGAGAATATTTTGGTAGAGCTTGCGGAAATAATTTATTTCGCCTATCTTTTCGCTGATTACCGCGTATGGCGCGGCGGTGCGCACGACAAGCCCCTCATTTTCTTTGAGCTGTTTCTTTGCGCTGAACATAAGGTTTTTGCGCAGTTCGTGGTCGGAAATTTTTGCCGAAACACCGACGAATGGAGTGTTGGGCAGAAAGACGATATACTTGCCTACGAAGGAAATGTTGGTGGTTACCTTTGCGCCCTTTTTGCCCTGCGCCGCCTTGGTTATCTGAACGAGTATTTCGTCGCCCTCGTGCAGGTTAAGGGTCTGGGGTATGTCTATTTCTCCGCCTTCCAGCTTGCTCTTGTCGGCGGTAAGGTCGGCAACCGAAATATAGCAGTGCCTTTCCAGTCCGCAGTCGATAAACGCCGCCTGCATTCCGTTGAGAACGTTGCTCACTCTGCCCTTGTATATGTTGCCTATAACGGCGCCGGTTGCCGCGCGCTCGGCGCAGTATTCCGTCATAATGCCGTCCTCGCACAGCGCGTACGTTTCAAGGCCGTATTGACTGTCAAAGTAGAGTTTTCTGCTCACTGTTTTTCACTCCTTAAGCCCTATTATATCACGGAAAGAAGAATAATCAAGTGGTAATTGCAAAAATAACTATTGACAGTTGCGTGACGAAATGGTAGAATAAGGGAGTATTAAATTTGGAGATATAAATTTATGAGATACGATTTCAAAGGCATAACCACCGAAGAACTGAACTACAAACTCAACAGAGTGCAGATTGCACCCAACCAGCGTCTGGACATCAAACCCCAGTTCTCGCGTCAGGTGCGCAAGCCCAACGACAACAAAAAGCTTATGTTCATTTCGCTTGCGGTAAAAATAGAAACCTCGGAACAGGAGCCCAAGCCCTTCAACCTTGACGTAAACCTTGTAGGCGTGTTCGAGTTGGAAAAGGAGGACTACACCGCGCAGGAGGAGAGAGCTTTCGTAATAGAGGCGACTCAGCTGTTGTATCCTTATCTGCGTTCGACCGTATCCAACCTTACGGCTCAGGCGTTTATCACGCCGCTCAATCTGCCCGTAATCACGGGACCCATCTTCCCCGAGGACAGGGACGTGTATGCGTTCGCTCCCGGCGACGTTAACTAATCTACGCATTATTTTAATAAAGAAATTTGTATTTAACGAAAAAAATAACTTGACAATACCCCTTTTCGTGTGATAAACTCACTTTACACATCCGAAAGGGGTGTAATTTTTTTGTACGGAGACCTATTATGAAGGCATCAACAAGGGCTAAAATTACGTTTGAGTGCACCGAATGCAAGCACAGAAATTACGACAGCTATAAGAACAAGCGTAACGACCCGGACAGGCTTACCATTTCCAAATACTGCCCCTTCTGCAAGAAGCACACGGAACATAAGGAATCCAAGTAATGGCTAAGGAAAAGGAAAAGAAGCCCAACATCTTCGTGAGAATGGGCAGAAAATTGAAGGAAGTTTTTTCCGAGCTTAAAAGAGTAACCTGGCCCACTTTCCCCAAGGTGGTAAAGGCAACCTGCGTCGTTTTGGTCGTAGTGCTTATCTTTACCCTTGTGGCAACGGGCATCAACCAGGGCTTGCAATATCTTTTAAAGCTGCTTACGGGAATAAAGTAAACGGGAGGGCATACAGATGGAAGAAAAACCTTGCTGGTATATTCTGCACACCTATTCCGGTTACGAAATGATGGTTAAGGATTCGCTGTTCCGCCTTATCGAGAACAACAACCTTAAAGACCAGATTTTCGACGTGAAAATTCCTATGGAGCAGACCATAGAGGAAAAGAACGGCAAGCGCAAGGTAGTGGAGCGCAAGCTTCTGCCCTGCTACGTCTTTATAAAGATGATTTATTCCAACCAGCTCTGGTACTGGGTAACCAATACAAGAGGCGTAACCGGTTTCGTCGGCCCCCAGGGAAGACCTATCCCTATGAAGGAGGACGAGATAAGAAAGATGCGCCTCGAAGAGGTGGTTATGGACGCCGACTTCAAGGTGGGCGACACCATCAATATCGACGCGGGACCTCTGGAAGGTTTCGACGGCGTTATTACCGAGCTGAACGACCTTTCGCAGAAGGCGAAAGTCAACATTCAGATGTTCGGACGTTCGACCGACGTCGAAGTGGAATATATACAAATCAAGAAAATCGAAGCTTAACGCTTTTGATTATAGCTCGCCAAGCGAGCGCGTGGGAGAATAAATTAAATTTTTTCTATGGTTTATTCGCTACTACCACGATAGGAGGAATATTTAATTATGGCTAAGAAAATTACTGCGGTAGTTAAGTTGCAGCTCCCCGCCGGAAAGGCTACCCCCGCACCCCCCGTAGGTTCTACGCTGGGTCCCCACGGTATCAACATTCCCGGTTTCACCAAGGAGTTCAACGCCAAGACGAGCGCACAGGCAGGGCTCATCATTCCCTGCGTAGTAACCATCTATCAGGACAGAAGCTTCACGTTTATTTTAAAGACGCCGCCTACGCCCGTTCTTATCAAGAAGGCGCTCGGCATCGAAACGGCAAGCGCACGCCCCAACAGGGACAAGGTCGGCAAGCTCACCAAGGCACAGCTTGAAGAGATTGCAAAGACCAAGATGCCCGATCTGAACTGCTCCGACCTGGAAATGGCGAAGAGTATGGTAAAGGGCACCGCCCGCTCTATGGGTGTAACCGTAGAGGAGTAACGAGGGGCTTAGTTTAAGCCTTTCAGGTGGGAGAGGGATATAAAAAAATAAAGTCGGCCCCTCGAATGAACCACACGGAGGAAATTATAAATGAAAGTAGGCAAGAAGTACGCGGAAAGCGTAAAATCATACGACCGCACCAAGGCATACGAAGCTACGGAAGCGGTAAACCTCGCTATTTCTACCGCTAAGGCGAAGTTCGACGAAACAATCGAATTGCACGTTCGTCTCGGCGTAGACCCCAGACAGGCTGACCAGCAGGTAAGAGGCGTGCTCGTTTTACCCAACGGCACCGGTAAGGACAAGAAGGTTCTCGTCATCGCAAAGGGCGACAAGGCGGACCAGGCAACGGCGGCAGGCGCAGACTATGTAGGCGCAGAAGAAATGGTTATGCGTATCCAGAAGGATAACTGGTTCGATTTCGACGTCGTTATTACCACCCCCGATATGATGGGCGTTGTCGGTCGTATCGGTCGTGTTCTCGGACCTAAGGGCTTGATGCCCAACCCCAAGAGCGGCACGGTTACTATGGACGTTACCAAGGCGGTCAAGGAAGTTAAAGCAGGTAAGGTTGAATACCGTCTGGACAAGACGGCTATCATTCACTGCCCCATCGGCAAGAAGAGCTTCGGCACCGACAAGATTGTCGAAAACTTCAACGCACTTATGGAAGCAATCGTAAAGGCTAAGCCCGCGGCTGCAAAGGGACAGTATATCAAGAGCGTTACGCTCACCTCTACAATGGGTCCCGGCGTAAAGGTAGTTTACAACAAGGGTTAATTGTTTTGTAACAAAACCGTTGTAAAAAAAACTCATATATGGTAAAATCAAGTCAGACAAAATCGGTTTTTGTCTGACTTTTTTTGTTTTGTAAACAAAACGTTACATAAATGTAAACAGAAGTTGATTGTTTTGTATCACAGTCTGTGATAGAATAACTTAAATTTTGCGGAGGACATATGTTACAAGTTGAAAATCTGAACAAGAGTTTCAAGAGCAAACACGTGCTTAAAAACGTCAGCTTTACCATTCCGCAGGACGGCACGATATGCGGTCTTATCGGGTTGAACGGAGCGGGCAAAAGCACGCTTATGAAAATTATCTGTTCGCTTACCCGCGCCGACAGCGGAACTATAACCGTGAACGGCAAAAACGTTGCGGAAGCCGCGGCGGATCGCTCGGTTAAAATCGGCTTTACGATAGAAAATCCCGCGTTCTACGGCGGACTTACGGGCAGACAGAATTTGCAGCTGCTTGCCGATTTATATCCCGATTTGGATAAGGACGCCGTGCAAAAGAGTCTTTATTTGGTAGGACTCGGCGGACACGAAGACCAAAAATTCAAAACTTATTCTTTGGGAATGAAGCAAAGGTTGTATATAGCCTACGCCATATTAACTAACCCTACGTTATTGATTTTAGACGAGCCGTTCAACGGAATCGACCCCGTTACCGTAAAAATTTTCAAGGAGCTTTTAAAGTCCCTTGCGCAGAGCGGCACAACAATTCTGGTTTCCTCGCACAGTATTCTCGACATACAGTCCATCTGCGACAGGGTTCTCATTCTGGATAAAGGCTGCATTGCCTACGACTGCAACGACGTTCAGAACGAAAATCTGGAAGAAAAGTTTTACGAAATAACTGGGGGAAGCGGAAGCGCGCAATGAAAAACTTTAAAAATATTTTAAAGTACGAAGCCGTTCGGACTTGGGCGCAAAAAAAATGGATACTTTTAATTGTTGCCGTCCTCGCCGCGTTTTTTATCGTTTTTTCGGTTTCATATGCGACTTCCGATAAACACAAGCTGACAACTTTTGACCGTGCAAAAATTTTGCAGGAGTATCGCGAAGATTTAGATGCATACAGCGATGTATTGGAAAAATACGGTGATACGCTTACAAAAGAGAATGAATTTGAATTAAAGCGCAGTATAGAAAGATTTAGGTTTTTTCTTGATACCGAAACTATTGAGTACGACTATATAACCAATACGGACTACATAACGAAATATAAAGGATACGAAGCGTTTGGATATTGTACGAGCGTGTACGAATCAATGACTTACGTGTTTTGCGCGTTTGCGCTTGTCGGCGCGCTGTGGACGTTTTCCGCAGAGCGGCATACCGTAAAGAATCTGCTTGCCGCGCCGATAAAGAGGAAGGAGATTTTTGCTGTAAAAACTTGCGTTACTTTTACAGAGGTGACTGCGCTACCCGTTTTACTGTTCATTGTACTTTTAATTGTTTGCGCCTGTTCGCCGCAGCGCCCGTATCTAATGTATTCGGGCGGTTTCAAGGCGGTAACCGGCACGCACATATTCGCTCAAATAGGGATAAGAAATATTTTACTTGTTGCCCTGTTTTATGCGGTAACGTTGCTTTGTACAATGTATTTCAAACCGCTTCCGAGTGGATTGATTCCGACACTGGGTATTGTTGCCCTGATTTTTCTCAGTATGATAATCACGGGGGAGAGTAAGTTCATAATGCTTGGCAAGGCAGCGTTTGAAACATATAACCTGTATCCTGTTTTGGGTTTATGGAACTATTTGGGCGGATTCGACATTCATTTTATAATTATGGCGTTTGCCTATTTCGCCATAATATGCAGTTTAGTTTTTTGGTCGCTTGTTAAATTCAAAAGAAAAGACTTCTAAGGTTAACTGAAATGCAATTTTTACGAATGGTAAAAAGCGAGTTTCGCAGGCTGACGTCCGACAAAAAGTTTTTAATTATATTTTTCGGCGTGCTTGCGGCTATGATTCTTATAATAACCATCTATTTGCGTAGCGAAAGTACGGCGGCACCTCTGAAAGATATTGAAGCTGAAATGGCAAAAAACCAACAAAACTATGAGCTGTACTTGTCCTGGTATAAGTATTCCGTTGGTGAAGGACCCTGCCCGGGAGATCCTGACAGACCGCTTTTTATCTTTAACGGAGTTTATTGGCATCCCGGTGTAAATTATAAGGATGTATGTGAATATTATAAGCATCTGGTCGATACGCAGACAATAAATGCGGATTATTGGGTGCCGAATAACTTAAACGACGCGAGGGGAGTTTACTCCGATTACAGTGGTGTGAGTTCAATGTATTGGATAACATTGTTCACGTTTTATCCTTTGGTATTATTCGCTGTATTTTCCGCCGCTAAAATGGTCGTAGCGCCCTATGAAAAAGGAAAAATGAAAAACTATCTTGCCGCACCCGTGAGCGAACGCGCCATAATGGGCGGTAAACTGTTTTCTTTGGCGGCTGTCGATTTCATAATCTGGTTTATAGTATTCGTCTGGGGCTTGATTTTCGGGCTGTTCGGCAGACCGATGTATAAGATATGTTACACGGGTAGCGGATATGCGGTGCAGTCACTGTTTTCCTCGTGTATAATCGATATGTTCCAAACTCTTGTGGCAATGTTGTTTATAAGCTGTTTTACGGTATTTTTAGGGCAGTTCATAAAAAAATCATTGCCGACCGGCGTTGCTTCAGTTTTGTTTGTCGTGGTTTCATTTGCGCTTTATATGTTGATTATAGGTGATTCGATAGCAGGCATAGTTGAACCAGGAGAGTGGTTCGGACCGTTTCCGGTAATCGGACTGTATCAGGCATACTATCGCATATCCGACTACCGTCTGTGGGTGGTGATATTGTTCCATATATTGACGTGTGCGGGAATGGCGGTGTTCATAATTCTATGGCAAAACAGAAGCAAACTCAGCAACCGTTTGGTGAAATCAAAAACTTAATCTTTTGCTAAATTATATCGGGAAATTCACAATGCAATTTTTAAGAATGGTAAAGAGCGAGATACGCAGACTGTTGTCGGATAAAAGATTTCTGATTATCTTTTCTGCCGTATTGGTACTGTTTATAATAATTATAACCGCATATCTTTTAACTGTGCGTATGTCGCCTGAGTTACCCGAAACAGTGGACGATTTCGATAAACTTTTGGCGGGCTATCAGAAAAATTATGAATATTACCGTTCCTGGTACCTGTATGAAATAGGTGAGGCGGCTCGTCCGGAAGGCGTTGCTGCGCCCGATTGGATGACGGATAAAAGCGTAAAGGAATGGATGGATTATTATCAATGCCTGCTTACGCAAACAAGCTGGCATCCCAAATTCGATTTCTTTTATGAATTTGATTTTTACTATAAGTCGTCTGCGTACAGGGGCGTAGGTGCAATATTCTGGATAATGCGGTTCGCGTTCTATCCGCTTATAATATTTGCTATTATCTCGGCGGTTATTTCCTGCGTTGCGCCTTACGACAAGGGGATAATGAAAAACTATCTTGCCGCGCCCGTGGGCAAGCGCACCGTAATGGGCGGCAAACTGTTTGTGTGGGGCTTGGTTAATTTTGCACTATGGCTGCTGGTTTTCATTTGGGGTTTAATTTTGGGCGCGGGTAACGCTTCTGCTCACGTGCTGTTTTATTCGGGTGAAAAATATTACTCACAGCCCATACTTGCCACGTTTACTTTGGTTATGCTGCAAATGCTTGTTGCAATGCTGTTTACAGGTATCCTCACAGTGTTTATAGGGCAGTATATAAAAAAGCCCTTGGCTACTAGTGCGGCGGCTGTGTTTGCCGTAATATTTATTTTGTGCCTGTGCGGACTTTGTTTTCTGATAGAGCCTTGGCAGTTGGTGCAGTATCCCGATTACGGTTACGCAAAATATTTCCCGGTAATAGGTCTATATGGCATATTCCAGAATGCACACGACTACCGTTTGTGGGTGGCGCTGTTGTTCCACATAGCGGCGGGCGCGGGAATGGCGGCGTTCATAATAATCTGGCAGGATAAAAATTTATTTATTTCAAGGCGAAAAACGCTTGACAGAGGGGAAGGATAAAGATATAATCGTAACGTAAATTAAACATACCGCAGACAGCAAGTGCTTTTTACAAGCTTAATTTCTTGCCGAGGTAGAAAGCTTTTTAATTATAACTTTGTAATTATTATGCCTTATACCTTTGCGGTGTAAGGTTTTTTTATAATCAAAATAATACGGGAGGTAAAAAGATTTGTCAGCTAATCAAGAAGCGAAGAAAGTAGTTGTTGAAGAGATTGTGGAAAAAATCAAAGCTTCCAAGTCAATCGTATTCGTAGATTATAACAAGCTCACCGTTGCCGAAGTTTCCGAACTGCGCAAAAAGTGCAAGCAGGCAGGCTGCGAATACAAGGTATACAAAAACACCTTGATGAGAAAGGCTTTGAACGAGCTCGGATATAATCAGTTCGATAACGATCTGAACGGTCCCACGGCAATTGCGTTTGCAGGCGACGAAACGAGCGCGGCAAAGGTAATGGTTGCGGCGGCAAAGGACTATACGGACAAGATAGTTTTAAAGAGCGCGTTCGTAGACAATGCGTACGTAGACAAGAACGGCATTAAAGCGCTTGCTTCTATGCCCTCGAAGGAAGAGCTGGTTGCAAAGATGCTCGGCTCTATGCAGGCGCCCCTTGCAAACTTTGCAGGCGTGCTCAACAATCTTCTGTCGGGTATCGTCCGCGTGCTCGACGGCGTTGCGAAGAGCAAGGCGTAACCCAAGCGGAAAAACAAAAGCCTTTGCGTTCGGCTTAAAACAAATGAGCGCAGAAAAAAATCATTAAATTAAAAATATTATCCTAAGGAGTAAAAAAAATGGCAGACGTTAAGAAGTTTATCGAAGAAATCAAAGGTATGACGGTTCTTGAGCTCAACGAGCTCGTAAAGGCACTTGAAGAGGAGTTCGGCGTATCCGCAGCAGCTCCCGTAGCAGTAGCGGCAGCTCCCGTAGCAGGCGGCGCTGCTCCCGCAGCAGCAGCTGAGGAGAAGACCGAGTTCAACATCGTTCTTAAGGACGCTGGCGCTAAGAAGATCGACGTTATCAAGGTCGTTCGCGCATTCACCGGTCTTGGCCTTGTAGAAGCTAAGCAGGCAGTTGAAAAGGGTGGCGTTCTTAAAGAGAACGTTGCTAAGGAAGAGGCTGATAAGATTATCGCCGACCTCAAGGCTGCAGGCGCAACCGTTGTTGCTGAGTAATTTAAAATATGATAAAAAGCCCCCGCGCAGGTTTGCGCGGGGGCTTTTTGCTTATCCCACCACAACATATTGTGTTTTATGCAAAATTAACAACTATTTTTAAAAACTTTGTCGAAAAGTATTGAAAATTATAAATCGTATGATATAATAAGTATGCTCTTAATCCAAACTGAATAATAATCCACTATCGTCGGGATGTACTACAGGCAGTGTAGTACCTATTTTCCGTACTCCCGAATAGTGGCGTAGTTGGATTAAGAGCAGCATTAAAGGTACTAAATGCGGGCAACCTTTAATGGTTGCCCTTATTTTTTTCCAGCCCGCAAAGGAGTACGGTTTATGAAAATCAAGCGTAAGACTTTCGTGGGAGGAATATTAGCGGCGTTGTGCGCGTGCACTGCGCTTACTTTCGGCACGGTTTTTTCGTTTTCGGGCGCAGGCAATAACGCTTACGCCGACTCGGCAAACGGTTCCGCTTCCGTATTGAGTATCGATACTAAGACGGGCACCGCAAACACCAATTTCGAAAATAAAATTGAGGGCGGACAGAAGGAGTACGTCTATTTCGGCAGTGACTTTACACTTACAGCTACGGGGGCAGGTGGGTATGATCCAACTGCAACCGGTACACCTATGAAGTGGCGCGTCCTCAAAAAGAACGATACCAAGTACGGCAGCGGTAAAAATCTCTTGATGCAGTCTGAATTGCATTACAATATATACTATAACTCTGCTCCGACAACCGAAACCGTCTTTTGGGGATCGAGTTGCGCGCGCGCAATTTTAAACGGTACTACTACGACGAACGGCGAAGATATTAAATACTATGTTTCGACTAACGGTAACTTGAGTGCTTTCACAGGACATTCGGTTATTGATAGGATAGCTATTACCGGTGATTCAAACTTTAAAAACGCAATTCAAGGCACAAAACCTTATATAACGCGTTTAATATATTGGCCTGATAGTGCTCTAAGAATGACTGCAACAGCTTTCACAGCTAATTATCAGTTCATTACAGCTAATGCCTCGGCAACCCGTTCCACTGATCCCGATGTTACCGGTGGCAACAACTATGTTGTCGGCGATAAAGTCAGCGGCGACAGATTGTTCTATCTGGATATAGAGGACGTTGCCAATACCGCAGATTACGGCTTTGTTGACAGTGTTACGAATAAAACTTATTTCGAGTTAATTGCAGCCAACAATCCTGCCTATGCTTTTACAGGTTGGCAGAACGGTTATCCTACCTTTATAACAGCTAACGGTATATTAAACGACGCATTAAAAAATCAGTCTGATCAATTTACTACTTTGCGTGAGCCTTTTATTAATGATAAAGGTGCCGTTGCGGTAATGACCATATACGGAAAGCACGTGAATAGCGACTATAATTGTGGCAATATAATAGGCGGATACTATCAGTATAATATGGGTAACGCGCGTCCCGCAACCGTCCTTGATTTATCGCAAATAGCATACGCCAGCAGTTACGGTAGCAATGTCAGCAATACGCTTACGGACGTAACGGGTACGGCTACGGCAAAACCCGAATACAAGTTATATATTAAAGACAGCGGTTTCAGCAATACTGGCTTTGCCCCCGTAATAACTTCGGCAAGCAGTAAAGTTAAAGTTACTTTCAAAAATACTTCCGGCAAGGCCGGCAACTTAGTCTTGTTGTTGCAGGACAAAAACGCAACCGACGGTTCGGTTGCATATCAGGCGGTTTCAGCTATGACGAGCGGCACTTCGGAGCAGGTCGTTGAGTTTAATTTGCCTTCAAGCGTTGCGTATAAAGATTATATTCCCACGGTAATGCTTACTTCCGCAAACACCACTCCGGCTAACGCAATGGCAACCGAAAGCGTTTACGCAACCTATACGCAGAACGGCGTTATTATCCCCAAGGATATTGACGGAATGGAATATAATTCCGCACATTCGCACTGGCTGGATAACCTCAATCTTAAAGCGGTGGGCGGCGTAACTCCCAAGGACCCCGTGTGGATAGATAAGAGTATGCACTTGGATACTACCGTCGTGACCGTAAAGTCAATTAAGTACAAGAGCTTTGTGGACGGCGCAACGGAGGAGGACAAAACTACCGCCGGTACTTCTAATATAATAAACGCGGGCGAATACACTATCACGCTCGAATTGGCGGATAAAACCAAATATCAATGGACGGACGGCACGACTACCGACAAACCGTTTAAAATAACGGTTGACAGGATAAAGCCCAACGTTACGATAGGCTACGTAAACGGGACGCCTGCTACGCGGTACGTTACGGATAACGGCGGTAAACTGCCCGATATTCAAAACGTTCACGCAAACGCCACGCCGGGCACGCTGCAATGGCACGAAAGTCAGGATCCAAGTACGACAAATGCCGACTACTACTGGAAGTTCGAACCTGACACGGCTAACAAGGTCAATTATCTGACCTTGACCGAAAAGAATAGCGATACCAAGGTAAATTTAGTGTTCAGGAACGCCACGGTAAGCGGTCTGGATATTACTATAAATAAGGTCAAGGACAACACAGGCAACGACACTGCCGTAGACGAAAGTATTTACGACGCGTTTACTCTTACCGACGGCGACTATTCGTTGAAGAACGTTATAACGGTTAAAGTAGTTTATAACGATAACGACGGCACCAAGAAGGAAATCGGCGACGACAAGTATACGCTTTCGGTCGTCAGCGGTGGTAGCGGCGGCAAGCTTGCCGCGGGCAACGTAACTATTCGCGCAAGGTCCACCACGCCAAGCGCTTCGGGCGACAAGCAGATTACCGTACTTGCCGCTTCGGTTGTGGATATAGACGCCGCGTACGATGATAACGGCACGCACCTCGTTTACCCCGTAACCGAAAGCGATATCAAGGGCAACCTTACCGTAACGGCAAAGTGGAATTACAGCGGTTCAAGCTACCTGCCCGTTTCTTCAAGCGACAGCGGAGTTACAATTACGGGCAACCTTGAAGCGGGCGACCCTATAACGCTGACCGTAAATTACAAGGGCAAGACCTTCGATATTTATCCTACGATTGACAAGGGTGTTCTGGATATGACGGGCGTTTCGCTTACGACGAGCACGAGCGGAGTGACGGGCTCGAACGGCGCATATACTTTCACCTACGACCCCGCGGTTACCGTTGTGTTTGCAACCAGCGGCGACGTCAAGAACGAGGACGGCGACACGGTTGCGGCTACGCCTACGATCACCTACAAAAAGAAGAATTCAAGCAACGCTTGGGTTGCGGCTACGGCGGCTGATTTGCAGAACGCAGGCGAATATAAGATTATCGCAACGTATGCGCCCGACGATACGACCAACTACGAGATTGCTTCGGGCGATGAGGAAATTTCCGTCACGCTTGAAATAAAGAAGGCAAACTACCCCGGTGCGGATAAAATCGAGTTCAAAAAGCAGACGATTACGCACGACGGCCAGATGCATTCATTAGTCGCAGACAAGGTGCCCGCCGGCGTTACGGTGACTTACGTTTATAACGGAAGCGCGCCGCAGACCACGCCATTCGAGTTTAACCAGATTAACGAAACCGGTTACACCGTTACCGCAAAGTTTGCGCATACCGATGCCAACTATAACGACATTGACGATATAACGGCTTTGCTTATCATTACCGACAAGGAAACGTATACCAATAATCTTACGATAGAGGTGACGGGCGTAGAGGGCGAGAACGGCGCATATACCGCGACTTACGACCCCGACAGCGCAATTTCGTTTACGCTCGGCGGCAAGCTTTTGGACAAGGACGGCGCGGAAGTTACCTTTACGCCTACGTATAAATACGAGAAGGAAGAGAACGGCGAGTGGGTTATCAAGACGGCGGCTGATTTGAAGAACGCGGGCAAATACCGCGTGACGATTTCGGTTGCAACGGGTGATCCGACCTATGCGGACGTTGACGACTTGCAGGCAACGCTGACCATTAAGAAGGCGACTCTGAACGTGCCCGACGGCACGGTTACGGGCGGTACCGCGGTAAGCAACGGACAGCCGCACAAGGTGGAGGTTGCAAGTTTGCCCGAGGGTGTTAAGGCGGTTAAGTATGAATATAACGGAGTTAAGCAGGATACGCCTTTCGAGTTTACCGACCCCGACAACTATACGGTGAAAGTTCACTTCGTTCTGGAAGACGACGAGAACTATAACGACATCGACCCCGTTGAAGTTACGCTGACGATAAGCGACGCGGTGGTTACGGGCGTTTCTGCAAAGGTAGAGGACGGCGCGGCGTTTACGACCGCAAGCACTCTGGACGAGTTGAAAGCAAAGCTTACCGCCGAAATCGAGTACAACAACGGCAACAAGGAAAGCGTTGAAGTTGCGGATCTGGAAATCACCTGCGACAACCTGCGCGACGGCGACAAGTTCAAGGCGGGCAAGCAGGTTATAACCGTCAAGTATGCGGACGGCGTTACGACCACGGTTGAAATCAACGTTGCAAAGGTCAAGGTTGCTTTGCCCACGTTCAAGGGCGGCCTGAGCTACACGGGCGCGGCAATAAGGCCCAATGCGGACAATTTCAACGGTTACGATGCCGAGTTGATGACCTTCGTTGCCGACAAGCTGCAAAGCGGTCTGACAGTCGGCACGTACAAGGCAGTATTCGCTTTGAACGACTACGACAATTACGAGTGGGCTACGGCAACGACTTATAAAAAGGCGGTGTTCGCGGTTGCTCTGTATGACGGCGAAGTAACGCTTCTTGCAAACGAAGCGGCGGTTGACTGGAACGTTGGAAGAGCGGTAATTACCGCGACAAAGAAGGACGGCGCGCTGCCCGTGTTCGCAAGCGAGAGCTTTATGGGCGAGCTTAGCGACGTGATAACGTTGAAGTACTATACGGACGAAACCTGCACGGAAGAAATTGCGGCGGAAGACCTTGCATACGAAACTACGTACTACGTAAAGGCGGAGCTTTTGGACACGGAAAACTTCGAGCTTGACGCAAGCGCGGAGCAGTACAGAATGAAATCGTTCACCTATACTACGCCTGCAAAGGAGCTTACCGTCTGGGATAAAGTCGTAAAATTCCTTGTCAAAAACTGGCTGTGGCTTGTAATCGCGGCGGTAGTGCTCATCTCGCTTATCCTTATAATAGTGCTGGGTGCGCGTTCGGCAAAGAGAAAGCGCGAGCGCAGAGAGCTTGAGGAACAGCGCAGACTCGAAAGGGAAGAGCGCAAGGAGGAGGAACGCAGACTGCGTGAGGAAGAGCGCAGGCGCGAGGAACGCGAGGAGCGTATGGCGCGTATGGCTCAGCCTCAGATGATGATGCCCCAGATGATGCCTCAGATGCCACAGCAGTCTATGGCTCCGGCACAGAGCGCACCCCAGGCACAGGCGGCAGGCGGCGGTTCGATTTCGCCCGAGCTTCTGGCTATTATCACGGGTATGAACGGCAAGATAGAAAAGCTGCAAAGCGATATTGCGGCAAACGAGCTTGCCTCCACGCGTGAAGAGCTTGCGCAGACCCGCAACGAGCTTATGGTGGAGCGTATGCGCAGCGGCAATATGCCGGGCGATACGCTT
The DNA here is from genome assembly GCA_029066845.1 of Clostridia bacterium. Classification (GTDB taxonomy): domain Bacteria; phylum Bacillota; class Clostridia; order Christensenellales; family Borkfalkiaceae; genus Coproplasma. The sequence continues at coordinate 125,261 of JAIEFR010000022.1, read as the reverse complement.
ACGGAGGCGTTGACAGTTGCGCTTAAAAACGTGCTGTCCTCGGCAGCGCCGCAGATAATTGCGGCGGCGCCCGCACAGCCCGCGCAGATTACGGACGGCAGTGCGGCGGCTCCCGCGGCAACGCAGGTACCTCCCGACGCGGTTATGACGACGGTGACTACCACCAAGATAGACACCACCAAAAAGTCGGCGCAACCCGCGCAGAACGCGCAGGCGGCGCCCGCGGGCAGAACGGTTGTGCGCAACTACGTGGCGCCTATGCCCGTTGACGACGGAAGGGTGTTTGACGTAGGCGGCTTCTATACGCCTGCCGACCCCGTGACCGATTTGGGTTTTACGGACGACGATAAACACGAATAATAAAAAGCCCCGCGCAGGTTGCGCGGGGCTTTTTTTGTTTGCGTATCACCGCAAAATTGCTTGACTTACCATACCGTAAACTAGTAAAATAATAGGGTATAGGTATAATTCTATAATTACGGGTAACGAAAATGGCATTTAAAAAGATAGGTCGGGTTATATGTGCGGTTGCACTTTCGGGTATGGCACTTGCGGCGCCTATGCTTGCCGCGTGCAATACGGACCACCCCGAAGCTAAAATAACGGTGGAGTTCGACGGCGTTTCCTACGTCCTCGAATACAAGATGTACCGCAATATGTATCCGCAGACCGTTCAGCACTTTATCGAGCTTGCGGACAACGGCTTTTATAACGACACAATAATACACAACTATCAGTCCTCGTCCTATATGTACGGCGGCGGTTACGGCTATTCGGAAACGGACGAGCTGTCCTATATGGAAGCTTACGCCGAAGGCAAGGAAGGACTTTTAGACTATCTCGACTCGGTATCCAAAGAGAAGGAGTATGCAACTCTTGCCGACCCTGCGGCGGGCAAGATTACGCCCTCCGTATACCGCGACTACCAGAACGGCGAATACGTCAATCCCCTGAACACGCTGATAGGCGAGTTCAGCAACAACCAGCACAAGATTGACAACGGTGCGCTCAAAGGCTCCTACGGTGCGCTGAGGATGTATTACAGCGCGAAGTCGGACGCAAAGAATTACGTGCGCCTGGACAAATACGGCTCCGCCGACGGCGTTATGGGCGAATACAGATACAACAGCGCGACCAGCCTGTTCTCCATTCAGATGAGTTCGTCAACTTCGTCCGATTCCAACTACTGCATATTTGCAACGCTGAAAAGTAACGATACGCTAAACAGTCTGCGCGACGCGCTTTCGAAGACTGTGTCAACCACGGAAACAAGTCTTTACGTTGACAATTACGACGAGTTTTTAGCGGCGAATTCCAACGAAGCAACTTACAGGGTGCCAAACAAGGCGATAATCGTAAGGTCGGTTGAAATCACCAAGTACTAAGATAAGCTGAAAACGCCCGGTGCAACTGTAGTTGTGCGGGGCGTTTTTTTGAATTGTGCCTCAGGAGAGAATATGAACGACATAGGCGAAAAGATAAAAGAGTTAAGAAAGAGCAGAGGCGTTTCACAGGAACAGCTTGCGTTTGACCTTAATGTAAGCAGGCAGACGATAACCAAGTGGGAAGCCAACGCTGTGCAGCCGAATATGGAAAGCATTACCGCTCTGTGCAAATATTTCGGAGTTAAATACGAATACTTTTTCGGTGAAATTCAGGCGGAGGAAGAAGCGGCTGCGGCGGACGGCGTAGTGCGTGCGAAAGGCAAAAACAAGCCGTTTATTGTCCGTCTAAGTTTATTGATTGCCTTTTCGGTATTGTTTGTCGTGTTTATGATACTGACTATCGGTAGCGCTTTAACGGTATTCACTGTTAACACAGGCATTGATTATACATTGACAGTGCAACTCAATACGACTGTCTTTATCTGTTTTCTGGTTTTAGCTGTTTGCTCGTTAATTGCGGCAAGTATTTCGTTTATTTTCGTTATAAAGTTAAAATGTAAATAAAAGTTTACATAAATGTAAACAAGAGTTTATTGCGTTTATAACTGAAAAGTTATAAAATAACGTAAAAAAATTTTGTGAGGTTACATTATGAAAACAGGAAAAATCAAAACGCTTATCTGCGCTGTGCTTTGCTGCGTGTTGCTGCTGTCCGTTACGCTGATATGTTTAAACGCAAACGCCGTTTACGCGGCGCCCCAGGACTATGCGCCTGAAATAACGGAGGACGATACGACCGAAATAGAGCCGCGCTGGACAAGTCTGTCACTGTCAATAGACTGCGGCGACGGCAAAGTATGGGCAACCGCGAAAAACGATTTCACACTCATCTCTTCAAAAGTCGTAGTCATAGTTTTGTTGTACTCTTCGACAACGTATACCGAATCGTATCTGGATATGTATATGGAAAGCAACAACGAAACAAGCGACCTGGATATGGGCAAAACCATTACTACCGAAGCGTCCACGGGCGGCGTGGAAAAATATTGGATTGCAAGAATGCGCTATAAGATAAACGGCGGGGACTGGAAAACGAAGGAAATGGGACCTTACAGAATAAGCGGTTCGGGTGAATTCCTCGGTTACGTGTAATTAAAATAATAAAACGTATATTAAAAATTAAGTCAGACAAATTGCGGTTTGTCTGACTTTTTTTCGTAATGTAAACCGTAATGTAAACAAAGATTTACAAAAATGTAAACAAAAAGTGGTGGTTTTATTGCGCGTCGGGTGCTAGAATTACACCAAATTTTAAATTATCAGGAGTTTAAGTTTATGAAAAAGGCAAAGATTCTTTTAGCAACGGCGGCGGTTGCAACCGCAATAACCTGCGCAGTGGGATGCGCGGCGTGCGGCGGCGGCAGCAGTGCCGACAAGGACAAAGACATAGAGGCGGTATATCAGCTTTACGTTGCATATGCGGACGCAAACGGCGAAACCGCTTTGACATACGAGCAGTGGCTGGAAAACATAAAGGGAGAAAAAGGCGCGACGGGTGCAACCGGCGCATCCGGCAAGTCGGCATACGAAATAGCAAAGGATAACGGCTTTGAAGGAACCGAAGAAGAATGGCTTGAAAGTCTGAAGGGCGCAAACGGCGCAAAGGGCGATAAAGGTGACAAGGGCGAAAAAGGCGCAGAAGGAGTAGGAGTAGAGGGTATTTACGAAACGTCCGATGGCACTATGGTCAAGTTTACGGACGGCACTGTTAAACCGATAAATAACGGTGGCAGTGAATACGAGTTGTTGACCGTAGGTGAAAATTCGATAGAAGTACCCGTTTCATCCGACCCGACGAATGCTACGTTAAAGTATTTCAGCTTTTATTCATTGTCGGGCGGCAAGTACAGAATCCGTATAAGCAATCAGGACTTTTTTGTGTGCTGGTCTGTTCCCGGCTCTAGCATCATTAAGTCGCACTCATATGACCCTTACGGTCAATCAGGTGAAGTGCAGCCCGCTTGGAATATAGGCGGGGTTGATTATTGGGGCACAAATATCACTATTACAGCCGGATATAACCATATTATAGCTTTTGAAAATTACAGTACCACAAATGATACAACCATAAACCTTATAATCGAAAAGGTAGAAGAATAATCAAATCAGATTATCACGCGAAACGCGGATAAAATATTATTTTTATTAGGAGTAAAACTCAAATGACAAAATTCAGAACTAAGAAATTGTTGGCTTTATTGGCGGTAGGCGCTGTAATGACTACCGCGGCGGCAGGCGTTGCTATGAGCAGGAATTTCAGCAGTGCGGCGGCATTTGCCGATAGCGAAACCGAAGACGTAGTTGCTACCGTTCCCGGTTCGGAAGAAAGCCCCGTTACAGCGATTGAGGGCGAAAATACCATTAAAAAAATGGTTGTAAGAGAAAGCCCCGAAATGGGCGTTAAGGAACTCGTTTACTATATGACTTTCACCCCTGCAAAGAGCGGTTTGTACTCTTTCGCACAGAGTGATTACAACGTAGTCGTAGGCGAGATTTACAGCGAAACGGATTTGCCCTACGGTGATTGGAACGAAAATATGACCGTTTATACGGTAGAGCTTACCGAGAATATCCCTTATACCGTTCTGGTTATCAACTACGATTGGGAAATTGACCTTACGGGTTACGAAGTCGGTTCCGAATATACGCTTCCTGTTGCCGCAACGATTACCATCGGCTACAAGGGCGTGGCGGCAGGCAGAACGTGGCAAAACGCAATCCCTTACAACGTCGGCGACAGCATAATCGTTCAGGGCAACAAGGACGTCTGGTATTCGTTTACAGGCGTTGCCGATACCGAATATTATTTTATTTCTATGCAGGGTACGGCTTCGGTTTCTTACGTTTTTAGGGGTACTACTATTCTTTTGGTGGAAGCAACAAGCGGCTATGAAACTTTTTCCAGTGCGGGCACTCTTTATATTCACGTAACTCCTTCGGAAGACAGCTTTGTGGAAGTTCAGGTTCTTGAAGCAAGCAAGCAGACTGCAGGCTCCTGCATAGTTACTGCGGAAGCTATTCCCGAAAACGGAGTAGTAGGCGGCGGCAAATGGTACAAGCATACCGTGGGCGAAAGTGAAGAATCCGTTTCCTTATCTCCTATTGACAACGCACCCGTAATCGTAACCGAATATAAGGACGAAGAGGGCAACGTTATGTTTACCGACACATATACTATCGTAGGCTCGGTAAAAGTATACGACGGTTATAATTTCCTTGACCTGTTATTCGACGGCTCGACCATTACGCTGGAAGCGGAAAAAACTTACTACTTCTTTGCTCCCGACGACGTATATCAGCAGTGGAACGAAGAAGGCGAAGTCGTTAAGGAATATGACGTTCAGTCAAAGCTTGTAATCGGCTAATAAAAAATTATCTATCGATTTTTGTGCGGGGGCGTAACAACCCCCGCATATATAAGTAATATATGAAAAGAAAATTTCTAGCGGCTCTTATTTGCGCGGCGGCAATTTGCGCCGCGGGTGCGCTGGCGGCTTGTAGTTCCGGGCAGGAGTGCGATCACACCTGGAACGTAGGAGTTGTCACAACGCAGGCAACCTGTTCCGCGACGGGCTTAAAAACTTATACCTGCACAACCTGCGGTGAAACCAAGACCGAAGTTATCCAAAAGACGGAACATCCCCATTCCGACGGCTGGCTGCATAACGACACCGAGCACTGGCAGGCGGCAACCTGCGAACACGATACCGAGCAGGTAAACGCGGGCGCGCACGTCTGGGACGAGGGCACCGTCGTCACGGCGGCAACCTGTTTAAAAACCGGGCTTATGCGCTATACGTGCATATGCGGTTTAACGCGCACGGAAATTGTTCCCAAGACCGAACATCCCTATGCGGAAGACTGGATTACGGACGACAACGGGCACTGGCACGTTTGCACTATGCAGGGGTGCGGGCAATTAAGCGTTAAAGCCGCGCACAACTGGAACGAGGGCGAAATTACCACCCCCGCGACCTGTCTTGCCGAGGGTGTTAAAACTTATACCTGCACGGATTGCAAGAAGACCAGAACGGAAACGGTTGCGATAGTTAACCATTCTTACGGCGACGAATGGAGTTCGGACGAGAACGGGCACTATCACGCCTGCACCACAAACGGCTGTACCGAAGAGATTGACAGGGATACGCATACGTTCGGCGAGTGGACCAAGTCGGGACAGGTGGTTAAAATCTGTTCGGAGTGCAAATACGAGAAGCCTGCGCCGTTTATGGCGTCGGGAATTGAATCGGTCAACATAACGGTGGGCGGAGGCGAAAAGAGCGGCGTTACCGTCTTTACGATGGGATTTAATTACTACACTATTTCCTATGCCGGCAGTACGCCCATTAAAGTGACTTGCGATTTCTCCGACAGGGAGGGCAACCCTTTCAGCTATAAATATACGCTGTCTGCGGACAGTCAATCGTTTACGGTAAGACTGCCCGACAGGTCGATTGCCTGTCTGTTTATAGAAAGCGAAGCGGAGACTGCGTTCCAGTGCGAGCTTAATCTTAGCATAAGCGGTACGGCGCCCGGGCACGTTCACAGCTATTCCGATGAATGGAGCACGGACGGGGAGCAGCACTGGCACGCCTGCACAGGAGAGGATTGCGAAGACGCGCAGGACGTAGGGATACACGAATTCAACGGTGGCAACGTATGCACCGTGTGCGGATACGACAAGACCGCTACGGATTAAACTTACACAATTATTTCGGTAATAAAAGGCTTTGCGTCTTTTATTCATAAACACGTGCCCGTTCGGAGACGGGCGGGCACACTCCTTCTGAATACAGTTAGGTCATAATTTTTTTCTTATGTAAATCAGGCGTCGTGCAGCTCTTACGTTGTGCGGCGTTTGATTTTTTAAAAAATTTCTTAACTTAGGTTAATTTTTTGTTGACAAGCGAATAAAATATCTATATAATTAACCACGGTTAAGTTATTTAGGAGTGTGTGTATGCCTTTAATTATGGCTCCCGTAGACAGGGAAATGGAAATCAAAAAGATTTCGGCGGACGACAAGAGCAGGAAGCACCTGCGAGAAATCGGCATCGCCGAGGGTAGCAAGATAACGCTCGTTTCGGGCGGCGGCAGCGGAGTTATCGTCATCGTAAAGGAAGGCAGGCTCTGCCTGGACGGTTCTTTGGCGCGCAAGATTTTGGTTGCCTGAAAATCTAATTAAATCACGAATGAATTTTATCAGGAGGCATATATGACAAAGTTACTCAGCGATTTTACGGTGGGTGAAAGCGGCAAAATCGTTAAAGTGAACGGCGAAGGCAGAATACGCCGCCGACTGTTCGATATGGGCATAACTCCTCAGGCGGACGTCGTTATGAGGAAGAAGGCGCCGCTGGGCGACCCCATTGAAGTTACGGTGCGCGGTTACGAGCTGACTTTGCGTAAAGGCGAGGCTGCCTGCGTGGAGGTGGAAGTACAATGAAGACTTTTGCACTTGCGGGCAATCCCAACTGCGGTAAGACCACGCTGTTCAACGCGCTGACGGGCTCGACGGCGCACGTAGGCAACTGGCCCGGCGTTACCGTCGATAAGCGCGAGGGCGTTTATAAGGGCAAGAACGAAAAGGTTGAAATTATCGACCTGCCCGGTATATATTCGCTTTCGCCCTACACCCCCGAAGAGGTCATTTCGCGCAACTATATTCTGGACGAAAAGCCCGACGGCATAATAAATATCGTGGACGCGACCAACCTCGAAAGAAATCTGTATCTCACCACGCAGATACTCGAAATGGACGTCCCCGTAATAATCGCCCTCAATATGATGGACGAGGTGGAAAAGCTGGGCGACAGCATTGACGTCAAGGCTTTGGAGAAGGCTGTGGGCGTGCCCGTGGTTGCGATTTCCGCGCTGAAAAAGAGCGGCATCGTAGAGCTTATGGACCGCGCCGTTGCAATGAATAACGAGCGCAAGGGCAGCACCGTTCTCGGCGGTGCGCTTACGGGTAAGATAGAGCGTGCGCGCCAGTTCTTCGCACAGGAGGAGGTGGCAAGCCCTTTATTCCACGCCGTGAAGATGCTGGAAAGCGACGAGATAGAGCTTGCGCACAAGGGCGCAAAGGAAGTGCTTGCCGAGATTGCGGCGGGCGAGGACCTGGAAGCGACTATAGCCGACGAAAGATATAAATACATATCGGCAAACTTCTCCTCCGCAAAGGCGAAGAAGAATAAGGAAGTGCTTACCAAATCGGACAAAATCGACAAGGTGCTCACGCATAGAATCTGGGCTATTCCCATATTCATAGTTATACTGTTCCTCATATTCCACCTGACCTTCTCGGAAAAACTGTTCTATCTGAACGGCTTTACCGAAGAGCAGGGCTGGATGCCCACGTTGTTCGACTCGGTTGAGGACGGCGGACTGGGTTGGGAAGAAAACTTCGGCACCAAGCTGCTGGCCTGTATTTACGACGGGGCGGTATTCTCTCCCGGCGTGATACTGACTAACCTTCTGAACTTTATTCTCGACTACATAACCGAGGGCGTGGGCGCGCTGATAGGCGTTTGCCACGGCGCGGCGTGGGTTGACAGTCTGGTGTGCGACGCCGTTCTCGGCGGCATATTCGCGGTGCTGGGCTTCCTGCCGCAGATTTTGTTCCTGTTCCTTGCGTTCTCCATTCTGGAGGATTCGGGATATATGGCGCGCGTGGCGTTCGTTCTGGACAGAATTTTCCGCCGCTTCGGGCTTTCGGGCAGAGCGTTTATGCCTATGATTATGGGCTTCGGCTGCTCGCTCCCCGCAATGGTCAACACGCGTACGCTTGCCGACGAAAAGGAGAGGACGGCAACCGTCAGGGTAATTCCCTTCTTCTCGTGCGGCGCAAAGCTTCCCATACTCACCGCTATGGCGGGCGGTATCCTGGAAGTATTCAACGTGGGCAACGTTGACGCGATAACCTTCGGAATGTATATCGCGGGTATAGTAATCGCAATCTGCGCGGTGCTTCTTATGCGCAACACCACGCTCAAAGGCGAAACGCCTCCGTTCATAATGGAGCTTCCCGCATATCACCTGCCCGGGTTCAGAAATTTAATGCTGCACCTGTGGGATAAGACCAAGCACTTCATCAAAAAGGCGTTTACGATAATTTTTGCTTCGACCGTGGTTATCTGGCTGTTGCAGTCGTTCAGCTGGAGCTGGGAGTTCCTGCTGCAGGACGCGCAGGAGCTGTTCGAAGCCGATCCCGAAAAGTGGGCTTCGCTTGCGGAAATCGAAGGGCTTGTAAACGTAAGGACAAACGAATCCATTCTGGGCAGCCTGGGTATGTTCATACAGCCTCTGTTCACGCCGCTCGGTTTCGGTTCGCAGCTGGCAAAGTCCGTCGGCTGGGTATTCGCGGTGGCGGCAATCACGGGACTCGTGGCAAAGGAAAACGTAATTGCAACCTTCGGCGCGCTTGCGGCGGTGGTAGCAGGTCAGTATATCGACTGGGAAGCGGCAGGCGGCGACGTGGCTTCCGCGGCGGCAATGATAGGCGGTACGGGCATAACCATTCCCGCAATCATAGCTTTCATAATCTTCAATATGACGACTATTCCCTGCTTCGCGGCGTGCGCAACCGCCAAGGCGGAGCTGCCCAAGGGCAAGTTCAAGTGGACGGTGCTGTTCTGGGTTGTAACAAGCTATCTCGTTTCCTGTATGTTCTACACGGTGGGAAGCTGGTGGTGGACGCTGTTCATCTGGCTTGCGGTAATCGCCGCTGTGGTAACCTTTATAGTTTTAAGAAATACGGGCAAGTTCGATATACTTAAAATTTTCAAAAGGAAGAAGAAGGAAAAGCCGACCGAAAAGGCGGACTGAGTTTAAGGAGAAAAAATGGGAGCTTTCGATATAGTTATTATCTGCCTGGTGGCGGTTGCCTTTGCGGCGGTCGTGGGCGTGATAATTTATAAAAAAGTCACCAAAAAGGGCGGCGGATGCGGCTGCGGGTGCGACGGGTGTCCGCACGCCTGCCACTGCAAGACCGACCCCGAAAAGGATAAAAAATAAGCATACACAACACTCCTCGTCGCGGCAAACTTCACTTTAAAGCAATTTGCTTGCAAATCGCTAACTTCGTTGCGTTGCCGCTCCTCTTCGCAAAAAATCTTGTTTCACAATCTTTTTTGCGATTGAAATGTACATACATACTACTCCAATATAAAGTAAAGGGGCGCAACCGTTTCGGTTGCGCCCCTTTACTTTTTTAACAACACTGACGTTGCAAAATGTAGAATAGTGTGGTAGAATAAACGGGTAGTCGGAACAAGAAAGGAAAGAATAATGAAAAAGTTTTTAGTAGCCTTGACGTCTTTTATATTATTGATATGTAGTGCGCTTGCGTTTTCTGCTTGTCTCTTTTTTGATGATTATCAGGAAGAAGTACAAAGTAAATTATCAAGTTTAATTAATGCCGTTCAAGACGAAGATAGCAATAAAATTAAATCATTGTTTGCATTAAGCAGAATATCGGATAACGAAGATTTTGATAGTGAGATTGAAGCTTTAATTGCTTATTATGCAGGTGAATTCGTCGCGCGTAAGGATATGGCGGTTTGCACTAATGAAGATAAAGATTCGGGTGTATATATTAAGTATTACGAAATAACGTACGATTTTACTACGACAGTAGAAACGTATCGTATGGCAGTTAAATGGTACGTTAAGTATACAAAGCATTCTGATAATTTAGGCATATGGTCGCTTTATTTCATAAAATACGAAGATGATATAACCAAAGACGAGCACGCTTATTGGGGCGACGGCTTATGGACTGACGGCATAAATATCGGGAAGGTTTACGAAGGCGAATGGTGAATTATGCGAATTAAAAAAATATTATTATCGTTATCAACTTTTGTGCTTTTGATATGTAGTGCGCTTGCGTTTGCAGGGTGCCTTCCCGGGTTTTTTGTCGATACCGATTCGGATGCGGCAAGAAAAGATTTGGAAAGCCTAATTAAATGTATGGAAAATGACGACCACGACGGGGTCAAAAATTTGTTTGCGGCTAACCATATCGAAAATATAGATAACTTTGACAAAGATATTGACGAGTTATTGGTTTACTTTGACGGCGAATTTGTATCGCATAATTTTGATATGCCTTCAACGGACGATGACGTTAACGGCAAGTTAAGAAGAAAATGGTTTATAATTTCTGCGGATATTGTTACGACCACAGATACGTATTTCTTATGTTCGTATTGGTGTGAAAAAGATACTTCCGATAAAAATAACGTTGGTATTTGGTCAATCTTTATATTTAACCACAACGACAATCCTGATAGAGATTTTTCGTTCTATCCCGGAAGTTGGGGCGACGAAGTTATGGACGGCATACATATTATTAAGTATGTAGATGGTCAGCTTGAAAGCTAATAAAAAAACAAACTAACGGTTTTAAACCCTATGGGGGCGTGCGCAAATATTTTTGCGCACGCCATTTTTGCAACTATTTATAAAATACGGAAAATTATTATCAAAAAATGTATAAATATAAAAGTCTTTTCGTGCGCTTGCCAAATGCTATGAATATATGTATAATAAAATGGAAATAAAGTTTTTTAAAGGAAGGTTGGCAGATGATAAAACTTTCAAAACGCATTTCCGAAATATCCCCTTCGATGACGCTTGCGATTTCCGCAAAGGCTAACGAGCTTAAAGCGGCGGGCGAAAAGGTCATTTCCTTCGGCGTGGGCGAACCCGATTTCGACACCCCCGCGCACATCGTAAAGGCGGCTAAGGACGCGCTCGATTCCGGCAAGACCAAGTACGTTGCGGCGGCGGGACTTCCCGCGCTTAAAAAGAGCATATGCGGCAAGCTGAAGAGGGAGAACGGACTGGACTACGAGCCTTCGCAGATAATCGTTTCCAACGGTGCGAAGCACTCCATATTCAACGCGATATTCGCAACCATAGAGGAGGGCGACGAGGTGCTTATACCCAAGCCCTACTGGCTGACCTATCCCGAGGTTATAAAGAGCTGCGGCGGCGTGCCCGTGTACATATACGCAACGCCCCGTCACGGCTACAAGGTAACGGCGGCGCAGATAGAGGCGATGATTACGCCCAAGACCAAGATGCTTATATTCAACAGCCCCTGCAACCCCACCGGCGCGGTATATACCGAAAGCGAGATACGCGAGATTGCTGAGGTCTGCTTACAGCACAACCTTATAGTGCTTGCCGACGAGATTTACGAAAAGCTCATCTACGGCGGTGAAACGCATTTCTCCATTGCAAACGTTTCCCCCGAAATGAAGGAGAACACCATAGTTATAAACGGCGTTTCCAAGTCGTACGCGATGACGGGCTGGCGTCTGGGCTATCTTGCCGCGCCCGCAAACGTTGCAAAGGCTATAGCTTCCTTCCAGAGTCACTCGACCTCCAACGTCAACACGATGACGCAGTATGCGACCATTTCCGCGTTGGACGGCGACGAGCAGCCTATGCTGGATATGATTAAGGCGTTCGGCGAAAGGCGCGAAAAGATGCTTGAAGTGCTGGACACTATGAAGTGCTACGGTCTGGACTACGTAAAGCCCGACGGCGCGTTCTACGTGATGCTGCTGTGCTACAACCTGTACGGCAAGAGCTACGAGGGCGTTAAAATCCACGGCAGCCTGGATCTGTGCGAAATGTTGTTGACGCACGCCAAGGTTGCGGCTACCCCCGGCATATGCTTCGGCGACGACGACGCCATAAGACTTTCCTACGCGCTGTCGATGGAGGAGATGCTGGAAGGCTTGCGCCGCATAGCCGATTTTGCCGCAAAAGTGCAGTGAGTGCGCGCCGATTGACGGCAAAGTAAAATTTTGGCGGAAATTTTCAAAAAGGTATTGAAAATCCCCCTTTTTATGATAGAATATTTATAAAAGAAGTTTTATAACTTTTATCAAGGAGGATTTATATGATAAAAATTATTTGCGGACCTAAGGGCTCGGGCAAGACTAAGCAGATCATTCAGCTTGCCAACTCTAACGCCGCTGCTGCCAAGGGTTTAAGCGTATTCGTAACCGATACCGACCGCTACGTTCACGACGTGGTGCGCGCCGTAAGATTTATTAACGTTACGGAATATAACGTTGCGGGCGAGGATTCGCTGTGCGGTTTCATCAAGGGCGTAGTTGCGGGCAATTACGACATAGAATACGTATATCTTGACGGTATTGCAAGAATTGCGGGCAAAGAGCTTAAGGACCTTGCCGCAACCTTCTATATGCTGGATAAAATTTCCAACCAGAGCGGTCTGGTTATTACGATAACGTGCAGCTGCGACAAGAGCGAGTTGCCCGAGTTTATCGCAAAATATTGCTAAGCAAATTTTTATAAATTGCATAGCGCCGCTCGCTTTTAGAGCGGCGCTTTAATTTTTTAAATAATCCACAAAACCGACGAGAGGAGTCTATTATGAAATTTATAAGTACCAGGGGCGGTGAAAAAGTTACGGGTGCGGAAGCCATAGTCAAAGGGCTTTCGGCAAACGGCGGACTTTTCGTGCCCGAAACCTTTCCCAAAGTGAGCGACAAGGAGATGGAGGAGATGCTCTCTATGAGCTATCCCGAACGCGCGGCAAAGGTGCTTATAAAATACCTTGACGATTACGACGAGAAGGAGCTTCTGGAAGCCTGCGAGGCGGCGTATGCCAAGTTCGAAGGACCCGACCCCGCTCCGCTTGTAAAGATAGAGGACAAGCTCTATATCCTGGAACTCTTCCACGGACCGACGTGCGCGTTCAAGGATATGGCGCTCACTGTTCTGCCCTACCTTCTTAGAAAAGGGTGCGATATATGCGGCGTTAAGGAGCAGATACTCGTGCTCGTTGCAACTTCGGGCGATACGGGTAAGGCGGCTCTGGAAGGCTTTAAGGACGCGGACGGCGTAAAGATTATGGTGTTCTATCCCGACGACGGCGTATCGTCTATGCAGAAGCTGCAGATGTGCACGCAGGAGGGAGGCAACGTAAACGTGGTTGCCGTTAAGGGCAACTTCGACGACTGCCAGACCGCCGTCAAGACCATATTCAACAGCGCGGAGGACGCGGCGATTTTGAAGGAAAAGGGAACGCTTCTGTCCTCGGCTAACTCCATAAACTTCGGCAGACTTGCGCCGCAGATTGCATACTATTTCTCGGCTTATTTAGACCTCGTTTCTTCATCGCAGATAGAGATGGGCGAGGAGATCGATTTCAGCGTACCCACGGGCAATTTCGGCAACATACTCGCCGCGTACTACGCAAAGAGAATGGGCTTGCCCGTACGCAGACTGCACTGCGCTTCCAATATGAACAACGTGCTCACCGACTTCCTTGCTAAGGGCAAGTACGACGTGCACAGGGAATTCTATAAGACTATGTCGCCCTCTATGGACATACTCGTTTCCTCCAACCTCGAAAGACTGCTCTTCGAAGTATCGGGCAGAAATTACAAGGTTACGGCGGAGCGTATGGCAAAGCTCAAGAGCGAGGGCGTTTACGAAATAACCGAGGAAGAGAGGGCGAGCATTGCCGAGATATTCGACGGTGGTTTTGCCGACGAGGACGAGGTTGTGGAAACGGTATACGACCTGTTCTGCGACACGGGCTACACTATGGATACGCACACGGGCTGCGCAATGAAGGTTGCCAACGACTGGTTCTATAAGAATAAAAAGGACGTGACCAAGATGGTCGTCGTTTCCACCGCAAGCCCCTACAAATTCCCGCAGGACGTTCTTTACGCCGTGACGGGCAACGACGTCCGCGACAGCTTCAAGGGCATCAAGAGGTTGCACGCGGCTACCGCAATGGCAATTCCCAAGAGCCTTGCAACCCTGCGCGATAAGCCCGTCCGCTTCAAGACGACTGTCGCAAAGGACAAGATGTTCGACGAGGTTCTTAAATTCGTGGAACAGAAATAAACGATTAGTACCGCCGCCCCGCATTTATGGGGCGGCGGCTTTTATTTGGTTGCATTTATCAGTGAGGCGCGTTAAAATAAAACCGATATGAAAAAATTAACTAAACTCTCTTTTTTGGTACCTGTACCGTTTCTCGTCGGGCTGGCTCTACGAATTGCCGGAACCTATACCGACAACCAGGGGCTTGCAAGAGTCGGCACGGGCATAATGATCTACGGCACGCCCATAATTATGTTCATTCTTGTAGTCGTCGGTATAATTATGATGACGACGGGAAAACTGTCGGATAAAAAATCGGACGTGACGTTTGGCGAGTCGGCTGAGGAGTCTTCCGAAGAAGGGCAAAAGAGCGAAGAAGAAAAGGCTCTGGAAGATATAAATTCCTCCTACGGATACGAAAGCAAGATGAAGCTTGCCGAATACCAGATGGACCACGTTGCGAAAGCGTACGCAAATTCGAGCAAGGGCAACAGAATAAAGGGGTGGCTGTTCTTCGGCTTTTTAATGACCGACTTCGCGCTCTGTATGATATTTATTTTTCTGAATATTATGCTCGGCTTCTTTATCTGCCTCGGGATTTTTGCCGGCACGATTATAATAAGCATAATCGTCGTCGTTATCCTTCAGAAAACTTCGATGTCGGGCAGGATAAATAACGATAAATACGAAACGTGCCAGGGCGTCGTTAAGGCGTGCGTGCTTTCGAGTATGGGCAGTTCGGGCGGTGCGCACGAATATTCCACCGTGCGCGTCAACTCCGTCACGTACCGCGTTATAGTAATCGTGGACGGCAGGGAATACGATGCTTACAGCGACGTTTATTACAACGAGGGCGATAAGCTTACGGTTGCCGTGAAAAAGAACGGAAGGGGCGTTGCAAAGATTATAGGACCTACGCCCGAAGAATAAGTTATGAGAAAGCTTGCGATATTATCATTCTTAATACTCGTGCCTATAATAGTCGGCATAAGTTTGCGGTCGGTCGGCTACAATACGGGGAACAATACCTTGGAGTATGCCGGCGAAATAGTTTCCTTTCTGGGCACATTTGTGACCGCAGTCGCATTAGTTGCGGCGGGTCTGGTAATGATGATACTGGGCAAATTCAAGTTCGATTTTAAATTCGGCAGCGGAAGGGACGAAAGCGGTACGCCTATAAGCAAAATCAGCTTCGATTCCAAATCCGACAAAATTGCGGAAGAGAGCGAAGCCGAAAAAGAGGCGGAAAGATTGCAGGATATAAACTCTTCCGAAGGTTACGAAAGTCAGCTTAAACAGGCCGAATACGTTGCCGGTCATTCGGCAAACGCATATCAAAATTCTTCTACAGGGAAAAAAGTTTTAATCTGGACTTATTTCTCTATATTACTGCTTGCCTTTACGTGTATACCTTTCTTTATATTCTTTAAAGTTTACCTTGGCGCATATATCAGCGGCGGCGTATTCGTCGGCACAATTTTAATTTCCGTCATCATAAAACTTGCGGTAGAAAGGGCTGGAAGAAGAGCATACAGGCGGCACCCCGATAAAGTGGTTAAAGCGCAGGGGGTTGTCAAGGCGTGTATTCTTTCGAGTATGTCAAGCACGGGCGGCGGCAATTACAGGTCGTCGGTCAGAATTACGGGAATTACGTACAGAGTAATTATCGTAGTGGACGGACGGGAATACGAAGGATACACCTCGCGTTGCTTTAATGAGGGGGAAATAATCACGGTTATGATAGACGCAAAGGGCAAATCTAAGAGGGCGCATATCGTTTAACGAGTTGTAAAAACAGTCATATTTAAAATTTTGTTGAAATTCTTAAAAATCAGGTCTGTACAAAAGCGTAAAACGGTGATATAATATATTTAAATAACGATAGGGGAGTTTTCTATGGGAGTTTCCGAACAGAGATTTATAACTATGGGCGAGCTTTTATTAAGGCTTTCGCCCCCCAATAACGAGAAGATAAGAACGACTGACGAGTTCAAGGTTACCTACGGCGGCGCGGAAGCCAACGTTGCGGCTGCGCTTGCAAACCTGGGCGTGGACAGCTCCTACTTCACCGTAGTGCCCGATTCGTCAATAGGCAAGGCGGCTATAAGGTATCTGAGGAGCAACGACGTTCACTGCTCGCCCTGCATTTACGGCACCGGCAGAATGGGCATATACTTTCTGGAAGAGGGCTTCGGCGTGCGCGCAAGCAAGGTCACTTACGACAGAAAGGACTCGGCTTTTGCAAAGTACGATTTCAAGACCATAGATTTCAAGCAGAAGTTAAAGGGCTTCACCTGGCTGCATTTAAGCGGCATTACGCCCGCGCTTTCCCCAAACTGCCGCGAGCTTATTATGCTTGCGTTGAAAGCGGCTAAGGAAATGGGTATTACCGTTTCGTTTGACTGCAATTACCGCTCGGCACTGTGGGAGTGGCAGGAGGCAAGGGACTGCATAACCGAATACCTGCCCTACGTGGACGTGCTTTTCGGCATAGAGCCGATAAATCTGCCCGGTCCCGACGGCAAGGATATGAAGGACGGATTGACTATGAATCCTTCCTACAAGGAGCAGGACAGAATCTTCCGCGCGCTTCACGACAAGTACAATTTCAAGGCGATAGGCAGACACGTGCGCTACGTACATTCGGGCAGTGAAAACAGCCTGAAGGCGTTTATGTGGTACGACGGCGAAACCTATGAAAGCAAGACTTTCCGCTTCAGTATTCTTGACCGCGTGGGCGGTGGCGACGCCTTTGCGAGCGGTATGATTTATGCGATAATGCGCGAAATGCAGGCGGAGGATATAGTCAACTTCGCGGTGGCTTCGTCGGTCATCAAGCACACTATGCACGGCGATTTCAATATCACCGACGACGAAGAGAGCATCATAAAGCTGATGAATCAGAATTACGAAATAAGAAGATAATATAAATAAAAAATTACGCCGCGCAAAGGAAATCCTTTGCGCGGCGTTTACGTTGTTCTTTAAATTCAGATACTCTCTACGTTTAACGCTTTAAGCGAATATGTCAGAGAGCCCAGACCGAACGCGACGGGAGTGGTCATACGCAGCAGTACGGAGCGCGTTCCGTTTACGTCGTTGTTTTCCACGGTGGAGTACCAGCAAGTGGGGTCGGAGCCTTTCAGATCCGCTTCTATCGACAGCGCAACCGCGTTATAGCGGTAGGTTCTTTCCGACTCTTCGCCGCTTGACGGGGTGCCGTCAAAGAAGATATAGTCGTCGGGCGAACAGTTGTCGAGGGCGGTTATAATAGCCTTCTGCGCTTCGTCGTTGCGGTCAAGCTCCACGGGTGCGGTAATGGTTGCCGTACAAGCCTGCATTGCGCCGTTCTGGGGCGCAACCACGTTGAACTTTCTGGACGCGCCGCCCGTCATCGTAAACGCGCGCACGGCTGCCCTCAACTGGCTGTTGTCGAATATCGAAAGTCCCGATTTGTCGTTCAGCTTAATCTTTTTGGTTTCCTTTTCCTTTACGTCTGCAAGGTTGTCCGTCTGCTTAACCAAAGCCTCGGTGCACTCCCTGTTGTAAAAGGTTTCAAAGACCGAATCGGTCTGAACGTATGCAACGTCCAGTATCTGCGTGCCCAGCGAGTTGGGCGCGGTGTTCTTTATAATCTGTCTGGAATATACGGGTTTGAGGTTGTCGCCCGCAAGGCGGAATTTGCTTACGGTCTGCAAAACGTCGTCAAACTTTTTCTCCTCGCCCGTCGCCGTAATCTTGTAGGAGCCGCTTATCGCAAGCGAGGTGGTGTAAACGTATACTGGCTCGCTGTCTGCAAGCGGTACGCGGTACTCCTCGGGAATAGCCGCGCTCTTCCAGTCGTATGCGCCCTCAATATAGAATTCGGTTGTATAAACGGCGGCGTCCGTGTCGTAGCTTACCGTGTAGCCCGTCGCGCTCGTATCCTTAAAGGTTATGCCGTATTCGGCAACTTCCTTGTGGCTCTGCCAGTAGTCGAGGTAATTTTTTTCGACCATAGTAGAGGTGCGCGCGTTCCAGTTGGCGGTAGTCGCCACTCTGTTGTCGGGGGTGGACTTTGCGCAACCGCCCAGCGTAATAAGGCTTGCGGCAGTCAAAACGACCGCAAAACATTTACTAAAAGCTTTCATATGTAAAATTATAGCATATATTTTCGTGAATGTAAAAACTTTTGCGCTCTAAATAATTAAAAATTAGGCGCAGGCGTGTTATAATGGAGGGGAAAGAGGTTGCATATGAGCAAGACGTACGTTGCGCCGACTCTGTCGGCGGGACTGGAAAAATTCAAGCGGATAGTCGCCGCCCACTCCGAAAGAGAGGGGAGCGAGGGCAAGCGGCTCGTGGTGTTCTGCGAGGACAGGCTGTCGCTCGTTGCGGAGCGCGCCGTGTGCGAGGCGGTGGGCGGAACTTTTGCCGTGTCCGTCTATACCTTGTCGCGCTTTCTCTCGTCGCAGACTGGGGCTTGCGACAACGTGCTCACGTCGCAGGGCTCGGCTATGGCTATACGCAAACTCATAGAGGGCAACCGCGAAAGTCTGCAGCTTTTCAAACGGCTTTCGGCAACCAACGCCGCGCAGGAGGTCTACGACACGATTGCGCTTTTATACTCCTCCAAAATTTCCGCCGACGACCTTGGCGGCATAGAGGCGGAGAACAAGCTTTTAAGGCGCAAGCTGCACGATCTGGAGCTATTATACAGGGCGTATTCCGACTATCTGAAGGAGCGCGGCGCGGTAGACAGAAACGCTTATTTGAGGCGGCTGCCCGACGTCATTCGCGCCTCGCAGAAGATTAAGGGCGCGGACGTTGTATTCCTCGGCTTCCAGGCGTTTACGTCGTCTGTGGCGGACTGCGTGCGCGCGTGTATGCAGACGGCGGACGGCGTCTACGGAATTTTCGTCGGCGGCAGTGAAAAGAAATACGTCAACGAGGCGTGGACGAGCTTCGTCAATATCGCCCGCGAGGAGGGCGTTTGCGGAAAGGATATAAACGGCTTTGTGGAAAAGCTGCCGTCGGGCGCGGCGCCTGCGGCGGAGCATATAAGAAGGTACGCTTTCGAGCCCGAAAGCTTTCATAAAGCGCTTAGTCTGGGCATATCCCGCGGTCAATTGTGCGTTGCGGAGGCAACGGACGAGGACGAGGAGTGCAATTTTATCGCTTCGCAAATTTTGAAATGCGTAAAAGAGGACGGCGTGCGCTACCGCGAAATATCGGTTATGCTGCCCGATATAAACGGGGTGCAGCCCGCTCTGGAAAGGGCGTTCGGCGAGTACGGCGTGCCTATGTACGTGGACAGGCGTTATCCGCTTTCGTCGCATTCGGTGTGCTCTTTTATTCTCGATTATCTCACCTGCGCCGCGGACGGCTGTCGTCCCGAAAGCGTGTTGGCGGTGGTGTCTTCGCCGCTGTTTACGCTTGACTGCAAGGATGGCGACCTGCGCGCGGACAGGGATATTTTCGTCAACTATATTCTGCGCGCGGCAAGCTATCGCGGCGGCGTGAAAAAGCCCGTTAACGAAAATATATGCAAAGAGCCGGGGCTTAACTCAGCCGCGGTGGAAAGAGTGCGCGCGGCGTTTTTAAGCGGTCTGAAATGCCTGCCTTCCAGGGAGGTTGACAGCGCGGCGGCGTGCGGAGCGGTGCGCAGTCTTTTAAACAATTTCAACGCGGAGGCGCGGCTTAAAGAGATGGCTGCCGAAGCGGAAGCGTGCGGCTACGCCTCGGTTGCGGCAATGTCCAAGAGGGCGTATAGCGAGGTACTGAAGGTTCTGGACGAGGCGGAAAAGCTGACCGCGGGCGAAAGGACTACGGTGCGCGAATTTGCCAAGATTTTAAAGAGCGGTTTTGCCGCAGACGAAATCTCGCTTATACCGCCCAAGCAGGACGCTGTGTTTATAAGCGACTTGTCGGCGTGCGCAAACGCGGGCAGCAAGGTTGTGTTCATAGGCGGACTGACGGACGCGGTGCCCGCCGCCTCGCAGGATACCGCAATATTGACAGACGGCGAGCTCACCTCTCTGGAGAAACTCAAAATCGCGGTTTCACCCAAAATATCGCAGGTCAACAGGCGAGTGAGGGAAATGACCGCGCTCAACTTCTGCGCGTTTTCGCAAAAGCTGTACCTTCTGTACCCGTTGCGCAGCGGCGGCGAGGAGTGCGGCGTAAGCGAGATTATTTCATACGTTAAAAAACTGTTCAACGTGGACGGCAATCCCGTTGCGCCCGTACCCGTCAAATATCTTGCGGTCACAGACGAAAACTTTGCATATACCTGCGCTCGCACTACGCCCGCTTTGAGGCACCTGACTTACTTTTTAAGCGGCGACAAGGATTACGGCGCAAGCCGAATGGCGGCGGTATATAAGCGGCTTAAAGAGGACGACGGCGGCAAAAACGCGGCGGCGTTGTTTGAAGAAAAGAGCGCGGAGGACGGCGTGGACTGGCTTTCGCTCTACGGCGAAAGCGTTTCTCCCACCGCGCTGGAAACCTATTTTTCCTGCCCTTACAAGGCGTTTATGCGGCAGGGACTTAAGCTCAACGAACGGCGGGAGGGCACTTTCCGTCCGCTCGATTCGGGCAACTTTATTCACGCCGTTCTGGAGGAGGTTGCGCGCAAACTCAACGATATATCCGACCGTGCGGAGTGTGAGCGCGTTGCCGAGGATACGGCGTTGAAGCTTTTAGATAGTGCCGCGTATCTAGTGCAGTCGGACGACGGAGCTTCGTCATACTCGGCGCGCAAGCTTGTCGAGGAGGCGAAAATTCTTTCGGCGGGAATGTTCGAACAGCTCAAAAATTCGGACTTCAAGGTCGAGGGCGTGGAGGCGCGCTGCAAGGTCGGTCTGGGCGGTTCGCTCAACGTCGGCGGAAGAATAGACAGGGTGGACTCGACGGGTGAGCTGGTCAGAATTATAGACTACAAGACGGGCACGATTGACGACAGCCCTTCGTCCTACTATATGGGGCTGAAATTGCAGCTGCCCCTATATCTGTCCGCGGCGGCGGAGGGACGGCGCGCGGCTGGCGCATACTATTTTCCCGCCAATCTCGACTATTCCGCTGGCGGCGGTTCGTTTACGCTCAAAGGCTTTATGGACGGCAGCGAGGACGTTGTCAGAAGCTCGGATATTAACCTGCAGGAAAAGGAGCGCAGCCAATACGTGGGCGCGTATCTCAACGGCAGAAAGCTGGATAAGGCTATGACAAGGGAGGACTTTGCGGACTTTTTAGACTACTCCAAGCAGGTGGCACAGAGGGGTGCGGCGGAGCTTGTAAGCGGCGAGCTTGCGCCTTCGCCCGTGAGCGGTGCGTGCGGTTCGTGCAAGTATGCGGGCTGCTGCGGCTACGACGCGGAAGCAAAGGGCGGCCGCGAGGAGGTAAGCGCGGACTGTAAGACTATCGCCACGATAGCGCGCGAAAACAGGAACGGGGGAGGTGGCGTATTATGAGCGCAACGCCCGAACAGTTACAGGCGATAGCGGCGCGCGGCGAGGTGCTGGTTTCGGCTTCCGCAGGCGCGGGCAAGACTACGGTTATGATTAAAAGGCTTGCGGATATTCTGGAAGAAGGCGCAAGTCTGGACAACGTGCTTGCCGTCACATTCACAAAAAAAGCCGCCGCGCAGATGAAGGAAAAACTGCGCGCGGAGCTAATTGCAAGGCTGAACGCCGCGGACGGCGAAAAGCGCGAAAATATCCGCGTGCAGCTTGGCAAAATCAATACGGCGGATATCAGCACTATCCATTCGTTCTGCGCTAGGCTGATACGCACTTACTTTTACGCGTTGAAGGTGGACGCATCGTTCGAGGTGCTCTCGGCGGGCGCGGAGGAAAATGCGTTGCGCGCACGGGCTATGGACGACCTTTTCGACGGACTGTACGCAGAGTCCGCCCCTGACCTTTACACGTTGCTTGAAAGGCTGAGAAAAAAGCGCAGCGACAAGGCGCTTAAGGAGATGCTTTACGAGGCGTACGACGAGGTGCGACAGCGCCCCGATTATTTGAAACTTCTGGACGAAGTGAGCGCTTCTACGTACACAGAGGACGGCTTTGAAAAGGTGTGCGCGGAGTATGGTAAGGCAGTTGCCGAAAAGTACGGTGTGCTCGTCCGCGCCATAGAAAAATTTGCGGAAGGCTTCCGTCCCGCGGTAAACGCCGAAGGGTATTTAAAGGTGCTGGACGAAATGCGTTCAACCCTTATTTCGCTTGCGGAAAGCGGAGAAATTTTTTCGCCGCCTGCAAGACTTTCCAATTCCGTAAAGCCTAGGGTAAGGAGCGAGGTTGCCGAGGACGACACGGCGTTTTCCGCGTTCTGCGACAAGATAAAAAAACGGTACAAGGCGATTAACAAGGATACCGAGGACGGGGATACCGAAAGACGGCGTTTCTTCGAAAGCGGAGCCATTGCGCAGGCGTTCGTCAGCGTTCTAAAGAGATTTGCCGCCGCATATGACGGGGTTAAGCGCGAGGAAAGCAAGCTTGACTACGGCGATCTGGAACATTATGCGCTTGCTCTGTTGAAGGGCGGGGAGTGCGACGCTGACGTGCGCGCGACGATAAGAGAGAAATATCAGTTTGTTTTCGTGGACGAATATCAGGACGTCAATCCCATTCAGGACGAAATTATAAGCGCGGTTGCGGGCAACGATATTTTCTGCGTTGGCGACCTTAAACAGGCAATATACGGCTTCCGCGGCAGCCGCTCGCGCTTCTTTGCGGAAAAGTGCGGCGTGGTCGGCAGCAGGGGAAAATACGTAATTCTGCCCGACAATTTCAGAAGTGTAAAGGGCGTTATATCGTTTGTCAACGAGCTGTTTTCAAAGGTGATGAAGCCGCCCGTGTGCGAGTTCGATTACGCCGACGGGCACGCTATGCGCGGCGGTGCGCGCTATAAGGAGGGCTGCGGCGGAGTTGCCGAGATTTGCCTTTTCGAGGGCGGTGAAATACAGCGTGAAGAAGCGCACGGAATATACTCCGTTTCCGAGCAGAAGCTTGCGGCAAAAAGCTTTACAGCCGAGGGACTTGCCGTACTTCAGCTTGTAGAGGAGGCTTTACAGAGCGAATACTACGACCCCGACGAGGGGCGGATGAAAAAGGTGGAAACGGGCGATATATGCGTGCTTACCAGAAAGCGCGCCAACAAGAGCGCGCAGGGCATAGTGCGCGCACTGACTGCAAAATATCCCGTTGCGGGCGCGGCGGAGGTTAACATCTGCGACCGTCCCGAAATAATCCGTATGCTGGACGTTTTAAACTATCTGGACAACGGTGCGCAGGACGTCGAGCTGGCAAGCGCGCTGTTATCCCCTCTCGGCGGAATGACAGAGGGCGAGCTTGCCAAAATCCGTATTTACGGCGACGCACACAGGGAGAGTATAGTAAAGGACGAAAGGGAAAACAAAACGCCGCTCTTCCGCGAGTGCGCCAGGGCTTATGCGGAAAATTGCAAGGACGGCACGGCGGAAAAACTCAACGCCTTTTACGTGCGCGTGGAAAGGCTGCGCACGCTTTCGGGCAGTATAGGCGCGGCGCGGCTGATTGACGAAATTATATGCGTGGGCAACTTCTCGGCGGCGTACGATACCGAGGGCAAGCTTGCCGCGCTTAGAAGGTTACAGAGCGAGGCTTACTCGCCGTCGGGCGAGCTGTACCTCGGCGCGTTTCTTGCAAAGGTGCGCGCGGGCGGCAATAAAATTTTAGCGCCTGTCGCGCTGGCTTCTGACTGCATCAAGGTTATGACGATGCACGCATCGAAGGGGCTGGAATTCCCCGTTGTGATAGTTGCAGATATTGCGGCAAGCTACGCGGGTGACGACAGGTGCGAAATGCCCTTCGACGACGACTTCGGTTTTGCCCCTCGCCACTTCAACGCGGAGGACAGGTCGCAGAGCCACACGCTGCTGCGCAGGCTGTACAAAATGCGCGCGGAGCGGGAGGAGCTGAGCAACGAAATAAATCTGTTCTACGTCGCGTGCACGCGTGCGAAATACGCGCTTCATATACTCACGGGAAGGGCGGACGAATTCGATTGCGTAAAGGCAAGCTATGCCGACAATTACGCCGATTTATTCGACGTTAAGGCGTTTAATCCCCGCATATTGTCCGTTGAGGAGCAGACCGGGCAGTCGCAGGAGGGCGTGCGCCGCGTGCTGGACGAGAGCCGCGCCGACCTGAACACGCTTGACGAATTGAGGGAAATTTCCTCTTTTATATATCCCTACGAACGGGGCGTGGACCTGCCCGTAAAGGGTTCGGCTTCGGGACTGTTGCGCGCGTTGAGCGAGGAGGAAAACGCCGAAATACTGTTCGACGACGAGCGGGAGGAAGGCGCGGATACCAACGCGGACGCGGGCATAGCCTACCACAGATTTCTGGAGCTGTGCGATTTCTCGTTAAAGGACGAGGAGGGCGTTAAGGCGCAGCTAAAAACATTTGAAAGCGCAGGACTTATGTCCGCGGAACAGATAAATCTTGTGGGCGTCGAGCAGTTGGTGCGCATACTCTCTATGTCGGCGTTCGAAGGCGTTGTAAATAAAAATCTTTACCGCGAGCGTGAGTTTGTGTGCCGCCTTCCTTCCGCCGGTTACACGTCGCTAAAAAACGGCGGCAGCGGATTTGCCGTAGGCGAGGACGACGGCAACGGCGTGATAGTGCAGGGCGCAATCGACCTGCTGGCTGTAAACGTCAGGGACGGCAGGGCGGTGAGCGCGGACTTAATCGACTATAAATACAGCTCCCATTCTGAGAGCTACTTAAAGAAAAAATACGCCCCCCAGCTTGCGCTGTACAGGAGCGTGGTGTGCGCAATTTACGGGCTTGACGAAAGCGACATTTCAACGACAATAATAAATATCCGCGCGCTTAAACAGATAGATATGACCGCCTGTGATTGATTGCGCCAAAATCAGGCAAAGTACGACAAAATAACTGCTCTGTCGCAGGTATTTACGGCTATAATTTGACCGTATGGTAACGGTGACGAATTTATTTAAAAGCGTGCTTTCACAGCTCGGCAATGCGGACTTCGGTCTGCTTGTGGTAATCGACCTTGCGGCGTTCGGAGCGGTCTTTGCCGCCGCGCTTGTAGGATGTCTTGTTTCGCAAAGGGTGCGCGCCCACGACAAGCGCGCTTTCCTCTGCGCGGTAAACGCATTTACGGCGATAACGCTCGCCGTGTTTTTAACCGAGTTCCCCATTGCACATTCGGTTGCGGCTTCGGCGGTGTTCTGGTGCGCGGGCTATCTTTTATACGGCGCGCTCAGCCTTTTTAAAGTGCGTAAAAAGCGTGCGCCCGTAGTCGAGGGCACGCCCGTGCAGTCCGCAATAGTTTCGTCCGGCAGACAGGTAAGACAGCCGCAGGGTGCGCCTGCAAACGACGCGCCTCCCGCGCAGAGCGGCGTGCGGCTGGAACACGCGCTTTCCATTGCCGACAAGCTGTTGATGAAAAATCTCGGCAGGGGTGACAGACAGGAGCTTGAAAAAATCAAAATCGCGCTCACCGTCTTGAAGGTGAAGGGAGTGCTTTCGCCGCAGGAGGGGGAGTCGCTCAACGAAATGTTCAACGCGCTTTTGAAGCTTATGGCAAAATACGATTTATAAAAAATTAAGGGCAGCCGTGCGGCTGCCCTCTTTGTTTACTGCGTTGAAGTTATTGCCCCTATAAACATATCCTTGGCGGCAATTTCCGTGCGCGTCTTATCGTTTCTGACTATGACGACGTCGCCTATAGTCAGACGGTCAAATGAAAATTTGCGGCGTCCCACCTGTGCGCCGGTGATGCGGTTGGAGGCAATATTGTAGTCGTCAACGTAGCCTATAAATTTTCCGTCCTCACCGTAAACGGGTTGTCCAAGTTTAAGGTTGCGGCTGCCTTTGCTGCGCTTTCCCGTCTTTACGGCGCACATCGTTCCGCCGTTTATTTTTGCACCCGCGCTTGACGCAAAAAATTCGTTTTCCTGTTCGTTACAGCATATATAGCCCTCAATTTTGTCCTCAACGCGGCTGATTGCCATTATATAGCCCTCGTTTTCCCCGTTTTTGCATTTGATTTGTATGCCGAAAAGTTGACTTGCTTTCATTTATCTTTCTCCTTACACGCTATCATATTAAACTTGCCGCCCGACTATCACGAAAAAAAATGACTTATACTGTCGAAGCCGGATAATAGTATGGTGAGGCAGACATAAAAAGGTTGACAGTTGACTTGACAGGTGTAAAGTTTTGCTGTATACTTTCTACGATATGGCAACTTTGAAGAAAAAGTACGACGTTATAATCGTCGGTGCGGGCGTTGCGGGACTGAACTGCGCGCTCAATCTTCCGCGCGGCAAATCAATTCTTATAATCTGTAAAAAATCGCCCAGGCAGAGCGACAGCTATCTTGCGCAGGGCGGTATTTGCAGGCTGCGCGGCGACTTCGATTACGACGAATATTTTGAGGACACTATGCGCGCGGGTCATTACGAAAACAACCCCGCCACGGTGGAGTGTATGCTTAAAAACTCCCGGGAGATTATCGACGACCTGGTGAAGTGCGGCGTGCGCTTCGAAAGGGAGTCGGACGGTTCGTTTGCCTACACGCGCGAGGGCGGACACACCTCGCCCAGGATTTGCTATCACGAGGACAGCACCGGCAAGGAAATAACTTCCGCGCTTATGAAAAAGGTCAAAGGGCTTAAAAACGTGCAGGTTGCGCCCTGCGTGGTTATGCTGGATATTATCGAGAACGGCGACAGGTGCGTAGGCATAATAGCGCACGACAGTAAGGAAAAGAAAACTGTCAGCGTCTATGCCGACTACGTCGTGCTTGCCACGGGCGGAATAGGCGGCGCGTTCGGCAACACTACAAACTTCCGCGTGCTCACCGGCGACGCGCTTGCGATATGCTTAAACCACGGGGTTGCCGTAGACCGCATAAACTACATTCAGGTGCACCCGACTACGCTGTATACCAAAAAGCGCGGCAGGAGGTTTCTGATTACCGAGTCCGTGCGCGGAGAGGGTGCGCATCTGCTGGATAAAAATTTCAACCGCTTTACGGACGAGTTGAAACCGCGCGACGTAGTTAAGGACGCGGTGCTTGCGCAGATGAAAAAGGACGGCACGGACTTTGTCTGGCTGGATATGCGCCCCGTACCCAGGGATGAGATTGCGGCGCACTTCCCCCAGATAGTCGCAAAGTGTGCTAAGGAGGGGTACGACGTATATAACGAGTGCATCCCCGTCGTGCCCGCAATTCACTATTTTATGGGCGGCATACGGAGC
Source organism: Clostridia bacterium (assembly GCA_029066845.1). Taxonomy (GTDB): domain Bacteria; phylum Bacillota; class Clostridia; order Christensenellales; family Borkfalkiaceae; genus Coproplasma. The sequence goes on along the minus strand of JAIEFR010000022.1, from coordinate 97,672 downwards.
GACCTGAACGGCAGAACGACAATGAACGGTCTGTACGCCGTGGGCGAAACGTGCTGCAACGGCGTGCACGGCAAAAACAGGCTGGCTTCCAATTCGCTTTTGGAAAGTCTGCTGTTTGCAAAGCGCGCGGCGCAGGACATCGAAAGGAGCTACGCTCCCGCCGATTTTAACGGTGCGGAGGAAAGGATAGATTATTCTAAGTATGCAGAGCCCGAAAAGCTGCTGTCGTCTTACGGGGAGCAGGTTCGCCAAGCCGTAAGGGACGCGGAAGCGGGCAAGGATATAAACGTAAATTTAAAGGAGAAAGCGCAATGAACGAACTTACCGAAAAGCTTATAATGGACAGACTCATCAAGCAGGCTTTGGAGGAGGATATCGGCAACGAGGACGTCACCACCAACTCCGTTATGCCCGAATATAAGAGGGGCAGGGTAAAGCTCATCTGCAAGCAGGACGGCGTTATCTGCGGACTCAACGTTTTCGAAAGGGTGTTCAAGCTTTTGGACGAGCACACCATAATCGAAATTTTCGTCAAGGACGGCGACGAGGTGAAAAAGGGTCAGCGCATAGCAATGGTTTCGGGCGATATACGCGTGCTGTTGTCGGGCGAAAGGGTTGCGCTCAACTTTTTGCAGAGAATGAGTGGTATTGCAACCTACACACGCAGTGCGGTCAAGCTGTTGCAGGGCTGCAAGACAAAGCTTCTGGATACTCGCAAGACCACGCCAAATATGCGCGTTTTCGAAAAATACGCGGTAAGGTGCGGAGGCGGCAACAATCACAGGTACAATCTTTCGGACGGCGTGCTGTTAAAGGATAACCACATAGGCGCGGCGGGCGGCGTTAAAAAGGCTGTGGAAATGGCGAGGGCGTACGCGCCTTTCGTGCGCAAAATCGAGGTGGAAGTGGAAAACCTGGATATGTGCAGGGAAGCGTTGGAAGCCGGCGCGGACATAATAATGCTGGACAATATGTCCGTAGAGGATATGAAGAAGGCTGTGGAAATGATAGGCGGCAGGGCACTTACCGAGTGCAGCGGCAACATCACGCTTGACAACGTTGCAAGGGTAAAGGAAACGGGCGTGGACTTCGTTTCGTCGGGCGCGCTCACACATTCGGCGCCCATACTCGACTTGTCGCTTAAAGAGCTGCGCCCCGAAGAGGAAGTGTAATGAAGGCAAACCAGCGGCGCGCGGAAATTCTCTCGCTCATAAGCAACAGCCGCAATCCCGTAACGGCGAATTTTTTAAGCGAAAAGTATTCGGTTTCGCGGCAGGTCATCGTGCAGGATATTGCGCTTTTAAGGGCGCAGGGCTACGGCGTAATATCCACAAACCGCGGCTACGTGCTGGGCTCGGGACTCGGGGCGGAGCGCGTGTTCAAGTGCCGCCACACCCTGCCCGAGCTTATCGAGGAGAGCGAAATTATAATCTCGCTGGGCGGCAAGGTGGAGGACATAATGGTCAACCACCGCGTTTACGGCAAAATCTCCGCAAGGCTGGAGCTGTCCACGCCCCGCCACGCGGAGGAGCTTTACCGTTCGCTTGTGTCGGGCGCTTCCAAGCCCTTAATGAGCGTTACGGACGGCTATCACTATCACACGGTGTCGGCGGAAAGCGAGAGCGTTCTGGACGAAGTCGAAGCCGCTTTGAGAAAGAGGGGCTTTTTAATAGAGATTTGATGCGGGCGTGCCATTCGCGGTGCGCTCCGTTTTTTTATGTAACGCTTGACAAGTTGCTTTCACAATGTTATATTTGAGTTAATATATTATACAATATATTAAACTGTGTAATTATTGACTTTTTTAGGAAGGTGGGAAATGAAAAAGAAATCTATTATCGCATTTTTGCTTGCGTGCTCGTTCGCGTTCGGCGCGGCTGCATTTACGGGCTGTAACGTTGTAGGCGGCGACCCTAACGGCAACCAGAACCAGACCGATAACGACCACAAGAACGACGATAACAATCAGACGCCTAGCGGCAATCAAACGCCCAGCGGCAACCAGACGCCGAGCGGTAATCAAACGCCGAGCGATAACAAGAATGAGGAAAGCAAGGACCCCGAGGACGACACGAAGCCCGGTGACGACGAAGAAAAACCCGGTGATGATAAGAAACCGGGTGACGACGAAGAAAAGGATCCGCCCAAGGCTGACCGCACCGTAAAGTTTTATAGTGACGGCGCACTCGTGGATACCAAGACCGTAAAGGACGGCGAAAAGGTTACCGCGCCCACCAACGTTTCCAAGACGGGCTATTCGTTAACGGGTTGGAGTACGTCGGCTGCTTCTGGTGCAAGTTACGATTTTAATCAGGGCGTAACCTCCGATTTGAACTTATACGCTCAGTGGGCGCCCGTCAACGATAAGGTTTCCTATCTCTATGCGGGCAACGAGTGCGCGGCATTTGAGTGGAAGGATTCCAATCCCTCAAATGCAAAGGTTGAATATAAGCTGACAACGGACAGCACGTATACCACCGTTGACAAGGCTCTCGTTCGCGCTTCCACGACCTCTGACATTGCGGGAACCGCAAGAGTGGACGTCGTTGGCTTGAAGGGCGGCGCAAATTACGACTTTAAAATTACTCCGTCAAGCGGTTCCGCGTTCACGGTAGATAAAATTGCGATAGCTTCGTACGACCGTTCGGGTTACGCGCACTTCGGCAGAACCAAAACCAACGGCAAAGTCGAGGGCGTAGGCGCATACAACGACGACGGCACGCCCAAGTCCGATGCAAAGATTATTTACCTCACCGAAGAAAATAAAAACAACGTCGACGGTAGCGGGAAAAGTATTGCTCAATACCTTGCAAACGCAAAGAATAACTCTACGCCGATAATTATAAGAGTTGTGGGAACTGTTGGTTCGGCAACCTGGAACGAAAAGAAATATGCGGGTTACAGTAAAGATAATCCGTTAACAGCTAGTGAATTCGTGTCCAAAACCAAAGGCAACGGTTCGCTTACATTGACTACCAACAGCAAAGTGGATTACACTCAGCAGCAGCTTATAGACGGCGGTTTCAACACGTTGAACACAAAGCCCGCAGCTTACAACGGTGCCACCTGCTTAGCTATAAAAGGACTGACAAGTAAAATAATGTGCAGACAGGATAGTAAGACTGGAATCTGGGCTTATGACAGTATGTGGAACGATTGCAGTATCTCCAACGTGAAAAACGTTACTATCGAGGGAATAGGCGAGGACGCTGAAATTTTCCAGTGGGGCTTTACGTTTAAAAACAGCAGCTCTATCGAAGTGAGGAACATTCACTTTGACGACTACACTGAGGACGGCTGCTCGTTCGAGGGTGACGAATCAAGTGTAAATGAGCTTTCCGCATTTAAGAGCGGCAACATATGGCTTCACCACAACACCTTTGACGAGGGAAAGAATTATTGGGACGTCTGCGACGAGCAGGATAAGGGCGACGGCGACGGCTCTACCGACTTTAAGGGACTTAAAAACATTACGATTGCCTATAACCACTATATACAAACGCACAAGACAAACCTTATAGGCGGCGGTGATTCCGTTTCTACGGCAAGCGTAACCTTCCATCACAACTATTACCAGAGCTGTAACCAGCGTATGCCCCTCGGCAGACAGGCGAATATGCATATGTACAACAACTACTATTCGGGAAGCACGCTGTACAGCATTTCGCTCCGTGCCGGCGCGTATGCGTTTATCGAAAACTGCTACTTTACCGAGGACAGGTCAGACCACTATCCCGTAGAGCTTGTAAAGAGCACTAGTTACGGTACGCCAACGGCAAAAATAATCGGCTGTGAAATCGACAGCACTAAGGTTGCGAATCATAACGGGTCCGGCAAAGATTATCTCTATATCGGTACCGACAGAAGTCATAAGATGAACAATGCGAGTATTGAGGAGGGGGCAAATAAAGAAATAAAGCAAAGATTTGCTCCCGATTTCGATACGAACAGCAGCTTGTTCTATTATAAAGACGGCAAGTCTGATGTAACGCAGATGCTTACAGCAGCGCAGACCAAGGAGCTTGTTCCCAAGCTTGCGGGCGTGCAGAAGCGTGGCGGCGACGTAACTTTGGGCGGCACGGGCAGCGGCTCTACGGGCACGGAAACGGAAAATCCTAATCCTAACCCCAACCCTAACCCCGGCGACCAAACCGAAGGCAAGACGATAGTTATAACATATTCAGATTTTGCCGGTGGTACTTCCGCTACTAAGGACGGTATAACTTTCACAATTACTTCCGACGTGACGACGGATACTAATAATAAATCAACAGCTGTTACATACAACGGCAATAATTATGGTGCAGTCGGTAATCTGTATTTATCCGGCAGCGCAAAATTGACCACCGATTCACCCAGTAAATATATAGAGTTTACAACTACCAAGGCGTTCAAAATAACCGTTGTAGCCAAGGGCGGCGACGGCAGAACATTACATCTTGTAAAGGACAAAACGGCAGTTGCAACTTTCGGTGCAGGTGCTTCGCAAGAGCTTACTACTCAAACCGTAAACGCGGGCGGCACGTACAGATTGGGTTCAACAGGTAGCGGTATACGAGTATTTTACATAATCATTGAGTACGTTTAATACTCAAACATTTCGGCGGTAGCGTAAATCAAAAGGGAGAAAAAATGAGTAAACCCAGAGTCGTCTTTCCTTTTACAGAAGCGGGATTGGGGCATATAATGCCTATGAAAAGCATAGCGGACGAGTTCGAACGCCTTTACGGCGACAAGGTCGAAATCGTGCGCTCGGAGTTTTTCACCGAAACGGGCGACGCTCAGCTTGCCGAGTACGAAAAGCGGCTTGTCGAGGACGTTAAAAAGTTCAACAAGCATCCGCGAATGGGTTTTTACGCTACCTTCAATATGACCTTCTGGGGCACAAGAATCGCTTCCTGGGGGGCGGTGAAATATATAGGCAACGGCGCGCACGTCAAGGGCATAGAGCATATGACGGAGCTTGAACCCGACCTGGTTTTCAGCACTCACTGGGCAACCAACTACTACGCGATGAAGATGGAAAACCGTCCGCTCACCGCAATGTATTGCCCTGACGCAATGATAAACACGCTGTTCAGCTACCCCTGCGACCTTGCAATGGTTTCTATGCCTACGGGCTATAAGACGGCGTTGAAGAAGCGCAAAAAGCGTTTTAACGAAAACAATTTAAAGCTGGTGCCCTTCCTTATCAGGAAGGAGGCGTTCGAGGTCAGCACCGACAAAAAGGCGTTAAGGCGCAAGCTGGGACTGGACGAAAACAAATTCACCGTATTTCTTGCAGACGGCGGCTACGGCGTGGGTAAAGCCCAGCCTATGTGCGAGGAGCTTTTAAAGCGCGATTTGCCCATAAACCTTATAATAGTCTGCGGCAAAAACGAGGAAATGTATAACGAGGTCAAGGATCTGAAATCGAAGGGCTCGACGGTGTACAAGCCCGTCAGTCTTGCCGCGAATATTTTCGAGCTGATTGCCGCCTCTGATATATGTTGCGGAAAGAGCGGCGCAAGCCTGATGGCGGAGCCCTGCTTCTTCGGCGTTCCGCAGATGATTACGCATTACGCGGGGCATATCGAGCGGTGGATAGGCAATTACTATATCAAAACCGTGGGCAGCGCGATGAAGCAATTCAACGTTAAAAAAGCGTGCAACACAATCGAAAAATTCGTTGCGTATCCCGCGTTGCTGCAGCCTTACAGACAAGCTGCGCTGTCGGTGCACGCGAACTACGGCGCGAATATATGCGCCCGCTACGTGTTCGGCTTGCTGTGCACGCGCTTCCCCGAATTGAAGGACGGAAGCGAGCTTTAAATTAAATATAAAGGTATTTGTGCCGCCCGCGCGTTTTCAAAACGCGCGGGCGGCAACGCATATTTCGGTAGTTTAAGTAATAGTTTATTACAAGTAAGAATTTCGGGGTGGACTATGCTTAAATACGCCGATACGTCAAAGGAACGCGTTCTCGAACAGCTCGGTTCGAGCGAGCGCGGAATAAGCGGAGAAGAGGTAATAAAGCGGCAGGAGAAGTACGGCAAAAACGAGCTGAAAAAGAAAAAACGCACTTCGCTTGTCGGGTTGTTTTTCAGTCAGTTCGGCGACGTTATGACCATTCTGCTCATTGCGGCGGCGTGCATCTCCGCGGTGATCGCTTTCTTCTCGGGTGAAAAGAGCGACCTTGTTGATACTGCGATAATTGCCTCTATAATTTTCCTTAACGCCGTAGTGGGCACCGTGCAGCAGTACCGCGCGGACAAAGCCATAGAAAGCCTTAAAAAGCTCAACTCCACGACAGCGCGGGTCAGGCGCGACGGCGAGGTCGTTGAGGTAGACGCAACCGAATTGACGTTGGGTGACATAGTGCTTTTGGAGGAGGGTGACGTCGTGCCGGCGGATTTGCGCGTGCTGTCGTCCAACGAGCTCAAATGCGACGAGGCGGCGCTTACGGGCGAATCGCACAGCGTTGAAAAGCGCGATACCGTGATAGTCGACAAAAAGGTAACGCAGTCCAACGCGAGCAACCTGCTGTTTTCATCGACCTACGTCGTGGGCGGCAGCGGCGAGGGCGTGGTGTGCGCCGTCGGGCAGGAAACCGAAATCGGCGGCATTGCCGAAATGCTTGAAAACGTCAAGAAGGGTCAGAGCCCGCTGGAAAAGAGTCTGAACAAGCTGGGCAAGATTATTTCCGCGTTCGTAATAGTGGTTGCTGCAATCGTGTTTGCCGTGGGATTTTTTGCGCGCGGCACGGGACTACTTAAAAACTTTATGACCGCCGTAGCCGTTGCGGTTGCGGCAATTCCCGAGGGGTTGCCCGCCGTCGTGTCCGTAATAATGGCAATGGGCGTCACGCGAATGAGTCACCAGAACGTAGTCATCCGCAAGATGAAATGCGTGGAAACGCTGGGCGGCTGTACGTGTATCTGTTCGGATAAGACGGGCACGCTTACGCAGAACAAAATGAAGGTTGTCAAGGTGTTTTCCGCCGAAAACTGCCGCTCGCCGCAGGATAGTTGGGGGTCAAACGACAAAATTCACGCCTGTATGTCAATCTGTACGCGCGTCAAGGGCGGCCGCAACGGCTATATAGGCGACCCTACCGAGGTTGCTATCAAGGCGTATGCCGAGCAGGAGGGCTGGGCGGAGGAGTACTCCGTTACGGGTGAAATTCCCTTTTCGTCCGAGCGCAAGATGATGTCCGTACGCGCCGAAAGAATGAGCGGTGTGGGCATCTACGTCAAGGGCGCGCCAGAGGAAGTGTTGAAGCGTTGCACAAAAATTTCCGACGGTGAAAAGACGCGCGCGCTTACCGCCGCCGACAGAGAGAGTATTCAGGGCGCGGGCAGACAGATGTCCTCCGAGGCGCTCAGGGTGCTTGCCTTTGCCTGCAAGGACGGCGGCGAACTCAGCGAGGAGGGGCTGACCTTCCTGGGGCTGTGCGGTATGATGGACGACCTGAAAGAGGGCGTCAGGGAGGCCGTAGGGCAGTGCCGCGAGGCGGGCATAACCACCGTTATGATAACGGGCGACAGTCCAGAAACGGCGCTTGCAATCGCAAGAAAGGCGGGCATTGCTCAAAGTGCGGACGAGGTGTACACGGGCGAACAGCTGGACGGTATGACCAAGCCGCAATTAAAAGAAGCGGTAAGGCACGGCAGGGTGTTTGCAAGGGTGTCGCCCAAGCATAAAAATATCATAGTAAAAATCAAACAGGCTCAGGGCGAGGTGGTCGCAATGACGGGTGACGGCGTCAATGACGCGCCTCCTGTCAAGAGCGCGGACATAGGCATAGTGATGGGTAAGAGCGGTACGGAGGTCACCAAGAGCGTTGCCGATATGGTTATCGCCGACGACAATTTTACGACCATAGTCGCGGCGGTAAGAGAGGGCAGGCGCATATCTTCAAACATAAAAAAGACCATACAGTTTTTCCTTTCCACCAACCTTGCCGAAGTGTTTGCAATTATGATTGCAACCTTCATATTCGTCGGGTGCGACTTCCTTCCGTCCACGCAGCTGTTGTGGATAAACTTAATAACCGACAGCTTCCCCGTGCTTGCGCTCGGCGTGGAAAAGGGCAGCGGCGACGATATGAAGCATAAGCCGATAAGGGCGGAAAAAGCGTTGTTTTCGCAGTCTTCTATGCTATCGGTGCTGTGTTCGGCGGTATATATTACGGGGGTAACCATTGCGGCGTATGCGGTTACGCTTGCGCATTACGGCAACGATGCGGCGGTTACCGTTGCGTTTTTAACGCTTTCGTTTGCCGAACTATTTCAGGCGTTCAACGTGCGCTCGGGCAATAAGTCGGCGTTCTGCGGCTTCTTCTCTAACAAGGTTCTGCTTGTTACCGTCGCGCTCGGCGTGGGCGTAAACGTCGCGCTGTGCTTCTCGCCGCTCGCACTTGCGTTCGGGTTGGTTGCGCTTCCCGCCGGGCTGTGGGGTATGGTTTTCGGCGCGTCGCTGTCGGTCATCGTATTCGGCGAAATCTACAAGCTTATCGCAGGGATAGTTACAAACGCATACAATCGCCGCGGTGCGCAGCCGCACGGCACAAACGGCAAAAAGCGCGTATTAAAGCGCACCTGAATATAATTTATAAAAACCGCCCGCGCGTTGCAAACGCGCGGGCGGTTTTTTGTTTTTCTGCTCAAACTCTTGACAAGGTGAGTTGTTCTTATTATAATGGTAACAAGTGTTACCAATGGAAGGGCAAAATTGTAAATGGCAGCGATTAAGCAAATACCGAAGCAAAAAATTATAGACGCCGCGACAGAGCTGGTGAGAAGCAGCGGTATGTCTGCGCTCAATGCGCGCACGCTTGCAAAGGAGCTGGGTTGCTCGACAAGACCCATATATCTTTCGTTCGGAGGAATGGAAGAAGTAAAGTCCGCCGTGGTCGAAAACATTACGCGGATATATCAGGGTTATCTGGAAAGAGAGGTGCAGAGTGGCACATATCCCCCGTTCAAGGCTTTCGGTATGGGATATATCAGGTTTGCGCGTGAGGAGAAGGAGCTGTTTTCCTACCTGTTTATGCGCAACCGCAGCAAGGAGGCGGCAGGCGCGGACGGCGGCGATTACGAGAACGTTTTAGACGCCGTAATGCAGTCCACGGGGCTTGACAAGGAGAGTGCGAAGATGTTCCACTTCGAAAGCTGGATATTTGTGCACGGCATTGCGGCAATGGCGGCAACGTCGTATGCGGAGTTCGACGAGGATACCGTGCAGACGTTGCTTACCGATATGTTTATGGGCTTAAAGACGCGCTTTGCGCAAAGGGGGAATAAATGATGCCGGCAGTGGATATTCGGAAGCTGACAAAGAAATACGGGGCAATAACCGCGCTGGACGACTGCAATTTGCAGGTGAACGAGGGAGAGCTTTACGGGCTACTCGGCGTGAACGGCGCGGGCAAGACTACGCTTATAAAAATTCTGTGCGGACTGACGGCGCCGTCGGAGGGCGAGGCATTTGTTTTCGGGAACAGCGTAAGGACGGATATGTCCTCGATTAAAAAGATAATCGGCGTATCTCCGCAGGAAACGTCGGTTGCGCCCAAGCTCACCGTTAAGGAAAATCTACAGTTCTTTGCCGAGGTGTATTACGGCGACAAGAACCAAAGGCAAAACGCCGTTGAGCGCGTAATATCCGCGTTCTCGCTGGACGAAGTGCTGGCAAGGCGTGCGGGCACGCTTTCGGGCGGCTGGCAGAGGCGGCTGTCGATTGCCGCCGCGCTCGTGTCAAACCCCAAGCTGCTCTTTCTGGACGAGCCTACGCTTGGGCTGGACGTGCTTGCGCGCAGGGAGCTGTGGGAGGTCATAAGCGCACTGAAAGGCAAAATCACGGTGGTGCTCACCTCGCACTATCTCGAAGAAATTGAGGCATTGTGCGACCGCGTTGCCGTGCTCAATAAGGGCAGGGTTGCGGCGGTTGGTACGGTGGAGGAGTTGAAAACTTCAAGCGGACAGAAAAGCTTCGAGGACGCTTTCGTGAGTATCGTAAAGGGGGCAAAATTATGAGGACTGCGCGCGCCTTTATAAAGAGGAATATTCTTGAAATTTTACGCGACCCGTTGCAATATATTTTTTGCCTCGGCTTTCCCGTCGTGATGATTGTGCTGTTCCAGGTCATAAACAAGTTTACGCAGGGACATACGCCCGTGTTCGACGCGCCGTCGCTTATACCCGGGATTATAATGTTCTCGTTCACGTTCGTTATGCTGTCGGTCGCGCTGTTGACATCCAAGGACAGGACTACGGCTTTTCTCGTCCGTCTGTACACGTCGCCTATGCGCACCGTCGATTTCGTGCTGGGTTACACCGTGCCCTGTCTGGTAATCGGCGTGGGGCAGGAGATTGTCTGCATTGCGTTCGGCTGGATAATTTCGCTCATAGTCGGCGGCACGTATTTTTCATTCGGTGCGGCGCTGCTGCTTATGCTTGAAATGCTGCCTATGCTTTTAATATGCATATCACTCGGCGTATTGATAGGTAGCGCGCTCAATGATAAGGCGGCGCCCGGCATAACCTCGGTGATTATCTCCGCAGCGGGCATACTAGGCGGAGCGTGGATGCCGCTGGATACTATGGGCGGATTCGAAACCTTTTGCAGGGTGTTGCCCTTCTATCCGTCGGTGTATATCGGCAGGGTGATTACCGGCGCAGTGCACACGCCTACGGGTGCGGAGCCGCCCACAGTCTACGCGTTTGACAGCGTTGCAGCACTGGGTTTTATTCCCATTGCGGTGTTCCTGGCGGCAGGCGCGGTTTTGGCGGTAGTTGCTTTCAGACACAATATGAAAAGCGACAAAAAGTGATAAAAACCGCGTTAAACGGCACATATTAAGGGGTTAATTGCAAAAAGGCGGCGGAAACGCGTGTTTCCGCCGCCTTATAAAGTTTTAAAATTTACTGACAGAATTTAATAAAATCGTCAACGCTCATCATTCCGTTGCTCACCATAAACAGCTTGTCGTTGAATTTGTCAACAGCCCACGCCGCGTAGTTGACAAGGTTGATAAACGCGTCCTTGGAAACGACGCTGGATAAAAAGCTGGTCGTCATTCTGAATACGACGTCGCCGCGCGCAATGTCGAAATCGAAGTTGCCGTCCACCAGTGCGTAGTTGGCAACGCCAGTGGCTACCGCGCCTTCGACGATTTTGTTGCCGGGGAATTTGAAGGGCAGGCGGGAGATTAAGCGTACAATCTGTCTTTCTTCGTCAACGAGCACGTAAAACTCCATATCGAGGTCGTCGCCGTGCACGCCGAAGTTCAATGCCAGCTGCGCGTCGTTGTGACTGCAAACCCAGTCGTTTGCTTCAATCGCGCTCAAAAGAGTACGGTAGGTCTGTTTGGCAAGCGCCGTCTTTAATTCGTAAGCCATATCTCAATCCCTCCGTCAGTTAATAAAGTTATATATCTGGTCCACAGACATATTCTTTTCGCACACGGTTAAAAGCTTGCCGTTGTATTCTTCCACCGTCTGCAGCGAGGTGAACAGAATGTATTCGAACGCGTCCTTGCCGAGTATGCTGTTTGCAAAGCTAGCCGTCAGTCTGAATACGATTGCGCCCGTTGTATAGTTGAAGTCGAAATTTCCGTCCACCATACCGAAGTTGACGCGTGCAACGGCGACTGCCGCCGCCTTGCGGCTCTCCTCCTTTACGGTGAAGGGAAGGGGAGAGAGAAGCGAAACTATTTCCAGCTGGGGGTTGAATTTAATTATTATTTCAACGGGCAGCTCCTTGCCCTTTGCAAGGCAGTGAACCGAAAGCTCCTCGTCGTTCTTTTCGTATCTTAAGTTGTTGTCGTCAAGCACGGCGCACAGCTTTGAAAAGTTGTCCCGTGCGGTCTGTAATCCGTCCGAGTTTGTCATACAAACCCTCCTTATCGTAGTTGAATTTATTCTTGGTTTTCAGCAGTTTTTGCCGCGGAATTTATCCGTTCCTCGGCTTCCCTGAAATATCTTGCGTAAGCCTTTTTACAGTAATTTTCGTGCCCGTTCTTTTCGTTCGGGTCGCCGTCATCGAAGGTGTATGCGCCGTTCACACGCCAGCCGTTCAGAAGTCCTATTTTAATGCTGTTCTTGGGACAGTGGAAGGAGCACCGCGCGCAGATATAGCAGTTGCCGCCGAATTTGGGCTTGCCGTTCTTCATTTTTATGTTGCCCGCGGGGCAGTTCCTGGCGCATATCCCGCACCCAACGCAGTCCTTGGTGGCACGGTAGCCGACTCCGATAACGTGCGCGCCCCAGTGTTCGCAGCGCAATATCCACGCCAGAAAGCCGCCGAAGGGCATCTTCTTTTCGTGCCGCTCAACGCCGTTTAGAATATCCGCGCAGTCCAGAGGAATAAGCTTTTTCGCCGTTTCCCACATTCTGTACGCCGTGTGGTCGGTGTGGCGGAAAATCATATTGTAGGGCATAACGTACTGGTATTCGTTTGCAACGTACACGCCGCGCCGCTTTAAAATCTTTTTGAGTTTGAGGGAGGATACCCTGCTCATCTTTACGGGCTCGCCCGAACTCTTTAAAATGAACGCTCTTGTTACGCGCTTGTCGCCCTTCTTTGGTTTGGGCAGCGACTTGGCAAACTTCAACATTATCTGAGGCGCGTTGAACGAATGAATGGGGTAGCCGAAGCCGACCAGGTCGTATTGCGATAAATCGACCTGCTCTTTATGCGGCAGGGGGAACAGCTCGCACCCGTTGCCCTGCTCTTCGAAATATTGCTTGTAGGCTTTGGCAACCTTTTCGGTGTTGCCCGTGCCAGAAAAATAGAATATTGCTATTTTCATTATTTGTTCAGCTTATCGGCGCGCGCCTTGAATTTGTCGTCGAAATAGTAAACGTAGTCCTCGTCCTTACCGTGGCTGTCGTACCATATGCGCGCAAATATTCTGTCCGTCTTGGAAAGTCTGTCGAAATCCCATTTCCATTGGGTGTAGAGGGGATTAATCCAGTGACCTGCGCGAAGAACGGTGTAAGTATCGGCGGTAAACTTTTCGCCGTCAACCGTTTCCCAGTCCATTTTCTTGTACATATCGCCGTCGAAGCTGTCGGCGGTAAGGCACTTGCCGCCGTGCGCCTTTGCAACAGCAACAAGGTCGTCCGCCGTAATCTGCTCGTCTGGCTTGTCAATATCGTAGCCGTACGCCTCGATATTTTGCGCGCTCGTCATCGGCACGGGGTCGGGTATCTCGGTGGGCAGCTCAACGTCCTTCCACGTCAGAGCTTTGCGCGCCTTGAACGCGTCCGAACCGCCGAAGTAGGCGATTGCTCTCGCCTCGTCGCCCTTTTTGACCCAGTGCGAGGGGGAATTTTCATCTCTTAAAAGTCGCTTGAAAAGGAAGGCGGAAATCAAAGGACGGGGCACGAACTTGCCCATCGTGTAAATTTTGTTTCTGCGCTTCATTTCCTGCCAGAAGTCCGTGCAGCTCTGACCGCGAAAGTGGAAGTAGTTGTCCAGCTCGTCGCTGTCGTAATACCACATACCGTGGAAGTTGCGCGTGGCGTTGTACCAGGGCTTGAAAAAGTGCTTGAAGTTGCCGCCTATAATTTTAAAGCCCTCGTCGTAAGTGCCGTAGCCGTATGTGCGGCAGTCTTTGCCGCCGCCTATGTTATATACTTTCTTCCAGAATTTTTGTGGAAGGGTCTTGTCCGCGTAAGATTTTACGATATTGAGTAGAAGTCTGCCGCTGTCCCTGACCGTCGCCCATTCGAGGGGCGCGCCGACGGGAGTGTGGAACATAAGTCCGTCGTGAACGTTGTCCTTGAAAATGTTGTAGTGCAGCATTGCCGTCTGTCTGAGCACTGCCCAGCACTTTACGTTCGATTGAAGCACGGCGTACTCGCCGAGTATTTTGGTTGCGCTGTACAGCTCGAAGGGACCGGACACGAGCGGCTCGCCCACTCTGCCGTACTTATGCTCGCCGCAGCGGTTGCCGTAGACCGCCACGGAGGATATGTGTATAAGAACGGGTTGGTTTTCTTTTACGCTCTCGATTGCCGCCAGCAGCGCTTTCACGCCGTTGACGTTGCACGCGATTGCGGCTTTGGGGTTGCTGTCCGACTTGGGCGGAATTACCGCACAGACGTTGAACACCATATCGCAGCCTTCTATAAGTTTGCGGCAGGCCTTCTCGTCCTCGATACCGCCGTAAACAACCTCTATTTTGTGTGAGATTGCCTCGTTATGCTTTAATATTTTTTTTGCCTTTTTCTTGCTTCGGCAAAGTATTTTTATCTTATCCGCGGCGGCGGGCGACATATTCAGCTGCCACAAAAAGTAGCTGCCCATATTGCCCGTGGTGCCCGTTATTGCAATTACCATTTTTACTCTTCTCCTATGTAAGCGGCAATTAAAAAATGTGCCACATACAAGATTGTAGCACACTTTATATTATAAATCAATTATATGAATATTCAATTTTGATAATTACGCCGCCCGAATATAGCGGTGCCCAGACGTATCATATTGCTTCCGCACTCGACGCACAGCTTCCAGTCGCCGCTCATACCCATCGAAAGGTATTGTATTTCTGGGTCGGCTTGCTTCAGCTTTTCGAATTTTTCGCGCATAAGCTTTGCAAGGCGCGTAAGCTCGTTTACGTCGTCGGTGTCGGGCAGCATCGCCATAAGCCCCTTGACTTTGATTGACGGCATAGCTTTAATTCTCGCATACGCCTCGTCGGCTTGCTCCAAAGCAAAGCCTGACTTGGTCGCTTCATTTCCTATGTTTATCTGAATGAGTACGTCGGAGGTAACGCCCGCGCGCTCGCCGCGTTTGGAAAGCTCATCCGCTAAGGCGTAGCGGTCGAGGGAGTGATACAGGTCAACCTTGCCCAGAAGATATTTGACCTTGTTGGTCTGCAAATGCCCTATAAAGTGGTGGACGGGGTTGCCCGAAATTAAGTCGTATTTGTCCTTGAATTCCTGAACGTGGTTGTCGCCTATGTCGGTTATACCTGCTGATATTGCGCGGTTAATTTCATCTGGGGACTGCAATTTTACCGCCGCAACCAAATTCACCTTTTCGCCGAAAGGGTTGGTCTTGGGCAGGCTGTCAAAAAGCTTTTTAACGTTTTGCTCTATCATATCCTTTCCGCAATGAGCTGTGCCATCTCGCTGCCCTTAACCTTCTTGGCGCCGTCCTGCATAATGTCGGCGGTGCGCCAGCCCTCTTCAAGCACCTTCTGCACGGCGCTCTCCACGGCGTTGCATTCCGCGGTTAAACCGAAGCTGTCGCGCAGCATCATTGCCGCCGCCAGAACGGTGGCTATGGGGTTGGCAACGTCTTTGCCGGCAATGTCCGGCGCGGAGCCGTGAATGGGCTCGTAAAGTCCGCGCGTGCCGTCGCCGAGAGAGGAGGAGGCAAGCATACCGATAGAGCCTGTCACCTGTGCCGCCTCGTCGGATAAAATGTCGCCGAAAATGTTGGAGGTTACGACGACGTCGAACTGTGCGGGATTCTTTACAATCTGCATAGCCGTGTTGTCCACAAGCATATCTTCAACAGTTATTTCGGGGTAGTGCTTCTGTGCGTAGGCGTGCACCGTTCTGCGCCACAGTCTGCTGCTTTCCAGAACGTTAGCTTTATCCACGGATATGATTTTCTTGGTGCGCTTCATTGCAAGCTCGCACGCAATGCGCGTTATGCGCTCTATCTCTGCAACCGAATATTTTTCGGTATCCCACGCATATTCGCCGTTTGCGGGATCGATGCCCTTGCCGCGCTCGCCGAAGTATATGCCGCCGGTCAGCTCCCTGACGATAATAATTTCAACGCCGTCCTTCACAAGCTCGTACTTGAGGGGGGAGGCGTTTGCAAGGCTCTTCCACAGCTTTGCGGGGCGGATATTGGAATACAGGTTCATTGCCTTTCTTATGCCCAGCAAACCCTTTTCTGGGCGCACGTCCACGGGCAGGTTGTCCCACTTATAGCCGCCCACCGCGCCCAGCAGAACGCTGTCGCTTGCAAGGCAGGCTTCAACCGTATCTTCGGGCAGTGGAACGCCGCACTTATCTATTGCGCAGCCGCCTATAAGACGGTGGTCGAAGTTGAAGCTGTGACCGAATTTTTTGCCTACGGCGTTTAAAACTTTTATTGCTCCCGCGCATATCTCGGGACCTATTCCGTCGCCGTCCAGAACTACTATATTATAATTCATATTAAACCTTTTGTGCCGTTATTTGCCGCATATATTGGGGTTAATTGCCCTTTTTCGCCAGATTTGCAAGCAAACCGCCGTCGTTTATTATTTCCTGAATGAAATCGGGGAAGGGCTGTGCCGAAAATTTTCCGCCCGTGGTCAGGTTGTAAATCACACCCGACGAAAGGTCGGCTTTAACGCCGTCGCCCGCCTTAATTGCCGCAACCGCTTCGGGACATTCCAGAATGGGCAAGCCGATATTTATTGCGTTGCGGTAAAAAATTCTTGCAAATGACTTGGCGATTACAAGGCTTATTCCGCTTGCCTTTATCGCGAGGGGAGCGTGCTCTCTGGACGAGCCGCAACCGAAGTTGTCGCCCGCGACGATGACGTCGCCCTTCTTGACCTTCTTTACGAAGTCCGCGTCAATGTCCTCCATACAGTGGGAGGCAAGCGCGCTTTCCGAGCTGTCGTTGAGATAGCGCGCGGGTATTATAACGTCGGTATCGACGTCGTTGCCGTACTTAAAAACTTTGCCGTGAATTTCCATTAGACTTACTCCTTACAACTCGTCGGGCGTACACAGACGACCCTTTACCGCGCTTGCCGCAGCAACGTAGGGGGAGGCAAGATAGACCTCGCTGTTGACGTGTCCCATACGTCCTACGAAATTTCTGTTGGTGGTGGAAACCGCTCTTTCGCCTTCCGCGAGTATGCCCATATATCCGCCCAGGCAGGGACCGCAGGTGGGCGTGGATACAATCGCGCCCGCGTCCAGGAAGACGTTTACAAGACCCTCGTTTATACACTGCCTGTAAACCTCCTGCGTGGCGGGAATAATAATCGCCCTCACGCCGTCGGCAACCTTTCTGCCCTTCAATATTTCCGCAGCAATGCGCATATCGGTAATTCTTCCGTTCGTGCAGCTGCCTATAACCACCTGGTCAACGGGAACGTTGTCCCATTCGGTCTTGGTGTTTTCGGGCAGGTGGGGGAAGGATACCGTGGGTTTAAGCTTGGATAAGTCTATCTTATAAACCGCGTCGTACTGCGCGTCGGGGTCGGCTTCGTACGCCTTTACGGGGCGCTTGAATCTGCCCTTCATATATTCCAGCGCAACCTCGTCAACGGGGAATATGCCGTTCTTTGCGCCCGCTTCGATTGCCATATTGCAAATGGTAAAGCGGTCGTCGATGTTCAGATATTTCACGCCGTCGCCGGTAAATTCCATACTCTTGTAAAGCGCGCCGTCAACGCCGATAAGACCTATAATATGTAATATAACGTCCTTGCCGCAAACGTACTTTGCAGGCTTGCCCGTCAGCTCGAATTTGATTGCGGAGGGTACCTTGAACCAGCACTTCTGCGTGAGCATACCCGCCGCCATATCTGTGGAGCCCACGCCCGTCGAAAACGCGCCCAGCGCGCCGTAGGTGCAGGTATGGCTGTCCGCGCCTATAACGAGGTCGCCCGCGCCTACAAGCCCCAGCTCGGGCAGCAGGGCGTGCTCTATGCCCATCTTTCCGACGTCGTAAAAATTTTCAATTCCCTGTTCTTTGGCGAATATGCGGCAGGCTTTGCACTGTTCGGCGCTCTTTACGTCCTTGTTGGGAGCAAAGTGGTCCATAACCAGCGCAATCTTACTTTTGTCCTTAACCTTGTCCGCGCCGGTCTTTTTGAATTCCTTGATTGCCACGGGACCCGTGATGTCGTTTGCCAGAACGAGGTCGAGTTCCGCGGAAATAAGCTGACCCGCGGTCACCTCGTCAAGGTGCGCGTGTGCGGCAAGTATTTTCTGTGATGCTGTCATTGCCATAATCAGGCGTTCTCCTTTTGCCCGTCCTTTTCGAAGTCGAGCACTATGTTTCCCTTTTTGGTGTAGGCGTGGAAGCTGCCCTCCGCACCGTCGGGCTTTTGGTTTTCTCTGTTCATCGTTCCTTCGTTGGTGAACAGGTCGGTATTGAAGTCGTCCGCACTGCCGGAAAGACTTGCGGTTATGTTTCCTTTCTGCGTATCGAAGGAGGAGTCCTTGCAGTTGAGGCTGACAAGACCGATATTGCCGCGGGTAGCCCTGCATTCGCAGCGCGTTGCAAAGGTGTTTTCCGCAAGCACGTTGCCCCTGTCAATCTGTACTACGAGATTGCCCTTGACGGTCACGCCGCCAAGATAAACCGACAGGTCGCCGCCAGCAATCTCCGCTTCGCCGAACGAGCCGCCCGAAAGGCTAATCTCGCCGTCGTCCGCGGTGATGGAAAGCTCTCCGTAAATGCCGTCGCTTATTTCAACGGCAAGATGTCTGCCCGATATCTGAAGTGCGGGAACGGTATGCTCAGGCACGCATATTTTAATCAGCTGTTTTTTGTGTGCGAAGAATGCGCGCTTGCGCTGGTTGATTATAAGGGTACCGTCGCCGCAGCCTGCGTTCACGTTCTTACAGTCGGGGTATTCGACGGTAAGCTTTCCGTCGTCCGCC
Source organism: Clostridia bacterium (assembly GCA_029066845.1). Classification (GTDB taxonomy): domain Bacteria; phylum Bacillota; class Clostridia; order Christensenellales; family Borkfalkiaceae; genus Coproplasma. Next base: position 79,052 of record JAIEFR010000022.1, on the reverse strand, counting down.
GCGGCAAGTATAAGGCGCGCGCAGTATAAATCGCATTCTATGCTGTTAACGTCCGTATCCACGGAAAAATTCATTGTCTTTTCTTTCATTGGTAATACTATATGCTTTGATTATTTTTTGAATACCGCGCCGTCTGATGCGGAAGTTACCGAATTTCTGTATCTCGAAAGGTAACCGTTGACGGGCTTTACAAGCGGCTTGAAATCGGAATATCTCTTTGCTATTTCGTCGTCGCTGAGGCGCACGCTCAGCGAGCACGCGTTTATATCTATATCGATTATATCGCCGTCCTTGACTATGCCTATAAGACCGCCCGCAGCCGCCTCGGGACATACGTGACCGATTGCCGCGCCGCGCGTCGCTCCCGAAAATCTGCCGTCGGTGATGAGCGCTACCGTGTCGCCCAGACCCGCGCCGACAATGGCGGAGGTGGGGGTGAGCATTTCGCGCATACCAGGTCCTCCCAGAGGTCCTTCGTAGCGGATAACAACTACGTCGCCCGCGCATATTTTGCCGCCCGAAATCGCAAGCATTGCCTCTTCCTCGCTGTCGAAGCATTTGGCGGGTCCGCTGTGCTTGAGCATCTTGGGGTCAACCGCCGACTTCTTTACAACGCAGCCGTCCTTGGCAAGGTTGCCTTTAAGCACGGTAAGACCGCCCTGCGCGGAGTAGGGAGAGGCAACGGGGCGGATAATTTCCTCGTTGCGGTTTACGGAGTTCTTTATAACCTCTTTAAGGGCTTTGCCGCTGACCGTCATAACTTCGCCGTTCAAAAGCTTGGCGTCGTACAACTCCTTCATAACCGCCGATATGCCGCCGGCTTCGTGCAGTTCTTCTATATAGTGTTCGCCCGCGGGCGCAAGACGGCACAGGTTGGGAGTCTTTTCGCTTATGCCGTTCAATATGTCCATCGACACCTGCTCCTTGCTGAGTCCCGCTTCGCGCGCGACGGCTATTAGGTGCAGCACGGTGTTGGTGGAAGCGCCTATCGCCATATCAACCGTTTCGGCGTTCTTGAACGCGGCGGGGGTCATTATGTCGGAAGGGCGGATATTCTTTTCAAGCAGGTTCATAACCGCCTCGCCTGCCTGCTTGGCAAGCGCAAGGCGCGCACTGTAAACCATAGGCAGCGTGCCGTTGCCGGGCAACGCCATACCCAACGCCTCGCAAAGGCAGTTTAAGCTGTTCGCCGTAAACATACCGCTGCACGAGCCGCAGGTGGGGCAGGCGCCGCATTCGAAATCTTTCAATTCGTCCGCGCTTATCCTGCCTGCATTGTATGCGCCTACCTCCTCGAACATAGTCGAAAGGGAGGTCTTTTTACCGTGTACTCTGCCCGCAAGCATAGGTCCGCCCGAAACGAATACGGAGGGGATATTCACCCTCGCAGCCGCCATAAGCATACCGGGGATAATCTTGTCGCAGTTGCCTATAAACACCGCCGCCTGTATGCCGTGCGCGCGCAGAAGAATTTCGCAGCTGTCGGCAATTATTTCGCGGGAGGGGAGGGAATATCTCATACCCTCGTGACCCATCGCAATGCCGTCGCACACGCCTATCGCGGGCAGTATTACGGGTTTGCCGCCAGCGGCAATAACGCCCTCGGACGCGGCTTTTGCAATCATATCCAGGTGCATATGTCCGGGGATAATCTCGCTTTGCGCGCAAATAATTCCAACTATGGGCTTATTCATTTCGCTGTCCGTCCATCCCAGCGCCCTTAAAAGCGAGCGCTGCGAACTCATATCGGTACTGGTTGAAAATATGTTCTTCATTTATAATGTTCCTTATTTAATTTATATGGTCGCCGTAACAATCTCTATCCTTGAGCGTATGCCTTCCGCGGGCAAGCACGGTGACGCCCGTGCGCTGCATTTCGAGTATGCCGAACGGCTCGATAACCTTTATATATGCGTCTATTTTTTCGGGGTCGCCCGTCAGCTCTAAAATCATCGTGTCGATGGAAAGGTCAACGACCTTCGCCTTGTAGACCTCGTTTACAAGCGCAATCTGCGCTCGCGCTTCGCCCTCCGCCGAAACCTTGGCAAGCAGCAGTTCGCGGTAAACGCAGTCAAGCTCGTTGGCGCAACCTATTTTCTTTACGTCCTCAAGCTTGTCCATCTGCCTTATCATCTGATAAAGGGTATATTCGTCGCCGACCAGAATAACGGTCATACGCGAAATTTCGGGGTCCTCGGTGGCGCACGCCGTAAGGCTTTCTATGTTGTAGCCCCTGCGCGCGAACAGACCGGAAATGCGGGTAAGAACGCCGCTCTTGTTGGATACCAGCGCGCCTATCGTATACTTTTTAATCTTGCCGTCCATTTCAGTCCTCCATTTTCTTGAGCTGCGTTTCGTACGCCGCCCCGGGTTTAATCATAGGTAAAACGTTGTCGTCGCCCGAAATGCGGCAGTCCACAAGCACGGGTGCGCAGTTTTTAACCGCATAATCGAAAGCCTCTTTAAGCTTGCTTTCAACGTCGTCGTTTTCGCTAAGCAGTATGCCCTTCGCGCCGAAGCTTTCGGCAAACTTAACGTAGTCGGTTTTCTTCTTCAAAGTGGTCTGCGAAAATCTTCTGTCGTAGAAAATTTTCTGCCACTGTCTTACCATTCCCAGCACGCCGTTATTCATAAGCAGAATGACGAGGGGCACGCCCTCGGTGACGGCGGTGGACAGTTCGTTCAGATTCATATTGAAGCAACCGTCGCCCGTGACCAGCACGCAAGGCTTGCCCGAACCGAACGCCGCGCCTATCGCCGCGCCCATTCCGTAGCCCATAGTGCCCAGTCCGCCGCTCGAACAGAATCTTCTGGGCGATTCGAGGGGGTATGCCTGCGCCGTCCACATCTGGTGCTGTCCCACGTCTGTGATAAGGGGGGAGCCGGCAGGCGCAAGCTTTGCCGCAGTGCGCAGTATTTCGTAAGCCCTGCAATTGCCGCCGTCGTTGGGTTGGGCGGCGCATATTGCGCTTTCAAGCCACTTTTCGTCCTTGTTTTCAACTAAGGGGATAAGGGCTTTCGCACACGCCGAAACGTCGGCAAGCACGCTTAAAGTAACGGCAACGTTCTTGTTGAATTCGGCGTTGTCGATGTCCACGTGCACGACTTTTTTGCCGTTTGCAAACAGGTCGCGGTTGAGCGCAACCCTGTCCGAAAAACGCGTGCCCAGCGCCACGATGCAGTCGCTCTCGATAAGCGCTTTCGCCGCCGCAACCGTGCCGTGCATACCCAGCATACCCAGGTTGTATTTTTCGCCGTCGGGAATAACGCCCTTGCCCATAAGGGTATAGGTGACGGGCGCGTTTAGCTTTTTTGCAAGCTTGATAAGGTGGGGAGTCGCGTCGCTTGCCGCCGCGCCGCCGCCGACCATCAGCAAAGGTTTCTTGCTTTGGTTGATAATTTCCGCCGCTTCTTCGATTTTGCTGTGCGGCGTTTCGTAGGGCTTTAAGGGCAGGGGTTTTGCGGGCTCGTAGTCGTAAACCGCCGTCTGCACGTTCTTTAAAATATCGATAAGAACGGGACCCTTGCGCCCAGAATTTGCAATGTAAAAAGCGCGCCTGATAACGTCCGCAAGCTCGCTTACGTCCTTGACTATAAAATTGTGTTTTGTGATGGGCATCGTTATGCCCGCAATGTCCACTTCCTGAAAGGAATCCCTGCCCAGGTTATTCAGTCCGACGTTGCCCGTGACGGCAACCATAGGTATGCTGTCCATATACGCCGTGGCAATTCCCGTGACAAGATTGGTTGCGCCGGGACCCGACGTTGCAAAGCAAACGCCGACCTTGCCCGTAACCCTTGCATAGCCGTCGGCGGCGTGCGCCGCGCCCTGCTCGTGCGCGGTAAGGATATGGTTGATTTTGCCGTTCCTGTAAAGCGCGTCGTAAATGTCTAAAACCGAGCCGCCGGGATAGCCGAAAATGGTATCCACGCCCTGTTCCAGAAGGCAGTTTATAAGAATGTCCGCTCCACTTATTTTCATATGATTTTCTCCGAATTGTTACCTTACATTTTACTATATATCTATGCGTTTGTCAACACGAAAGGCTGGCTATTTATGCATAAAAAACGAATAAAAACGTATTTTTGCGCATAAATAAACAAAATTCGTGTTGTTAAAATTTTTTTATATCTGTCTTGACAAATGATAACACGCATAATATAATAGTGTTATGTATATGCGTACGCGCTCTGCGTACGCGCACGTTCCGTGCCGTAAACTATGAAAGGAGGGTGGAAAAATGAAAGCGTTGAAAGCTTCCAAAAGACTTTTGAAAGCCGTAATCGCACTTGCCGCAAGCGTTATTCTGTGCGGCGGCGTCTGCCTTGCCTGGTTTGCGGTGAACGACAGGGTGGGCGCGGGCGGCTCCAACGCCACGTCCAAGGAAATAAATATCAAGGATTTCGAAATCAAGGCGTACGAGCTTAAAACTCCCAGCTACACTGGCGGCGTTCCCACGTACACAGTCGGAAACGAAGTTACGGGTCCCAACGTAGTAATGTCCGCTTACGGCGGACTGATAAGCACCACGACGGCGTTGCTGCTTGAATTTTCCTACACCTTCAACGAGGACCTGGGAAAGGATTATGCAATTTTCGCATACTGCAGGGACACGCACGGCGAGATTACAAGCAAGACGGGAAGCAGCGGGCTTGTGCTCGACTGCGCGCTGTCGTCCGTCGTAAGCTTTTACAATATTGCGGGAACCCAGCCTGCCGCCAAGCCTTCAACCGTTACGCTGGCAGCTGAAAAGAACGGTCAGGACATTGCCGACACCGACGGCAGCATAATAACCATACAGGAAGGAATCAAGGATACGGGTGCGGACGGCACCAAGACGATAAAATTCTATTGCATAATAGATTACGAAGAAAATAAAATTTATTCGCAGTATTACAAAGCGCTTTCCATAGAAGGCACCACGTTGAATACGCCTATGGATTTTGCAAATGATATAAGCTTTTATATTCAGGAAGTCTGATTTAAGGCTTCGGGGGAAAAGAAGTGAAAGCAAGAGTTTATAAAACTATATGTTTAATAATTGCTCTGGTAGTCGCCGTGTTTACGGTCGGCTATGCTTTCGCGTGGCTTATTGACCGCAGGAATTCCCCGTTCGAGTTGAGCGGCGCTTCGGCGGGTGCGTATTTCGACAGCACCAGCGGCGACGGCAAGTCGCCCGGCCCCGGTCACGCTTTCATCATAGCAAACCCCACGCATATGCGTAACCTTGCGGTTTTGCAGAATACCGGTAGATTCCGCGGCGAAAAGTATTATTTCGAAATCAAAGAAAGCGTTGACGAAATAGATATGGACGGTCTGTGGCTGCCCCCTATCGGCAACGACGAGCATCCCTTTATAGGCGTTTTCAACGGCAAGGGTAAAACCATAAAGAACTTAAAGGTTACTACGGATAAATCCAAGCTAACCAAAGAAATGTATCCCATCGAGGCGTCGGATTCCTACGAGTTCTCCAACGCCGTGGGTCTGTTCGGCAATACGGACGGCACCGATTGCCAGATACGCAACTTTATTCTCGATAACCCCGTTTTGCTTGTGGGCGGTAAGTCAAGCACGAAGTACAGCGCAGGTGCCAATAAGGTCGTTGGTCTTGCGGTCGGTCACGTAGAAGGTTTGTGCCAGTCTATAGGCGTGCGCGCTACCAACGACAAGGAAACCTATCTTCAGATAGTCGATGCAAACACCAAGTACTCGACTTTCAACAGCATTCTGGGCGAGCTTGGCGAAGGCGTCGAATCCTCCGTAACCGGCGGCGGACACACCGCAGGCACCGGCGGCAGCGGCGCGGCGTTCGGTTCGAGCTTCGACGTTGAAGATTTACTTGCGCGATTACAAAAAATCGACGCCAATAAAAAATCTTCTACGCCGTCCTGGCGTTTGCCCGATATCGATACCGGTACAAACGTAAACCCCGTTCCCGCCGAGCTCAGAAAGGTGCCTTTCGCCGTAACGGAGGAGTCCACTTACGAGGGCGCGGACGCAATAGAGGTCGTTTCAAATCAGAATATCGGTTATTTCATCGGTAATCAAAATAAAATTATGACCTCCAAGGAGCTCACGTTTGATCCCCCGATGACGTTGTCCGGCAACGAATGGGTAATGCAAAATAATAAAAACGTGCCGAGATGGTTCTATAAGTATACAACTCAAAGTGGCTCATACGATACCAGTAGTCAATCTCCGTCATACGATAAGACCGTTTTCAAACCGTTGACACAGGCTGAATTCGACGAGTTGCCTCAGGGTATAATTGATTTGTTGCCCCCTAACGTTGGCAATAAGGAAAGGTTTACGGCAGTCAGATTAAGTCAGTCCTTTAATAATACGGGACATCCGTTTTATAACAACAGCGTCGGCGGTTGGTCGTTCCACGGTCAGATAAATATTATGGGTAAAACCTACGGTAAAGGTTTTATGGGTACGGACGGCAAAGTCGTTGACGAAAACGGTCAAGCAACCGGCGATATGCTTGACCAGTGGGGTCAAAGGATTAATTTCTACAGTTACGAAGAGGGTATATATTTGCCTAACAACGCCGTTTGGTTCAAACCCCAGCAGCTTGGCAAAATCAAATTCGTAATGTATGCAGAAAAGGCAGAAGAGGGATTTTCTCTCATTAAAATCACTAGAGAAGGAGCAACTAAGGAAAATCCGTTCTATTCCGCACCTAATACCACCGGTTGGGGTAGAGGTGATGATATCTTTTTTGAGGAAGTAATGAAAACCCGACTGCCTTCGGGTGTACTGTTGTATTTCGAACACGAAGTTGACGCTACGGAATTAGCCGCAAATAATGTAGAATATATGATAATGCAGTACGGCGATGGCGGTGCGCAATTCCTTTACCTTGACCTCGGTGCGAGTGCGGCGGAAGATACAAGTGCGGTCGTGCCCGAAAAGGTTTCGGCAGTTGACTTTATTTACACGGGAGTCGAAATCAGCCAGACCGACGTTGCGGATACCGATATTAAGATAGGCGACTTTATTGTAAATACCAGCGGTACGGTGGCGCGTTACGACGCTTCTAAAACCAGTATTTATTTTGAAAATCTGACGACAGTTCTTAAAATAGTTTACGTAAGACTGCATAACGAGGCCGGAAAGCACGCGGGCAAGACCATTTGTTTGGAAGGCTCTACGCCTGCGCTCGATACAAGCTCGGAAGTACACGCAACGTTTGCAACCTACGTATGCCCGACAATCAGCGGCGGCAGCGGTACGGTTGGCGGCGGTGGCGGAACGGTCACCCCGACCCCCGGTCCCGAGGATGTTGCCGTATCGGGCGTTGCGATATCCGGCGCGCCTAAAACTATGTCGGTAGGCGGAACGGCTACGTTAAGCGCGACGGTTTCGCCGAATAATGCTACAAACAAAACTGTTTCGTGGACTACTTCCAACAGCAGTATAGCAACGGTTTCAAACGGCGTGGTAACCGCAAAAGCCGCGGGCACGGTAACTATTACCGCAACGGCGGGCGGCAAGAGCGACAGCGTTACCATAACGGTAACTGGCGGCACTTCGTCGGGTAACGTTCCTGCGGGCAACTTGACGAGTGAACTGACGGGAAGTGTTTCGGGCGGTTCAAAGATATGTGATAACGATTATATAACCGCAACTTTGTCGGGCGGCAGTGTTACAGTAACTGAAACGAGCGCTACGGCAGCCGACGGTACAACGTTTGATTCCTATTTGTTCCCCGGTGGTGGTAACAGAACTTATACCTTTAATGCAAACCAGAAAGTTAAGGTAATTATTTATTATACCGTAATGAACAAAGATTCAGTCAGACCCGATAACGTAACGGCAACCGTTACAGAGTCCGGCGGCGCTACCCGTACGATAACCTCTTCCGACGGAACGAGAACTGACGGCACGGCTTACAAAATGGAAGTATCGTTAGAAGCTGGAGATTCGTTCGTTCTGGCAAGTGCGGGCAACCGTTTAGTAATATACGGCATATTCTTGTCGGAGTAATCGTAATACAAATATAATAAAGAGCTTTGCTTAACGGCAAGGCTCTTTTTTGTTGCGTTTAAACGCATATCGGCGCGAACGCATATGTGCCGTAACTTTTATGCAGCACGCCGCATATTATGGGGGTAAATGCGGTTTTTTGCATATGCGCGGGAGGTGGTATGACGGGTAAATACTTCGGGACGGACGGATTTCGCGGTTGCGCTGGCGATAGTATAACCAGCGTGCACGCGTTTAAAGTGGGCAGATTTCTCGGCTGGTATTACACCGCAAAGGGCGGCAGATGCCGCGTAGTTATCGGCAAGGATACGCGCCTTTCTTCCTATACATTAGAATACGCGCTCGCGGCGGGCGTTACGGCTTCGGGCGGCGACGCCTACATAATGCACGTAACCACTACACCGTCCATTTCATTCGTCACGCGGTGCGAGGGATTCGACTGCGGAGTGATGATTTCGGCAAGCCACAACTCATTCGGCGATAACGGCATAAAGCTTATAAATTCGCGCGGCGAAAAGATGGAGCGCGGAGTTTTAAACCTTATCGAAGACTATATCGACGGCAAGCTGTTTATAGGCGGCGCGCCTTTTTCGGTGCCCTTTGCAAAGGGCGACAAAATCGGGCGGACGGTGGACTACGTTGCGGGCAGAAACCGCTATACGGGGCACCTTATTTCGCTTTCCACCTGCTCCTACAAGGGCGTTAAGGTCGGGCTGGACTGCGCCAACGGCAGCGGCTATAAAATCGCGCGGAGCGTGTTCGACGCGCTGGGTGCAACCGTATACGCAATCGGCGACAATCCCAACGGAATAAACGTCAACGACGGGTGCGGTTCAACATCGCCGCAGGCGCTTGCAAAGGCGGTAAAGGAGAACGCGCTGGACGTGGGCTTTGCCTTCGACGGCGACGCCGACCGCTGCATATGCGTGGACGAACGCGGGAAAATTGTCGACGGGGACGGAATTTTATACGTAGCCGCAAAATTTTTGAAGGAAAAGGGCGAACTCCTCGGCGACAGGATTGTAGCCACGGTGATGAGCAACGGCGGACTTAAGGAAAGCCTTGCCGCCGAGGGGATAGCCGTTGAGGAGTGCGCCGTGGGCGACAGCTTTGTGTACGCAAAGATGTGCGAAAGCGGCGCGGTGCTGGGCGGCGAGCAGTCGGGGCACGTGATATTCGGAAAACTTGAAAACACGGGCGACGGACTGGTGACGGCCATTATGATTATGGAAGCTATGACGGAGCGCGACGCAACACTTTCCGAACTTTTGCAGGGCTTTTATAAAAAGCCGCAACTGACGGTGAACGTGCGCGTTCGGGATAAAACCGCGGCGGTAAAAAGCGCGGCGGTGGTTGCCGCTATAGAGCGCGCGGAAAAGGAGCTGGGTGCGCGCGGGCGGCTGATAGTGCGCCCGTCGGGTACGGAAGAGGTTGTAAGAATAACGGTTGAAGCGCCCGAACAGGAAGAGTGCGGGCGGATATGCAGAGAGCTTGAAAACGCCCTTTTGTCGGGCGAGGGGGAATAGGTATGTGCGGAATTATCGGGGTGGCTAAAAAGCGCGGCAACGCGGTTGCGGAAGTGCTGGACGGGTTGAAGCGGCTGGAATACCGCGGCTACGATTCGGCGGGGCTGTCCGTTCTGAGCGGCGGCGCAATTGCAACCGTCAAGCGCGGCGGAAGGGTGAGCGGTCTGGAAGAGGGCGCGGCTGCGCTTTCTGGCGGAGTTGCTATCGGGCATACGCGCTGGGCGACTCACGGCGAGCCTTCCGACCAAAACGCTCACCCTCATAACTCGGGTGCGTTTTCTATCGTACATAACGGCATAATCGAAAACTTTGCCGAACTCAAAGCCGAACTGCTTGCGGAGGGCGCGATTTTTTCATCCGAAACGGACAGCGAGGTTATAGTCAAGCTGATCGACAAATATTATAAGGGTGACGCTTTGAGCGCGGTTGCAAAGGCGGTGGAGCGTTTGAAAGGCTCCTACGCGCTGGCTGTGCTTTGCAGGGACTTTGACGGAATTATTGCCGTCAAATATAAAAGCCCCGTCGTCGTCGGTTTTTCGGAAAGCGGCGTAACGCTGTGCAGCGACGTGCCCGCTCTCCCTGCGGACGTGACTTCCGTCTGCGTGCCCGAGGACGGCGATTTTGCGGTGATTACCGCGCAGTCGGTGCGGTTCTATAACTCGGCTATGTCCGCCGTTATGCGCGTTCGCCGCCCCGTATTCCTCGATCAATTCAATGCCGGGCTGGGCAATTACGCGCACTATATGATAAAGGAAATACACGAAACGCAGCGCACCGTGCGCGAAACGTGCGAGGCTTTTTTCAGGACGGTGGACGTCAAGCGGCTGTCCGAATATGTGCGCGGCGCGGACAGAATTATTATGACGGGCTGCGGCACGGCGTACAACGCGGGGCTTGCCGCAAGGCGGTTCTTTTCGGACAGGTGCGGCATATTCTGCCAGGTGGAAATTGCAAGCGAGTTGCGCTATTCCCCGCCGCACGTAACGCCCGCAACGCTGGTGCTTGCCATCAGCCAGAGCGGTGAAACGGCGGATACGGTGGAGGCGGTGCAGGAGCTCAAAAAGGCGGGCGCGCGGGTGGTTGCCGTGACCAACTGCGGATACTCGGCAATAACGCGCGTGGCGCATATGGTAGTGCCCGTATGCGCAGGTGCGGAGGTGTGCGTGGCTGCAACTAAAAGCTACACGGGTCAGCTTGCCGCGCTGTATCTCATTTCCAAACTGTCGTGCGACGTCTTCGACGCGCAGTCCGATTTGCTTTCGGTCTGCCCCAAGATAGGCGAAGTTTTAAAGGGCGCGAAGAGTGCGGAGGAGATTGCCGAGCTGTGCGCTCAGTCCAAAGCTGTGTTCTTCCTCGGCAGAGGGATAGACTACGCCGTGGCGGTGGAAGCTTCGCTTAAATTAAAAGAGGTGTCCTACGTGTTCAGCGACGGATACCCCGCAGGCGAATTGAAGCACGGCACGCTTGCATTGGTGGACGAAAATACGCTCAGCGTGTTGGTAATCAGCGACGACGCGCTTGCCGAAAAGTGCCTTAACGCGGCAAGTCAGATAGCCTCGCGCAAGGGCAAGGTTGCGGTTATAACCTGTCTGGACGGCGTTGCCGAAAAGCTTAAGGGAAAGGCAACCGTCTGGAAAATTCCCGACAGTTCCGTAAAGCTTTCGCCGTTTCTGTCGGCGGTGGCGTTGCAGCTGGTTGCATACCGCGCCGCAATAATTTTAGGGCGCGACCCCGACAAGCCGCGCAATCTAGCCAAGTCGGTCACGGTTGAATAAACCGCGCACCTAAATATATATAAAGCCGCGCGGCATATTTTGCCGCGCGGCTCTCGCTTTGCCTTACCCTTTGCTTGCAAGTTATATGATAATATGCTATATTGATTATATGAGCAAGAAAAAGAAGAAACGTGTTCAAACCGAAAAAGAACGGCTCTTCCAGGAGGAGGCGGCGCGTAAGCGAGCCGAAAGAGCCGAAGCCGCGCGTAAGAACAGACGCAGGAATGCCGTTTTCTTTTTGGTTGCCGCCCTCTTATTTTTTTGCGTTGCCGCAGTTCTGTTCGGCGTGCACGTGGAAAGAATGAGCAATTACGAACTGAATTACGTCCAGACGGTCGGCACCATTACGGATTATAAAGTTCACCATAACGCCGGTAGTAATAATAAGAATAGATATACTCTTGTAATTTCGTATACGTTCAAAGGAAAAGATTATTATTTTAACGACACTGCTGCGTATTCTGCGCGGCCGAATGACTTAATCGGCAAGAACACGGCAATATACGTCAATCCGAATAATCCCGAACGTGCGAAAAAAGCTACCACGGCAGACGATTTATCCGTTGCGGCAGTTTTTGTGTTTGCCTTTTCTCTGCCGACGTACGTAATCGGAATGGGGCTTGTATCCGAGGAAAAAGGGTTTGGCTATTTCAGACGTATTCTCTGTATGTGGTTGCCTGTTTTTGCGGTGTGCGTTCTGCACGTACTTTTGTGTTGGGCGGGATTCCCGAACAGTTCTTTCGGGACGGCATATCTGCGGACGGACGGCGCAATAGGCTACACCGTTCTTGCGGGGCTTGCGCTTGTCGGCGCGGCTATCGACGGCGCAATTACGAAACGATTCAAACCAAAATTAGTTCCTTAAAAAAAGTCAAAAGCGGCGCGCTATTAAAAATCGCGCGCCGCTTTTCTTAATTACAAATTAATTCCTATTCCAAATATTTGCTTTTCAATGTTTCAATGTCTTCGTCGGTGACGCCGAGCACCTGCTTGCAATAATTTTCTATGCTGCCGTATTGTTCCTTGACGGCGTTCATTGCCTCTGTCAGGAATTGCGGTTTGACGTCCATCATCGCTTTCAACAGCTTTTTCAATCTGACCGAGCAGGGGGCGATTATAAGCCCCAGCTTGTTGCGCACAAATCTGCCGCGCAGGAAGCGGCTGGAAGCCATATAGTCGGCAAGTATTACCTCCTCGCTCACGCCAAGGAGGGATTCGATAAGCATAGCGACTATACCCGCCCTGTCCTTGCCGCTGCTGCAATGCCACAATAGTGCGCCTTCGTTATCGATAACCAGCCTTAAAAGCGTTTTCAGATGCTGTTGGGGCTCCTCGCTGAGCAGTATGAAACGGTACATCTGCTGCATATAATTTTCGCCCGTGCCAAACTCCGATTTGATGCGCTTGGACTCGACAACCATAGTATACCGCATACTCTTGTCGTTGGTAATGCCGGGCGTTGCGGTGCACAGAAGGGGGAGATGCACGTAATTCACGCCATTCCAAAGTGTGTCGGGGTGCTCCTCGATTTCGGTAAAAATGCGCAGGTCTACAACGGTGGTTACTCCCAGCTTTTTAAGCTTGTCCACCGTCTTTGCGGGCAGTTTATAAAGTTTACCGCTGCGTATAAGCTTTCCGTGCTTTATCTTCCTGCCGTCAGCCGTAGGCAGACCGCCCAGGTCGCGGGTGTTGGAAAGCTTTTTCGCCTGCATTTTCCTTATGTGCACGTGCATACGGTGAGTATAACATATTTTTCAAATACCGTCAAGCGCAGAAAATTAGGGGTTTTGCGCGATAAAAATCTTATTTTAAGTAAAAAAAATCGTGCGCAAAATGTTTAAGAAGGTCAAAGAGGTTTATATAAATAATGTAGCAGAAAAATCACAGGATAATTTTAAGGAAACCCCTAATGGCAAAGAAAGAGGAAAAGAAAGAAACCGAAGAGCTGAAAGAGCAGGAAACCCCGACCGAACAGACCGAACAGGCGCAGGAGGCGGACGGCGAACTTGTAAAGGCTCTTGCCGCGGCGGAGGACTACAAGCGTAAGTGGTACGCCGTTTCCGCAGAGTACGACAACTACCGCAAGCGCACCCAGTTGCAGGCTTCGCAGGCTTACCAGGACGGCAAGGCGGAGGCGATACTGAAGCTGTTGCCCGTCGCCGATACGTTCGGATACGCATACGAGGGCGCAACGGATGAAAAGACCAAGGCGGGAATAGACAAGATTGTAAAGAACTTCGTCAACATTCTGCAGTCGCTGGGCGTAGAGGAAATCCCCATAAAGGTGGGCGATAAGTTTGACGAAAGCGTTGCGGAGGCAGTTTTGAATATGCCCGCGGAGGACGGCGAGCAAGCGAACGTCGTCAAGGCGGTTTTGAAAAAAGGATACAGACGGGAAGGCAAGGTTATCCGCTTTGCGCAGGTAACAGTAACCGTATAAATATTAAAAAAGAATTTTGCTAATTGAAAAGGAGATATTAAAATGGGAAAGGTAATAGGTATTGACTTAGGAACTACCAACTCGTGCGTAGCGGTAATGGAAGGCGGCGAGCCCGTCGTTATAGCCAACAGCGAAGGCAGCAGAACTACGCCCTCGGTCGTATCGTTCAAGGCGGACGGCACGCGTATTGTAGGACAGGCGGCAAAAAGACTTGCCGTAGCCCAGCCCGACAAGACGGTTATTTCTATTAAAAGACATATGGGCGAGGCTTATAAGGTAAACATCGAAAAGGGATATTCCCCTCAGGAAATTTCCGCAATGGTGCTTGCAAAGCTTAAAGCCGACGCCGAAAGCTATATCGGCAGCAAGGTTACGGACGCGGTTATTACCTGCCCCGCATACTTCAACGACAGCCAGCGTCAGGCAACCAAGGACGCGGGCAAGATTGCCGGTCTTAACGTTCTGCGTATAATCAACGAGCCCACGGCGGCTGCACTTGCTTACGGACTTGATAAGCAGGAAGGCACGCAGAAGGTTATGATTTACGACCTCGGCGGCGGTACGTTCGACGTTTCCATTCTGGAAATCGGCGACGGCGTATTCGAAGTTCTTGCAACCAACGGCGACACGCACCTGGGCGGCGACGACTTCGATAACAAGATTATCGACTACCTTGTGGAAACCTTCAAAAAGGATACGGGCGTAGACCTTTCCAAGGATAAGATGGCTATGCAGAGGCTTAAGGAGGCTGCCGAGAAAGCTAAAATCGAGCTTTCGGGTATGAGCAGCACCAACATCAACCTGCCCTTCATCACGGTGGTTGACGGCGCGCCCCAGCACCTCGACATCGACCTTTCCAAGCAGAAGTTCGACAGTCTGACCTCCGACCTCGTTGAGAGAACGGTGGAGCCTATGAAGAAGGCTATGCAGGACGCGGGCCTTTCCTATTCGGATATAAGCAAGGTTATAATGGTCGGCGGTTCGACGCGTATCCCCGCCGTATATGACAAGGTTCAGAAGATCAGCGGTAAGGAGCCCTTCAAGGGCATCAACCCCGACGAATGCGTTGCAATCGGCGCGGCTATTCAGGGCGGCGTATTGAGCGGCGAAGTTAAGGACGTCCTTCTTCTCGACGTTATGCCTCTGACCCTCGGTATCGAAACGCTCGGCGGCGTATCCACGCCCCTTATCGAAAGAAATACGACTATCCCCGTAAAGAAGAGCCAGGTGTTCTCCACGGCGGCGGATAATCAGCCCGGCGTTGAAATCAACGTTTTGCAGGGCGAGAGAAAGTTTGCACGCGACAACAAGTCGCTCGGCAAGTTTATGCTCAACGACATTCCTCCCGCACCCCGCGGCGTGCCTCAGATCGAAGTTACCTTCGACGTGGACGCGAACGGTATAGTAAACGTAACCGCTAAGGATCTGGGTACGGGCAAGAGCCAGAATATCACCATCACGGCTTCCACCAACCTTTCCGATGAGGAAATCGACAAGGCGGTTAAGGACGCTGAAAGATATGCCGAAGAGGACAAGAAGCGCAAGGAAGAGATTGACAATAAGAACAACCTCGAAGGTATGATCGACAGTCTGGAAAAGACGGTTAAGGAAGCTGGCGACAAGCTTTCCGACGACGACAAGAAGACTATCGAGGACGCTTGCGCAAGCGCCAAGAGCGACCTTGCAAGCGGCGACAACGAAAGAATTAAAGCCGCATACGACAAGCTGCAGCAGGACGTTCAGCCCGTAATCGCCAAGATGTACCAGCAGGCGCAGGGTCAGAGCCAGGGCGTCAACCCTGACGATGATGACACCGACTTCAAGCAGCACAATTAAACTTAAATATTAAACGTCTAACAGCGCACGCCTTCGCGTGCGCTGTAAGCGGTTAAACAGTACGGTACAAAAATTACTACATAGTACGGAGAATTCCGAAAAATGGCAGACAAAAAGAATTACTACGACGTGCTCGGCGTGCAGAGAAACGCAACGCCCGATCAGATCAAGTCGGCATACCGCAAGCTTGCAAAGCAGTATCATCCCGATTTCCACCCCGGCGACGCGGCTTGCGCGGAAAAGTTCAAGGAGATAAACGAAGCTAACGAAACGCTCTCGGACGAGAACAAGCGCAAGCAGTACGACTTCGAGCTTGACCACCCCGGTATGAGCGGTATGGGCGGCGCAGGCGGAATGGGAGGTATGGGCGGCTTCGAGGACATAATATCCTCTATGTTCGGCGGCTTCAGCGGATTCGGCGGCAGGCAGAGCGCACCAACACGTTCGCGCGGCGCGGACATAGAGCAGACCGTCCGTCTTTCCTTCCTGGATGCGATAAAGGGGTGCAGCAAGGACATAAGCTATATGCGCAACGAGCCCTGCAAATCGTGCTCGGGCACGGGCGCAAAGCACGGCACCGCGTTCACGAACTGCCCCAAGTGCGGCGGCTCGGGAAGGGTTAAATATCAGCAGGATTCCATCTTCGGGCGCACCATACAGGTGGGCGTGTGCTCGGAATGTAACGGCACGGGCAAGAAGATTACCGACCGCTGCCCCGACTGTAAGGGCGCGGGTTACACGCGCAAGCAGACCTCTTTCACGGTCAATATTCCCGCGGGTGTGGACAGCGACAGCTCGCTGAGAAAGCGCGGCTACGGTCAGGCATCGCCCAACGGCGGCGACTGCGGCGATTTGTACGTATACTTCCGCATAGAGCCGCACAAGCTCCTTGTGCGCAAGGATAAGGATTTGTTCGTCACCGTGCCCATAAGCTACCGCACGGCGGTGGTGGGCGGCAAGATTTTAGTGCCCACTGTGGACGATATGATAGAGCTTACGATTCCAGCAGGCACGGCAAGCGGCACAAGCTTTTCGCTGCGCGGCAAGGGCGTTAAAACGGTCAACGGTACGGGCAGTCTGTTCGTCACTGTGGAGATTGACATTCCGTCGAAGCTCAACCGCGAGCAGGTTAAAAAGATTGAAGAGTTCGAGGACACGGTAACTTTAAAATCGTGCTCGAATATGCACAAATTTTCGGGTGAAGTCGCTTCGATTTACGGCGTCAATATAGAAAAACAGTAAATAAATCAACAATATGGCGGGTGCAATTAAGTTTGCACCCGTTTTTAATGTGATAGTATTGGTTGCACTTGTCTTTTAGCGTTGCGGTATGCTGTAATAATTTTAACGGTCAAGATTTTTTTGTTTTGTGGCGGGCGCTTGTTTGTTCAAGCACCCGCCACAGTGCCAAAGCTAAAAATATATTTTAATATTAATCAAATCTTACACGAAATTTATAATTGTATCGAATTTCTATTTTATCAATGAACTGTTTAATGATATTCTTTAAATCATCACACATTGGGTTGTTAAAAATTTTGCGAGCTTGCCAATCGCCATAAACCCTATGACCTATAAAAATACATTGTTTCTCATCAACCATATCAAATATCCATTGCAAATAGTCCTTTATTGCAATTATATTTTCTTTTGTTTCCTGTAAATCTGAAACACGGAAATTAACAATAGTATGATAATTTTTATAGAATTCTTTTATCGTTGACAAATTTTTTGCAGAAGTTATTTTAACATCAATTTTATCGTAAAATATTTTTCCAATATACTCATTATCCGTTATGAAAAAATCTTCAAATCTTTTTTTGTAACTAACATTATCTTTAAATTGAATACTTTGCTGAATATAATTGACAAGATAACTTGTTTTTGTTAAATGATGTTCCCATATATGTGATTTAAAAAAGCTCTCACAAAGTAGTTCACCGCCAAACAAATAATCGTTTAAAATATTTTGAATAATCTTGCATTGATTTTCACAAAACCATATAAAAGGACAAATAGAATAAGAGCATTTTGTACAATTTTTATCACACTCGTTTTTGTTACGCAAAATTGATATTTCGGTATGTATTTTATATCCTAACTTACATTTAAAGTCTACATAAATTCTAGATTTATCAGTAGAAGGAATATTTTTGAGAGATAATCGTCCATTTGCCTGCGTGTCCCAAAATTCAGCACCACAAAATTGACTTTTATTTTCTACTACTTCGATAGGATAAAGCCGACTCATTATATCGGGCGAGTCTTTAATATAATCTTCAAAAGTTAATTTAAAATTAAGTAATTTATTTCTTAAATCTTTGTCTGCACAGAATTGGGCTATATCGTGTATAATTAGTTCAATATATTCATTTGTGTGCATTCCCTTTGGCGATTTACCGTGATAAAATATTTTACCATAAAAATCTGGCAATTCTGGACAATCTAAATCTCTCACTCGAATTACATATAACCCACTTTTATTAAGCATTAAATTTTTAAGTGAATCTTCGTCTAACTTGTCCTTGTGCCAAAGTGCACCGTCATATTCAATAGCAACTTTTATTGATGGAATATAAATATCGATTTCAAAATAGTTGTTATTAATTTTATATTGATATCTATTTTGTGCATCAGTGAAAAACCGCTGAATGTAATAAAATATAGATTGCTCTGGTGTAGAAGTACCTGCGTTGTTCATTGTCATTCTCCTTTCGTAAAAATAATGCCGTTCCAAAGGGAACGGCATACAGAATGCTCATTCCGCTTTGTTGCGACACAAATTTACATAAATACCTTTCAGGAAATATGAATGCGAAAACGATACACTTCTGCCAGAGTGTAGTTTTCCTGAAAAGTATGAAATTTATGTCGCAAAATTATTTTAGCACAATGTGAATTTAAAAGCAAGTAGATATTATTTGTTATCTGTTTTGTTAAAGTTTATTTTGTTTATAAGAATATTAAGAATAGATATAAGCAAGTTTGCTTAAAGAAAATTATAGAAATTTATACCAAAGGAAAAAGAATAGGAAATTTTTAATGAGAACAAATAAATTAACTTTTTTTGTGTCCCTATTAGTAGCTATTTTATGTTTGGGGTTGTACTTTATATTTACTTTTGTTTGTCAATGTGAAATTTGTCAAGATATATTTATGGCGATATTCAGTAGTTCAATTTTTGTAATTGCAACTTCGTTTATTGGCTATTTAGTTGAAAGGTATAAAGTAAAAAGAGATTGTGTTGATAAATTCTACGAAATAAAATATGAAATAGAAATTGCTTGTTCTTATAGGGACGGCGGTGATGGCGTAAGTGTAGAAGAATTGAGTCGCATATTTAAGAAAATAAGAAGCAATTATTACGGATTATATAATCTTACCGCCCATTATTATGTTGATTGCTTTGTAAAAAAATTAAATTCTAATACCCTTAAATTGATAAATTGCATTGAACAATGCTACAATGATTTGGGAAATATTGAAAATCAAATATTATTGAAGTCAAATGATGAAAGTTTTCTTAAACATAGTATTGAAAAAATTTTTAATAGTTTAAGTAAATCGAATGATTTAATATTTAATTGGTTGGTTATACAAAAAGCCGTTGCTTATGATAAACAAAAGATTAAAGTTGCCAAAGTGAAGTTTAATGAAAGTAATTAATTTTAATCCATTAGGAAAAACTTTTAATTTCAGATTAACCGAAAATACTTGTAGTCGTTGCAAGGTGGGTAGTTGTCCGTTAGATTTAAAATCCGTGTCGGAGATAGAAAATTTTGAATATAACGGCAATTACATACAAAGAGGGTCTGCGGAATACTGTTTAGATTTAGGGAAAAAGATTTTAAATCAGTCTTTACACGCAGTTACTAAAATTCAAGTTTATTATTATAAAGACTGCAACCATTATGATTTTAATGACGGACAACATAGAACTTGCGTTACTGCTCATTTAATGCAAAAAAATGTTAATATAGAATTGCCCGTTAAATATTACGAAATTAAAGGGAAATGTCCTTATTGTAAAAATAAAGAGAAACGCACACTTCAATTCAAGCATTTGGGGCTATTTATTAGACAACTTTGTGATGAAGGACAAGAGAATGAAGATTGCGGTTTTTTATATGCTTTTGAAGAAAAAGACGAGTTATAACAACTCGCCTTTTTACAATTAAAAACACAACCTTACCCGATAGTATTCGAATAAGGTTGCGTATGGTGCACCGTAAGCGAGTTTTGCCGATACCCCGAAGGGGACCCCTCGGTAAAGCGTCGTCGCTAACGCTCCTCGCGCGAATCCGTAGGGCTTCTCATATCTTACAGTATAACAAAACCGCCTAAGGCAAAAGCCTTGGGCGGTTTCGTGGTGCACCATACGCAACCTTATTCGAATACTGAATAGGGTTGCGTTTTTCTTTATATCAAAAAAGCCAAATTACTATATAAAAGTAATTCGGCTATTCTTCGCTAAATTGAAATTTATCTTTGAAACGGTTTATTGAAAGAGCCGATTTCAATTAAGTTGCCTTCGGGGTCAGCAATGTAACAAGTTCTTTGTCCCCACGGTTTAGTTGTAGGTTCAAGTACGGGAGTTGCACCCTTACTTACGGCATCGGCAAAACACTTATCAACTTCTTCAAAAGTATCCACATACAACGCTATTTCAAAATGTCCGTTAAGCCCCTTAACATATTCATACTTTCGGCTCGTCATACTTTCAAATTTGTTTCTTCCGTAAAGCATAAACAATGTACCGTCTTTAATTAGATATACATTAACAGTATCTTCGCTTTCTTTAATTTCAAATCCTAATACATCTCGGTAAAACCGAACCATTGTTGCCATATCGTTTACAAACAAGCCAAATCCATCAAGTTTCATAACAGACCTCTAAATTACTGTTTATCGTACAAATATTATAGCGTATATACTAAATAAATGCAAGTGATAAAACATAAAATGGCACTGTGGCGGGTGCTTGAATAAACGAGCGCGCGGCTACGCCGCGCGTTCAAGCACCCGCCACAAAAGAAAACAACCGAATAAAAAGAAAGCTATGAACGCCGTACGAAAGGGGCGTTTGCGCTAAACCGCTTGCAAATCGCCCCCTTCTTCGTGCGGCGGCGTAATTCATAACCTTATACTTTTTAGTATAGGGTTGTTTTTTTCTTTTAACGGCGGTGCGCCCAGCTTTTCACTGCTTGCGACAACGCTTTGCAAAATTCCGCATATACTGTCATAATTTTCAGCGTTCAGCGGTGTAAACTGTCTTTTGCAAGGAAATTCGCAAAAAAATTTGAAAATAATGTAAACAAATGTTTGACTTTATTCTTTTTGCGTTATATAATACTTGCACGCACCAAAAAAGTGCGGTTACAACTTAATATCGGGACTGCGTCAATAGGAAATCTATTGTGCAGCTAAAACAGCATACCAGTGTATAGTTTAAGGTGCGAAGTAGCGTATAGTGAAAAGCCGGCTCACCCCCAACACAAAGAAAAGGTGCAGAGTTGCGTTTTAATAAGAGAGAAGATAGCACACTCTTATTCAACGGGCGATGTACAAAGTTTTATGAGATTAAGTTCTCGTAAGATTTTGTACATCGCCCTTTTTTCGTGCAAATTTTTTCGATTTGGAGGACAGAAATTTGCAGGGAAACAAGACACAACAATTAGAAGTAATCACTATCGGAAAACCCGATATTCGGGCATTGACCGAAAGCGAGCGCACAGCTTTTTTTGAAACGCTTTTAGCAAGGCTTAAAGAGCTGAAACAACAGCACGGGAATTAAGGGGGAAAATGATATGCCATATATAGGAACAAAAGTGTATTCAGACGGCGGTCATTATATCGCTATTCCACCCGAAAACTTTCCGAGCAAACAGCGGAAACGGAAAAAGCCAAAGTCCAAACCTACTACTACACTAAAGACGGACGAAACACCACCCACTACGCCGAAAGACAAATTTGAAACGGCGTACAAAGAAAGCCAAAGCCTACCCAAGCGAGAACGGAAAAAGTATATTGCCGATAAGCTGAAAGCCGAGTTTAAGACCGCCGAGCAAGTAAAGGAATTTGTAGAAAGCAATATCGAGCGCAAGAAGAACAACGCTTATAAACGCTATACAAGACTATGGCGCAAAGTGCATTTACAAAAAGAATGGAATTATTTTGTAACCTTTACCTACGACGATACAAAACTTGACGAAGTGCAATTCAAAAAGAAGTTGCGGAACGCTTTAAAACACGCAGTAAACCGCAACGGTTGGAAATATATCGGCGTATGGGAACGCAGTCCAGAGAAACAACGCCTACACTTTCACGGCATTTTCTATATACCGCAAATGATAGGCGAAATTGTAGAAGTTAAAGATTACAGCACGAAAAGCCACCGTATGCAGACAACATACCAAAACACCCACTTTTTAAAAGAGTTCGGGCGCAACGATTTCAAGGAAATATATATACCAAACGATATAACGCAGTCCGTAAAATACCTACTCAAATATATCGAGAAGTCGGGCGAAAAACTTGTTTACGGCGGTAAACTACCCACCTATTTCAAAAGCGATATTTTGGACGAAGATATTGCTTGCGGTTTTGGTGTGGACGAAAAGAAGTTACTACTATTTGACAATTTTGAATGTATAGACGAGGGCGTACTTATGGGCAAAGTAAGTCCCGAAGTTATAGAGCAAATGCCCAAAGCCAATTAAATATTTTGTCTATCGACGGGCGGAGCGTAAACGGAAACGCACTCTGTTGCAAGGGTAAAATGCACTACTTCCGTAGCCCTTGCAGCAGAGAAAACACAGCCAAAGAATACGCACGATTTTTGCGTTTTCGTTTGTTCGCCCCTTGTCGAAAGACAAAATAAAAAATCTATTTTAAAAGGAGTTTAAAAAACTATGAAAACAGCAGTTATTTATGCAAGATACTCTTGCGATAACCAAACAGAGCAGTCCATAGACGGACAACTTCGGGTATGTGAAGAATACGCACAGCGCAACAATATTCTCATACTTAACACCTACATTGATAGGGCTATGACAGGTACTAACGATAACAGACCAGACTTTCAAAAAATGCTTAAAGACAGCAACCGTAAAGAATGGGATTATGTGCTTGTATATAAGTTAGACCGTTTTAGCCGTAATAAGTACGAAACGGCAATACATAAAAAGACATTGCGTGATAACGGTGTTAAAGTATTGTCAGCTATGGAAAACATACCCGACACCCCCGAAGGCATTATACTTGAAAGTTTACTCGAAGGTATGAACCAATACTATTCAGCCGAGCTTGCACAAAAGGTTAGTCGTGGTATGAAAGAAACAAGGCGCAAAGGTTTATATCAAGGCGGTACGGTATTGTACGGTTACAAAATTGACGGACGGAAAATCGTAGTTGACGAGAACGATGCCGAAGTAGTCCGCTATATGTACAAACAATATGCAAACGGCGTATTCGTAAGAGATATAATTAAAGACTTAACCGAAAAAGGCATTTTATATAAAGGCAAGCCGTTCGTTAAAAACAGCGTTTATAATATTCTGCGTAACGAAAAGTATTCGGGCGTATATAAACACGGCGAAGAAGTAATTGACAATATGTATCCGCAAATCGTTCCTACCGACATATATGAAAAAGTCCGTGCGAAAGTTACCAATAATAAGTACGGCAAAAAGAGCGTTAAAATCGATTTTCTGTTACGGCAAAAATTGATATGCGGAAATTGCGGACAACCTATGCACGGTGAAAGCGGTACAACCAAGAACGGCACGAAGATTTATTACTACAAATGCAACGGACGGAAAAAGCGTATTAACGATTGCAACAAAGGTATGATACGCAAAGAAGTCATTGAAGATATAGTTATCAATTCTGCCGTTGAAGAATTAAGTAACCCCGAAAATATGAACTATATCGTAAATGAACTTTTACAAATACAAGAAATGCAGTTAAAAGAAAATTCCGTTTTAAAGGTTTTAACGAAACAGCAAAAGCAGGTTGAAACGGCTATAAACAATATGGTTAATGCCGTTGAGCGTGGTATTATAACTAATGCAACAAGTAAGCGTTTGAAAGAGCTTGAACACCAACAAGAACTGTTAGAACGGCAGATACTTATAGAACGCAGTAAACAAGCCGTACAGTTTAAGGAAAGCGACATCAGAGAGTTTTACGAGCAAATGTTACACGAGCCTAAAATGCTTATTACCTACCTTGTAAAGCAAGTAGTTTTATATGACGATAAAATCGAAATACAATTTAATAGCCCCATTAGAATTAGTCCCGACAACGAACAGTCGGGGCTAATTTTTTATTCGGAAACTATCGAAATGATTACTTACAAATGGGCGAAAACAAAACCCTATACGCAGAGAACACAACTTGTATTGTATATATAAAGCCGTAGAACAACGGCTATTTATTCCACAGTGCTATTGACTGAAACTTTTCTTGCGGTGTGTATATAGGCAAATAAGGGCGAAACACAGCAACCCACCTAAAAGCGTTTAGGTGGGTTTTGGTTTGCCTTTGGCGCACGAGCCTAACACACCGCAATTTCAGTCAATAGCCTTTTGCGGCATAAACCGCCGTTGCGCTTGATTTTTAAGTAAAAGAAAATAACCTAACCCGATACTTTAATTAAGTATTCGAATTAGGTTATGAATGGTGCACCGTAAGGAATTCGAATCCCTAGCCTTTGGTTCCGTAGACCAACGCTCTATCCAGTTGAGCTAACGGTGCATATATTTACTGCTCGTATAAACAGCTTTATTATTTTACTAAATATATTTTTCTTTGTCAATTACTTTTGAAAGCGTTTAATAAAATTATTAAAGCATAAGGCGCAACGCGGAAAACCGCGTTGCGCCTTTAATTACGCTTTAATTCTTACTCGCCTTCGTCAAAGGTTATTACCGAGTCAATCGTCGATTTGCCTGTCAATGTCACCACAACCTTGTGCTTGCCCTGCGCGAGCTTATCGCACATATACGATACGCAGTAGGGGGAGTTGTCCTCTTTAAGCGCAACCGAGTCAACCTTTTTGCCGTCGATACTCACCTTGAAGTCCTTGCCGTACGCATTAGAGGAGAGGAGGGCTATTCTCGTGCCAGTGAACTCGAAAGTCACCTTTGCGCCGCTTGCGCCTATGGCAACGTGTCCGAACGAGGAAGCCGTCTGCGCGCCGCTCCATTTGCCCTTGTAGGTAAACATTTCGTTGTCGGGCGCAAACTGCTTGCCGCCGAGCACTTCGGTGGAGTGAGTAAACGTGATTTCTCCGATTACGATATAATAGCTTCCGTTACCCTGATGAGCCGCGCTTATTTTTATTCTGCAATAGCGAAGCGTGGTGTCCTCGAAATCGGCGTTGACCACATTGCCGTTTCTGGGAGCGTTGGTATATTCGGTAACGTTGAACCACGTGTTTCCGTCCAGACTGCCTTCAACCGTAAACGCTTTGGGCGTTTCCAGCATACCGTTATTGTTGCGGCACTGGAAGGTGATTCTGTTGATATTTCTTTCCGCGCCGAGGTCGAACGTCAGATCAAGGGGCTTTTTCGCCGTAACTTCCCAGCTGGTATGGATATAGGTATTCGTCTTGCCGTCGGATATATTCTCGATGGGCATTCCCTTACCCCAGCCGGTTGCGGTATAATTGGTTGCCGTTACGGAAACTTCGTCCTTAGGCACGGAAACGTTGTCCTTATAATCGTAACCGTAGCTTCTCTTGTAGAAATACTCGCTTGTAAATTCGGCTTTGAAATCGTAAGTGCTTCTGTATGCGTTTACGTAGTTGGCAGAGGTGGGCTCCATAAGTTTGGACTCGGTCATTTCGGAAAATGCCTTAGCGTCGATTTTTTCGCCGCTCTGCTTGAAGTATTCCGTCTTTCCTTTTTTATCGGTCTTGGTATACGCAATAGCAATGCCAACGTAATTCTTGTAAGTTGTTTTGGTGTATGCGTATCCTTCGGCTTCCGTATTTTCTACCGCCTTGTTATCCGACGTGAAGTACTCTTCCTGAATTGTGAACATTGCCTGAGTCCACTGCGTCATACCTACGCCGATAAAGCTGCGGGCGCTAGGTTCGACGATGAGCACTTCCTTTATAAACAGCCAGTTTTCTATTTCCTTCTTGCCCTCTTTGAGTTTGAGCGTAAAGTTCTTGGTGCCGCCGCCGTTTACGTTTAAGGTAACGGTGACACTGCCTTCGTCGAATTGCACGTCGAAATAAGTGTCGGGGGCGCTTAAACGGAAGTTCGCTGTGGCATTGCCGTAGACGGGAGTGGATGCCGTTATCTTTGCGCCGAGAGTGTAATCTTTGCCGTCAAGAGAGAAGTAGAGCGCGCAGTTGTTCCTGCCGCGCAGATATACGCGGTATTTGCCGTCGTCGTCGAAATAGAGCTTGCCGTCTATGACCTCCACGTTGTTTTCGTGGAAGAAATATTTGTCGGGATCGTTGGGATGATTCTGCCTTTCGGATTCGGGGTAGAACCATATATCCGTGTTGCAGTTCTGCGTGGGATTGAACTGGTCCTGCTCGACAACCGTTTCAGAGCCCTTAAAGCCCTTTTCGTAGGCTTCCACCGCGTCCTTGTACATTGTGGCGGCGGTGTAGGTGTAGGTCGTTCTTTCAAGAATCATCTTGTTGGTTTCGTGCGACTGCTCGAATTCGATTATCAGGTCTACGTCGTCGATTTTCTTGCTTGCGTAGTTGGAATCGGTTGCGGTAATTCCCAGCGTTACCCTTATCTGACCCGAACGGAGCTGCTTTCCGTTTTTATCGGGAGTATAGGTATAAACGCCGTCCACGCTCGTCTTTTCCAGTTTGCCGTTTTCGGGCTGGGTTACGTCCTTTATGGTGTATTCGAAGCCCTTGCCTATAACTACGCTGCCGCTTGCATACTGACCGCCGGGCGCGGTGTAGGGGCGCAGGTCAACCGTAAACTCCTTGCCGTAGGGGATAACGTAGGGCTGCATAGTCTTTATGTCGCGCTTTGCGCCGTCGTACATATAGCTTCTGCCCGTCTGGTATACCGAAGCAACGGGAACGAAGAGGGGATAGTTGGCGCTAACTACGGCTTCCGAAGGGGTATACGCGTTGCTGCCGCCGTTATAATAAGTGTTAGACAGGCTTGCATAATAAGTCATATCCTGATGGGTGAGAGTCGCCCATTTATCAAAATATTTATTGGGGCCGCTCACGCCGCGCGCTTTTATAAACGCGTCCTGTCCGAAGTTGTGCAAAAGTGTTGCGTAAACGGCAAGTCCGTTGGTGGAGGTAATCTGCTCCGCATTTACGCGCTGTATAACCCAGGGTGCGCTGGTGTAGTTGTTCCAGCCGCCTAAGCCCTGACTGCCGTAGCTGCCCATTCCGCGCTTGGAAGAAATCTTGGTGAACAGACTGTACGAAACGAGGTTGAGCGCGTTGTTCGTGACTTCGCCGTCGCCGCCCGAGCCTAAGCCGTAGTTCTGGAAGTTGTGGTGGTATTCGTGGAAGTTACCCCAGGAGCCCGAGGTTATAAGCCCCTCGTAGTTGAGCGATTGCGACATCCAGCCCGCGGGGCAGTTGACCGAGCTTCTACCGGGGAATGCAACCGCCGCGCCTGCCGCAACGAAGGGGTCGTACAGGAATACTATACCCTGTTTTGTGCCGTTGGTGGTCGTTACGTTCGCAACCTTGTCCCAAAGCACTGCCGCCTTGTATAAGTCTTCGTAGGAGAAGGGCTCGGCATAATATCTGGGTCCCGAGTGAAGCACGCCGTAATTCCATACTTCCAAATCAAACATAGGCACGCGCGAATTAGTCTTTAATCTGTTGAACTCCTTCTCGGTGGTGTAGCCGAGAATAAAATGGAGATATTCAACGCCGCCCGAAATTTTTGCCGTAAAGTTTGCGTTGGTGTTGCGGATGTAGATGGGTCCGCCTATAAACGAGCCGACGTAACCCGTGTACGTGTCGGTCGCTTCGTCGTATTCGCAGGTGTCCTTAGTTAACGCGAGGGTGGTAAGAAGGTAGGGGAAACGCTGCATCTGGTTTTTTGAAGCCCAGATGTTGTTCGCCTGACCGTTGTAGAGCGCCTGACCGATATGTACGGAGATGCCGTTAGTCGCGTTCATATCCTTGCCGCTGATCTCGATTTTTATAACCTCGCCAGCGGGCGCGTACAGGCCCGTAATGCTGTAGCTGGAATAGCCGCGCGGACGTAAATAAACTTCCTTTACCACGCGCTCGGCGTCGTCGGAAATTTCGTAGGTTACGCCGTTTTTGGTCTTGCCTTCCAGATACATACCCTGTGCGGCGGTATGCTTATACAGCTGTCTGTAATTTGCTTCGGCATATTCTGTTTTGCCCCATAGGAGCGAGTGTATCCACTCACCGTCCTTTTTCTGGTAGAGGTAGCCGTCTTTGTCTATTTTCGTGTACTTGTCGGGGGTCTGTTCGCCGCCTCTGTTGGCGCCTGCCGTTCCCCAGGCGCACAGATAACCCGATTCGGCTATTATCGCAGATCTTGCGGCAGTCTTTGCCGCTAAGACATCAGGGGCGTCACCGGTTTTATCAATTACGCTCGATAAAGTCGAGCCGTAAGTGGGATAGCGTGCGGCACCGTTTGCAAAAATGTTGCCGGTAGCGGCGCTGTCGAATGCCGCGCTTTCGTTTCTGACTTCCGTCACGGGTTTATTTTTTGTAACCTTGCCCGTGGTCTGCGCCGAATAGCCGACGGTGGTGGAGGTATTAAAGGACTTTATGTCGTAAAATTCCTCGTCGCCGTAGACGGGCAGTCTGTTCGAACACGAACGCACTCCCAGCGATATGCCTATTACAAGCGCGAGTATCATCACAAACGCCACCACGGCAATTGCGATAATGCGCTTTTTGTTGGCAGTCAGCGCAGCCGCGCCGCCCTTTTTGCCGCCGTTGTCCGACTTGGCTTTTTTGGTCTTTTGCTTTGCGGGCTTACTCTTTTCCTTTTTGTTGGTCGTGCTGGCGGCAGGCTTAATCTTTTCTGGCTGCTCCTTGGGCGAGGACTTAGCCGCACTCTTCGGTGCGGCTACCGCCGCCGCGGCGGCGGTTTCACTCTTTTTAGCGCTTTCGGTCTTCGGTGCGGGTTTTGCCGCAGGCTTAGCTTCCGCTACGGGCTTTGCCGTTGCCTTGGTTGCCGCAGGTTTTTCGGTTTTCTGTGCAACGGGTTTAGCGGCTGACTTGGGCTCGGACTTCGCGGGAGCTGCTGCTTTTTCCGCAGGTTTAGCCGCCTTGGTCGTTGCAGGCTTAGCCGCCGGTTTCGGTTCCGTTTTTGCCTTGGGCGCGGCGGTCGTTTTAGCCGCTGTTTTGGGCTCGGGTTTAGCCTCCGCTTTGGGTGCGGCGGTCTTAGCCGCCGGCTTTGCAGGGGCTGCCGCTTTAGCCGTTGCGGTCTTCGCCGCGGGCTTTGCGGGAGCGGTCTTTGCCGCAGTCGCAGGCTTGGTTGTGCTTGTAGCTTTTGACGTTGATTTCGGTTTGGAATCTTTTTCTGCCATTGAAAATTCTCCTCTTATTAATTCACAAAAAATTATACAATATCCATATGTGTAAAGTCAATTTTTTTAGGGGTTGAGTACGCCTTTTGAGGGGGCGGTTTTGTGCCCGCCGTTGACATACGGGCGCGTGCGCACTATAATATAAACGGAGGTAATTTTATGGAAGAATTCAAGGACTTACGTATCGTTGACAATTTTTACCAGACGTCGGCGTTTTTCCCTATGCCTACGATACTCGTCGGCACCGTATCGGAAAACGGTCAGACAAATCTGGGCGCGTATTCGCTGTGCTTTCCCTACTATATCGCGGGCAAGGATTACTACGCAATGATTCTGGAGTGCCGCAACAGCTCCAACACGGCGCAGAATTTATTGCGCACAAAAAAGGCTTCGCTTAACTTCATAACAGACGAAAGGAAGTATTTTAAGGAAGCCGTCCGTCTTGGATTCCCCGGCGATACTACCGAGGAAAAGATGAAGAACTGTATTTTCAATTTAAAGGACAGCACTCTCGGCGCGGACAGACCCAAGATTTTGCGGGAGGCGTTTCAGGTTTTCGAGTGCACCTGGGACGATTCTTTGGAGGACGCCTTTAAGGATAAGGCGGGCAGCCTTGAAGGATACGAGCCGCCGTACAGAAATTTTAACGGAATAACAAGCAAGTTCGGCGCGCATTTCATTTTGAAAATAGACAAGATTTTAATGAAACCCAAGTATTATGACACCATAATAAACGGCGTAACCGCAAAGGGCTTCCCGCGCGTGCCTGTGGACTACGGCTACCGCGACAGCACCAACTTCTGGTATTCCAAATTCGTCAAGCCCGTGCCCGAAAAAATTCAGGCTAAGGAGGGCGACGTCAAGTCGGTTGTCTATGCCGCGGCGCGCATCGACCCCGATGTCAAGTTCACGGAAGGCGCGTGCGCAAAGCTTACCAAAATTCCGCGCATATTCTTAAAGGCCGCGCTCACACAGATGGTGCAGATTGCAAAGGAAGAGGGCATATCTTTGATAGACGAAGCGGCGCTTGAAATCATAAACGATAAGCGCCGCAAGGAAAAGAAAAAATAATTTTATAAAGTTTTATTCCGCCGTTTCACCGTCGTCCGTCTGGTCGGTTGCCGCAATTTCGGCAGCGGGCGTTGCGGCGGAGGGTTGGGGCATTTTCAGCCATTTTATATTTTTAAAGTCAACTTTCAATTTGCCGTTTTCTATCATAATTCTGTTGTACAGCCACAGCAGATAGCCCAGAACGGTGAACACGGCAACGAGTATAACCACCCATACCATAACGCCGCCGTAGCCGAGGTCGTTGACGTCAAGGAAGAAGTAGGGGTATTCGAAGTTCTTTACCGCCGCACCCAGAATAAATACGTAGCACACGTATACGAGGGGGATAATCAGACTTAAAAGCGGCGCGAACACCGAAACCGATTTCTTTTCTTCGAACAGGAAGTAGTCTATTATGAACAGCAGCGGCGCGAATACGTGGTAGGAAAGGTTGCCGATGTTGCGCCAGAAGTCAGCCGTAAACGGTTTGCCGAGCAGGGTGGCGTATACTAAAAAGGTGACAAGTATCATTACGGTGGTCATAAATTTCAAGGTGCGCACCTTGCGGTTGTAGCCTTCCTTTTCGCCTGCCATAACGCGCTTTACGTTGTCGTTAAGCACTATAACGGATACGGCGAACACGAAGTAGTTGCTTATATTCGTGTAGTACTTCAAAAATTCCCACGTAAGAGTGTTGGGACCTTTGCCTGCGTAGAACAAGCCGAAGGTCAGCAGCACGGCAAGCGCGGACACGCAGCATAAAACTATTCTGTAAATCATCTGTACAATCAGATTTTTTGCGAACATAAATAAAAACCTCTCTGTTCCTTTAATCAACAATTTTGCATTTTATCACAAACCCTCCGCCGTGGCAACTGATTTTGTCTAAATAGTTGATATATCAACAAATAAAACGCCTGCAAATGAGTGTGAAAGAATTACCAAGGTACTTGAAATGGCGCAAATACTGTGATATAATATCAGCGGAATTAAGTTAAGGCGGAAGGTGCAAGATGAAAGAGTATATT
Source organism: Clostridia bacterium (assembly GCA_029066845.1). Lineage (GTDB taxonomy): Bacteria > Bacillota > Clostridia > Christensenellales > Borkfalkiaceae > Coproplasma. The sequence continues at coordinate 47,877 of JAIEFR010000022.1, read as the reverse complement.
ATCATTATTTCAGCAATTCTCGTTGCGCTGGCGGTTGTCGTCGGATTGATTATTTTTATGGCGGGGCGCAGAAAAAAGAACGAGATTGAAGGGGAGCAGGCAGCTGAAGAACAGGTTGCCGAACAGAATGAAAAAGAGGACGGCGTAAAGAAAGCGGATACGGAGCCTGCGGTTGTTGCCGCGGAGGAAGAGGAAGCGGAAGACGCTGACGACGAAACGGAAGAGGAGAGTGAAATCAGAGTGATAGAAGAGAACGGCAAGACGAGATATATCGTCATCAAGTACAGCAAGAGCTTCGAGGCAAAGCTTATCCAAAGCGAAGGCGAAGCCAAGCGTTACTATTCCGAACTGAAAAATTGCCTGATGTCATATAAGGGCGTTAAGAGCCGCATAAGCTGGAAGTGGGAGACCTTCCGCATCGGCAGAAAGAAGCTTGCAAAGCTCAGACTGCGCGGCAAGACCTTGTCGGTTGCTCTCGCGCTCGACCCCGCGGCTTACGAGGGAACAAAGTACCACGTGGACAGCCTTGCGGAAACCAAGTCGTACGCCGATACGCCCTGTCTGTACCGCATTAAAAACGAGAGGCGTTTAAAATACGCCAAAGAGCTTATAGACAACCTTATGCGCGACAATTCGCTTTCCGCGGGGCTCATTGCGGAAAACACCGACTACGCGGCGCAGTATCCTTACGAAACGACCGAAGCGCTTATAGAGCGCAAGCTTATAAAAGTGCTCACCGACGAGGAGGCGCAGAGCGGAACAATGTTCAAGCCTGCGGACATCAGAAAGAGCGTAACCGTGCAGGAGGCGGACAGCCTTATTAAAGACGAGGTTGCGGAGCTGCTTGTCGAAAAGAAGGGCGGCACTTCGGACAGAACCAAGGCGGACATTATAAATATAGACACGCTTTCGCGGCACTTTGAGGACGGCGAAACGGTAACGCTTGCCGAAATCAAAAAGCGCGTAAAAGGCTTCAACGGCAAGGTCACGTATATAAAGGTGCTTGCGCGCGGCACTCTGGACAAAAAGCTCACCGTGGAAGCGGACAGCTTTTCGTTGCAGGCAGTCAAGATGATTGTCCTGACGGGCGGCAAGGCGGTTAAAAAATAATCCGCGCAAAACAACATAAAGGAACAATTCCCTGATTGGATAAGACTTTTCGATCAGGGGATTTAATTATTGACGGTAACGTGTGAAAAACTGATGCGAGGAGTTTATGAACGGAGATCTGGAAAGGCTGGTTTTAAGCGGGGAGCAGATTCAACAAAAGGTGAAGGAGGCGGCTGCGTGGCTGGACGAAAGGTTTGCAAAAGCCGATACTCCGCCCCTTGCGATATGCGTTTTAAGGGGCAGCGTGTTTTTCTTCTGCGATTTGGTGCGCACTATGCAGACGCCGGTTCAGCTGGATTTTATGACGGTATCCTCCTACGGCGGCTCTACGCAAAGCTCGGGCGCGCCCGAAATAGTTGCCGACCTTTCCGCTTCCGTGCAGGGACGGGACGTAATTTTAGTTGAGGATATTGTCGATTCGGGGCATACGCTTGTAAGGATGAGAGAGCTGATTGAAGGGCGCGGCGCAAGGTCGTTCACTGCGGTTACGCTGTTCGATAAGCCCTCGCGCAGGCAGGTGTCCGTCAAAGCCGATTTTTCCTGCTTCGAGGTCGGTGACGAATTTATAGTGGGCTACGGTCTGGACTACGACCAGCAATACCGCAACCTGCCGTACGTCGGCGTGTTGAAGCGCGAAATCTATGAAAAGAAAAATTAACGTAGAAATAAGGAGAATTATTATGAGTAAGGAAAAGGAAGCATACCAGGACACGATATTTTTCCCCGTGGGCGCACCCAACGACGCATACGCGCAGTATTTCAAGGGGCAGAGCTATCTTGCGCCGATAAGCAAGGAACAGGTATTCATTGCAAACGTCACCTTCGAGCCGTGCTGCCGCAACAACTGGCATATTCATAACGCTGCCAAGGGCGGCGGTCAGATTTTGGTGTGCGTTGGCGGAGAGGGCTACTATCAGGAATGGGGCAAGCCCGCAATCAGAATGCACCCCGGTGACGTCGTCAATATTCCCGTCGGCGTAAAGCACTGGCACGGCGCGGGCAAGGATAAATGGTTTTCACATCTCGCAATAGAGGTGCCTGCGGAAAACGGCGGTACGCAGTGGTGCGAACCCGTTTCCGACGAGGAGTATAACAGCGCGGTTAAATAGAACGCACGCTTATAGTTATATGGCATATGCCGAACAACACGGCGAAAACTATAAGCGGAATATACGCCAGCATTACGCCGCTGAACAGGAAAATGCAGGTGGGAAGAATTGAAAGCGACAGCGCTTTCAGCTTGTCGTTCCTGTTCCGGCATACCGCCCAGAATATGAGGTAGGCAAGGCACATTGCGCCGTTTACGGAAAGGTATACGATAAGCGCGTAATCAAACCAGAAATTGAAATAGGTGTAGGGGATATTGAAAATCATCAGCACGAAGCAGGCGTATCTGCCTATTTGCTCGCCTATCGTCAGCCCCTTGTTTTTATATGTGTTTTCAAAGCTTTCCTTGTGTTTGACGGCGTATATTATGTTGGGAATCATAATAACCGCCATTATGGCAAGTCCGTAATAGTTGAACCAGTTCATTATAAATCTATCGTTTCCACCTTAAAGTCGCAGTAGTATTCGGCGGTTTTGCACTTGAATTTCAGCACGCAGTAGTCGGGGTCGGTCACGCCTTTTTTATAAAAGAGCTTGTCGCCTATGCGCCAGATTTCGTTCTTTGTTTGCTGGTCGGTGCAGACTTCCATTTCGCCCGTGATGGTAACGCCCTGATACTTGAACTTTCCGCGCTTGTAAAAGTAAACGCACGCCTTTTCGTTCCGGGTGTACTGTTTAACCTTGTTGGAGGAGGTGTTGGTGGAAAAATAGATTTCGTTATTTTCTATTTTTCGGGGTGCCAGCATTGCGCGGATAACGGGATAGCCCTGTTCGTTGACGGAGCCTATAAACGCCGTCTTTTGCTCTGCTATAAATTCAAAAATCTGTGTTTTATCCATAGTTGTGTTCCTTTTGTTTGAGTTGCTTACATTATAGCACAAACGTAAAAATACTTCAAACGTTATGCTTGACTTATTTTACGCGGTTTTGTACAATAAAGAAAAATTAAAAAGAGCGGCAAGTGCTACCGAGTACTTGCAAATGCGTAAGGCATTTTACTTATATCGTCAGGTCTTGGAAGATATAAGCAAAGTGCTATTTTTTTTGAGGTGCTATGAAAAAGTTTTTTAAAAGCATCACTCTTTTGGAGTGGCTGATTTGGGGCGTAAGCGTAATTGCTATAGCCGTCTGTTTCTTCGTTTTTAAAAACACGCAATATCTTTATTTAATAGGGTCGCTGATTGGTGCGACGGCTTTGGTATTCGTTTCTAAGGGCAATCCCGTCGGGCAGCTTCTGACGATAGTATTCAGCGTGTTTTACGGCATTATTTCCTATTCGTTCAGATACTACGGCGAAATGATAACATATTTGGGAATGAGTGCGCCAATGGCGTTGTGGGCACTAATATCGTGGTTGAAAAACCCATATAACGGGAACGCAAGCGAGGTTAAAATCAATTCGCTTTCACGCAGAGAGTGGTGCCTGTTCCTTGTTGCGGCAGTGGCTGTAACGGCGGCGTTTTTCTTTTTGCTGCGCGCTCTCGATACGGCTAATCTTATTATAAGCACCGTTTCGGTATTTACCTCGTTTTTGGCGGCGTATCTGACGGCGCGAAGAAATCGATTTTACGCGGTATGCTATGCGCTAAACGATATAGTTCTTATAATTATGTGGAGTATGGCAAGCTACGAAAATTTTACCTATTTGCCTATGGTAATTTGCTTTGTTGCGTTTTTGGTTATGGACTGCTACGGGTTTGTAAACTGGAGTTTTATGAATAAAAAACAACGGGATGGGGAAAGCAATGTTTGCGAAGATGAGAAGATTTAAGCAGCAATTATCGCGCGAAGAAATCGAACGGATTTTACTGGTCAATACCTCGGGCGTTTTGGCACTTATCGACGGTGACGGCTATCCTTATTCGGTACCGCTGAGCTACGTATATTCGGACGGCAAAATATATTTTCACAGTGCAAAGTCTGGCCACAAAATAGACGCGGTAAACAACTGCAAAAAAGCGACCTTCTGCATTATTGACAAGGACGACATTAAACCCGAAAAATATACTACGTTTTATAAAAGCGTTATTGCATTCGGAAAGGTTGAAATTGTCGGCGACAGTTCGGAAGCATTATACGCCATTCGGCAATTGGGACAAAAATATTACCCCGACCATAATATCGAATTGCGAGCAGAAATAGAAAAATACAATTGTGCTTTCTCGATTATCAGGTTTGATATCGAGCATATAACTGGTAAGCAGGCAGTTGAATTTATAAAAAAATAATTAAAGGGCGTAAGTTGAAAATTATCAACTTACGCCCTTTTTGGCGCAGAGAGAGGGATTTGAACCCCCGGATAGTTGCCCATCAACGGTTTTCAAGACCGCCGCGTTCGACCGCTCCGCCATCTCTGCAAATGTATTAAGTTAAAAGACTGCCGCTTATCGTCGTACCGAAGCGCGCAGCGCTTACCGCTCCGCCATCTCTGCAAAATAGATTGGGTTTGTAACGCAAACTATTTTAACAAACGCGGGCGGGGTTGTCAACGCTTTTTTATTTTAAAAATTTTTGTATTAACGCTTGACAATGTAAATAGAATATATTATCATATGAATAACAATTCATAAGTTATTGACCGCATAATCAATAAAGGCGGTACGAAACCGAGAGGTAGAAGCAAAATGAAAGACACTCAAATGGAGAAGCTGGAGCACGAGGAGCGCATACGCTGCGCGCTTGAAAGTATGCCTAGCGAGGACGACGTTGCCGAGCTTGCGGCGCGCTTCAAGGCGATAAGCGAGCCTTCGCGCCTGAAAATACTTCTGGCGCTGTCCTGCGGCGAGCTGTGCGTGGAGCACTTAACGCAGGCGGTCGGGGGCAACCAGAGCGCCGTATCCCACCAGCTGAAAACGCTGAAAGACCACCGCATAATCAAGTGCAGGCGGCAGGGCAAGCAAGTGATTTATTCGATAGCCGACGGGCATATCCTCACGATGATATCCGTGGCAAAGGAGCATCTGAACTGCAATGAATAAGACGTTAAAGATAGAGGGGCTTGACTGCGCCAACTGTGCGCGAGAGCTGGAAGAGGAGCTGAACAAGCTTGAAGGCGTGAACAGCGCAACCGTCGATTTTATGGCAAGTAAAGTCATTCTCGACTGCGACGAAAAGGCGCTTGACCGTGCAATATACTGCTGCAACCACTTCGAGGACGCAAAGATAGTCGAAGAGGACGACGCGGAAGAGGTAATTGCCGCAGACTGCAAAAAGATTAAGATAGCCAACCTCTGCTGCGCCAATTGCGGGCGCGAGCTGGAAGAGGAGCTCAACAAAATCGACGGCGTTTCGGCTACGGTTGACTTTATGAATATGACCGTAATTCTGAAAGCGCAATCGACGGCGGCTTACGACAAGGCGGTATACTGCATCACCCATTTCGAGGACGTTAAAATAGTTGACGGCAAGGCGGCACCCAAGGGCGTTTTTAAGTCGAATATGGCGGACATAATCGCGGTGATAATTTCGGCGGTGTTCTTCGTGCCAGCTGTCGTGCTCGACTTTTTAAAGCTTGGCGGAGCGGTACAGTACGTCGTCTACGCGCTGTACGGCGTTGCCTTCCTGGCGGCGGGATATACCGTCCTATGGAATACCGCGCGCAACATTATAAAGGGAAAGATTTTCGATGAAAACTTTCTTATGACTCTGGCGGCAGTGGGCGCGATTGTGCTGGGCGTCACCACGGGCGACGGTTTGTTCGAAGGCGTTGCCGTAATGCTTTTGTACCGTGTGGGCGAGCTGTTGCAGTCCATAGCCGTCGGTTCATCGCGCAGGTCGATAACCAAGCTTATGGACTTGAAGAGCGAAACCGCAACGCTCATAAAGGACGGCGAGCAGGTTGTAGTTGCTCCCGAAAGTCTTAAAGTCGGCGATATAATTCTGATTAAGGCGGGCGAAAAAGTGCCCGTAGACTGCCGCATAGTCAAGGGCGAAACCTCGCTGGATATGAAGAGCTTAAACGGCGAAGCATTGCCCCGCGATATTAAAGTGGGCGGCGAGGCTCTGTCTGGCTCCATAAATATTTCGGGCGTTGTGGAGGCGGAAGTCATAAGGGAATACAAGAATTCCGCCGTTGCCAAAATTTTGGAACTCGTGGAAAACTCCACTGCGAAAAAAGCCAAGCCCGAAAAGTTTATTTCGAGCTTTGCCAAGTACTATACGCCCGTGGTTGTCGTGGCGGCTCTGCTGGTCGCAGGACTTGTTCCCACCATAATATGCGCGGTCAACGGCGCATACGTGTGGGCGGAGTACAGCAAATGGATTTACAAGGCTCTGTCCTTCCTCGTCATTTCCTGCCCGTGCGCGCTGGTCATTTCCGTGCCGCTTTCATACTTCGGCGGCATAGGCAGATGCGCAAAGTCGGGTATTCTGGTAAAGGGCTCTACCTGTATAGACGAGCTTGCAAAGGCGTGCGTTGCGGCGTTCGATAAGACGGGTACGCTGACCGAAGGCGTGTTCGCCGTCAAGTCGTCGTCCTCGGAGGAGGCGTTAAAGCTTGCCGCCTGCGCGGAGAAATTTTCTTCCCACCCCATAGCCGCGGCGTTTGCGGACGTTCAGACCGATTACGTCGCCGAGAACGCAAAGGAGGTTGCGGGCAGGGGCGTGAGCTGTACGGTTGACGGCAAGGCTCTGGTGTGCGGCAACGCGCAGATGCTGACCGAGGCGGGAGTGGACTTTACGCCCGTGGAAAGCGTTTCAACCCTGGTATACGTGGCGTTAGACGGCAAATATGTAGGCGTTATCGAGATTGACGACCGCATTAAGGAGGGCGCGGCGGAGGCTATCGCGCTTCTTAAAAAGTCGGGCGTCAAGGGCGCGTATATGCTCACGGGCGACGGCAAGGCGCGTGCGGAGAGCGTTGCGCAGGGGCTTGGCCTTGACGGCGTTCACGCCGGCTTACTGCCGGACGAAAAGCTTGAAAGGGCGCAGCAGCTGAAGGAGCAGGGCGGACTTATCTACGTCGGCGACGGCATAAACGATGCGCCCGTAATGACGGTTGCAAACTGCGCCGTGTCAATGGGTCAGGTCGGGAGTGACGCGGCTATCGAGGCGAGCGACGTAGTGCTTGTTTCCGACAAACTTTCGCTGCTGCCCGAGGCGCGCAGGGTTGCGCGCGGCACGCGCTCGATTGTTATGCAGAACATAATCGGCTCGCTGATAGTCAAGTTTGCGATAATGGCTCTCAGCATCGCAATTCCATCCTTCCCGTTAATTATCTCGATATTTGCGGACGTCGGCGTTATGCTTATCGCCGTGCTGAACGCACTGCGGACGGCTTTAATTAAATAACAAAAAGAGGGTGCGGCAAAAACCGCACCCCTTTAAATTTTATTTGATTTTACCGAACCTTATATAGTCCGCAAGCTTGGTTATTGCAAACGAAAAAACGTATGCGCCCAAAACCGTAAAAAAGGAAAAGCCCGCCGTAAACGCGTCGCATCTTAATATAATCTTTAAGATATTGCCGTCGTTGTGAAATACGTTTTGCTGAAACCATACGATTGCCCACGGAGGCACGACGAGGAGTATCAGCGAAAATACGAGGGGAATTCCCGCGGCGTTGACGGCGGGTATGAACGAATAGGTGTTGCCAAGTGCAAGAAACCCGCCGCCGATAAAGAATACTCCAAGAAACGGCGGGATATCAGGTATCCACAGATAGTGCGTAACGACGAGCATAATTCCCGCGGTGAGTATCAGCAGTGCCATAATGGTTGCGGGTATTTCCTTGACGAAGTTTTTGCGCAGTTCCAGTTTGTCGGTAACGCCAATGCGCATTGCGGTCATTTGGTCGCGCAGCACCTTTTTAAGCGGCGCATATTCTTCTTCGGGTAACTTTAAGGGGAACTCCTTTATATCGTCGTCAGTTTTCAGCATTAGCGATAGTTCGTCTTCGCGCTTGTAAACGTGCAGTTCGACAAGCTCGCGTTTAAAAATCTCTTCTCTGCCGAAAACCGTCCACACGACGTAATCGGGTGTCACGTCAATTCTGTTTTCTCTTTCCTTGCGCATATCGGCTATCTGCATATCGAGTTTCAGTTGCGCAAGCTGTCTTCTTTGCAGAGCGCCGTGTCCACGCACCAAGTTGTGCTTAAACGCCCACCGCAGAAAATTGCCCCAGCCCTCAAATACGGAAACGAGTAAAATGGCGGTGCACGCCGCAATTATTATGAACGAGGGCAAAAGGTGTAAAAGCGTTTTGCCGACGTTAGCAGTCGTGCAAAGCTGATAGGTGAGCGCAGTTATAAACCATACGCACAACAACATAGCGAAAGCAAAGAGGAAAATCTTCTGCGGGACGAAAGTTTTTCTGAATTTCTGTCCCTTCGGCAAATCTATCCACGTTCTCGCGTCGCTGTAAGAATACAACAGCTTGCCCAAATCGCCGTAACGTTCCTCAAACGTTTGCCCTTTCGCCAATTCCTTGCATTGCGCATAAGTTATTTGGTCGTAGTTTTTTTCGTATTCTTCACGCCGCTGACGTTCGCGTTTTTTCTCGGCTTTTATTTTATTGCGTTTTTGTTTGCTTACCTTTTTCTTCATCTCGATTTATTTTATCATATCCGCGCAAAGTTTTCAAGGGTTTTAAAATGCGTTTGACGTCGTTGACAGTTTGTCGCCGCTATGGTACAATATCCGCGATAATACTTTTGGAGAAAAACAGGATGAAATACGTTCTTGCGTTGGACCAGGGCACGACCAGTACGCGCGCTATTATATTCGATAAAAAGGGAAGTATAGTCGGCATAGCGCAGAAGGAGTTCAGGCAGATTTATCCCGCCGTGGGCTACGTCGAGCACAACCCCGAAGATATAGTCAATTCCGCGGTGAGCGTCATCAACGAAGCGTTGAAACAGGCGGGGCTTGTCATCGGTGACCTTGCCGCAATAGGTATAACCAACCAGCGCGAAACGACCATAGTGTGGGACAGAACGACGGGCGAACCCGTCACCAACGCAATAGTGTGGCAGTGCCGCAGAACGGCGGATATTGCCGCGCATCTGAAGGAAGAGGGACTGTCCGAGCGCATTTATCAAAAGACGGGACTTGTGCCCGACGCCTATTTTTCGGCGACAAAAATCAAGTGGATTTTAGACAACGTGGAGGGCGCAAGGGAAAAGGCCGAGCGCGGCGAGCTGCTGTTCGGCACCGTGGACACCTTCTTAATGTGGCGTTTTTCGTCCGGCAGAATTTTTGCGACAGACCCCACAAACGCCTCGCGCACTATGCTTTTCAACATTCACACCTTGCAGTGGGATTACGAGCTTTTGCAATGGTTCAATATCCCTGCGAGTATGTTGCCCGAGCTGCGTTCGTCGTGCGGACTTTTCGGATATACTGATAAGAGCGTGCTGGGCGGCGAGGTGGCAATCTGCGGCGTTGCGGGCGACCAGCAGGCCGCGCTTTTCGGTCAGCTTTGCATAAAAGAGGGCGACGTTAAAAACACTTACGGCACGGGTTGTTTCCTACTGATGAACACGGGCAACAAGGCGGTTACGAGCACTCACGGGCTTGTCACCACTCTCGGCGCGACGGCGGGCGGCAGACCGCCCTACGTTCTGGAAGGTTCGGTATTCGTGGGCGGCGCGGTTGTGCAGTGGCTGCGCGACGAGCTTGGGATGATTTCCACAGCGGACGAAAGCGAGAGCTGGGCGAGAAAGGTGTCCGACACGGGCGGCGTTTACGTCGTGCCCGCGTTCACGGGACTGGGCGCGCCCTACTGGGACAGCGAAGCGCGCGGCTTGCTTTGCGGCATAACGCGCGGCACCAACAAGGCGCACATCATAAGGGCGGCTCTGGAATCAATCGCATTCCAGTCAGCGGACCTCGTGGAGGCTATGCAGCGCGACGCGGGCGTCAACGTATCCTGCCTGCGCGTGGACGGCGGTGCTTCGCGAAACGACTTTTTGATGCAGTTCCAGTCGGACATTCTCGGCGTAAAAATTCAGCGTCCTGTTATGGAGGAATCGACGGCGCTCGGCGCGGCTTACCTTGCGGGGCTGAGCTGTGGTTACTGGGGCGGACTTAAAGAAATCGAAAGCCAGCGTTTCCTCGGCAAAGAGTTCACGCCTGCGATGCAAACCGAACAAAGGCAGAAGGCGCTTCAAAGCTGGCACGCCGCCGTAAAAGCGGCGCGTTCAATGCGTTAATCCGCGCATATACGGCGTTTAATTGCAGAAAATAAGGGTTGAATATGTTTGATTGCGCAATAATAGGAACGGGTGCCGCCGGCGTCTCCGCGGCTCTCACGCTTAAAGCTTTAAAGAAAAATTTTATTTGGATAGGCAGTAAAAATCTCTCGCCTAAAATTCGCAGCGCCGAAAAGATAGCTAACTATCCCGGACTTCCCAAAGTGTCGGGGGAGGAGATGACCGCCGCTTTTTTGAGGCAGATAGAGGGCGAAGGAATCGCGATAACCGAGGGCAAAGTCAACGGCGTTTACCCCGCGGAGGGCGGCTTTAACGTTATGTGCGGGGGCGACGTTTACGAAACCAGAACCGTCATTCTGGCAACCGGTGTGGAAACGTTTAAGCCCGTCAAAGGGGAGAGCGAATTTCTCGGCAAGGGCGTAAGCTACTGCGCCGTGTGCGACGGCTTTTTGTATAAGGACAAGGCCATAGCCGTCGTCATAGAAAGCGCGGAGGAGGCGGACGAAGTTAAATTGCTTGCGCAATATGCGCGCACCGTTTACCTTTTCGTTTTGAAAGGCGATGCGGAAGTAAATCTTGAAAACGTGCAAAAAATTGACGGCAGGGTGAGGGAAATAAAGGGCGATATGCGCGTGCGTTCGGTCTTTTACGGCGATAAGGAATTGCCGGTGGACGGCGTGTTCATTTTAAAGCAGGCTGTCGCTGCCGATACTCTCGTTTACGGTTTGAAGACAGAGGATGGACGGGTGGTTGTTGACCGTGACGGTGCGACCAGCGTCAAGGGCGTTTTTGCCGCGGGCGACTGCACGGGCAGACCTTATCAGTATGCCAAGGCCGTCGGCGAAGGCAACGTTTGCGCGTACTCGGTAAACAATTATCTCAACGGTCTGAAAAAGTGATAAATTAGTAATAAAAATGAGTTGACATAAAAAAATGTATTTGCTATAATCGTTTAGCATTGAGTTGTGCGTAACCTGCTTTTCCCGGCAGACAATGCGGGTGTAGTTCAATGGTAGAACACTAGCCTTCCAAGCTGGTTGCGTGGGTCCGATTCCCATCACCCGCTCCAAAATTTCAAGGCTTGGCGCATCAACTTTTTATGTTTTGCGCCTGTAGCTCAGCAGGATAGAGCAACGGCCTTCTAAGCCGTGTGTCGGGGGTTCGAGTCTCTCCAGGCGCACCAGAATTTATGGCGGGCGTAGCTCAATCGGTAGAGCGCCAGATTGTGGCTCTGGAGGTAGCAAGTTCGAAACTTGTCGCCCGCCCCACTAATTTTCGTTGGGGTGTCGCCAAGCGGTAAGGCACGGGATTTTGATTCCCGCATTCGTAGGTTCAAATCCTGCCACCCCAGCCACTTGATTTTCGTGGCCCATTAGCTCAGTCGGCAGAGCACTTGACTTTTAATCAAGGTGTCCCGGGTTCGAATCTCGGATGGACCACCAGATAACAATGCGGCGCAAGCCGCGCAAATATATGCACCTTTAGCTCAGTTGGTAGAGCAACTGACTCTTAATCAGTGGGCCCAGGGTTCGAGTCCCTGAAGGTGCACCAAAAAAACGTCGCAGTTGTGACCAACTACGGCGTTTTTATTGTATATGTACAGACGCATAAGTAAATATTTCAGGTAAATTTATGAATTACATCGGCTCAAAATATTCGTTGATAGATTTTTTAAAATCGTCTATTTATGAAACGTTGGAAATAAACGGCGAAACACGCGCACCCGCGGATATGGTATTTGCCGATTTATTTGCCGGTACGGGCGTTGTCGGCGGTTCGTTTAAGCAGGACGGATATACTATTATTGCAAACGATATACAATATTACAGCTACGTTATTACTAAGCACATAATAGAGAATAACGAAAATCTTGATGTGACCAGGTGTGTACAGCTGATTGAAGAGTTAAACAATATCGAAGGCGTTGAAGGATTTATTTACAACAATTATTGCTTTGAAGGTACTGAAGGGCAAGAATTCAGGCGCATGTATTTTACCGATTACAATGCAAAAAAATGCGACGCTATAAGAATTGCTATCGAAGATAAGTACAAAAAAAGTATTATATCCGAAAACGAGTATTTCTTCTTGCTTGGCTCGCTTATAAACAGTATTGATAAATATGCCAATACTGCATCTGTATACGGTGCATATTTAAAAAAATTTAAAAAATCGGCATTGAAGAAAATGAAGCTTGAACCTTTGCCGATTATGTACGGTCAAGTTAAATGCAGGGTATATAACGAAGATATAAGCGAACTTATAAAGCAGGTATCCGGCGATATATTGTATCTGGATCCACCTTATAATGCAAGGCAATACTGTACCAACTATCATTTACTTGAAACAATAGCAAGATACGATGATCCGGTAATTCACGGCAAAACGGGGCTTAGAGAATACGCCGAACAAAAAAGCGTTTTCTGTATGAAGAGCAAGGTTGAGAAAGCCTTTGCCGAACTTATAGAAAACGCAAAGTTTAAATATATATTTGTAAGTTATAATAACGAGGGCTTAATGTCTTGCGATACGATAGAACGGATAATGAAAGAATACGGAGAATATAAATTATTCATTCAAGACCACCGCAGGTTTAAAGCGGATAGCGCAAGACAAGCAAAGGCGGATATGACCGTTGAATATTTGCATTGCTTGGTTAAAAACGAAATCTAAGTTTTATTATTGCTCGCTTCAATTATATGAAATGTAGATGATGTCGCTTAGAAGATTATGAACATTACCCTCATCAGTGATTTGTATTTGATTAACTCCGCTATTCAGCGCATCATTCATAAACGCACTTATTTCAGCTTCTAAAACAGAAAAATCGCTCTTCATCTTTAAGCATTCTGCCTGATCGGTTCCGTCGCATACGACGTATAGCCTATTAACCATTTGTTTTCTTGCCCCTTGTGATTGGTTAGCGTAGAACCATCTAATCATTTCGTCTTTTCCTGAACGGGTTTTTAAATCATATGATCTATTTGATAACTTTGCAGGATAAACCGTAACCTTGACATCGAAAGGAATGTTATTTATATAGATGTCCACGTCGTGATTGCATTTATCCTGTTCGTGAACTGCTCCGTAGGTGCAAAACAAGTTTTCGCATTCAATGGAAGTCATATAGTTATACCAACGATGAAGAGCATATTGTTTATCGGCTCCTTTTTTCGAAATCGTATCTAAGCATTCTTTAAGAGTGTTACATTTATAGATAAAATTTGTATCTTTATCTGATTTATTATCTTGAATTTTCCAATTAGGATCAATTAATTTCAGGCAGTTCAATAAATCGTTTTGTAAAGCTGTATTCATTATTTTTTCTCCGTTAAATGTTTTTTGAATTCGAGAGGGTCGTACCAGTAGCAACCTATGCAAGCATTTTCTTCGTTATGGTGTTCGGCAACTCCCGAATAGTAGGATATGGGGTAGCCCAATAGTTTAGCGTCATAACGAATTCCGTTTTGTCTGCACTCTTTGCAAAATTGTCGCTTCGCGTCGTTTGCAGCTTTACTCAAAGGCTGAAAATCTTCAACTCGCTGGTTTTCATTACGCATAACTCTGCCTTCGTTTTTCATTCCGTTTTTATGGTCAACTTCGGGGTTGGACGTACCGAGGACAACACATCGGCGAGCTTTGATTGCCTTTTTAATATCCGCACGGATATATTGAGAATAATCGTCATTTTTTAATCCGTTAAGCCTTATTCTGTCAATGCCGTTACCGCTTGAAATATTTTTATCAAACTCAACAACGTATTTTTTGGCAAGTGTAGATTCTTTTCTTGCCCAAGAAGCGCCGTTGCCAAAGGTTAAGCAAGCATACTTTCCGACAAATTCCGTTACGCTTACCCAACGGCTCACGCCGTTTTTATCCGGATTTGCCAACTCAATAAATATTTCTGTCTTTGTCATTTGTTAATCACCTTTTGTTATGTTTTATTTTACCATATTTTTACTATGATAGCAACTCATTAAGTTGTAGAAATATGTTACTTGTTTATCTGTGTTTCGTAAGCGGCAACTTCACGCCCTACCATACCGGCAAATCAATCAAAATGTAATATGTTTTATTGACAAAAGCGGCGGATGTGCCTTAAAACCGTTGACATTGTCTGCGCAAATTTGGTATTATATGGTTGCTTAGATACGGAGAAGCTGAAAGCTTTTCCGTATATTGACGTGTAAAAGAGGGAGTTACCAAAAGATATTATGATTACCGTAAAACAGATATCATCAAAGAGAGATAAGAAAAAGTTTTTTAAATTCATTATAGATTTATATAAGGGCAATCCGCACGCGTGCTGCAACCTGTACGCCGACGAGTTTGCGGAATTCGACCCCAAAACAAACGACGCATTCCGTTTTGCCGACTGCAAAATGTTTTTAGCTTATAAGGACGGCAAGATTGCGGGTCGTATCGCCGGTATCTGGCACCGCGGCGTAAACGAAAAATTCGGCTATAAACAGCTGCGCTTTACGCGCTTTGACGTTATCGACGATTTCGAGGTTACCAAAGCGCTCTTCAACGAGCTTTTCAAGTGGGCGAAGGAGCTGGGTATGACCGAAATTATAGGACCGATGAGCTTTTCCGACCTCAACGAGGAAGGTATGCTTATCGACGGTTTCGACAAGGACAGCAACTACATAGAAATTTACAACTATCCTTACTACGTGGAGCATATGGAAAAGCTTGGCGCGTACAAGGTGGTTGACTGGAACTGCTACGTAATAAATCCGCCCACCGAAGTGCCCGAGAGAATGAAGAAGCTTTCCGACGCCGTTATGAAGCGTTACGGCTACGAAATTTTAGACGTTGCATACTATTTGAAGCACGACAAGAAGAAGCTCAAAGCTTACATAATGCAGGCTCTCGACGTTCTGGACGAGGCGTTCGAAAAGCTTTACGGCACGAGCCCCATAAACGAAAAGCAGAAGAAGCGCGAGATGGACACTATCCTTACGGTGCTCATTCCCGAACTTGCCACCGTTGTATTAAAGGACGACAAGGTAGTTGCGTACGGTCTGTGTATCCCCTCTATGAAAGAGGTTATGCAGAAGGGCAAGGGGCACATTTTCCCCGGCGGCATTATGCCCTATATGAAGGCGATGAAGCACCCCGAGGTTGCCGATATGCTGAGTATGGCAATTGCGCCCGAACACAACAACAGAGGTATTTCGGCAATAATTATATGCCACTGCCTGGAAGGCGTTATCAATCTTGGCATAAAGAAGCTTGAAGCGGGTCCCGAACTGGAGGAAAACCACCACATTCAGAACCTCTGGAAGAGCTTTGAAGCGGAGCTTGCAAAAAAAGCGAGATGCTGGGGCTTAAAGGTAGAGTAAAATTTGCCTTTTAGGGAATAACCTGATAGTATAGTTAATATAATATAAGACGGAGCTTTTTCCGTTGCGGGTGATTTAGTGGACGAAAAGGACAGGGAGCTGAATATCGAAAATCAAGAGGACGGCGCGGTTGAAAGCGTTCCGTCCGAAGCGACCGAGCCCGTGCCCGGGAATGCGCCCGAGGTGAATACCGAAGTCACCGTAAAGGAAGAGACTGTGGCGCAGCCCGCAAAAAAGAAGCGCGGCGTGCGCATATTCTGGAACATATTCCTGGTCGTAGTAATTGCGCTGGGAATTTTATCGCTTTTCGGGATAGTAGGCGAGATAGGCGACGATTCTGGTGCGTCTTTTGTAGAGGTTATGCGCGGCGCAAGTCCGCTGTTCTGCGTAATTCTCGTTCTGGTCGTGCTGCTCACGATGGTGCTGGACGTTGCGAAATTCTGCATAATTTCCAAGACGGTTACGGGCAGATTCCGCATAGGCACGTCGGCAAAGACAAACTTTCTGGGCAGGTATTACGACGCGGTTACGCCTTTTTCCACGGGCGGACAGCCGATGCAGATTTACTATCTGAACACCAAGGGCATAAGCGGCGGCAATTCGTCGGCTATTGTGCTTATAAGATACTTTTCCAGCATAATGTGCTGGATAGTGCTGGGCGGTGCGCTGATGATAGCGGGCACGGTGCAGGGCGTTCTGGACGGCGTGAGCGGCGGCAACCTTTTAAAGATTACGGGCTGGATAGGCATAGGCGTGAATTTAATCGTGCCCGCGTTCGTAACCCTTTTCCTGGTGTTGCCCAAGCTGATGCAGAAAATCACCGTCGGCATTGTCAAGCTCGGGCACAAAATGAAGATAGTCAAAGACATCGACAAGACTACCGCGCGTGCAACCAAGGTCGTAAGCGATTTCAAAAGCTCGTTCAAGCTGATGGCGACAAGCCCCGTATACCTTATCTTGTTGCTGCTGGTGTGCTTTGCCGAATCCGCGCTTACGTTTGCGATACCCTATTTCGTAATGAAGGCGTTCGGCTGTCAGGTGGACGGTATGCTTTTAAGCATAATGTCGCTAAACGTCTTTGCGATATTCGGCGTTTCGTTTATACCCACCCCCGGCAACTCGGGCGTGGTGGAAAGTATGGGCGCTCTTGCGTTCTCCGTTGCGGCGGGGGCGTCGCTCGTGTGGTCGGTAATTACGTGGCGGCTTTCGGTCTTTTATATCTACATTATTATAGGGCTTGTTATAACCGTCTACGATATGGTCAAAAAGAATACAAAGGGCAAAAAGGGCGCAAAGAAGAAGGAATAATATGATTAAGGTTGGTCTGTTTCTGGATACGTATTTTCCTATGGTGGACGGCGTTATCAACGTGGTGCACAATTACGCCGCGCGCCTTGCCGCCGACGGGGATTTTGACGTGACAGTATTCGTGCCCAAGCACGGCAAAAAGTATGTGGACAACTTTCCCTATAAAACCGTACGCTGCAAAAGCGTGCGCTTTTTTATAATCGATTACAGCTTGCCCCTGCCCAAGCTGGACAGAAAATTCAAGAGGGCGTTAAAGGAAAGCGAGCTGGATATAGTGCATATTCATTCGCCGTTTATGGTGGGCTCTATGGGCGTAAAGTATGCGAAAAAGCACGGCATACCCGCAATCGCCACAATGCATTCGCAGTTCGAGCAGGATTTTTACCGTGCCACGCACAGCAAGCTTATAACCAAAATAATGCTTAAAAAGGTTATGAAGGTGTTTAACAGCTGCGACGAATTTTACGGCGTAAGCCCCGCGGTTTCGCAGGTGTTCCTGCGCTACGGCGCAAGGCATCTGCCGCTTGTTCTTGGGAACGGCACGGAGATGTCGCCCGCGGAGGACAGGGAGGCGGCTGCGGCTAGCGTCAACGAACGCTATAACCTGCCCGCCGATATGCCCGTGTTCATTTTCGTGGGCAGAATAACCGTATTGAAGAACGTGCTTTTTCTTGCGGAAGCGCTTGCAAAGCTGAAGGACAAGCATTTCAAAATGCTGTTCGTCGGCGACGGCAAGGATATGCCCGCGCTCAAAAAGCTGGTGACAAAGCTGGGGCTGGACGACAACGTCATCTATCTTGGCAGAATTTCGGACAGGGAGCAGATAAAGGCGCTGTTTTGCAGGGCAAAGCTGTTTTTATTCCCTTCGATGTACGACGCAAGCTCGCTGGTGCAGAAGGAGGCGGCTTCGCAGAGCACGCCCGCGCTGTTCGTGGAAGGAGCGGTTACGGCTTCGGACGTCACCGACGGCGTAAACGGCTTTATAGCCCCCGCAACGCCCGAGGAGTATGCGGCAAAGATAGTGAGCATTTTAGCCGACGACGAGCTTTATAAAAAGGTCTGCGAGGGTGCAAAGCGCGATTTGTACAGAACGTGGGACGAGGCGGTGGAAGAACTCAAAGACGAGTACCGCCGTATAATAGAAGAGAAAAAGCGGGTTTGATTGAAAAAATCCGCTTTTGTATTGCAAAAACTCAAAGTATATGTTATAATGTTCGCAAATACGGAGCATTGCGGTTAATTTTAACGCAAAATATACTTCCGTGTGCGAAATTTTTTTCAAGAGGAGATTATGGACGACCCATCTAAGCGACGAAGTTACAATGAGGCAAGTCGCTTTCAATTGTCGGAAATTACGCCCGAAAAGTCTTTGCGGGCGCATTTTGAATTGAAAATTATCCTTCTCAAGCTTTAAAGCGAGGAAATTTTTTTTTACGCTTTTAATTCTGACGGAGGATATAATGACAACAACTGAAATAGTTTTTTTAGTAGTAGTACTAATATGTATTTTATTGTCGGGCTACTTTTCGGCAACCGAAACGGCGTTTACGGCAGTAAATAAAATAAGACTGCGTGCCAAGGCGGAGGACGGCGACAAGGGCGCAAAGCGCGTTTTAAAGCTTGCCGACAATTACGACAGGCTGTTGACCACAATTTTGATAGGCAACAACGTCGTAAACATTCTGGCATCCTCGCTGTTCACGCTGCTTTTAATTGCGCTCATACCCAAAAACGAGGGGCTTGCAACCACGCTTTCAACCGTAATTCTGACGGTCGTAGTGCTCATTTTCGGCGAAATAACGCCCAAGACGCTTGCAAAGGAATTCCCCGAAGGATTTGCAAGGTTCGCGGCGCCCACAATAAATCTGCTTGCGTGGATTCTCTTTCCGTTCACCTTCCTTTTCGGACTGTGGAAAAAGCTGCTTTTAAAGATATTCAAGCACAGAGAGGACAACGCCATAACCGACGACGAGCTGAAAATTATGGTTGAGGAAGCCGAACAGGAGGGCGGAATTAACGCCCAGGAAAGCGACCTTATCAGAAGCGCAATCGAGTTTAACGATCTGGAAGCAAAGGACATTTTAGTGCCGCGCGTGGACGTCGTATCCATAGACTGCGAAACCGACCTTGACGAAGTTGATAAAATCTTTATGGAAACGCGCTATTCGCGTTTGCCCGTGTATAAGGATTCCATTGACAATATCATAGGTATTCTGCACGAAAAGGACTTTATAAAGCACCGCGGCGACGAGGGCTTTTCGCTTGAAAAGGCGGCAAAGCCGACTATATTCGTCGTTTCCACAACCAAGATAAGCGCGGTATTGCAGCAGCTGCAAAAGAGCAAGTCGCATATGGCTGTCGTTTCGGGCGAGTTCGGCGATACGGTAGGCATCGTGACGATGGAAGACATTCTGGAAGAGCTTGTCGGCGAAATTTGGGACGAGCACGACGAAGTGCTTTCGGACATAACCAAGGTAAGCGAAACCGAGTATAACGTGCTGGGCAGTACGACGGTAAACGATATGTGCGATTACTTCGGGCTGGGCGATATAGAGAGCGACAGCGCGACGGTCGGCGGCTGGGTGATAGATATGCTGGGCAAGGTGCCCAACGTGGGCGACGAGCTTACCTACCGCAACCTGCAAATCACCGTATCCAAAGCCGAGTTCAGAAGAATTACTCAGCTTAAAGTAGTAATTCTGTCCACGGAAGAGGAAAGCGAAGAAGAATAATTTCCGCTTATAATGCGAAAATAAATAATACGAAGAAGTTTTTTAGGAGATACATTATTATGGCTAAAATAACCAAGGATACTTTGATAGTTGACTGCCTCAAAATCAATCCCAACAGCGCGGAAATTCTGCAGGCTGTGGGTATGCACTGCATCGGCTGCGCAATGGCGCACGGCGAAACCATCGAGGAGGCGGTTTACGTTCACGGTAACGACCTCGACAAGCTTCTTGCAAAGCTCAACGAGGGTATTGCCGATTAATTGAAAACGCTTTAAAAAGGCGGCTCTGACGAGCCGCCTTTTTTGCTTTCTCCTTGCAGAGTTTACCATTGGTGGAAAAAATTTTGCATTGTGTTTTTTTACAATTTATTGTATAATTTAACCGTAAACCTGAGGAGGAATATATGAAATTAAAATCAAGGATAACCGTGCTTGCGTTGACTTCCGCGTTCGTGCTTTCGGGCTGGCTTTTGCCTGCCTGTTCGAGCCGCAAGGACCAGCTTGACGCGCCGGACGAAATAACGGGGCAGACCGTGGACGACGATAACCGCCAGGAAGAAAACAACGGTGAGCAAGCAGGCAACGAAAATAATCAGAATAACGAAAACAACGGGGAGAACGAAGAACCGCAGAGCAACGGTAACGGCAACGAAATATTCGTAAACACGCAACCCAAGGAGGAAAAGGCGGAATACATACTCGTAAACTCCGCGGGCGTTAATTTGCGCTCGGGTGCGGGAACGGGTTACTCCGCGCTGGGCACAGCCGAAAAGGGCACGCTGTACGCGCTTGTCGGGCGCACAGGCAACTGGTATAAAACCTATTACAAAAACAAAACCGCTTATATAAGTGCGGGCTATTGCTCGGTTGTGCAGATGGACAAGAGCGCAAACGCGCAGATTGAAAAGGTAATCGAGGAGGGCTATAAGTGCCTGGGCGTGACCTACGTTTACGGCGCAACGCGCTACCACGACGGCAAGGGCAACAAGCTTAAGGGCTTTACCACTTCGGCGTTCGACTGCTCGTCGCTGATGCAGTATATGTTCAAGCTGGGCGCAAACGTCAACTTGCAGGTAAATACGCGCACGCAGGTGTATCAGGGCACCACGGTCAAAAAGAGCGCGCTCAAGCGCGGCGATTTGATATTCTTTACAAACGCTTCACGAAAGAACAACACGGGCGTGGAAAGGATAGGGCACGTGGCTATGTATCTGGGTGATAATTATATATTGCACACCGCTTCGGACTATGCAAAGATAGAACAAATTTCCACCACGCGGTGGGGCTATTATATCCAGGCGCAAAGAATGATTTAAAAATTCAATAAAAAGAGAGAGGGCGCGAATTTGAAAAATTCGCGCCCTCCGCGGTTTTCCCCGCTAAGGAAGTATATTACAGGTCGTCAACGTCCTGAACGGGCTTTTCGTAATTTTCTTCACAAGTGCCCGTATAGCTCCCGAACGGGTCGTCAAAGCTGAAAAAGCAATTATTTGCAGTTTTTCGTGCTTTTGGAAGAGCCGCAGTTCTTGTTGGACTGCTTGTTCTGCTTGTTTTCCGTGTTGTTAGCCTTCTTCATATTTTCTCCTTTCCGTAAGGAACGTTAAGCGCGACAAAACCCTGACTCGATTTGCACAGGGGACATATAGTCCACGCCTCTTTTGAGGTGTGCATATGTCCGCATTCCTTGCAGACGTAGAGGATGGGGCTTTCGTTCTTGTAGAGATTGCCGCTTTCCATAGCTTCGTGAAGATATCCGAAAATCTGTTCGTGATGTTTTTCCACGTTAGCCGTCAAAGTGAATAAAGCCGCAATATCCGCAAAACCTTCGTCTTTCGCTATCCTTGCAAATTCGGGATAAATTCTTTCGTGTTCGTTTCTTTCGTCCTCTTTCGCAAGGCGCAGCATTTCGACTAAATCGCCCGTATGAAAGGGATAACCCGCGTCTATTACGATATTATCGAGCTTCAGCCCGCGCTTGGTAAGTTCTTCAAAAAATCTTCTTGCGTGAACGGTTTCGTTCTTTGCAAGCGACTTGATTTCATCCGCAAGCGCAATATATCCCTGCGCGGTAGCCTCCCTTGCAATAAGCTGATAGCGCATTCCCGCCTGACTTTCGCCGGCAAAGCTGCGTGCAAGATTCAAATAAGTTTGTGTTTCATCAAAGTGCATAACCTTCCTCCGTGCAATTATCTTGCGTAGGTTTTTGTTAGCTTATGCGTTTAATCACTTGGAAGAATTTGCAAAATACTTTATCCGCTCTGTTGATTTTTATCTGAAAGCGTGATATACTAAATAAGCCAAACAAACTTAATAATATACAGTATAGGGGTATTCTTTTGTTTTACCCATTTTATCGCGTACATCTTTTAGAATTTGGTAAAAATGCAAATTCCAACGGTGTGCGTGAATACTCGTGCTGTATAAAGTTTGTTTGGCGACAATCGGAGTTTGTGTTTTTCGTGCGCTTACTTCGGTTGGCGCACTTTTTTATTTTCAGGAGGGTTTTTTATGAGGAAGAAATTTTTGGCAATGCTTTTATGCTTGGTAACTGCGCTTGGCTGCGCGTTCGGCTTTACTGCCTGCGGCGGCGGCGATAACACGGGTGACGGCGGAAACGGCGGCAACAAGACCGAGCAGAGCACACCCAACGAAAAGCCCGACGAAGGCAATAAAAAGCCCGACCAGACCGAAAAGCCGGGCAACGACGGCGACAAGACGGAGGATAATAAAAAGCCCGACGGTTCGGACGACGATAAGAAGGGGGACGACGAAAAAGACCCCGACGGTTCGGGCGACGACAATACGGTAGACCAAGCCGAAGCGTTTAAAGCGATAACCGACGCTTTGCAAGCAAAGTTAGACGACGAATACGGCAACGGTGCGGAAGTATTGTCGATTTATACTTATGTTAGTGCGCGGCGTGATTATTTGGGCTTAAAAGTTAAATATGGAAATGCAATAAAGGACGTGGGCACGTCAACAGTAACAAAATATTTTTTAGACGAAAACGGTAATATTACTGATTTGGAACACGCTTGTGAAAGAATTTCAAAGGCAACATTAAGTGAAGGAAAAGAATTTGTCGGCTTATACTTATCCGATAGCGAAAGCGCAACGGATAAAGCATTTGTTAAAGAAATGATAGAAAGCCGTGTAGGAACTGACTGCGATATTATTTGCGGCGGGGTGTCCGCAGTAACCGACGTTGCCGACGATTATATGATAACCAACGCCGCAAAATTCACGGTCTATGCGCTTATTGCAGACAATGACAATAAAGTTTACGAATATAAGGAAACGCTTATTGCTACAAAGGATAACGGCAACGTTTACGATACAGTCATAGGCGGCGGCTCTTTCAGAAGTGATACAAAAACAGAAACCGAACTCGGTGCGCTTGCCGACAATTACTATGCGGAACAAGTAAGGCTTGCAGAAATAAAGAACGAACTCAAAAAAGATTATCAGGCAGTCGTTACCGCCTTGCAAGCAAAGTTAGACGACGAATACGGCGAGGGCGCAGAGGTTTTGTCGATTTGTACTTATATTACGCAAGGAATAAGTCGTTTAAGATGTACAATTAAATATGGAAACGCTATAAAAACAGTAAACACAACGTTAGTTACAACTACTTGGTTAGACGAAAACGGAAATATTACTGACGTAGAAAAAGCGTGTGAAAGAATTTCAAAAACAACGTTAACCGAAAAAAATGAATTTGTCGGCTTATATTTATCGGACAGCGAAAACGCAGTAGAAACGGCGTTAGTTCAGGATATGATAGAAAACCGTGTGGGAAAGGGCTACGACATTATTTACGGGGCTGTATCCGAGGCAACCGACGTCAGCAATGATAGTCAGATAAGCAACGCCGCAAAATTCACGCTGTATGCGCTTATTGCGGATAAGCAGACGGGTGCAGTATCAGAATACACCGAAACGTTTATAGCTTCCAAAGATAGCGGAAGTGTTTACGACGCGGTTCTTCACGACGGCTCTTACAGAAGCGATAAAAAATCTCAAACAGAGCTTGGCGCGCTTGCAGATAAGTATTACGCAGTTATGAGGTAAAAGTAAAAAAAGCGCCGCGGCAAATGCCGCGGCGCTTTTTTATTCCTTAATAAAATAGCCGTATTTCTTTCTCAGGCACATAAACAGAGTAAACGTTACTGCCAGCGCAAGAATTTCCGCAAAGACGTTCGCCGCCCACACGCCGTCTATTCCCCACAGAAGGGGAAGGGTGAGCACGCACACGACCTGGAAGAACAGGGTGCGCATAAACGAAATTACCGCCGAAACAAGTCCGTTGTTCAGCGCGGTGAAGAACGCCGAGCCGAATATGCTGAAACCCATAATAAGGAATATGAAAGCGACGATAAAGAAGCCGCGTCTTGTCATTGCAAACAGAGCCGCGTCCTTGCCGACGAAGATATACGGCAGGGGCCAGTTCATTGCCATCGCAAGCGAGAACATAGCCGCCGAGCATACGGCAATAATTATAAGGCTCTTCTTTAATACGCTGTTCAGCTCCGCGCGGTTTTGCGCTCCGTAGTTGAAGCCTATAATGGGCGTAACGCCAATGGAATAGCCGATGAATATGGAACAGAAAATAAAGCTTACGTACATAATTACGCCGAACGCCGCAACGCCCGCCGCGCCTGCAAAGCTCATCAGCTGATAGTTGTAAAGTATGTTGACTACCGAAAGGGAGAGCTGAGTCATCATCTCGGAGGAGCCGTTTGCGCACGCCTTTAAAAGGGGCAGAATTTTCAAAAGCGGCTTGCCCAGATATAACACGCCCTTGCGGTTGATTGCAAAGTAGAGTATGGGCACTATGCCGCCGACTGCCTGACCCGTAACCGTGGCAAGCGCCGCTCCTAAAAGCCCCAGCCTGAAACCTGCGATAAATACCGCGTCCAGCACGGCGTTGGTTACGCCCGCGCTGACTATTACTATAAGCCCTATCTTCGGTCTTTCGGCAAGTGCGAAAAAGCTCTGGAAAACGTTTTGCAACATAAACAGGGTTACGCCGCAGATATTGACGGTGCCGTATAAAACGCACTCCTGCAAGATGCCCTCTTTTTCGGCTTTTAAAAGAATTGCAAGCGGGCGCATAGTGAATATGCCGACCACGGTCATAACCGCGCCCAGCGCAATGGTTGCGTAAACGAGCAGCGAAAAAATCGCGCGCGCCTTTTTAACGTCGCCTTCGCCCAGAGTCTTGGATATGAGCGCGCTTCCGCCCGTGCCTATCATAAAGCCGAGGGAGGCGAAGCCCATAAGTACGGGCATAATGAGGTTGACGGCGGCAAACGCGTTCTGCCCCGCGAAGTTGGATACGAATATGCCGTCCACAACGCCGTATACGGAGGTGAACACCATCATAAGCACGGCGGGGTAGACGAATTTAATCAGTTTTTTAAAGGTGAATTGTTGTGAAAGTTGATTTGCCATTTATCGTTTGTCGTTTGCCAGCTCCGAACACAGGTCGGCAAGCTGGGGTATGATGTCTTTTATTTCGATACGGGTTGTATTTATCATTAAATCGTAACCCGTTTTTTCGCCCCAGGGAGTGGAGGAGAGCAGGTCGTGGAGTTTGGCTCTGCCCTTGTCGATGCGCTTGAAGCTCTTTTTAAGCGCCTTGTCGGAAAGGTCCTCTCCCTCGGTAGCGCGCTCGCGGCAGCGTTTTATTTTGGACTGTTCGTCCGCATAGACGAAAATCTTTACGGGGTTATACTTTTCCGCAATGGCGTCGGCGCAGCGTCCGACTATCACGCAGTCGCCCTTTTCGGCAATCGCCGTAACGATTTTCTGGTGCGCAACCAGCACGTCGGTCACGGTGTTGGGGGTGGTGGCGGAAAGCGGAAGGCTGTGCGCAAAGCTGAACGCAAAGTTTGCAAAACCGCCCTTTTCCAGAACCTTAGTCACGTATTTTTCGTCGAGGGCTGTGGTTCTTGCAATTTCTTCGATAAGCTCTTTGTCGTAGTATTGCAGTCCCAGCGCGTCGGCAAGTCTTTTGCCAAGCTCCCTGCCGCCGCTTCCGAACTCTCTCGATACCGTGATAATCATAAATTTTTCCTCCTTAAAAAAATGCCCGAGCAGTTAAATCTACCCGAGCGCACTCGACGTCTTATCGACTTGCGTAATTGCGATTACGCGTCCTCCGACGACTTTTATTTACTTAATTATAGCCCCGATTTTTTAAAAAGTCAATACGTCTTTTTCATTCTTTCGGGAACAAAGATTTGAGCATAGTGCCAAGGTAAAGCACGGGTACTATGCTTATTTTGTCGGCGTATTTCGCCACCGACTTCATATTTTTTGCAGGAAGCAATACGCGCTTGAAGCCCATCTTCACGCACTCCTGCACGCGCTTTTCGGCGTACTGTACGGCGCGCACTTCGCCCGTTAAGCCGACCTCTCCGAACACCGCCGTGAATTTGTCCACTGGCTTGTCGAGGTAGGAGGAGGCGAGCGCAGCGCACAGCGCAAGGTCGGTTGCCGGCTCGTTCAGCTTTATGCCGCCCATTATATTTATGTAGACGTCCTGCGACGAAAAGTGCAGGTTGCACCGCTTTTCCAGCACGGCAAGAAGCAGGGCAAGCTTGCTGTAATCGACGCCCAGCGACATACGCCTGGGCTGACCGAAAGTCGTCTTTGTGATAAGCGCCTGAATTTCCACGTTCATACAGCGGTTGCCCGTCTGCGAAGGGGTGACGGCGCAGCCCGCTTCTTCGCCGCGGCTTTCGGAAAGGAATATGCCCGAGTAATCGTTTACGGCTTTTATTCCCTCACCAGTCATCTCGAACACGCCCACCTCCGAAACGTTGCCGAAACGGTTTTTTACGGCGCGCAATATGCGGAAGTTTTCGCAGTTCTCGCCCTCGAAGTAGAGTACGGTGTCCATAATGTGTTCAAGCACTTTGGGACCCGCAAGCGCGCCATCCTTGGTGACGTGACCTATTATAAAAAAGGTTATATTGCGGCTTTTGGCAATGCGCATAAGCTTGGTTGCGCACTCGCGCACCTGACCGACCGAGCCGGAGGAAGAGGACAAATCGTCCGTGTATACCGCCTGGATACTGTCGATTACGCAGAACTCCACGCCGTCCAGCTCACTTTCGAGATTGTCTATGCAAGTGCCGTTTAAAAGCAGCATATTCTCGCCGCCGCAGCCTAATCGGTCACAGCGCATTTTGACCTGTGAACAGCTCTCCTCGGCGGAAAAATACAGCACCTTATGCTTGTCCGAAAGGTGTGCCGCAATCTGCGTGAGGAGGGTGGATTTGCCTATGCCGGGGTCGCCGCCCAGAAGCACCAGCGAACCTGCGACTATGCCGCCGCCCAGCACCGTATCGAATTCGGATATGCCCGAAGATATGCGGTCGTGCCGCTCGTAGGTTATCTTGGAAAGGGGCTTTGCCGTAGGCAGGGAGTAGAGGCTCTTTTTGCCGCCGTCCGCGGAGGTTGCGGGTTTTACGATTTCCTCCGCCATAGTATTGAATTGTCCACAGGAGGGGCACTTTCCCAGCCATCTCGGGCTGGTGGCTCCGCACTCGCCGCACACGAATACAGTCGTGTTTGATTTTGCCATAGTATTACCTTATTTGCGTAAGCACCGCGGTGCAGTAGGCGCATATGCCGCGCCCTTCGCCCACGAAGCCCAAGCCCTCGCAGGTGCCCGCCGTTACGGAAATGCTATCTTTCGGCGCGCCCGTGAGCTTGCTTAAATTTTCAACCATTTTATCAATATGAGCGGCAAGCCGCGGCTTTTCCGCCTGAATTGCTACAGAAAGTCCGTTGACTTTCAGACCCTTCTTTTGCACCGTATCTATGACCGTTGCAAGCAGCTTTGCGCTGTCCGCGCCCTTAAAGGCGGGGTCGCTGTCGGGGAAGTAGTGTCCTATGTCTTTGAGTCCCGCCGCCGAGAGTATTGCGTCCATAACGGCGTGCAGTGCAACGTCGCCGTCGCTGTGCGCGATAAGTCCCGTATCGCAGGGGATTCTAACTCCGCACAGAGTCACGAAGTCCTGCTTTTTTCCGAACGCGTGCACGTCTACCCCGTAGCCGCAGCGGTGTGCCGCCGCTTCGTTTATGCGTATGGCGCAGTCATTTGCGGCGTCCGTAAAGTCCTCTTTATAGGTCAGTTTTTTATTGCTCTCCGTGCCGCACGGACAAATGCGGGCGGGGGAGATATAGCGTGAGTAAACCGCTCCGTCGTCGGTGTATGTACCGCCGTCGTTTGCCGCAAGCGCGTAGGCGCGCTTAATTTCCCGCGTATAAAAACCCTGCGGCGTCTGAACGCGGTAAACGGCGTTTCGCGCAGGGATATTGTTGACGTAACCGTCCTTTTCTATTACGGTGGTGTCGGTTGCGGGCATTGCCGTAACCGCGCTGCCGTACTGCTTTACGCAGTCGATGCAGGACAGATATTGTTCGGTAGTGGTGTAGGGGCGCGCTCCGTCCTGGATAAGGACTATTTCGCCCTGAACTTCTTTCAGCGCGTTGGCAACGCTTGCGCTCCTCGTCGCGCCGCCCGTAACCGTCTTGTAGCCGTAGGGTAGGCAGAGCGCGTCGATCTCTTGCAAATCTTCGGGGGAGGAGGTGACTATAACTTCGCTCACTTCGTCCGCACCCTTTTGCTTTAAGCTTGCCGAGAGGCGGCGTACGCCTTCAAGGGTGTAGTACAGCGCGTTTGCGCCGTTAAAGGGAACGAGCAGTTTGTTCCTGCCCATTTCCGCGCGTTCGCCTCTGCCCGCCGCGCAGACTATAACGCTTATTTTCATTTGCTTTCGCTTTCCGTCTTTTCGCCGTCGGAGGGGGTAGAAGGCTGGCTTTCGGCAGTCGCTTCGGCTGTCTTTTCCTTTTCATCCTCTTCGTGCTTTGCGTTAGGGGCGGAAAGACCTACAACCTCGTCCACGGGCATAGAAAAGGCGATGCCCTGACCCTCGGTTTTAAGTCCCGCGTGCTGGTACAGCGCGTGCAGAACCGCGTCCTTTATTTCTGCGGGCACCAAAATCATAACTATTTCCTTGTCGGGCTGAATGGTAATATGGAAGAATTGTTCGGCTTCCTTATTTGCCGTGCCGCGCGCGTGAATAACTGTGCCGCCGCGTGCGCCGACTTCTCTTGCCGCGTCCATAACTACGTCCGAATATCCCGCGTTGACTATGCACATAACCACTTCGTAGTTAGCCATTTATTTGCCCTCCTTGACTACCGTCTTGTTGTTGCTTAAGAACCCGAATAACAGGGTGCCTATCACGCTCGTAAGCCGAACGGTGAAGGCTATGCCGTTGCCGCCCTTAACCGTCTTGAATTTTTCTTCCAGGGCGTTGAGCGCGTCGGGCAGCTTGCTTTCCTGAATAACGCTCATAATCACACACTTGTCCGTATCGGTAAGACCTAAGTATCTGACCATACCGGCGGTGGCGGTGCCCTGCGCAAGAGCAATCGTCTGCATATTCACGTCGAAGGACTGAATGAGGTCGGTGTAGTATTCCGACTTGTTTCTGGCAACGACGGTAATGAGCATTTTCAGTCTGTTGGAAGTAACGGTGTTGGGGTTGTTCTTTGTCTTTGCAACCGCGGCTTTTACCGCTTTCTTTTTCTCGGCAACCTTGCCGTGCACCTTTACTTTTGCTTCTTTCAATTTAGTTTTGGCTTCCTTGATTTTTTCCGCCATAAAATTATACCTTACTTAAAATAGATTATCTGCTCGTCGTCGGCTGCAAGTATGCGGCGCATAGTGATGTTTGCGCGTACCTTGGACGACATAACGGCTTTGAAGCCGAGTATCTGTATAGTGATGAGAGGGGTCATTGCAACCATTGCAACTACGCCGAACGCAAAGCCGTATATGTTGGAAGAGCCCTGCACGGTTTCGCACGCGCCTATGACGAGGGGGAGAATAAAGCTCGACGTCAGAGGACCGGAGGCAACGCCGCCCGAGTCGAACGCTATCGCCGTGTATATCTTGGGAACGAAGAATGACAGTCCCAGCGATATGAGATAACCGGGCACCAGATAGTACAGAATGGAGAATTTGAAAATCATTCTCAGCGCCGAAAGACCTATTGATATGCCGACCGCAACAGAGAGCGCGACAAGCATTTCAATCTTCTTGACGCCGCCGTTGGTTATCTCTTCAACCTGCTTGTTCAATACGTGTACGGCAGGCTCCGCAAGGACGACCACCATACCGAGTATAAAGCCGAGCACTACTAAAAGGGTAGGGCTGTTTGCCGCAATCTGCGTGCCCATCTTGAAGCCT
This sequence comes from Clostridia bacterium, assembly GCA_029066845.1. Lineage (GTDB taxonomy): Bacteria > Bacillota > Clostridia > Christensenellales > Borkfalkiaceae > Coproplasma. The sequence continues at coordinate 17,850 of JAIEFR010000022.1, read as the reverse complement.
ATGGGCATAAATCCGACCTTTACGGAAACGAGGAAAATGACCAGTCCGAAGAAGGTATAGCCTATGCCTATGGCAATCTGAATGAGTTTTTGCTTGGGCAGCTTTAAAATCGTAAACTGTAATACGAGGAAGAACGCAACTATCAGCGCGAGTGCAAGGGCGACTTCCTTTATCGTGTCCAGAATAGTGTGCCCGAAGTTCTTGCCTATGTAATTGCCTATTTCGTAAATGGTGGTGTCGTAAGCACCCAGCTCGCCCTTGGTCATAAGCGAAAGCGCCATAACCGCGATGATGGGACCTACCGAGCACAGAGCGATAAGACCGAAGCTGTTTTCGTTTGCGTCGCGTCCGCCTATGGTTGCGGAGATGCCAACGCCCAGCGCCATTATAAAGGGTACGGTGATGGGACCTGTCGTTACGCCGCCCGAATCGAACGAGAGGGGGATAAGCCCGAACTTGCCGTTCTCCGCCATAATCGCGCACAGCGCAAACAGCATAAGGTAGAAGAACATTATCAGCATCGAAAGGTCTTTGTGGAAGACGATTTTCAGAATAGCAATTACAAGGAAAATGCCAACGCCGATGCCGACGGTGATAATCAGCAGCCACTTGCCTACGGTTGCGCCGCCCGGCATAATGTCCTTAACCTGTTCGGCAAGTACCGAAAGGTCGGGCTCCGCTATGGTTATAAGCAAGCCCATAACGAAACATACCGAAAGCAGAATAAATACCTTTTTGGATTTGGTAAGACCAGTGCCGACGTGTCCGCCCATAGGCGTCATCGCAAGGTCGGCGCCTAGGTTGAACAGCGCTATACCGACGATAAGCCCGACGGCGGAAAGTGCAAAAGCCACCGTCTCGGTCGTCGTTAAACTCGCGAGCGGCGTAAAGGAAATTATAAGTACTATAACGGTTACCGGCAATACCGATATAACCGCTTCTTTAAGTTTGGAAAGTAAAATTTTAAACATATACAAAATTATAATAACACAATTTGCCGTCGGTTGCAACGGCAAACATATTAAAAAAAAATTTTTTTAAGTGATTATTTCGTAAAGGGAGGCGGCTTCGTCCTTTTTTACCGTTTCCTTTATATCTATTATACGGAATTTCAGAACGCCCGTTGCGTAGTCGATTTCCACGACGTCGCCCGCCTTGACGGGGTGGGAGGGCTTGACTTCCTTGCCGTTTATAATGACCTTGCCGCCGTCGCACGCCTCGCGCGCCACAGTGCGCCTCTTTAAAATTCTTGATACCTTTAAAAATTTATCTATACGCATAACGTCACTCTTTGTTTTTTTAAGGTTTTTTAAAAGTTTTTTGCACGAAAGGCATTTTTGCTTGACTTGTCGGATTGACAGTTTTATAATACTATTCTGTATTACAATGCGCTTAATGCCCAATTTTACCTTTTTTGGCTATTTATAGCAGTAAAAACGGGGCTGAAAAAGGGCGAAAAATGCCGATTAACGCAGTAGATTATACACTATAATATAAAAATTGTAAAGGGTATAGGACAAATTCTTTCAAGCACGGAAAAATTTTTGCGGCGGAATTTTGTCAAGAGGGTTGAAAAATTATAAAAGCCCGCCCTTTACGCCCAATAACGAAACGTAAGATTTTTTGCGGTGAAAAGATATATACGCATAATCGCCAAACACGTGAAATAAAAAACAAGGAGTAAGTATTTTAATGAATTTACCCGTTCACAGGTATGGCAAAACCGAAAGAAGAAAGTTCGGCAAAATCAACGAAGTCATCGACATTCCCGACCTCGTTGAGATTCAGAAGTCGAGCTATCAGACTTTCATCGACGAAGGTATAGGAGAGGTATTCGAGGACTTCTCTCCCATAACCGACTATTCCGACCACTTCGAGCTGTATTTCCTCGACCACTGGTTCGACGACAAGCCCAAGTATGACGAAAAGGAGTGCCGCAATCGCGACGCTACCTACGCGCTTCCTCTGCACGTAAAGGTCAGACTTGTCAACAAGGTCAAGGAAGAGGTCATCGACCAGGACGTCTTTATGGGCGAATTCCCCTTAATGACCGACAGCGGCTCGTTCATCATCAACGGTGCGGAGCGCGTAATCGTTTCCCAGCTCGTCCGTTCACCCGGCTCCTACAACGCAATGGAGAGGGACAAGACCGGCAAGGAAATGTTCGGCACTACGGTTATCCCCAACCGCGGCGCGTGGCTCGAATTCGAGCAGGACGCCCAGGGCGTACAGTGGGTACACGTTGACAGAAAGCGTAAGATCTGCTCTACCGTGCTTTTGAGAGCGCTCGGCTTCGGCTCCGACAGGGCAATTTTAGACCTGTTCGCAGACGACAAGATGATTGAAAACACCATCGCTAAGGACGCAACCAAGTCCGAGAGCGACGGACTTATCGAGCTTTACAGAAGACTGCGTCCCGGCGAAGTTCCCACCGAGGCTTCCGTAAGGCAGCACCTCAACAACCTGTTCTTCGACCAGAGGCGTTACGACGTCGTTAAGGTCGGCAGATACAAGTTCAACAAAAAGCTCAACCTTTCCTACCGTCTGCAGGGCTGCAAGCTTGCGGAAGACGTGTTCAACCCCGAAACGGGCGAACTGCTTGCAAGCGCGGGCGAAATGATTACCGAGAGCAAGGCTGTAGAAATTCAGGACTGCGGCATAAACGAAGTATTCGTTCTGGTAAACGACCGCGAGCAGGGCGAAATCAAGCACAAGATTATCGCAAACAACACGGTAAACTGGAAGGCGCTTTCGGACAAGAACCCCAAGATTTACGGACTTCTTCCCACGGTATACTATCCCAACTTCGCGTTTATGAAGCAGATAGCGGAGGAGTGCAAGACCGCTCACTGCGATGAAGTAGCAAACAAATACCTCGACAAAATCAACGCGCTTTACTACACCGTTGAAATCGAGGAGACCGAGGACGAAAAGCCCGAGGAAAAGAAAAACCGCGAAAAGCGCAGAGAGCAGCGCGTACGCTTCGTTGAAGCCTGCAAGCTGTTCGCTCACCTTCTGGAAGACGGCAAGGAAGTTCTCGACGCGGAAGAGAAGAAGACCATAAAGCCCATTATCGAAAAGCTCAACCACAAGCACATCACGGTTGACGATATTGTTGCGGCAATTTCTTCCAACATAGATTTACAGTACGGCATAGGCACTATCGACAATATCGACCACCTCGGCAACCGCCGCGTGCGTTCGGTAGGCGAGCTTTTAACCAACCAGCTCCGCATAGGTATATCCCGTCTGGAAAAGCTCATCAAGGAGAGAATGGCTACGCAGGACGCAATGGAGGTAACCCCCTCGGGTCTTGTAAACGTTCGTCCCGTGTCCGCGGTTATCCGCGAATTCTTCGGCTCCTCGCAGCTTTCCCAGTTTATGGACCAGACCAACCCCGCTGCGGAACTGACGCACAAGCGTAAGCTCTCCGCGCTCGGTCCCGGCGGTCTTAACCGTGACAGAGCAACGTTCGAAGTGCGCGACGTTCACCACTCGCACTACGGCAGACTGTGCCCCATAGAGACCCCCGAAGGTCAGAACATAGGTCTTATTTCCTCGCTGGCAACCTTCTCCAAGGTAAACGAGTACGGCTTTATTATGTCGCCGTACAGAAAGGTTATCAAGGATGCAAACGGCGTTGCTACGGTAACCGACCACGTCGATTACCTCACCGCGGACGAGGAGGACAAGTACGTAGTCGCGCAGGCGAACGAGCCGCTCGACGAAAACAACCACTTTGTCAACACGCACGTAGGCTGCCGTCACCAGGATCTGATTACGCAGCTCACGCCCGACAAGATGGACTATATGGACGTCAGCCCCAAGCAGCTTGTTTCGGTTGCTACCGCGCTTATTCCCTTCCTTGAAAACGACGATACCAACCGTGCGTTGATGGGCTCGAATATGCAGCGTCAGGCAGTTCCCCTTATGAAGACCGAAAGCGCTATCGTTGCAACGGGTATCGAGGCGGCGATTGCACGCGACTCGGGCGTTATCGTACGCGCAAAGGAAGCGGGCGTTGTAGTCGGCTGCGCTTCCGATTTAATTAAGATACGCGAGGACAGCGGTCTGGTTACCGAATACAAGCTGAAGAAATTCGAGCGTTCCAACCAGAACACCTGCCTCAACCAGCGTCCCATAGTCAACACGGGCGACCGCGTTGAAAAGGACGAAATAATCGCCGACGGTCCTTCGACCAATAACGGCGAACTCGCACTCGGCAAGAACATCCTTATAGGTTATATGGAATGGGAAGGCTACAACTACGAGGACGCTATCCTCATTTCCGAAAAGATAGTTCAGGACGACGTGTTTACGTCTATCCATATCGAGGAGCACGAAACTGAGGCGCGCGACACCAAGCTCGGCGAGGAGGAAATCACGCGTGATATTCCCAACGTCGGCGAGGACGCACTCAAAGACCTCGACGAAAACGGTATCGTCAGAATAGGTGCCGAAGTACAGCCCGGCGACATACTTGTAGGTAAGGTTACCCCCAAGGGCGAAACCGAGCTTACCCCCGAAGAAAGACTGCTCCGCGCAATATTCGGCGAGAAGGCGAGAGAGGTAAGAGATACTTCCCTTAAAGTACCCCACGGCGAGGGCGGTATAGTCGTAGACGTAAAGGTGTTCACCAGAGAGAACAAGGACGAGCTTTCGCCCGGCGTTTCCAAATTGGTGCGCGTATATATCGCACAGAAGCGTAAAGTTCAGGTCGGCGACAAGATGGCGGGACGTCACGGTAACAAGGGCGTTATTTCCCGCGTACTGCCTCAGGCGGATATGCCTTTCCTTGCGGACGGCACTCCCCTGCAGATAGTGCTCAACCCCCTGGGCGTTCCTTCGCGTATGAACATCGGACAGGTGCTTGAAGTTCACCTCGGTCTGGTCTGCAAACAGCTCGGCTGGAAGATTGCGACCCCCGTATTCGACGGCGCGACCGAGCAGGATATTAAGGAACTGTTCAAGGAAAACAACATACTTAACCCCGAAGGCAAGGTTGACGGCAAAATTCAGGTATACGACGGCAGAACGGGCGAGCCCTTCGAAAACAGGGTTACGGTCGGCGTTCAGTATATGATTAAGCTCGTCCACCTGGTTGACGACAAGATTCACGCGCGTTCGATAGGACCTTACAGCTTGGTAACGCAGCAGCCCCTCGGCGGTAAAGCGCAGTTCGGCGGTCAGCGTTTCGGCGAAATGGAAGTTTGGGCGCTGGAAGCTTACGGCGCGGCGCACGTATTACAGGAAATTCTTACGGTCAAGTCGGACGACATCGTCGGACGTGTAAAGACCTACGAAAGCATAGTAAAGGGCAACAACATTTCCGAGCCCGGTATTCCCGAAGCATTCAAGGTATTGCTTAAAGAATTGCAGTCGCTCGCACTCGACGTAAAGGTGCTCACCGAAAACAACGAGGAGCTTATCATTCACGAGCTTGACGAGGACGACGAGGCAATTCCCAACGCAAGGGCAAGGGAGGCCGAGGACAGAGAGAACGAGATGCCCGAAGAAGAGCTTGACATCACCTCCGCGGAAGTTGAGGAAGAGAACGGGCTCGAAGATATTTCCCTGTTCGAAAACGACGACGATGAGGACGGCTTCATTTCCAAGGAGCTGTTCACCGACGAGGATATGGACGACTTCGGCGACGATGACGAGCTCGGCGACAAGTTCACGCTTTTCGACGACGAGGAAGGCGGCGACGAGGACGAAGATACTTCGGACGACGGGGATATCGAGGACTAAGCGGGAGGTAATATAAATGTTTGAATTAAACGATTTTTGCTCAATTAAGATTAGCGTAGCTTCTCCCGAAAAAATCAGGGAACTTTCCAAGGGCGAGGTAACCAAGCCCGAAACCATAAATTACAGAACGCAAAAGCCCGAGCGCGACGGCTTGTTCTGCGAGAGAATTTTCGGACCGATGAAGGACTGGGAATGTCACTGCGGCAAGTACAAGCGTATCCGCTACAAGGGTATTGTGTGCGAAAAGTGCGGCGTAGAAGTAACCCGCGCCAAGGTAAGGCGCGAAAGGATGGGTCATATAGAGCTTGCGGCTCCCGTATCCCATATCTGGTATTTCCGCGGCGTGCCTTCGAGAATCGGTCTTATCCTGGATATGAGCCCCAAGGCGCTGGAACAGGTTATATACTTTGCTTCCTACGTAGTGCTCGACCCTGGCACCGTGCCTACCCTGGAATATAAGCAGGTTATCAACGATAAGGAACTTCGCGAAATCGAGGAAAAGTACGGCGACAGCACCGTTACGGGACTTAAAGTAGGAATGGGTGCGGAGGCAATCCGCGAGCTTTTGATGGCGGTTGACCTTGAAAAGGAATGCAAGGAAACCAAGGACATTATCGAAAACAGCTCCGCAAGCCAGAAGAAGCTTAAGGCGGTAAAGAGAATAGAAATTCTCGAATCGTTCAAGAAGAGCGGCAACAAGCCCGAATGGATGATTTTAACCGTGCTTCCCGTGCTTCCTCCCGAACTGCGCCCTATGGTACAGCTGGACGGCGGCAGGTTTGCTTCCTCCGATTTGAACGACCTTTACAGAAGGGTTATAAACAGAAACAACAGACTTAAAAGAATGATGGAGCTCGGCGCTCCCGATATGATAGTCAAGAACGAAAAGCGTATGTTGCAGGAAGCTGTGGACGCGCTTATCGACAACGGCAGAAGGGGACGCGCTCTGTCCGGTCCTTCCAACAGAGAGCTTAAATCTCTTTCCGGTATGCTCCGCGGCAAGCAGGGTCGTTTCCGTCAGAACCTCCTCGGCAAGCGTGTTGACTACTCCGGACGTTCGGTTATCGTCGTAGGTCCCGAACTCAAGCTCTATCAGTGCGGTCTGCCCAAGGAAATGGCAATCGAGCTCTTCAAGCCGTTCGTAATGAAAAAGCTTGTCGAGAGCGGTCAGTGCCAGAATATCAAGAGCGCAAAGCGTACCGTCGAGAAGGCTAAGCCCCTCGTTTGGGACGTGCTGGAAGAGGTCATCAAGGAGCACCCCGTTCTTCTGAACCGTGCGCCTACCCTGCACAGACTTTCCATTCAGGCTTTCGAGCCCGTGCTTATCGAGGGCAGAGCAATTAAGATTCACCCCCTCGTATGTACGGCGTTCAACGCGGACTTCGACGGCGACCAGATGGCGGTGCACGTACCTCTTTCGATAGAGGCGCAGACAGAAGCAAGATTCTTAATGCTTTCGTCCAACAATATATTGAAGCTTTCGGACGGCAAGCCCGTTATGCAGCCTTCGCAGGATATGGTTATGGGTGCTTACTATCTGACCATTATCCGCAGGGAAGAGGGCAAGTATTACCGTTGGAGCGGCGACAGATATTACGAGTGCGCGGCAGGCGAAGAGGGTGTGGAAAAGTACGTTGCCAACGCATACATTTCGGAAGACGAAGTGATGATGGCGTACCAGACCAAATATATCCATATGCAGGACGAAGTGCTTGTCCGCCGTACGGTAACCATCAACGACGAAAAGTCGCCCTATAACGGTCAGACCGTTACGGGCATCGTCAAGACCACCGTCGGTAGAATTATATTCAACAACCAGATGCCTCAGGACCTCGGCTTTGTAAAGCGCGAGAAGCCCGAAGATTATCTCAAATACGAAATATCGTACGAATTCCTCGGCGACAACGTTGCGGTCGGCAAGAAGCAGCTCGGCAAAATCGTTGAGCGTTGCTTCAAGACGGGCGGCGCGCCCAGAGCGGCTGACGTCCTCGACAAAATCAAGACGCTCGGCTACAAGTATTCGACGGTCGGCGCAATCACCACTTCGGTATTCGATATGCACATTCCCGAAGCAAAGAAGGAAATCGTTGCCGATACCGAGCAGAAGGTGTTGCAGATTGAGCGCAAGTTCCAGCGCGGACTTCTGAGAGAAGAGGAGCGCTACAACGCGGTTATCAACGCGTGGGATTCGGCGACGGACGCAGTTACTTCCGAATTAAAGAAATCGCTCGACAAGTTCAACCCCATCTGGATGATGGCAAACTCGGGAGCCCGCGGTTCAATCGACCAGATGAAGCAGCTTTCGGGTATGCGCGGACTGATGGTTAACCCTCAGGGTAAAAAGATCGAAGTTCCCGTTAAGTCGTGCTTCAGACAGGGACTTACCGTTCTGGAATATTTCATTTCCTCGCACGGCGGTCGTAAAGGTCTTGCCGATACGGCGTTAAAGACGGCTGACTCCGGTTACCTTACCCGTAGGCTCGTAGATGTTTCTCAGGACGTCATCGTAAGAGAAGAAGACTGTATGGCGGGTTCGAAGAAGCCCCGCGGTATGGTTGTAAAGGCAATCATAGGACCCAACGGCGAAGTTATCGAAGGACTCGAGGACAGAATTCAGGGACGTTACGTTTCCGAAGACGTCGTAGACAAGAACGGCAACGTCATCGTTGCGCAGAACCAGTTCGTCACCGACGAGCTAGCAAAGAAGATTATCGCGGCTGGTATCGAAGCCGTTTCAATCCGTTCGGTATTTACCTGCAACTCGCGTTTCGGCGTGTGCGCAAAGTGCTACGGCAAGAATATGGCGACCAACACGCCCGTTATGCCCGGCGAAGCTGTCGGCGTAATCGCGGCACAGTCCATCGGTGAACCCGGTACCCAGCTTACAATGCGTACCTTCCATACGGGCGGTATCGCGGCGACGGGCGACATCACTCAGGGTCTTCCCCGTGTAGAAGAACTTTTCGAAGCGCGTAAACCCAAGGGTTGCGCAACGCTGTGCGAAGTTTCCGGTAAGGTCAAGATTGACGATACCGACAACTTAAAGCACGTCATAGTCACCGACCCCGTAACGGGCGAAGTCAAGAAGGACTATGCGCTTCCCTTCAATGCGGAGCTCAAAGTCAAGGCGGGCGACGTGGTTACCCCCGGCACCGTGCTCAACACCGGTTCGGTTTACCCTCAGGATATTCTTAGGGTACAGGGCGTCAAGGGCGTTCAGGACTATATCCTCGAACAGATTCAGTCCGTATACCGTTCGCAGGGCGTTGACATCAACGACAAGCACGTTGAAATTATCGTAAGGCAGATGCTCAAAAAGGTAAGAATCGAAAATTCCGGTTCGACCGACCTGCTTCCCGGCGAGACCGTGGATATGTTCACCGTTGAGGACGAGAACCGCAAGGCAATCGAAAACGGCGGCGCACCCGCACTGCAGAAGCGCGTGCTGCTCGGCATAACCAAGGCGGCGCTGTCCACCGAAAGCTTCCTGTCGGCGGCTTCCTTCCAGGAGACTGCAAGGGTACTCACCGACGCGGCTATCAAGAACAAGGTCGATCCCCTTATGGGTCTGAAGGAAAACGTTATTATCGGTAAGCTCATTCCCGCAGGTACGGGCGTTAAGGAGTACAAGAGTATGTCTCCCATAATCAATCCCGCTTACGGCAAGGACGAAACCGACAACGCTTAAGTAAAACACAAACGCGCGGCGGGAAAATTTTTCCCGCCGCAACTTTTTTTCAATAGAGGATAATCATTATGCCCGACTTCGAGGACGTGCGCCTTTGCGACCTGCTGGATAAGGTTTCAAAGCGCGTCAACTCAATTTCAATAAGTAAAAACGTGTCCGAGTTCAACGCGCTCGGCGCGGAAATTCAGGCGGTTTACGACTTTTTCGTGACCGCGCAAAAGGACTATGCCGAACAGCAGCCTATGCTTAAAAATCTGTTTTCGTCCTTCAACTATGCGGCGGTCATCATAAACGACGCCATAAAGACGAAAAAGCCCGACGGAGAGTCGGGCACGCTTCTGACGGAATGTCTTGAAATTATTTCCGCCTGCTGTAACAATATCAAAAAGAGCCTTGGGTTGTAATTTACCCTTCGGCGATGGCGAGGGCGGCGGCGCGCACTTTTTCCTTTAAGGGCAGGGGGGAAATAACTTTGACCTTGCCGCCGTAGCCCAGAATTTTGTCCACCAGCATTTCGTCGTCAGGCAGCGAAAGGGTTGCCACAAGCCCGTTGCCGCGCGGCTCTATATTGTCCACGCCCAGCCATTCCTCAACGTCCGCAAGGGCGTCTTTTTTTATTTCCAGAGTTACGGGTATAAGCTGTTCGGAGGTGTATTCGAAATTCAGAGGTATTTCGTCTTTTGTTATTTCCTTTTTGACGAAGTTGCGCCCCGTAAAGCGCGCGCCCTTGATTCTGCCTATCTTGAAGGTGCGGAAATCCTGTTTCGTATGGCAAAATGCATATATGTACCAAACGTTCTGTTTGAGTATTAAAACGTGCGGGTCGATTACCCTGCGGCTGTGCTCGCCGTCGCGCGAAATGTAGTCTATTTCAAGACATAAGCTGTCCCTGACCGCCTGCTCGCACACCTTCATTTTCTGCGGGAATTTGCCCAGATCCGCCCACGCGCCGCCGTCTACTATGATGTTGCCGCAGACGGACAGCTCGCGCTTGTCCGCCTTTTGCTGGCGTTGCAGTTTTTCGAGGGCGGAAATAATATCCTCGTCGTCAACGGAGGAGGACATTGCGGTAAGCGCGTTTACCGTCGCCGCATATTCGCCGCGCGTAAAGTAGCCCGAGGGCAGTTTAAAGGTGTCGGCAATGTATATTCCGCCGCTTCTGCCGCGAACGACGTCCAGCGGCACGCCTGCAACGTTCAGCTCCTCAACGTAGCGGTAAACGCTTCTCACGGAGATTTCGAAGCGGTCGGCAATTTCCGCCGCCGTCACCTTGCGGCGCGAGGTAAGCAGCATCAACATTTTAATCATAATCTGGTATTTCATAGCAACTTCCCAAATAAAATATAAAAAAAGTTAAAAATATTTTATCATATATGACAATAGTTGTCAACAATTAAGTGGTAATATATGGCTGTAAAACAAAGCGAGGTGAAGTTGAAATGACGGTTTTGAATTATATGGCAATGCAGAAAAACAGATTGCGCAGAAAGCATACGGGCGAAACCTTTCTTTTGGGTAGGGACGACGAGGCTGTGCCCGTGCTGTCGCGCTCGGCTTACGACATTCTGAACGAAATAGACGCTATGCAGGGACTGAACACAAACGAAAGGACTTGCGGATACGAAGGCGCAAGCTACGGTTTTTAAAACGTGCGAAAAAAAATAATGAAAGCGGCGGCGATTTAAAATCGCCGCCGCTAAGTTTTTTTATATAAACTATTTGGTTAGCTTTTTTTCTATAAGCGTAATAATGCCGTACATACCGCCCGCCAGCAGGCACAGAATGAAGGTTGAGGTCATAACGAGGTCAAGCTTGAATACCTGCCCGCCGTAGACTATCAGATAGCCCAGTCCCGCACGCGAGGCGACGTATTCGCCCATAATCGAGCCAATCCACGCCAGCCCGACGGCAACCTTTAAGGTGTTGATAAGCGAGGGGAGAGATGCGGGGATAATCAGTTTGAAGAGTATCGCCTGCTTGCTTGCGCCCATCGCCTTCATAAGCGTCAGCTTTGTCTTGTCAACCGACAGAAAGCCCGTCAGTGTGTTCATTATGCACACGATTATCGCAACCAGCACGGTCATAAAGATTATGGAGGTGTAGCCCGTGCCTATCCATATAATAATCAGCGGTCCCAGCGCGATTTTGGGCAGGGAGTTCAGCACGACTATATACGGTTCGAAAACCTTTCTTACGGCGTCGCTCATATACAGCAGAACGGCTATCGAATAGCCCAGCACCACGGCAATGACGAAGCCTATCATAGTTTCCAGCAGCGTTATGCCGATGTGCGAAAACAGCGTGCCGTTTTTGTACAGGTCGGCTATCGTAATCCCCACGCGGGAGGGTGAGCTGGTTATAAAAGCGTCAATTACTTTAAGCTGCGCAAGCAGTTCCCAAATGCCCAAAACGGCAACGAGCAGCCCCACGCGAGCCAGATTTATGAATACGGCTTTGCGCCTTTTCTTTTTTAAGTAAAGGATATGCTCCTTTGAGTAGTTTGCGTTTTTCATAGGTAGAAATTCCTTTAATTGTATTATACTAAGGGGTCTACAGCCCGAGTTCGGAGCGCAATACTTCGAACGTTTGCGAAAATTCGGGGCACTCGCGCCGCGATTTGGGCGTGTTGTCGCCGAAGTCTATAACGTGCTCGGCAACGACGGTAGCGGGGCGGGAAGAAAGCACTATAACCTTATCCGAAAGTGCTATTGCCTCCGACATATCGTGCGTGACTAAAATCGCGGTCTTCTGCTCGCTCTTTATAATGCTCTGCACGTCGTCGCACACTTTCAGCCTGGTCTGGTAGTCGAGTGCGGAAAACGGTTCGTCCAGAAGCAGTATGTCGGGCTGTGCCGCAAGTGTGCGTATGAGCGCGACCCTCTGGCGCATACCGCCCGAAAGCTCGGTAGGCTTCTTTTTCAGAAAGTCCTTTAAGCCGTACTTTTCGGCAAGGCGCAGCGCGTTTTCCCGCATTTCGGGAGTGTTGCGCTTTTTAACCTCCAGCGGCAGGAAAATGTTGGCTTCCACAGTCCGCCAGGGGAAGAGGGCGTCGCGCTGCAACATATAGCCGAACTCGGCGTTTTCCCTTTCTATCTTTCCGTACGAAGGTTTTAAAAGCCCGGCTATCAGCGAAAGTATGGTTGTCTTGCCGCAGCCCGACGGACCTATCAGCGCGACGAAATCGCCGCGCTTTATTCCGAAGGACATATGCTCTATCGCGTTGGTTTCGCCGTCCTTAGTGTGGTAGGTGTAACCTACGTCGTTGAATGACAGTATCATACGTATATTTCTTGATAAATTTCGTGCGCTCTTTCCGTGAGCACGATGTCCGCAAAGGATACGCGCTTTTCAAGCTCGCCCGCGTTTTCTATGATGTCCTGCAAGCGGTTGAACGCGCTCTCTTTCATAGCCATATCCTTTACCCAGGTGTTGATTGCCTTGTAGTTTTCAAGCGATGTGGTAATGCTTTCCTTGCTTGTGTTTGCAAAATAGCCTTTAATGTATTCCGCAACGTCGGCGCAGTCGTGCTCGTAGATGTACTTGGTAGCCTTGGTGATAGAGCGCAGGAGCGCGTCTACTTTGCCGCTTTCGCCCTTGATGAAGCTTTCCTTAGCCATAAAGCAGGTGTAGGGCACTTCGCCGCCCGCAGGTCCCACGGGAGCAACTATATAGCCCTTGCCCGCTTTCTGATATTCGGAGGCGGAGGGTTCGAACATTGTCACGTAGTCGCCCACGCCGCCCTCGAACGCCGCGGTCATAGAATCGAATTGCACGTTGGTTATAAAGTTCGCGTCAACGCCCTTTTCTTTGCAGATATACTGGAAGGTCATAAGGGGCACGCCGCCCGGTCTGCCGGCAAGCACGTCTTTACCGGTAAGGTTGGTCCACTGGAAGTCGGGCTCAGCCTTTCTGCCAACTAAGAAGCTTCCGTCGCAGTTGGTCATCTGTCCGAAAACCTTGGGTGCGTCGCCGCTGCCGCCCAGATAAGTATACACGACCGCTTCGGGTCCGCAGAAGCCTACGTCCGCCGAGCCGGAGAGCACAGCCGACATCGTCTTGTCGGCGCCGCCGCCGTTGGTGAGTTCTATCGTATAGCCCTCGTCCTTAAAGTAGCCTAACGCGTCGGCTAAGTATAACGGTGCGTAGAACACCGAGTGGGTTACTTCGTTGATTTTAATGACTTTGCTGTCCTTGTGGCAGGCTGCAAGCGTAACGGGTAAACCGAGCGCCATAACCGCCGCACACAGTAAACTTAAAATTTTCTTTTTCAATTTTGACTCCTCAAAAAATTTGATAATACATTTTATGCCCGCCCGCGCATCATTTGACAATTGACGGAGCTTTGATTTATAATAAAAAGGAATATTTTTTAACGGTCGGGAGAGACGAAATGGAAAAGACCTACAACCCCAAAGAGTTTGAAGACAGACTGTATAAGGACTGGGAAGAAAGCGGCTATTTCAAGGCCGTGCGCGACGACGAAAAGGTGCCCTTCACCGTAATGATGCCGCCCCCCAACGTCACGGGTCAGCTTCATATGGGGCACGCCGTGGACGAAACTATGCAGGACACCATAATCCGCTTCAAGCGTATGCAGGGTTACTGCGCCCTCTGGCTGCCCGGCACCGACCACGCGGCAATCGCAACCGAAGTAAAGGTTGCTCAGGATCTCGAAAAGCGCGGCATAAACAAGGACGATTTATCGCGCGAGGAATTTCTGGGCTATTGCTGGGAGTGGAAAAACAAGTACGGCGAAAGGATAGTCAACCAGCTTAAAAAGCTCGGCTCTTCCTGCGACTGGTCGCGCCTTGCCTTCACTATGGACGAAAAGTGCTCCAAGGCGGTAAGGGAGGCGTTCGTCAACCTTTACGACAAGGGGCTGATATACCGCGGCTCGCGCCTCATCAACTGGTGCCCCGGGTGCAGAACTGCCATTTCCGACGCGGAGGTGGAATACGCGGAGGAGAACTCATACCTTTGGCATATCAAGTACTTTCTGGAAGGCTCGGACAGCGAAGGACTGGTGGTTGCGACAACCCGTCCCGAAACGATGTTCGGCGATACGGCGGTTGCGGTAAACCCCGCCGACCCCAGGTATAAAAAGTTTATCGGCAAGAACGTCGTTCTGCCCATCATCAACAAGCCCATTCCCGTAGTCGGCGACAAGCACGCTGATATGACCTTCGGCACGGGCTGCGTAAAGATTACCCCCGCGCACGACCCCAACGACTTCGAGGTAGGTTTAAGGCACAACCTCGAAAGCGTTACCGTTATGAACGAGGACGGAACGATGAATTCGTTTGCGGGCAAGTACGAGGGTATGGACAGATACGCCTGCCGCAAGGCTGTCGTGGAGGAGCTGAAAACGCTGGGCAACCTTGTGGAAATCAAGCCGCACGCGCACAACGTAGGTCACTGCTACCGCTGCAATACGGCGGTTGAGCCCAGAATATCCAAGCAGTGGTTCGTCAAGATGGACTCGCTTGCAAAGCCCGCAATAAGCGCGGTAAACGACAAAAAAATAACCTTCGTTCCCGAAAGGTTTGCAAAGATATATTACAACTGGATGGACAACGTCAAGGACTGGTGCATATCCCGCCAGCTGTGGTGGGGACACCGCATACCCGTGTGGTACTGCCCCGACTGCGGCGCGGAAATCTGCGCCAAGGACGACCCGACGGAATGTCCCGAGTGCGGCGGCAAAAACTTAAAGCAGGACGAGGACGTTCTGGACACGTGGTTCTCTTCCGCGCTGTGGCCGTTCTCGACTCTGGGCTATCCCGACGATACGTCCGACCTCGAATATTTCTATCCCACGGACGTGCTTGTAACGGGCTACGACATAATCTTCTTCTGGGTTGCCAGAATGATATTCTCGGGTCTGGAGCATATGCGCAAGGTGCCTTTCCGCGATGTTTTGATTCACGGACTGGTGCGCGACGAGCAGGGCAGAAAGATGTCCAAATCGCTGGGCAACGGCGTAGACCCTCTGGAAGTAATCGAAAAGTACGGCGCGGACTCCTTGCGTTTTTCGCTGTTGCAGGGCGTTGCTCCCGGCAACGATATGCGCTATTCCGACGCAAAGGTGGAAGCGTGCCGCAACTTTATGAACAAGATATGGAACGCCAGCCGCTACGTCATAATGAACTGCGAGGGCAGAAAGATAAAGCCCGTCACCGAGGTCAAGCTGACCTCCGCTGACAAGTGGATAATTTCGCGTTTGCAGGCGGTTATAAGGGACGTAACGCTTTCCTTGAACAAGTTCGAGCTGGGCATTGCCTGCCAGCTTCTGTACGACTTCACGTGGTCGGATTTCTGCGACTGGTATATCGAGCTGACCAAGTCCGCCCTTCATTCGGACGACGCGGACAAGAAGGACAACGCTGTGTCCGTGCTGCTGTTCGTGCTGGAAAACACGCTCAGGCTTCTGCACCCGTTCGTGCCCTTCATCACCGACGAAATTTACCGCTCGCTGCCCAATACCAAGGGCTCGATTATGGTCGCGGACTATCCCAGATACAATTCCAAGCTCGCATACAGGAAGGAGGCGCTTGCCTTCGGCGGCGTAATGGAAATCATAAAAGCCATAAGGGAAGTCAAGGTTGAAACGGGTTGCGCGCCCTCAAAGAAGGTCAGCGTGTATATGCTCAGCGACGCCAAGCGCCTTATTTCCGCAAACGCGGACTGCATTGCAAAGCTTGCGGGCGCGGCGTTTGTAAAGTGCATTTCCGCCAAGGAAGAGGCGGAGGAAAAGTCGGTTGCCAAGGTTACCAGCGTGGGCACGCTGTATATCCCCCTTGGCGAGCTTGTGGACGCCGAAAAGGAGCGCGAGAGGCTGAACAACGAGCTTGACAGAATAATGGGCGAAATACGCAGGGCGGACGGCAAGCTGAACAACCAGGGCTTTATTGCAAAGGCGCCCAAACAGCTTGTCGAGGCGGAACGCGCAAAGCTGAACACGTTTGTTGAGATGCGCGAAAAAATTCTGGAACAGCTCAAAAATTTATAATTGCGATAATATAATACGAAAGCGGAGTTTAAAGAATGGCAGCTAAAAAGAATTCTTCCAAGAAGGCGCAAAAGCAAGCCGTAAAGTATGCAAAACAGCACAAAAAGGCAGTGGCGATATTTGTCTGCGTGGTGCTTATTATCCTCATTGCGGCGATACTTTTAATCTATCTGTTCAAGCCCGCCTGGTTCAAGGGTCTTTTCGGCGGCAACGATAAACCCGGCGGTCCCGGCGGAGAAACCGAAGTTGAGCAGGGCGATTTAGCCGACATAAATTCCGCCGATTTATCCATTCATTTTATCGATTTCAAAAATGATAAGGCGGGCGACTGCACGCTTATAAAGGTAGGCGATACCGAGGTGCTTATCGACGCGGGTTCCACGCAGGGAAGCGCGGCGGTTATAAAGGAATACGTAGATAAATACTGTACCGACGGAAAGCTGGAATACGTAATAGCAACCCACGCCGATCAGGACCACATCGCGGGAATGGTGGGCACTTCGACAAAGGGTACGTATAACGGAATTTTGTACAGCTACAATATCGGCACGGTGATAAGGTTTACGGACAGCAACAAGGACTTGACTACACAGGCGGGCAACCCCACGCTGTATTCGAGATTTCTGACCGCCGTAGATTACGCAGTGGAGCACGAGGCGGCGGCATATACGGCGTTGCAGTGCTGGAACGAAACGGACGGCGCAAGCAAGAAGTACTATCTTGACGCCGAGCACAAAATATCGATGAATATTTTGTACAACTATTATTACGACCATAAGGCTGCCGACGAAAACGACTATTCGGTGTGTATGCTGTTGACCCAGGAGCTGGCGGACGGCAAACAGAACAATTATCTGTTTACGGGCGACCTGGAAGAAAAGGGAGAGCAGTATTTGGTGCAATACAATACTCTGCCCGAAGTGGAGCTGTTTAAGGCGGGGCATCACGGCAGCCCTACGTCGTCCAACGACTGCCTGCTTTCGGTAATCAAGCCCAAGCACGTTGCCGTTTGCTGCTGCGCGGGAACGGACGAATACACCAAGACTAAGGACAATCAGTTCCCTTCGCAAGCGTTTATAAACAGAATAAGCCCGTATACCGACGCGGTTTATTGCCTCAACGTGACCAGCGATAACGCGGACGGCTACGAATTGCTCAACGGAGATATAGTTTTTTATTCCAAGGACAGCGCGCTCAAGCTGTGGTGTTCCAACAATACTACCAAGCTGAAAGATACCGATTGGTTCAAAAATAACCGCAATGCCGCCTCCTGGCAGTAGTCAGACCACAATATATTGTGTTTTATGCAAAATTAACAACTATTTTTAAAAATTTTGTCGAAAGGTATTGAAAAATTTGAAATAGTGTGATATAATTCCGACACTCAAAGTATTTGTTACGT
>JAIEFR010000021.1 GCA_029066845.1 Clostridia bacterium | reverse complement strand
ATAAAATTGGCGTGTTTATATAAAGCAACCCGCGCTTTCAGGCACCTTGCTAACACACTAAAACTCCTTGCCCCCCCCCCCCGTCGTCATTTTAAACAGTTTCATAATTTTCTCCTTTCAGTAACAAATACTTTGAGTGTCGGAATTATATCACACTTTTTAAAACATTTCAATACTTTTCGACAAAGTTTTTAAAAATAGTTGTTAATTTTGCATAAAACACAATATATTGTGGTCAAAAGCCCTTAAAACGACAGCGAATTAAGAATTTTTTCAATTTCGCGCTTATTATCCGCCCCCATAAGCTTTACGCGCACCGCCGCGGCGTTGGGCTGACCCTTTATATAAAAGGCTATCATTTTGCGCATATACACGGTTGCAAACCGCTCGTCGTACTCTTTGAATGTTTCGTCCAGCTGATTTTTTACAACCGCCTTTTTGTCGGCAACTTGCGTACCCGTGATTTCGGCGAACACGAAAGGGTTATACATTGCGCCGCGCGCCACCATAACGCCGTCCGCCCCAGTTTCGTCCATAAGCTTATCCGCGTCCGCTTTGCAAAAAACGCCGCCGTTTGCAATCACGGGAATTTTAACCGCCGCCTTTGCCGCGGCAATCTCCTTATAGTCCACCTCGCCCGAATACATTTTGTCGCGCGTTCTGCCGTGCACGGTAATCATATCCGCGCCCGCGTCCTCCATTGCCAAAGCAAAGTCGCGCGTTATAATATGCTCGCCGTCCAGCCCCGTGCGGAACTTTACCGAAACGCTTTTGCCGCTCGTCTTTGCGGCTTTTACTATGCTTTGCGCAAGCGGAATATTCGCCATAAGCGCGCTGCCCTCGCCGTTTTTGAAAATCTTGGGCACGGGGCAGCCCATATTTATATCTATGAGTCCGAACGGTGCAAGGTGTTCGCTGCACGCCGCCCTCTGTATATACTCCGCCTCGCCGCCGAAGAGCTGGCACGCGTTTATTGCGTTGCCCTCCGCCGTCTGCAAAAGCTCCTTGGTGCCCTCGCTGTTAAAGCACAGCCCCTTTGCGTTGACCATTTCCGTAAAGGTCACGCCCGCGCCAAGCCGTATGCACATATTGCGGAACACCGCGTTGGTGTAGCCCGCAAGCGGCGCAAGGAACAAATTGTTGGACGTTGTGATTTTTCCTATCTCAATCTTTTTTAAGCGCATTTTTTGCCTTCACCCAATAATAGTCCAATTCCAGCTCGTCCATATCGGACATATTTTTGCCGTCAGTGATAATCAATTTTTCGCACTGCACGAAGCGGTTTACGAATTTGTCGGTTGCGGCGCGCAGAGCCTCCTCGCAGTCCACCCCCGCAAGACGGCAGGTGTTTACCGCGGCAAACAGCACGTCGCCAGCCTCGTCAAAGGTTGCCGCCTTGTCGCCCGCCTGCATTGCCTCCACCATTTCCTTGACCTCCTCCCACAGCTTTTCGGAGGCGGATACGGGGGAAAGAAAGTCCATACCGCTCTTGCCCGCGCGCTTGCCCACCTTTTGCGCGCGCATACACGCAGGCATATTTTTAGGAACCGCCGCAACGCTTTCGCCGTATGTGGTCATATGCTTTTCTTTCAATTTGTTTTTATCCCACACGCCCAGCGCCTCGCTCTCGCTTGCCGCCTTGTCGCCGCCGAATATGTGCGAGTGGCGGAAAATAAGCTTTTTAACGTTGCCCGTCGTCGCGTCGGTGTGGTTGAACGCGCCCTGCTCCTCTTTGAGCACGGCGTGGAATGCCGCCTGCAAAAGTATATCGCCCGTCTCTTCCAGAATGCCGTCGTCATCGTCGCGCTCTATCGCGTCGGCAAGCTCGTACGCCTCCTCGACTACGTTGCTCTTTATGCTTGCGTTGGTCTGCGCTCTGTCCCACGGACAGCCGCCCGGCGCGCGCAGGACTTCAACCATATGTACGAGGTCGGCAAAGTCGTATCTGTCCTTTTTTAAGAACTCGCCCTCCTCAACCGCAACGGCGCAGGTGAGATCGTAATTTTTCTGGCGGTCGATTTCGTATATCTTTATTTTTTTCGCCTCGTCGCCGCGCACGAACGTGCAGGGCGTTTCCTCGCCGAATAAATCGGAAAGAACTATCTTGACTTCCGAAGCCGCAAAGTCGTCGTCCACGTCGTAGACGACAGCCGCGCGGCTGCTTTTGAGAGAACGCACCTCGTAAGCGGAAAGCGCGGTAACTGCGGCGTTGTTCAGCCTTGCCAGATTTTTTACGTGCGAAACGCGAGAAACGCCCTCGTAAACGACGGCGTTTTTATCCCTTTTCAATATTAACTTGCAAGCCTCGTCCTCGCTGACGGCGCCGTCCACGCAATAGCAGACCGCGCCTTGCTTGCCCGCGGTAAGCACCGACTTTGCAAGATTTTTATTAAGCGTATCGAAATTGCGCGAGCTTTCGAAAACGCCGTCCAGCGTTTCCACGGTGTAGCCCGCCAGGCTTTTGAAGCTTTGAGTGTGCGCGGTGCGAGCCAGAATTTTATCCGCTCCGTCCAGCGCGCGCTTAGCCGACTGCGTTAAGTCCCCTTCCCTTATTCCCAAGCCTATCAGCGTTATTGACATTGTTCTGCCCCTTTTGATTCTTTATAAGAATAATATAGCAGAAATTGAGCACGACCGCAACAAAATAACAACAGTTTGCCGAAACCGCTACGCCGATTATCGAAAGGGGCGTGAACGCCACCAGAGCCGCCGACAGCGCAACGCGCATTGCCGCCGTTACCCACTGCGTTATGGTACCGAGCAGCGGTCTGCCAAGCGAGGTGATGCACGCCGACGACGTTTGCACAAGTGACGATGTGACCGCATTTATGGACATTATGCGCACCAAGGTTATCAGCAGTCCCTTTTCGCTTGCGCCCAGCGAGGGGAAAATTATGCGCGCGGCGAGGGGCGCGAAGATATATAAAAGTATTGCGAACGGCACGGAGATTGCCGCCGTGTACAGAATGGCTTTGCCCGCCTGTTTTTTTGCGCCCTTGAAATCGCCCTTAGCAGCCAGAGGCGAAATGTTGGGTACGCTTGCCGCCGCCAGTCCGTAGGTGACCGACACGGGCAGGTTGATTATGGTTACCGCACAGCCCGAGAATATGCCGTACAGTGCGGTTGCGTTTTCCGCCGAGCTTCTTAAAATGTTGACTACCGCTATACTTTCGGCAAGCTGGCTTGCGGGCAGAGCTATCGCCGTGAACGTGAGCGGGATTGTGTAAGCGAGTATGCTTTTTGCGGAAACCTGACTTTCGCGGTACAGAGGTCTTACCTTGCCCCTCGCGCCCAGGTAGAACGCGGCGGCAAGCGCGCAGGTTATTACCTCGCTGACGGTAACGGCAAGCACAGCCGCCGCCGTTGCGCGCGCCACGTTGCCGCGGAAAAAGTTTGCAAGCGCAATGCCCGCCGCCACCTTGACAGCCTGTTCCGTGACCTCCGTAACCGCCGTTGGATACATATTGCCCTTACCCTGAAAGTAGCCGCGCACAACTGAAATAAGCGCGACGAAAAAAACCGACGGCGACAACAGGCGGCAGCACAGCGCAACCTCGACCTCGCCCTGAGCGGCGGCAAGCGGCGCGGAGAACGCAAACATTATAAGCGAGCCGATAAGCCCTATTCCCCCGTACAGATAAAACGCCTTGCGCTCGGCGCCGTGCGCTCCGCCCGAGGATATAAGCCGCGCAATACCCGTGGGTATACCGCTTGCCGAAACCGTTAAAAGTATGCAGTATAAGGGGTATACCATCTGGTAAATGCCCATACCCTCGCCGCCCAGAAACGCGACGAGGGGTATGCGGTAGACCGCGCCCAGCAGCTTGGAAAGAAAGCCGCCCACGGATATTATTATTGCGCCTTTAAGATAACTCTGCTTTTTCATTCTGACACACGCATATGCGCGGAATTATTCAAACTGATTTGCTAATATGGTTGCGCTGAGCTGTGCAAGCTTGCAGGCTGCGGGCTCTATCTTTGCGCCCTGCTCGGTGGATATCAGAGCCACTGCGCCAAGGCAGTCGCCGTTGGATACTATGGGCACGATTATCTGCGCGGTAATGGCGTTTGCGCCGTCGTCGCAGATGGGCACTATGTCGCCGCCTTCAGAAAGGTTGGCAATATAGCTCTTGCGCTCCTGCATAATTTTATCCAGCTTGTGCGAAACGGCTTTGCCCGCTACGTCCCTCTTGCCGCTGCCCGCCGCGTGAAGCACCTCGTCCGTATCGCAGACGATTGCAAGGTGACCGGAAAGCTCCGAAAGGCTCTTTGCCGTGCCCTCGGAAAACTTTTCAAGGGAAGCTATAGGGGAATATTTTTTGAGCATAAGCTCGTCCCTGTCGGTAAAAATTTCCAGAGGGTCGCCCGACTTTAAGCGAAGGGTGCTTCTTATTTCCTTGGGGATTACCACCCTGCCCAATTCGTCTATTCTTCTTACAATTCCTGTTGCTTTCATAAAAACTCCTTTTATACAACAAAAACAGTTTGTACGATTACAAATAAAAAAATACCCGTGACTTAAAATCGCGGGTTGTGATTTGTTTTATTCGGTTTTTAAGGTGCGGATTACTCCTCTCCGCCCTCTTCCGTCTTTTGTTCTTCAACGGGTTCCGCAGGTTGTTCGGGCTGTTCTTCGGACGGTACTTCAACTGCTTCGCTTTCAACGGAAGCCGTGCTTTCAACAACCTCTGCGCCGTCTGCAAGCGCCTTCTTCTTTTTGGGCTGCCTTACGGGAGGCTGCTGCTCGGGATGCTTTTCGAAACGGGTAAGGAAATATTTCCAGAGGAAGAAATAGCCTATGCCCAGAATGACCATTATTATCGACCAGAACTGCGAGGGCGTTATCGCGCCGAGGAACGAGCCGCGGTGATCGTCGCGCGCAAACTCGATAATAAAGCGCCATATGCCGTACGCAATTGCGTACAGACCGAAGTTATATTTGAATTTGAACTTGAAGAACAGCACCACCATTATCGCCGTGAGAACGGCCAGGAATATGCACTCGAAAAGCTGCGTGGGTACTACCTTTACGTGACCGTACTCGGCGGTGTACATCCATATGCCGTACCACGCGTCCGTCCTTGCACCGTGGCAGCAGCCTGCGAACGTACAGCCCAGACGGCCGAAAGCGTGCGCAATGGTTATGCCTATGGGTATTATGGGCAGAGCGTCGGCAAGCGCGGCGTTCATATGGTTGGATAAAATCTTGGATTTAGCGCGCGGAGCAATTACGAAAACGTACAGATTCCACACGATAAGGAAGCTGGATACGCCGCCGATAAGTCCGCCCTGGAAGGTCATAGAACTGAGGTGATAGCCGCCCGAGGGGTTTTCGATATAGTCGTACAGCCCCTGGAAGACCATTGCCATAAACACGCCGAAGCCTGTTGCGAAAATACCTATGAATAACATTTTGTCGATGGCTTCGTCGTTGAAGTTGCGGTTTGCAAACGCATACAGCAGAAACACGAAACAACCGATTATTCCCAGCGCCATACACAACCCGTAAGGATAGAAGTGCAGACTGCCGATTGAAAAAAGAGGTCCGTCTATCATTTTATTTGCCTTCCATTAAATTATTGACGGCGGCGACCAGAGCATAATACGAGCTCTTGATAATGTCGTCGTCAACGCCCGCGCCCCAGTACGTCCTGCCGCTCTTTTCCACGCCGACGTAGGAAATAGCCTGCGAACGCGAGCCGTCGGTAAGCGCGTGCTGTTCGTAGCCCGTAAGCACGTAGTCGAGATTGAAAAACGACTTCAACGCGTTGGAAACCGCGTCCAGTCTGCCGTTGCCCTCGCCCGTTACCGTAATCTTGTTTTTATTATACTGCACGGTTAAGGTGGCAACTATACCGCCGCTCTGGACGAAATGACATTCGCATATATCGAAACGCTTTTTGGGTTCGAGATAGTTTTTCCTGAATACCTCGTACACCTCCGCGGGTTTGAGCTCCTTGTGTCCTTCGTCCGAAACGCTTTTGACCTTGTAGCCGAAATGTTCCTTCATCTTTGCGGGCATATCTATGCCGTAGCCTGTGAGCATAACGTAGCCGACTCCGCCCTTGCCCGACTGGGAGTTGATGCGGATAACGTCCGTTTCGTATACCCTGCCTACGTCCGCGGGGTCTATGGGCAGATAGGGAACGTCCCATATCTTTCTGCCCGTCTTTTTGCGGAAAGCCATACCCTTTGCGATTGCGTCCTGATGGGAACCTGAGAACGCCGCAAACACAAGCTCGCCCGCGTAGGGATGACGGGGACTTACGGGCATTGCCGTAAAGCTTTTGTACATAGAGGTCACGTAAGGCATATCCGAAAAATCAAGACCGGGGTTGACCCCCTGCGAGAACATATTGCCCGCAAGCGTGATTATGTCTACGTTGCCCGTCCTCTCGCCGTTACCGAATAAAGTACCCTCTATTCTGTCCGCACCAGCCAACAGTCCGAACTCGGCGCTTGCAACGCCGCAGCCGCGGTCGTTGTGCGGATGCAGCGAAAGCACGACGTTTTCCCTGTATTTCATATTTTCGGATATGTACTCCACCTGGCTCGCGTACACGTGAGGCATTGCGTTTTCCACCGTTGCGGGCAGATTGATTATCGCCTTTCTGTCGGCTGTGGGCTGCCACACGTCGAGCACGGCGTTGACAACTTCCAGCGCGTACTCGGGCTCGGTGCCCGTGAACGATTCGGGGGAGTATTCGAAACGGTAGGGCGCGCCCTCTTCGCTTGCAAGCTGCTTTAAAAGCTTTGCGCCCTCCACCGCTATCTTTTTAATCTGCTCTTTATCCTTTGCAAACACCTGCTCGCGCTGTGCGACGGAGGTTGAATTATAGACGTGAACGACGGCGTTTTTTGCGCCCCTCAAAGCTTCGAAAGTCTTCTTTATGATATGCTCGCGCGCCTGGGTAAGCACCTGAACGGTCACGTCGTCGGGGATAAGATTTTCCTCTATGAGCTTTCTTAAAAAGTCGTACTCGGTCTTGCTTGCGGCGGGGAAGCCCACCTCTATTTCCTTGAAGCCGATTTTTACGAGCAGTTTAAAAAACTCCACCTTGGTTTCGAGCGACATAGGCTCGATAAGGCTCTGGTTGCCGTCGCGCAGGTCAACCGAACACCACACGGGGGCTTTTTCAACGCAGTCCTTGCTAGCCCAGTTTTTACACTCGGCAGGCGGAAGAATATACTGTTTGCGATATTTGGTGAAATTTTTCATAATAAACCTTATTGTATAAGGTATCATAAACGTGCATAAAAATCAAGTATTTTCAGCCTCGGTTTTGCGGCGGCGCAGGCAGGGAATAGCCAGATAGAAGCCGATTGCTATGCACATACTTACCGACCAGCCTATAGACCACGCCCAGCAAACGCCCGAAAAGCCCAGACTGCCGACAAGAATATATACGAACGCGACCCTTAAAATGAGGTCCGTAAAGGTCGATATGGTAAAGCCGAGGTTGCCGCCGCACCCCCTCACCGCGCCGTCGGAAACAATCTTTATGCACACCGTGGGCAGGAACGCCGCCACTATCCGCAAAAACAGTACGGAGCAGTTCACCGCCTCCTCGGTTACGGAATCCTTGCTTATAAACAGCATAGTCAGCGGTTTGGGAATGACTTCGCACAGCAGCAAAAACAGAAGGCTTGTCGCCATTGCGTACGTAAGCACGGCGAGATAGCCCTGTCTGATACGCTTATATTCCCCCGCCGCCTTGTTCTGCGAGCAAAAGTTTGCAAGACCGTTGGTCATAGTGCCAACGCCGACGTTGGCTATCTGCACGAGCTTGAAGCCCGTAGTAAAGCCCGCCGCCGCGTCCTCGCTAATGAGGTTGATGCGCTTTACCACGAAGAAGTTGCCAACGGACACAAAGCTGTTCTGCAATATTATGGGCACGGAAGTAATAATTAAATCCTTACATATGCGCTTGTCGAAGCGCGCGGGTTTTTCCTCGCTCTTTACCGCTTTAAGCTTTCTTATCAACACGAACACGGTCAGCATAGTTGCCGCCGCCTGCGAAATGAAGGTTGCCCACGCCGCGCCCGCAACGTCCCAGTGGAACGCGCAGACGAACAAAAAGTCCAGTCCGACGTTGAGCACCGACGAAAATACCAGGAACACAAATGGCATTTTGCTGTCGCCCAGAGCCGAACATATGCCGCAGCCGATATTGTATAAAAATACGAAGGGCAGCGAGCCGAGATAGATATACAGATAGCTTAAACTGTCCTTTATAATTATCGGGTTGGTTATGTCCAGGATATACATAGAGGGGCGCGCAAGCCCGAACCCCAAAGCCATTACCGCCGCGCACAGCACCGCAAAGGTAATTAACGCGGTGTTGACCGTTTCCCTCACTTTGAGGTTGTTCTTTGCGCCGAAAAACTTTGCCACGGTTACCGAACAGCCGCCGTTGCAGCCCAGCGCGAACGCCAGCAGAATATTGACCATTGTGGAAGCCTCGCCCACCGAGGTGAGCGCGGTCTGTCCGTCCGCCGCAAAGTTGCCGACAATCAAGAGGTCGGCAAGCGAATAAGCCTGCTGAATCATTGCGCTGCCCAGCAGCGGAAGCGAATATAAAAGCAGCGTTTTCCACACGTTGCCCTTGGTTAAATCAACCGTCTTTTGTCCGTTCATATCGTCCATATTATAGCACTTCGCCCGCCGATTGCAACCGGCGGGCGAAAAATGTAAAATATTGTTTATAACTTTCACAAACGTAACACTTGATGTTAAGTTCTTACAGGGTCAGTCCCCCTCTCCCGTCTTCTGCACGGAGGGCGAGGGCACCGAATAGAGGTCGAACTCCTCGTCTATATCGAAGTCGCTGTCGTCGTCGAACGCGGCGAGCTTGGAAACGGACACCTCGTAAGCGGTCATAGTGACGAAGCTTTCGTCGGGCTGCTTTTTCTGGTACTCGCGCGACTGTATTCTGCCCGACAGCGCAATCTTGTCGCCGACGGCAAGGTTTTTGACGAAGCGCGCGTTCCTGCCCCAGGCTATCGCGGGGATATAGTCGCTCTTGTTATAGGAGCGGTTGACGGCGATAAGCAGGTCGGCAATTTCGCGGTTGAAGGGCGTTGTGCGGTAAACGGGCGGCTTGCATATGTAGCCCGAAAGCACTATGCTGTTGGGGTTTTTGCCGGGGTGATAGTCCAAAACTTCCCTGACGAAAACGGTGAGCATAAGCCTCGATTTTCCGTTTTCCAGCTTGTTGTAGGAGCGGAACTGCCCCAGGGCGCACAGCTCGTCGCCCTTCTTCATTCCGCCGCCCATCAGCCTTTCGGACACGGTTACGGGCAAGACGTCCGCCTGCCCCGACAGTCTGTTGACTTCAACGAAAAACTCGTAAAAGCCCTCCCCGAATACCTCGTGCGAAAAAACGGCGTCAGAAGCTATCGTTCCGCAGATATACACCCTGTTGTTCTTTTCGGTCAAGTAGTTCATAAATTTACCTCTATATTTTGTATTTCTTTTTGGTTTTAATTTGCGGGCTTCTGCCTGCCCGTCACGTCCATAGTGTAATTTTCGCGGTAGATAAGCTCGCCTATGGGCACGAACTTATAGCCCTTGTTTTTAAGCGTTTCCACGATTATGGGCACCGCCTCCGCCGTGTGCAGACCGTTGTTGTGCATTAAAATTATGGAGCCGGATTTTACGCCGTTGATTACGCGCATTGCAATATCGGTTGCCGAAAGGTCGCGCCAGTCGAGGGAATCGACGTCCCACTGAATACAGTAGTAACCTTCCTCAGAAGCGGTCTTGACCAGCCTGTCGTTATAGTCGCCGTAGGGCGGACGGAAGAGCTCCACGTCCTTGCCCGTTACGTTTTTAATGGCCTCGGACGAGGTTTTGAGTTCCAGCCTTATCTCCTCCGCGTTCTGTTTGGACATATAGGAGTGCGTTGCCGAGTGCGTGCCTATTTCGTGCCCCGCCTCGTCGATCTTCTTGACGTACTCGGGGTATTTTTCCGACCAGAATTCCACCATAAACCAGGTTGCTTTAACCTCGCCTATGCGCAGGTTATTCAGTATCTGGTCGGTGTAGTCCGTGCCCCACGCGCAGTCGAAGGAAATGGATATGAGTTTATCGTCCCTCTCCACCGAATATATGGGCAGAAGCCTGGGAGTGTTGCCGTACCATACGGCGTATGCGCCCGAAAAATACGCGCCGAGGGAAAGCGCCGTTATTGCCACAGCCGTCAAAACGCACGCTATCAAGCTTTTGAATTTAACTATCACCGTCAAACTGCTCACCTATTTTAGCAAAATCATAATCTACAAATTTTTGTGATTTTGTCTTATTTTGTCTAGTTCACACGAAAGCGGCTTTGCAAATTTTGCGCCGCCTTGTCCGCGCCCTGTGATATAAATTATTTTTGTCCCTGCGCGATTATGACTTTTTTTGCGCACGCAAAAAAAGCGCGGGCGCAATTTTCATTGCGCCCGCGCGTTAATTTCAAAAATTAAATTCAGCCGAGAATGAGTTTCTTTATAATTTCGTCGGCTTTCTTTATGTCCGCCTTGCCCTGCGTAGCCTTTTTGACGAAGCCGTACAGTGCGAAAATCGCCTTTTCCTTGCCCGCCTTGAAGTCGGCAACCGCGCCTGCGTTGGCTTCCACAGCCTGGCGGCAAATACTTTCCAGCTCGCCGTCGTCCATACCCGCAATGTCCTCGGGCTTGATGTAAGCCGAAACGGGCTTGCCCTCCTCAGCCATTGCCGAAAGAGTTTTCTGCGCGAGGGTTATATTTACCTTGCCCTCGTCCACAAGCTTAACGAGCGTTGCCATCTCCTCCGCCGAAACGGGAAGGGCGAACTTTTCCTTGTCCTCCTCGGTTTCCAGTTTGGAATAGAGCGTGCCCACGATTAAATTGACCGTATTCTTTACGCCCGCACCGAGAGCAAACGCCCTTTCCGCAAAGTCGCAAACGCGCTTGTACTTATATAATAGCTTGGCGGTTGCGGGGTTGATTTTAAGCTCGTCGATATAGCGGTGAAGCTTGTCGGTGGGAAGCTCGGGCAGGGAGTTTTTAATCTCCTCCACCTTGCTTTCGGGAATGACCACAGTGAGTATGTCGGGCTCGGGGAAATAGCGGTAGTCCTGCGCGTCCTCCTTGGTGCGCATAACCGACGTTTCGCCAGTGTGCTCGTCGTAACGGAGCGTTGCCTGCACTATCCTGCCGCCGCCCTCTATGACTTCAATCTGCCTTTGGTATTCGTACGCCATAGCCTTTTCGATATACGAAATGCTGTTCATATTCTTTATTTCGGTACGCGTGCCGAACTGGGTTGCGCCCTCGGGCATAACCGAAATATTTACGTCGCAGCGCATAGAACCTTCCTGCATCTTGCAGTCCGAAACGCCGATATAGCGCATAATGAGCTGCAGCTTTTCAACGTACTCCTTGGCTTCCTCTGGCGAGGAAATGTCGGGCTCGGAAACTATCTCGATGAGGGGCACGCCGCCGCGGTTGTAGTCAACGTAGGTGAAGCCGCTTTCGTGCACAAGCTTGCCCGCGTCCTCCTCGATATGAATACGCGTGATGCCTATCCTCTTGCCGCTTTCCAGCTCCACGTAGCCGTGCTCGCACAGCGGCTTGTCGAACTGCGAAATCTGGTATGCCTTGGGCAGGTCGGGATAGCAGTAATTTTTGCGGTCCAAATGGGTGGTCGTGTTTATGGTGCAGTGGGTTGCAAGACCCGCGCGGATGGCGTACTCCACAACCTTTTTATTTAATACGGGAAGCGACCCGGGCTGACCCGTGCAGACGGGACAGCAGTGCGTGTTGGGACTGCCGCCGAACGCCGTAGTACAGCCGCAGAAAATCTTGGTTGCGGTGGCTAATTCCACGTGGGTTTCGAGTCCCGATACAAGACGGTATTTCATACGCGCACACCCCCTTTGAATTCAGCGGTTTTTGAAAGGTCGCTAATCTCGGCGAAGTACGCAACGTCCAGAACGCGCGCGTCGTCGAACTTCTTTCCTATAATCTGAACGCCTATCGGCATACCGCCCTTATCCGTACCGCAGGGTATGGAAATCGCGGGGAGTCCCGCTATGTTTACGGGCACTGTGCACACGTCCGAAAGATAGGTCTGCACCGCGTTGCCCCCCGAATATCCCAGGGGGAACGCCGTATTGGGCGCGGTGGGCGCAAATAGCACGTCGCATTTTTCAAACGCTTCCGCCATCTGGCTTTCGACCGCCTTTCTTATGAGGCACGCCTTTTTATAGTACGCGTCGAAGTAGCCCGAAGACAGCACGTAGGTGCCCAGCATTATGCGCTTTTTAACCTCTTTGCCGAAGCCCTCCGTACGCGTTTTGGTTATCATATCGTCCACGCTCGTGTAGCCCGTAGCGCGGAAGCCGTAGCGTATTCCGTCGTATCTGCCCAGGTTGGAGGAAGCCTCCGCACAGGCGATAATATAGTAAACGGGAAGCGCAAGTTTAAGCGCGGGTATGCTGACCTTTACGACCTGCGCGCCAGCCTTCTCGTAGGCGGCAACCATACCGTCTATCGCGCTCTTTATGTCCGAAGGCACGCCGTCGAAATACTCCTCCGCAATGCCTATCTTAAGCCCCTTGACGTCGCCCTTCAGAACGGTCTTTCCGTCGGGTGTGGGCACGCTGGTACCGTCGGCTTTGTCCTCTCCTCTGATAGCGTCGTAGACGATAGCCGCGTCCGTGACCGACTGGGTCATAGGACCTATCTGGTCGAGCGACGAACCGTAGGCGATAAGCCCGTAGCGCGACACCGCGCCGTAGGTGGGTTTGAAGCCGACTATGCCGCAGAAAGAAGCGGGCTGACGGATAGAACCGCCCGTGTCCGAACCCAGACCGTAAGCGGCGATATTTGCGCACACCGCGGCGGCAACGCCGCCCGACGAACCGCCCGTAACTTTGGTATTGTCCACGGGGTTTAAGGGCGCGCCGAAATACGAAGATTCGCTTGTCGAACCCATTGCAAATTCGTCCATATTTGTCTTGCCGAGGAGCACCGCTCCTTGCGCTTTGAGCTTACTCCAAACCGTCGCGTCGTAGTAAGGCTTCAAGCCCTGCAAAATCTTGGAGCAGCAAGTCGTAGGCAGACCGTCGGTTGCAATGTTGTCCTTAAGCGTAAAGGGTATGCCCGTCAGCGCGGTAGCCTTGCCTTCCTTAATCATCTTGTCCGCGGCGGCGGCGTTTTTTCTCGCCTCGTCGAACGTCAGATGAACGTATGCGTTCAACGTAGGGTTATGTTTTTCTATTTCGGAAATGTACTGCTCGGTGAGCTGTGCGCTGGTGATTTCGCCCGAGCGCAGCTTTTGCGATAAAAGGGAAATTACGCTCTTCACTTTACCACCCTCCTCACGGGGAAGTATCCGCCTTCCGCCTGAACGTTGGAGGTTATCTTTTCGTTTGGCAGGCTCTCCTTCACATCGTCCTCGCGCAAATCCTCCCACTTTACGGTGCGCGAAACGACCTCGCGTATGGAGCCCGTATCGCCTTCTACCTGTTCGTTTATTCTGTTTGCGAACTCGATTATTTCCTCGAACTCGGGCGCGAACTTTTCAATTTCCTCGTCCGAAAATTCAAGTCTGGAAAGCCGCGCAAGCGTCTTTATTTCTTTCTGAGTAACTGACATAAATATATCCTTATTGTCTGATTTTAATATGGACTTCGCGCAGCTGCGTTTCCGTCACTTCGTTAGGTGCGCCGCACATCAGATCCTGCGCGGAAGCCGACATCGGGAATGCGATTACTTCCCTTATATTCTCCTCGTTTTTGAGGAGCATAATCATTCTGTCAACGCCGGGCGCCATACCTGCGTGAGGGGGCGCACCGAACTTGAACGCGGTATATAGCGCGCCGAACTTATCCTTTAAGGTCTGCTCGTCGTAGCCCGCAATCTCGAACGCCTTTACCATTATATCCAGGTCGTGGTTTCTCACCGCGCCGGAAGACAGCTCCACGCCGTTGCAGACGATGTCGTACTGATAAGCCAGAATATCCAGCGGGTCCTTGGTGTTCAGAGCTTCCAGACCGCCCTGCGGCATAGAGAACGGGTTGTGCGTAAAGCCGACCTTGCCCGTCTCCTCGTCCAGCTCGTACATAGGGAAGTCGTTGATAAAGCAGAAGCGGTAGGCGTTCTTTTCGGTCAAGCCCAGCTTGTCGCCCAGCTCGTTGCGGATCTGTCCCGCATACTTGGGCGCCTTTTCCTTGTTGTCCGCAATAAAGAATATGGTGTCGCCCACTTCCAGCTTTGCAAGCGTGCGCATCTCCTCTTTAAGCTCCGCGGGAATAAATTTGTCGATAGGTCCTTTGTAGGTCTTATCGGGCATAACTTCCAGATAGCCCAGTCCGCCCATACCGATGGAGAGCGCGAACGCAAGCAGCTTCTCGTGGAAGCCCTTGCTCATTTCGGCGTGCACCTTAACCGCCCTTACGCACTTGTTCTGGAAGGGCTTGAACGTGCACTTGTTGAAGAATTCGGACAAATCTATGATGCGAAGAGGGTTTCTCAAATCGGGCTTATCGGAGCCGAATTCCAGCATAGCCTGCTTGTAGGGGATAACGGGGAAGGGCGCTTTTGTCACTTCGTACCCCTCGGGGGCAAACTTTGCAAAGGTCTGGGAAAGCACCTCCTCGCCCACCTTGAAAACGTCCTCCTGCGTGGCGAACGCCATTTCAAAATCGAGCTGGTAGAACTCTCCCGGCGAACGGTCTGCACGCGCGTCCTCGTCGCGGAAGCAGGGCGCAATCTGGAAATACTTATCGATTCCCGAAACCATTAAAAGCTGTTTGTACTGCTGGGGAGCCTGGGGCAGTGCGTAGAACTTGCCCTTGTAGCGGCGCGAGGGAACGATGTAGTCGCGCGCACCCTCGGGGGACGATGCGCAGAGTATAGGCGTCTGCACTTCCAGAAAGCCCATCTCGCTCATCTTGGCGCGCAGGAAAGAAATCACTTCCGAACGGAAGATTACGTTGTCCTTGACCTTGCGGTTGCGCAGATCGAGGAAGCGGTATTTAAGTCTTACGTCCTCCCTCGTTTCCTTGGAGGTTATAATTTCAAAGGGAAGCTGTTCGCGCACCTTGCCCAGAACCTTAACCGCCTTGCAGTTGAGCTCCACCGTGCCCGACTGAATTTTGGGGTTATAAGTTTCCTCGTCGCGCTTTTCGATTATGCCCTCTACGGAAATGCAGTCCTCCTTATTGAGTCCGTCAAGCAAAGCCGTATCGCGCATAACCACCTGCACAACGCCGTAGTAGTCGCGCAAATCAATGAACGAAACGCCGCCGTGGTCGCGCACGTTTTCAATCCAGCCGGCAAGCTTTACCTGCTGACCGACAAGGCTTTCGCCAATCTCGTCTGCTCTTTTGGTACGATACAAATCTGACATATCTGCTCCCTTTTCCCTTCCGCGGAAAATAAAAAAGCCGCCCGCCGAAGAGAATAAAAAATAATTACTTTTTAATCTCTCGGGACGAACGGAAAAATTCGCGGTGCCACCCGAGTTACCGTCTTTTGAACGGTCCCTCATATAAACCACTAACGCGGGAAAGTTTTGCGGCTTACCCTACTTTGCGCACATTTCAGTGCGTGTTCAGCTAAGCGGCTCGGAAGTGTTATTCACGCATATCCTTGTCTGCGGAGCTTTCACCTTGCCCCCGCTCTCTGTAAAACGGTGATTATGCGGAACGTGTCTTCGTCACAGCCTTTATTTATAATTTACGTAAATTATATTATTTTTTTGCACCCTTGTCAAACAATATCGGCGCTAATTTTTCTTGCCTTTGGTTTTGCGGATTTCTTTGACTGTTTTTTCAAACCCGATGTCGGTGGGCGTGTAATAAACGCGATCCTTTAAGGCGTTCGGCAGATACTGCTGCTCCACGTAACCGCCGAAATCGTGCGGGTATTTGTAAAGCCGCGACTGCGCCTTGTCCTCCTTGCCGCCGTAGGAATTGTCCTTTAAATATGCGGGCACTCCCTCGTCGTCGCGCACCTCTCTCGCGTCCCTCTTTGCGGCGTTCATTGCCGTGACGACCGTATTCGATTTGGGAGCTTCGCACACGTATATTATGGCGTTTGAAAGGGGAATAAGCCCCTCGGGATAGCCGATTTTTTCGAACGCGTACAGCGCGGAGGTTGCAATTTGCAGAGCGCGCGGGTCAGCCATTCCCACGTCCTCGGACGAGTGAACGACAAGCCGCCTTGCAACCATAAGCGGGTCGCAACCGCCCTCGATAAGCCGCATTGCGTAGTACAGCGCGGCGTTCGAATCGCTCCCCCTCAACGACTTGCAGAATGCCGAAAGATAGTCGTAGTATTCGTCCTTGCCGTAGGAAAGAGCCTTGCGCTGAATTGACTGTTCGGCGTCGGATATGGTCACGTGAATTACGCCGTCCGTGCCGACGGGCGTAGTTAAAACGGCAAGCTCCAGCGCGTTGTATGCGGCGCGCAAATCGCCGCCCGCCATATGCGCAATGTGCGAAATTGCCTCATTATCCACCTGCGTCTGATAGCCGCCCAGGCCGTGCCTTTTGTCGGCAAGCGCCTTTTCGAGCGCGTCCGAAATTTCTCCGTCCGTCAGTCTTTTAAACTCGAAGACGCGGCATCTGGAAACGATTGCGGGAGTCATCGAAGCGTAAGGATTTTCGGTTGTCGAACCGATGAAAATAACCGTGCCCTTTTCGATTGCGGGCAGCAGACTGTCCGACTGAGTCTTGCTGAAACGGTGGCACTCGTCAAGCATCAGATAGGTGCGCTTGCCGTACATTTTAAGATTGTCTTCCGCCTGCTTTACCGCTGCCTTTACGTCGGCAACGCCCGCCTGTACGGCGTTGAGCTTTATAAACTCGCCGTGCGTGGTGGAAGCGACTATGTTGGCAAGCGTGGTTTTGCCAGTGCCGGGAGGACCGTAAAAAATACAGCTGCCCAGTCTGTCAAGCGAGATTGCGCGGCGAAGAAGCGAGCCTTCCGCAACGATGTGCTTCTGCCCGATAAAGTCGTTTAAGTTGTTTGCACGCATACGCTCGGCAAGCGGCTTTGCGCTCTCCTCGTTGCCGTTGAAGTCGAATAAATCCATAGTAAAAATTTTTTATTTAATCAGTTCTTTTATTTCCTGCATTTTGGCTTTGGTTGCGGCATATCCCTCTTCGTACGCCCTGTCGAAGTTCTTGATTTCGTACTGCACCATACCCTTCATTTCGGGCACGACCCAAACCTCGTTCTTGCAGCCCGTAATTGTCTTCTGCATTTCGTTGCGGTTATGGTCCATCATATCGAACACGCGCACGACCATAGCGACTATGTTTTTAACCTCGGTCACGCTCTCCTTGGCGTTGTCCAGAACGTCCACGGCAATGACGACGTCCGCGCCCATTTCCTTGACCTGTTCGGTGGGCACGCGGCAGAGTACGCCGCCGTCAACCAAAAGCTTGCCGTTAAGCTTTACGGGCGGGAATACTCCAGGAATGGAGCTTGAAGCTTTTACCGCCTGCGTTACGCTACCCTCCGAAAGGGTGACAAGCCTGCCCGAATACAAATCGCTTGCAATACAGCGGAAGGGTATTTGAAGCCGGTCGAACGTTACGTCGCCAAGGGTATTGGCAAGAAGATTGAACATCTTATTGCCGCGCAGAAGCGCAAGGCGGGTAAGCGGCACGGCGGAAAGGTCGATAAGCTGCAACGCCTTTATTTTGGAAACCGCCTCGAACATTTCGTCCACGCTCAGACCGTTGGCGTAAGCCGCACCCACGACCGAGCCCATAGAACAGCCCACTATATAGTCGGGGCGGATACCCTCCTCTTCCAGCGCTTTTATAACGCCTATATGCGCCACTCCGCGCGAACCGCCGCTGCCGAGGGCAAGTCCTATTTTTTTACTCATAATTCAACCCTGCCTATAATAATTATTACCGTATGAGGTTTAAAAAAGTCGTATTATGCGCCGTGCTGATTTTTTTCGGCGCGGTTCTGATAGCCTTCCCCGACAGATACCTTTCGGTTTGCTTCGACGGAATATGTCTGTGGGCGGAATGCGTTCTGCCGTCGCTCTTTCCCTTTATGGTCATAACCCTCTTGCTTATCAAGATGGGCGCGGCGCAGAAAGCCGCAAAACCCTTTGCTAAACTTTCCAAAAAACTCAAACTGCCTGCCGCCGCCTTTCCGCTGTTTTTTATGAGCGTTTGCTCGGGCTATCCCGCGGGCAGCAGAATTTTAAGCGAGTACCGCGAGAGCGGACTTATCACTCAAAGCGAAACCAAAAAGCTTGCGCCGCTGTGCTCTACCTGCGGTCCGCTGTTCGCCCTCGGCACGGTGGGTGCAAAGGCGTTCGGCGGCAACGGCGCGGGGGTCAAGCTCCTGTGCGCTGCGCTCATTTCGGTTGTCGGCTCGTCGCTCGTCTACTGCCTCTTTTCCAAAAAACGAGATGACGGCAAAGAACTGAAAGTTATGAAGCCCAACGGCGGCGACGTGCTGTATTCCAGCTTCTACGGCGGCGTTATCGCCTCGCTTGTCGCGGGCGGCTTTATCTGCTTTTTCTACACCCTATCCAAGGTTCTTGCCGATTTCAATATTTTTATGCCGCTCGAATTCGTTCTTGCGCCTCTGCTGGGCAAGGAAATCGCGGGCGGTCTGTGCACGGGTCTGTGCGAGGCGACGGGCGGATGCTTTGCGCTTGCAGGCGCGGGCGGTTTTTTCGCCCTGCCCCTTGCGGGTTTTTTAATAACCTTCGGCGGCGCTTCCATCATTGCGCAACAGATGTGCTATCTGGGCAAGTGCGGCGTAAAGGCGTGGTTTTTTATCGCTTTCAAATTATTGCAGGGCGCGATATGCTTTGCGCTCCTTTGCCTCTTTTCACTTTGGTAAGCCGCAGACGTAGCAGCCGAGAAGCTTATAAGAGTTTGCCTCTGTCTCTATCTTTTTAAGCGCTCTCTTTATTCCGGGGTCGGCATAGTTGCCCTCCACCTCGATAAAGAAGCGGAATTCGCCCGTCCTGTTCTTTATGGGGCGGCTCTCTATTTCGGTCATATTTATGGAGCTTTCGCGCAAAATAGAAAGTAGCTCAACCAGCGCGCCCACTCTGTGACGGCAGGTAACCGAAAAGAAAATTCTGTCCGAGAACGCGTCGTCCGCGGGTGCGCCCTTGCGCGCATACAGAAATTGCGTGTAGTTCTTTTCCTCGTCCGAAACGGAATAATCTGAAAGCGCGACGCTCTTCCTTTGGCAGTGACTTCCCACTATGCCGGCGTCCTCCGCGCTCTTGATTTTATCCAGGCTCTCGGCGGTTGACGACGTTTCAATAAGCTTAGCTTGCGGCAGGTTATTCACAAGAAATCTGGAACACTGTGCAAGCGCCTGCGAGTGTGAATACACGCGCTCTATCTTACTTAAATCCGCGCCTTCGCACGTTGCCAGACGGTGGTCCACCTTGACGGCGCACGCGGCGGTGGCACAGATATTTTCGCTCTCCTGCAACAGGTCCAGCACCTGCGTAACCGCGCCGTTTACCGTGTTTTCCACAGGCACGACAATGCCGTTCACAACGCCGTCCTCAAGTGCTTTAAAGACGACAAAAAAGGAAGAATAAGCGGTTAAATCCGCTTGCGGACAAAGCTTTTTTGCGGCAAGAAAACTGTACGTGCCGTCAGGTCCGAGATAGCCGACTTTATCACCGTTGACTGCCATATATACCTCCTTTTTCACCTTTTGAGCCGCACATATGGCTCAATCAATTAAATTTATACCTTATTTGCGATGTCCAGAATAAGCCTTTCGGTATCGCACCAGCCGAGGCAGGGGTCGGTTATGGACTTGCCGTAAACCTTGTCCTCCGCCTGATTTCCTTCCTCGATAAAGCTCTCTATCATAAAGCCCTTGACGTTGGCTTTAAAGTCCTTATCGTAAAGGCGGTTGTTCATAACCTCCTCGGCAATACGTATCTGCTGTTTGAACTTCTTGCCGCTGTTGGAGTGGTTTGCGTCGATTATAATCGCAGGGTTTTTAAGCCCCGACTTTGCATAGCCCTCTATAACCTGCATAACCGTTTCGTAGTGGAAGTTGGGAATGTCGTTGCCGTAGCCGTCCACCGCTCCGCGTAAGATCGCGTGGGCAAGAGGGTTGCCGTCCGTCCTTACCTGCCAGCCGTTAAGCTTGAAGGTCTGCCCCGACTGCGCGGCGTATATGGAATTCAAAAGCACGAGAATGGAGCCGCTCATAGGATTTTTTATACCCACCGCAACGTCCATACCGCTTGCCGTAAGGCGGTGAAGCTGATTTTCCGAGCTTCTTGCGCCCACCGCAACGTATGAAAGCAAATCGTCCAGATACGCGTAGTTTGCGGGGTACAGCATTTCGTCAGCCGCCGCAAGTCCGCTCACCCCGATAGCCTTTATGTTCAGATCCCTTATGGTCCTGATACCCTTTAAAATATCTTCCGACTTGTTGGGGTCGGGCTGGGAAAACATACCCTTGTAGCCCACCCCCTTGGTACGCGGTTTGTTGGTGTAAATTCTGGGCACCAGAACAAGCTTGTCCTTTACCTTTTCGTTGAGCTTGCCCAGCCTTTCCACGTAGTCCAGCACGGGCTTTTCTGCGTGAGCGGAGCACGGTCCGACAATGATTATAAGCTTGTCGCTGCCGCCCGTTATGACGTCCGAAATTGCCTTATCCCTTGCCTCCTTCACCGCTTTAAGATTTTCGGGCAGGGGCATCTGCGCCTTTATTTCCTCGGGTTCGGGTATTCTTATCTGCTTCTCAAACATTCTTAGCCTCCAAAATTTTCCTTACGCTTCCGCGTATTTCCGACGGTATATATCCGTAAAATTCCTTATTGAATTTAAGCGAGTTGCGCACCAGCGTAGAGCTTACGTGCAGGCTTTCCTGCTCGGCGGGGATATAGATTGTTATCAGCCCGTCCATAAGCTTTTTGCTTGCGAAGTGGTTGCGGTTTTCGTATTCGAAATCTATCGTGTCCCGCACGCCGCGCACGTAGAAGGGCGTGTTCTCCTCTTTCAGAAGATCGACCACCGCGCCGTCGTAAGATACGACTTTAATTCTCTCGTCCGCGCCGAAAAGCTCCTTTAACAGCGCAAGCCTTTCCTCGCTTGTGAAAAGGCAGGTCTTGTCCGTATTTATCATTAAAGCGACCGTTACGCCGTCGAAAATTTTCAAAGCCTTTTCGACCACTTCCTTATGCCCCGACGTGGGCGGGTCGAACGTGCCTGCAAACACGCAAGTTTTCATATATGCTCCTTAAATCTTTTTAAAAAACGAAAGGTACGTCTTGCCGTACTTGCGCTCGTCGTAAAGCTCCAACCCCTCTATATGCCCCGCAAACGCGCGGTCGCGCTCGTATACAGCCACGCCGCCGTCGCTCAGCAGATTGCGCTTTGCGATAACTTCCAAGGCGGGCGCGCCGTATTCGAACCTGTACGGAGGGTCTATAAAAATCAAATCGTATTTAAAGACGGTCCGGTTGAGGCACGCAAGATAGTCGCTATTGGTCACCGTTGCCGCGCCCTCTTCCTTAACGCACGCAAGATTTTTTTTGAGCACCGCAAGACTGTCCTTCGATATATCGTTGAAGTGCACCGAAGACGCGCCGCGCGAAATACATTCCAGCCCCAGACTGCCGCTGCCGCAGAACAAGTCCAAAACGGACGCTCCCGCAACCTTGGCGGAGAGTATGTTGAAAAGGCTCTCCTTCACTCTGTCCGAGGTCGGGCGTATATCGTCGCCGGGGAATTCCGCAAGCTTTCTGCCCCTGTGCTTTCCGCCGATAATTCTCACTTTCTGCGCCTCTTGTTCTTTGCGTTTGTTTCCTCGTACTCCTTGGCTTTAAGTCTTTTAAGCTTGCCGAGGTGATAGCCCAGCGTATGCGCGCCCACGGGCAGAATAATCATTACAAAGCCGAGAGCCTGATAGTCTGTACCGAGATACGAAAAGGGGAAATACGCCCAGCCGCACATATACTGCAGGCAGAAGCTTGTCACAACGTTGTGCACGCACAGCTCGATAATCTGAAATAATATGAACGGTACGCAGAGTATAAACCCTATCAACGCGCCCTTCCAGATTTCGTACTCGCCCGTATGGCAGACAACCCTCTCGTCGGTGGAGCCCAGCTCCCGCTTCTGCGCGTTGAGCAAAGTCTTGTTGTAAGCCGCCGAGCCGTTTGCCCTGCCGAAAATTATCAGCGATGCCGCAATCATAATTTCGCCGCCTATGAGCGCGATTAAGCTTACCGCCATATCGTCCGCATAGCTTGCGTACACGATTATGGTTGCGCTTATGACCAGCATAAGTATGAACGGAAATGCCAGTCCCGTAAGAATATCCTTTATTTCCAGCAGCACTTTCCTCTTCGAATCAACTGCCGGCTGTTCGGGCTTTATTTCATCTTCCAAAAGTAATTATCCCCCTTTCCGAAACGAATATATCCAGAGGAATATCGTTTTCCTCCTCTTCAAATTCGTCCGTATACTGTAAGCCGTAGCCTATGCCGGCTTTGATTATTTTTTTGCCGTCCGCAAAATATCTGTCGTAGTATCCGCCGCCGTACCCTAAGCGATAGCCCCTCGAATTGACGGCGAGCAGCGGCGTTATGCAAACGTCAATCTCACCGTCGTAGGCTTGTCCCTTAGGTTCGGAAATTCCGAGTGCGCTCTTTTCAAGCTCCTCCTCGTTTCCCGAATATTTTACGGGCACAATATTTTCGCCCTCAACGCGCGGCAGATAGACGCTTTTGCCCTCCGCAATAAGCCGTGCGATGAGCGCGTGCGTATCCGCCTCCGAGCCGTAGCTGTAATATACCAGAAAGCTGCTCTTATCCGCAAACTCCTGTAAAATCGCGTCAGCTATCGCGCCGTCGGCAACCTCCCTTGCGGAGTGCTGAAAATATTTGCGTTTGATTTTATATTTGTGCCGAAGTTGGTCCTTCATAAATTTTACGTGATGTACACCCTCTGGCTTCGGTGCGTGACCGAGCACAACACTTCGTAGGAAATAGTTCCGCAGCGTTTGGCGTACTCGTCGGCGTCCGTAAACACGGGCATAAGCGCTCTGCCGTCCCTGGAAATAAACGCGTCCATACACAGCGTTTTTTCGCCGAGCGGCACGGTGCGGCGGAATCCGTCCGCGTAGCCAAGGCGGTAGGTGTACAGCTTGTCGTACTTTCTGTCCGCAACGTTATAACCCACTCCGTTGCCCGTGGGCAGGGTTTCGCGCGCAAGCCGCGCGTATACTTTGAGCGCAGGGGTCAGCTCCGTGACCTTGAATCCCTTGGGCGCGTAGCCGTACAGCATAAGACCGCAACGCACGCCGTCGTACAGATATTTGCCGCCGCGCAGTATTCCTCCGCTTGCCGCAATGTGTACCTGCACGTCGGGCACATAAGCCTTAACCGTTCCCACGGCGGCGTCGAACGAATAGAGCTGCTTCTGACTTTCCCCGACGTTTTCAACCGCGTACAGGTGGGAATATACCCCCTCCACGCTCTCGGGCGGCAGGGCGGAAAGCACGCTTTCGAGCTCCTTACCGAAACAGCCGTAACGGTTCATACCCGTATTCAGAGCTATATGGCATTTGCCTCCGTCAACCAGCTTTGCACTGCGCAGGTCTGTCACCGTAGGCGTTAAATTATAATATCTGATTTTTGCGGCGTCCTCCGCATCGAGCGGCGGCGCAAGCACCAACACGGGTTTGGTTATGCCGCAAATTCTGAGCTCCGCGCCCTCCTCCACGAGAGCCACGCAGAACCCGTCCACGACGTCCTCCGTCGCGCGCGCGACCTCTACCGCGCCGTGTCCGTAGGCGTCCGCCTTGACCACCGCCCAGAAAAAGCGGTTGCCTATCAGCGAGCGGACGAAAAGCGCGTTTGCGCGTATTGCCGAAAGATTGACTATTGAAAGCGTTTTTTGCATACCACATAAATACGCTTCGAAGTCAGAAAAAGGTTAACCCCTATTTAAACTATTCTACCACGAAACGGGGCGTTTGGCAATAGTTTGGCAACAGATTGCCTTTTATCCCTTTTCGGTTTTAACACCCGTCCTGCGGTGCATCTTTCTTATTACGGGAATGACCGCGTAAGCAAGAAACGCCGAAAGCAAAGTTAAAACCGCGTCCTTGGGCATATATACGACGTTGTAGGAAACGACCGCGCCCCACAGTCCCGCGTTGCCGTTCAGCTGCCAGATTAAAATGAAATACGCAATGCCGAAAGCGTAGTCGGCAAGGAACGCCGCAAGGGCTAAAAGAATAATCTGCCAAAGCTTTTTCTGTCTGGAATAAGCTATTCCCGCAACGCCCGCCGAGGCGATAAACCCGAGAATATAGCCGAACGAAGGCATTAAAACGTAGGAAAAACCGCCGCCGCTTGTGAATACGGGCAAGCCGATAAGTCCGACGAGCGCGTAAACCGTCATTGCGATAATGCCCTTCTTCCACCCTAACAGCAAGCCCGCAAGAACGGCGAACACCGTCTGGAATGTGAGCGGCATAAACGGAAAAGGAATTTTTATGTAGGCGCCAACTATCATTAGAGCAACGAAAATCGCGCACTCCGCAAGGTCCACCGCCATAAGTTTTGTCGAGTATTTATTCATATAGCGGTATTTTAAATTTTCGGGCTGCAAATGTCAAATAAATTGAATTGACAAAACGCGACAAAAGTTATAAAGTGTATACGGCAATGATTTACACCGTAACGTTTAATCCTTCTCTGGATTATTATCTAAAAGTTAATAATTTAAAGTCGGGCTCGGTCAACCGCACGGCTTCCGAAAGGCTTACCGTCGGCGGCAAGGGTGTGAACATCTCGCTCGAACTGAAAAAGCTGGGCGACGAGTCTGTTGCGCTCGGCTTTATCGCGGGCTTTACCGGTCAGGAGATTTTGCACGAGATTGAAAAGACGGGTATCACGCACGACTTTATAGAGGTTGACGGACGGAGCAGAATTAACGTAAAAATCAAATCGACGGCGGAAACGGATATAAACGGCGCGGGCGCGCTCATCACCGCGGCGGACGTAGAAAAGCTGACGGCGCGGCTGAAAGAAAAGCTTAAGGAAGGCGACTTCGTCCTCATCTGCGGAAACGCTCCCGCATATCTGGGCAACGACGTTTACGCAGATATCATAAGCGAACTGAAAAAGATAAACGGCGTAAATTTCGTAGTGGACGCGTGCGGAAAACTTCTGACCAACACGCTCAGATACAAGCCCTTTTTAATCAAGCCCAACTACTACGAGCTGTGCGAAATTTTCGGGCTGCCCGCCACCACCACTTTCGATACTAAGGTCGTTGCTGAGCACGCGCGCAAGCTGCAAAAACAGGGCGCAAGAAACGTCATAGTTTCGCTGGGGTCGAGCGGCGCGGTTATGGTGACCGAAACGCAGCAGGCGCTGTACGTCAGGGCGGCCAAGGGTCAACTTGTAAATTCCGTGGGCGCGGGCGACTGTATGATTGCAGGCTTCGTGCACGAATATCTGCGCACGGGCAACTACTTCAAATCGCTAAACTTTGCAACCGCCGCGGGAAGCGCGTGCGCCTTTACAGCCGACATTCCCACCAAGGAACAGATCGATTACGTCGAAAGCCTGATGCTTTAATAAAATAAAAATTGAAGCCGCCGCGGCAGTTTGCCGCGGCGGCATTTCGTTTTAATTCTTTTTGGTTTTTGCTTTAAAGATAAGAGCCATTATAAATGAAAACACAACGGCGGCAGTTATGCCCGCGCTGGCCGCCGCAAGGCTGCCCGTTACCGCATAGAAAAACCCTTTTTCCGCGCCCTTGATTGCGCCGTTTGCCAGAAGATAGCCGAAGCCCGAAATGGGCACCGTTGCGCCAGCGCCAGCAAAATCGACAAGCGGCTGATACACTCCTATCGCCGTAAGCACGACGCCCGCAAGCATAAAGTATACGAGTATTTTACCCGCCGTAAGGTCGGTGAAATTTATAACTATCTGCGCGATAACGCATATAGCACCGCCCACCGCAAACGCCTTGATAAAGGCTAAAAATATATCTA
Organism: Clostridia bacterium; assembly: GCA_029066845.1. GTDB lineage: Bacteria > Bacillota > Clostridia > Christensenellales > Borkfalkiaceae > Coproplasma. The sequence goes on along the minus strand of JAIEFR010000021.1, from coordinate 12,719 downwards.
AAACTTCCATTGCCATAAAATTGCCCCCGTAATATGCCTTTTACACTTCCAGCTGCACCGCGTGCGATATGCAAGGAATGGATTCCCCCTGCCCCGACGATACGGTGGAAAGCAACGCACCCGTCGCGGCGAAAAGCACGCGCTTGTACTGCCCCAGCTTCATCTTTGTAAGGATATAGGAATTGAGCACCACGGCGCTGCAACCGGCACCGCTGCCGCCTTGAAATTCGTCCTCGATAACCTTGTAAATAATCTCGCCGCAATCGACGTGTTTTTCGGAAATATCGAACCCCTTCTCCCAGGTCAGATCCTTTAAAATACGCGAGCCCAGCGCGCCGAGGTCACCCGACAGAATCAGGTCGTAATCTTCGGGCGAAGTTTCGGTATCGCGGAAGTGACGGATAAGCGTATCCGCACACGCGGGCGCCATTGCCGCGCCCATATTGTTGACGTCGGTCACGCCGAAGTCCACCACCTTGCCCATCGTACCGTTGACGATTTTCACACCCTCGCCGTTGTCCGAAATGAGGCACGCACCCGCGCCCGTAACCGTCCACTGCGCCTGGGGAGGTCTGGTCGTACCCTGCTCCAAAGGATAGCGGTACTGCCTTTCCGCCGAGGCAAAGTGACTGCCCGTTGCCGCAACGGCGCGGTGACAGTAGCCCGCGTTTACCATCGACGAAGCCAGAAGCATACTCTCGCTCATAGTCGAGCAAGCCGAGTACACGCCGAGAAAGGGAATGTCGAAATCGCGCGCGGCAAAGCTTGCCGAAATAATCTGATTCAGAAGGTCGCCCGAAAACAGCACGTCTATTTCCTCGCGCTTGAAGCCGCCGTTCTTAATCGCGCCGTCGATAACGTTGGAAAGCATTTTGCACTCCGCCTTTTCAAACGTGCTTTCGCCGTACATATCGTCGGAAAGCGCGGTTTCTACGTACTCTCCTATAATGCCCGCGCACTCCTTGGGACCTGCCACGGACGAGGTTGAAATGATTCGCGGCGCATTGTTGAAAAACACAGTATGCCCGCGTAAAAGTTTACCGTTCATCAACGATAGTTTTAATCAACCGCCGCTCTTTTATGTATATCAAAAATTTAATTATTATTAAAAGCCGCGCGGCTGACTGCCGCGCGGCTTTATATTGCTTATTCGTATTATTCGTTTTTGTCCGTATCCTCGGTCAAGCCTATATCGGCTACGGGGTCAGCGGGCGTATAGAAGCCGCCCACGTCGAACACTCTGCCGTCGTCCACGGGCATAGGCGCAACGAAGTTACGCACTATCGTCCTGCCTGCGGGAGCCGTGCGGTCGTTGGTCTGCGCAGGTTGCGCGGCTTTCTTGGTCGTGTCTATCTTGGTGGTAGTCACGGTGGTCATAACCGCGTCGGGGGGAACCTGCGTTGCCGCGGAAGCATTTGCACTGCCGTCCGTCAGTTGCGCGGGCTGTGCGGGCTGTCCCGCAATGACCTGCTGCGTTGCAGACGTCAGCACGTTTTTAAGTGCCATAGTCATAATCTCGGTCATAGCTTCCACGTTCATACCCGACTGCATCTGTCCTCTGCCCTCGCTGCGCAACACGCTTATGTCGTCGCGCATAGCGACCTCCGCTCTCAGCGCGGCAATTTCCTTTGCCGACTGCTCTGCCTTCAACGCCGAAATTTCGGCTTTGAGTTCAGCCTGCATCTGCAGGAATTGCGCTTCGCTTACCGTTCCGCCGCCAGACGCCGCAGGTTGTGCCTGCGTCTGAGGTGTGTACTGGGGCTGAGGCTGAGGCATAGGCTGGGGGATATACTGGGGCTGAGGCGCCGCCTGCATTTGTGACATACGCGCCATACGCTCCTCGCGCTCTAAGCGGCGTTCCTCCTGCTCGCGCTTGCGTTCCTCCTTTTCTTCCAGCCTGCGCTGTTCGGCAAGCTCCTCGCGCTTACGCTTTTTCTTCTTCGCGCTTGCGATTATGCAGATAAGTATTATGAGGAACAACAACACCGCCGCCGCAATTATCAGCCACAATAAGTTGGCTTTTGCAAAGCCGACCGCATTACCGAAGAACTTAGCCGCCGCACTCTGGGGCACGGTGTATTCCTGCTGTGCGGACACACTCTTGTCACCCGTGCCGTCAGCAAACTCGAAGTTCACCGCGTCCTCACCTGCAAGATATGCCTCGACAATATACTTATCGCCGCCCTTCAGAACAGGCTCTTCTATAAGGTTGCCGTTGGTGTCGTAGTATCTGTAACCTATCGCAACTTCAAGTCCGTTTGCCGTTATCATACTCTGATAATCGGCAAGCGCGTTAAGGCTAACGCCCTCCTTGCCGCTCAGATTCCAGCTATCCGTAGAAAGCACTATCTTGTTGATAGTCCAGCCCAAAGTTGCGGTAAGCTCGGAGTTGTCAATGCTGATTTCATTCACAAACAACACCTTTGCAAACAGCTTGCTCATAGGCTCCGCACTCGTAGGCTCTACCCACATATAATTGCTGTCGGGAAGCTTGAAAATCACGGTGTATGCACCCGCGGTCTTGTTGGTATAGCCGCTGAGCATACTCATAATATTCGCGTCATAATTGCTGTCCAGATAGTCGGCAATGTTTATATATGCGCCGTTATACGTTATATCCTTCGTGACCTGAGGAACGATAACTTTTCTTATTAAAACTTCAAAGTCGAACACGCTCTTGGTCAGCACGTAGGAGCTTTCGCTAGCCGCTTTCAGACTGACGGTAATAACGTATTTGCCCACGCCCAGACCGTTTACAAACGCAACCAGTTCGGGGGCGTTGCCGTCATAGCTCTTCGCCTCGGTAAGCGCGCCGCCGGAAATTACAACCGTGGTACGCGCCCTTTCGTCCGAAGTTCCTCTTACAACGCTGAACTTAAAATCAACCAGACCGTACTCCGCGCCGCTGCCCGTAACCGCAACGGTAAGCGCGGTCTTGGGCGTGCCCGTCGTAAAGCTGCGGTAACCCGAATTTATAACAAACTCGTCGGACGCGTCAGCTTTCATTCTGACGTAAACCTTTCCGCTTACCGGCGCGGTTTCAGACCAGTTTTCGGCAACGTAAGCTTCAAGCTCGTCGCGCGTCATTTCGCCCTCAACACCGTCAACGGTAAAGTAATACTCATAGTAGTCCGTATACGTATTACCGTCCGTAAACACTATTGCGTAAATCTCAAACGACCTGCCGTCGGGTCCCGCAATGGTCTGTCCCTTCTCGTCCCACGTATAGGCTAACGACTTTGCGGTAATTTTCCAGTTCTTGGGAACTTCGATATAATCGCCGCCGTCCTCCGCCACGTAGTTGGAGTTGGCTATGGTGACCTTTGCCGTACTCGTTTTATCGCCCTTTTCGGTCAGGTTACCGTTATGGCTGTAAGTAACGCTGTAATCGTCCGTCGTAAGCCCTAAGCTTGCCATATAGTCGGGCGAAATGCGTACTGATACTGCTTTATTGTCGAACGACGGCATAGCGTTGTCAGACAGAGTTTTCCACTCTTCCCCGCCGTCTTCGTACTGCCACTGCCAAACCGCATTGGACAAATCGAGCTTCTTGGGCACGATTTTATATTTCAGTGTGAAAGTCTTGTCAAAGGCAACGTCGTCACCGTCCGCAACAATATGCACGGTAATTTCGTAATCGTCCACGTCCGTTGCGGAAGTGTCGCCGCCGTAGCCGTTGTCGTCAACCTTAACCCCTGCGGCAACAAGCGGCGCATTATGCACCGTCGGCGATATGCTCTGCCCCGTGTACTCTATTTCGAGAACGCCGTCATCGTTCAGGTCATCAACCGTATAATTTTTTCCGCCTATCACCCATACGAGCTCGTTTTCTTCCAACGCCGCGCCCGCCGCCGTTATGGTAAACGCGTGCGTAATTTCACTTGCCGCAACGTAGTTGGAAGAGCTGTCCGCCACCTTTACGGTAAGCGTATAACTGCCCCTTGTAGCCGTTGCGGGAATAGTAACCGTATGCGTTCCGTCGCCGTTGTTGGTTACGGCAATATCAGTAGCGGCAAAACCTTCCTTTTGAGAGGTTGCCGCAAGCTGCAAGCTTTCGCCGGAAAGCGCGTATGCGGTAAAGGTCAGGCTGACAGCTTCACCCTTTTCCCACGTCGTCTTGTTGTTGATGTCGGCTATTATGGTTACCGACTTGGCCGTAATTTCAACCGCTTCGGGCGCAGTGCCGCTCCACTCGTAAAGCGTAGGGTCTTTAAGCGTAAACACGGGCGTGTACTTGCCTGCGTTGGTCGCCTTTAAAGTAGTGCCGTCAAAGCTGTCCGCGCCGTTGGGTTTTACGGGCGTGTTCATAGTTGCACTGTCAAAGCCCGTAAAGGTGAATTCCTGCATACTGCCGTTGTAACCAAGCGTTTTGTCACTGTTAAGCACGGGGTATGCAACCTTCTTTTTAGCCGCGTTGAAGGACTGTTCCGCGTCAACCTTATAGTTTTCCGCACCCGTGCCTTCAAGCACAGCCATTGCAACCCAGTCGCCAAGTCCTGTAGGCGCGTCTACCGCGCTGTTGGGGCTGTTTCCTTCCTCGTAATATTTGGTTTTAAGCGTAAACGTCGGCGCGCCCGTACCGTCCTTGTCGGTTATAAAAATCTGGCTTTCGTCCGCAAATTTTGCAACTTGCAGACCGTCCTTATCCTCGAACTCAACGTCCAGCTCCTTTTTGTTTACCTTAAAGGCAAAAGTTCTTGCCGCGGAAGAATTGCTTGACTTATTCGCCCACGCGTAGTTTTTGGATACCAGCGTTACGGTAACCGTGTGACCGCTTTCGTTTGCAGCCTTTACCGTTGCGGGAGCAACCGTTAAAATCGTGGGGTCGGTGTACACCGACTGATCGTACCAGCCAGGCTTTGTAGTAAGCGTTTTTAAAGACTGGTCGCCGCCGTTATAATCTGTGGTGACTGCCTGCGGCACGTCAAGCACCTTGGGCGTAATCTTAATAGTGGCGCTCTGGTCGGTAGCAACTTCCGTAGTTCCAACCTTCCAGACGTAGTTTTTATCGGTCAGCTTGAATTTGACCGTATAGGTCGCAGCGTCCGTCGCCTTAATTATCTTGCTAGTATCGTCCCAGGTGATATTTACGCCCGTCACGTCGGAAGAAGAAGCCGACTCGTTTACGGTCATAATATCCGCGTCGAATTTTGCGTCGGGAGCGAACTCGTACTCCGCCGCTTTATAGGTTTTCGTCGAGTCGGTAATCGAAGGCGCGTCCACCGTCTTTCTCTTTACGGTGAAATCTAACTCCTTTTCGGTTATGCCGCCCTGGAACTTTACGCCGCTTGCCACAAACGAATCTTTAACTTTAAGTTTAACCTTATAATTACCAGCTTGGGTAGGTTTAAATGTTCCTTTTCCGTTTTCCGTGCCGTTCAGCTCCACCGTGCTGTCGTCTATCGTTATGGGGTTGCCGTCGAAATCGATACCCGTAACCGAGGCTTCAACGCACTCGTAAGCCTTGTCGTAAGTTACTGTATCCTTAATACCCCTATCAAAACTATAAGCTTCCTCAACCTGAGGCGTGCCCGCATATTTAAAGTCAAACTGTAAAGGATCTCCCGTATAAATTTTTTCAACACTGCCGACCGTGGACGGCGCTTCGATTTCCGGTCCCTGTAAAAGATCAACCGAAATATTGAACGTAAAGCTACGCGTTCCGCTAGTCGCATTATTAGCATAAGCATAGTACATCGAATACAGTCTATAATTCGTTATATCCGTATCAGTGTTGTTATAAACTATTGTATCGCCGTTTGGACCTGCTGCATAAGCTGACCAGTTACCGTAATATTCTCCATATAACAATAAGTCAAAGTTATCGAATGAATCTTGAAATTGATGCATTGCGTGCTCTTGGTTGGTTACAATGCTGGAAAACGACCAATTCCACTTTATATAATATACGGTATTTGCAGGCAAATCAAAAGTCAGATAGATGGGAACGGCTATGATTTTGCTTCTCGATGAAGAAGTCATATTGAAAGACGTAGTAACTGTGCCGGAATTTCCGCCGCTGGTTGTTGCAGTACAGTGGATAGCTGTACTGTCCGGATTCGTAGCGGACATATGATTGGTATAAGTAAAACTTTTTGAATCGCTATCCTTAGCACCCCAGGCTACAATGGTTGACGTTTGATTATATTTTATATCCCCGAACGTTAACACGGGTTTTACGGTTGAATCGTTCAAAACCGCCGACGCCGCGTTAGCCGTTACCTTTTTACTGTTTTGGCACAAAAAAACTGCGCCGACACATAGTGCGACACAGAATATGGGCGTGAGTATATAAAGCAACGCGCGCTTTACGGCACTTTGCTTACTTCTTAAAAGTGCTTGCCCCCCCCAGTAGTGAATTTTAACATCTTCATAAAGATTTCCTCACAACAAAAAACTATTTTAGTGTACGAATTATATCATAGATAAATGAAAAATTCAATACCTTTCGACAAAATTTTTTAAAATAGTGCTAAAAATTACACCAACCACAAGATATTGTGGGTCAAAGCCTTAAAACGCTTGCGAAAACAATCGTTTTGGCGTTACAATAGTCCTATGATAGTGCTTAACGCCGACCAAGCCGCGGCTGACAAAAAAATAAGCGAATGGTTTTTTAAGGGCACAAAGCAGGTTTTCGTGCTTGCGGGATACGCGGGCACGGGCAAGACTGCCCTTTTGAAGCACGTCGTTAAAAACACGCTTAACCTCGACGACGAGGTGAGCGCGGCTTTCGTTACGCCCACGGGCAAGGCGGCAACCGTTCTCATAAAAAACGGCGTTGCGGCGTGCACCGTGCACAGGCTTATCTACCAGTCGCAGACTATCGAGCAGGAAGTGGAAATCAACGGCAAGAAGATCAAGGTTGAAAGGCTGACCTTCCGCCGCCGCGAGAACATTGACAAGGCTATTAAGCTTATCGTTCTGGACGAAGCTTCTATGGTGTCGGACGACGTTTTATCCGACCTTTTAAACTTCGGCGTAAAGGTGCTTTTGTGCGGCGACAACGCGCAGCTTCCGCCCGTGGAGGGCTTTAACACCTACCTTAAAAACCCCGACTACACCCTTACCGCCATCGTGCGGCAACAGCTTGACAACCCCATAATTATGCTTGCGCAGCTCGCGCGCGAGGGCAAACCCATCCCCTTCGGCAATTTCGGCGACAAGGCGTTCGTTTTATACGGCAGGAAGTTCGAAGGCGCAAGGCGCGAAAAACTGCTTATGCGAAGCGACCAGGTCATTTGCGGACTCAACCGTACGCGCACCAAAATCAACGACATTATGCGCGCGGCTAAGGGTTTGGAGGGCTTACCGCAAAATGGTGACAAGCTCATATGTACACAGAACAATTGGGAGCAGTTTATCGACGGCGAGGCGCGCTTCAACCTTGTGAACGGCATAATCGGCACGGCAATCGACCCCTTTTACGACAAGGCTAGTATGATGGGCTTTATGCAGTTCAAGCCCGAGTTTTTGGAAGAGCCTTGCCCCGACGCCCTGCCCTTCGATTACGGCATTTTCGAAAACGGCGAGTACCGCTATAAGCACGGCGACACGTTCGCCAAGTTTGACGAGAACGGCGAGGCGACGGGCGTTTTCACACTCAACCGCTTCGAATACGGCTACTGCATTTCCTGCCACAAGGCGCAGGGCTCGGAGTTTGACAACGTCATTATCTTTGACGAGAGCTACGCCTTTAAGGAGGACAAAAACCGCTGGCTGTACACCGCGCTCACGCGCGCCCGAAAGAAATTGATATTGGTAAGATGAATAAAAGCCGCGCGGCGTAATTGCCGCGCGGCTTTTGGTTTTGTTGTGATTAAGTTTGTTTTCGGCACAGGCGACACGCCTCTTAGTCCTTATTCTCGTCGTCCGTGAAGCCCATATCGGTTATCGGGTCCGCGGGGGTATAGAAGCCGCCCACGTCGAATACCCTGCCGTCGTCTACGGGCATAGGCGCAACGAAGTTACGCACAACCGTCCTGCCCGAAGGCGCCGCCTGCGCGGGTTGCGCGGGCTTTTTGGTCGTGTCTATCTTGGTAGTCGTCACAGTAGTCATTACCGCATCGGGAGGTACCTGCGTTGCCGCACTGCTTTCGGGCGCAACGGGTGCGCTCTGAGCCGCAGCCTTTTCGTTAGCCAAAGCGTTCTTGACCTCCGTCCTTATAATTTCGGTCAACGCCTGCAAGGTAACGCCGCCGACCGCCTGTTCGCCGCCGAAGCGCAATGCGTTTACGTCGCTGCGCATAACCGCATTCTGCTCCGCGCGCATAACCTCCATTCTCAGCTCGGCAATTTCCTTTGCCATATCCTGCGTTGCTTTCATAGCCGCCATTTCGGCTTTGAGCTCGGCTATCTCGTTAGAGCTTGCGCCGCCCGCCGACATAGACTGTGCCTGCTGGGGCATAGACTGAGGCATCTGCCCGCCCATCATCTGGGGCATTTGCGGCATCATCTGGGGCTGAGCCATACGCGCCGCCATACGCTCTTCGCGCTCCTCGCGGCGGCGTTCGTCTTCACGCTGCCTGCGCTCCTCTTCCTTGCGCTCGCGTTCTTCCTGCTCGCGCTTTTTCTCTTCCTTTTCTTCCAGCCTGCGCTGTTCTTCACGGATACGCTTTTTCTTTGCCGAACGCGCCGCAAGCGCAATTATAAGTATGAGAAGTATTAACGCAACTGCGGCAATAACCAGCCACAGCCAGTTTGCCTTTAAGAAGCTTAGAGTGCTTCCCAGGAACGCCGCTGCGGCGCTTTGAGGCACGGTATAGCTTATCTTGTCGCTGACCGTTCCGAAATTGCCGTCCGCAGTCTTGAACAGCACGTTGCCGCTCTCCGCGTCTATTCCGCCGAACACGGCTTCTACCCTGAACGACTTGCCGCCCTTCAACTCGGGAGTTTCTATGTACTGGTCCGCGTCGTCGTAGTACTTGTACAGTACGCTCAGCGTTTCTGCATTTATAAGCTTGGTGATATTCTCGGGCAAATTGAGCGTTGCGCCCTCCTTGCCGCTCTTGTTCCACATCTCGCTCACGTCCACAACCAGAGGCGCGATATTCCACTTCAATTCTGCGGTTGCATCGTCCAGCACTTCCGGCGCGTTGTCGTACAGCTTAACCGCAAACAGCTTTTTGCTTGCAGTTTCCGCCGTTGTCTGAGTTGCCCACTTATAGTTGGAGTTTGTCAACGTCAAACGCGCCTTATATCCGTTCTGGCTGACGTTCCTTATATCGAGGTAGTCACCGCTTAAATTGATAATATCCTTATATTCGGCATAACTGCCGCCCAAGTAGTCCGCAAGATTTACATATTCGCCGCTGAACAAAATTCCGCCCACGGTAGGAAGCGCGATTTCCTTCTTCTCTATCGTAATTCTTATTACGTCCAGAAGTAGAATATAGTCGTCCTGCGCACTGCTGCCCAGCTTGACTTCCATCATATATTCGCCTGCGTTAACGGGGTATTCGCCTTCCGTAAACTTTTCCGCAGTAAGGGTTGCACCCTTGTAATAGGTCACGGTAAAGTCGGAAATTTTCACTCCGTTACCGCTGACTATTTCAAGCTTGTCAAAGTGTTGCTGACCGTCGTAAACCACCTTGTAGTCCGAAGCTTTTATTCCGTCTATCATAACGCCGTCTATAACCGCATACACGGGGTCGTTGTTGCTGCCCGTCGTGATAGTATCCGTTGGATCTGAACCGTTATCGACAACTTCGAAGTTTGCCGCTGCCGTCGCCGCGGGGTCTATGTATGCGCGCACCGTATATTTTTTGGGCGAGGTCATATCCAACGCGTCGATTATCTCCTGCAAGGAAACGACCGTTCCGTCAGAGTCCGTATACTCGTACTTGACGAAATTCTTATACTTTTCGGCAATGTCCAGCACCTTGTTGTAGAAGCTTACAACCGTGCCGTCGCTCTTTGCTGCCTGCACCCTTTCATACTTGAAATTGGTGTACAGGTTTTTCTGCTTAATCTGCCACGACAAAGTCAACGTTGAAGCCGACATATCGGGTTCGTTGAAGTTTTGGTTCCAGCTGAAGTTCGACTTACTTGCCGTCACCGAATAGCTGTCAACGTTCCTTTGCCTGTCACTGAACTGATAGTCGGCTACAAGCGTAAGTCCCGCGGGCAACGTGCTTGCCTTTATCTTTACGGCGTAATTTATATCGTCGTATTCGATTGCGCCCGTATAATCCTTGGTCTGCTTCGTGCCGTTGGAATCGGTATAATAATATTCCCACTTTACGCCCGATAAATCGAACGTGCCCTTGACAATCTTCCACGTGATAGTCAAATCACAGGTAGACGACTTGTCGCCGTTGTCGTCGGTGAATTCCTTGGTGTTGTCCGTCGATTTAAGCGCAACCGTCAAGGTATATGTACTGCCGTCCGCCGTAACCGTATTCTTGAAAATATCCCCGTTGTATCCGTTGGTATACTTGGAAGTATCTATGACGATAAAGTCCATATCGTCGGGGATAATTGCGCTCAATTCGTACTGAACGCCCACCGTAGTGCTGCCCGTCTTTAGCTTGAAAGGCAGTTCGTCGCCGTCCTCTATCTTTCCGCCAGTTGCGCCGTCAACCGTGTAATTCCACTCGATTTTGCTTAAATCTATCGAACCGGAAGTAACGTTAAACTTGAACGAATTCTTGTTTTCGGCAAGCTTATAGTTGCCGTTTGCGCCCGTGCTGCCGTTCAGCTCCGCATACAGCGTATGCTTGCCGTTGGCTATGCTGTCTGGTATTTCTATTTCAGTAACCTTGCCGTTAACGAGGTCGGGCGTTCCCGTCAAAAGATTTGACTTATTATCATAAAAGAACACCAAGGAAAGACTATCCGTCGAAAGGCTGTTCTCGGTTGCCGTAACGGTTACGCCGCTCGTACCGTACTCCCACGAGCTATTCGTTTCCGAACAGGTGAACGTAAAGCTTACTTCCTTTTTTGTTATATCGAATTCACAGGTACGCACGCCAGTGCCGCCCGTAGTATCGTCCCAAGCGTAGTTGGTCGTACTGCGCGGCTGAAGGGTGATCGTATAAGTGTCCGCGTCCTTCGCTTCGAACTTTTCGGTCTTGTCCGTCCAGGTAGCGCCGCCGACGCCCGTAATAGTTTTACCGTTAGCTCCCTCCGCTTTGGTTACTTTAATATCCTTTCCGCTGTCGAAATCGAAAAGCTGGAAGGTCTGCGCCGAACCGTTATAAACCTTGTCGCCGCTTATCGTGGGCACTTTAAGTTTCTTGGGCGTTATTTTTATCGTGCCGTTTTGTTCGTTGGTAGTTTCTACCGTTCCCACCTTCCATATGTAATTCTTATCGGTCAGCTTGAATTTTACGGTATAGGTCGCCGCTTCGGTCGCCTTTATTGACTTGTTCGTTTCGTCCCAGGTAATACTTGCACCCGTCACGTTGGAAGTAGACGTGGTTTCGTTTACGGTCATAATATCCGCATCGAATTTTTCGTCGGGATAAAATTCGTACTCGTCGGCTTTATAAGTCTGGGTTGAATTTAATATTGTGGGAACAGAAATTGCCTTGCGTTTGATTTCGAATGTTATTATTTTTTCATCCGTGTCGCCGGTAGTCCATTCTATGCCGGACGCTTTCGCTTCCGCCTTTAAATTAAACTTTACTTTGTATTTGCCCGCTTCGGTTGCGGTAAGCGTTCCATCTTCTGTACTTAAACTATACGTAGTTTCTTCTATTGCCTTGTCGTCATAGTCCAACGCCTCAACCGTTGTTTCTATATTTTTATAAGCGGTTGTATAGTTTATCGTATTACCGTAAGCCGTATAGGTGGGCTCGTCATATGTGAAGTTAAACGTTTTCTCCGTTTTGTCATACGTTTCCGGATTCGTGTCCGTAGTTTTAGTCGTGCCGATTGCAACCACTTTATTTACGCTGGGGCTGATTGAAAAGCTAAAAGTACAAGTACAGCCGCCTGTACAACCGTCACCTATTTTTGCAAGGTAAAAAGAATATAACGACAATGCCTTTTGGGCGCCGGTATCATTATAGAATAAAACTCCGTCCCCGTTTGCGTTGCTGAACTCGGCACTTTCACTCCTACCGCTCCAATCGGTGCCGCTGGCACTATTCTGATAAGAAAGAATATTTAACGGTAAGCTTACGTCGTAAGTCCCGCTTGACGCATCCTGCCAATTATTATAAAACATTGTACACTTGCCGTGTGCTCCGGCAGACATACTTAAAGTTTTCGTATAGCTGACGTCATACGCAGTGTAAGCGGGAACCTGAACTTTTATTATTACGGGAACTACGATAAATCTGTGAACAATTCCGTCAGATCCGTAAAGTGACGTGATTGTCACGCTTACGCTACCGGTTGAGCCGGAAGTTGCCTGATAATTAGAAAAACCGGCAAGTGAAGTTGTGCTTAATGCCGAAAAATTTCTATCAGCCAATGCCGAGTTTGGTCCGCCTTCTACCACGTATCTTGCCGCGCCGAATTCAACCGTCGGCGTATTTGTTTCCGCGCTTGCGGATACCTTTTTATTGAAATTTAAAAATGAAAAAACTGCGCCACACAATAGTGCGACACAGAATATGGGCGTGAGTATATAAAGCAACGCTTTCTTTAAAGCTTGCTTATTTCTTAAAAGTGTTTGCCCCCCCCCCAGTCGTCATTTTAAACATCTTCATAATATTTCTCCTTACGTAACAAATACTTTGAGTGTTGGAATTATATCACACTATTTCAAA
>JAIEFR010000020.1 GCA_029066845.1 Clostridia bacterium | reverse complement strand
TATCATTTTGTTTTAAAAAATACGTTAATGCTATTGCTATAACTATACCCAATATTATAATACCAATCGTTATTAGACAGCCTTTTCCGCTTCTTTTATTAGGCTCGTTTTGTGTTTTTGTTGTGTGGTTATTTCCAGTTCTTGTTGTTGCTTTATCTGGTTCTGCTTTTTTTACAATTATAATACAGGTCGTAATAACAATAATAATTGGTATTGATGCAATCATTATAATCTTCAACATTATTAGTTTTCCTCAGTGTTTTTTGCTTTTCTTTGGGGGGATTTTATATCTAACATATCGAACAGCGCTTTTTTCTTTCCGAGAGATAATGTTCGATATGTTGCAATTAGTTGTTGTTCATCTTGTGAATAATATAGCGATGTTGGTGTAGTATTATCCTTTACTCCAAACTCGTTTTCATATCCAAGTAAGTAATCTGTGGATATTTTAAATAATTTAGCAAGTGAAATGATGTACGGCGTATTGGGTATACGTCGATTTTTTTCCCATAGCGAAATACTGTCTTGCGTAATTCCAAGCTTTTCAGCAAGCTCTGCTTGTGACCATCCGTTATTTTCTCTCTGCTCTTTTATTCTTTCACCAATTGACATGTAATGATTTTACTACAAATTGTCGTAATAGTCTTGACAAACGACATATTGTCGATATATAATCTATTTACGACCAACTGTCGTAAAGGAGAGTAAACACTATGGCGAAAACAAGGGACTATTGTCTTACTATAACCGAGGACGGTAGATTCGCTAATGTCACTCAAAAGGATGTAGCTTTGTATATCCTTGACGAGCTCGGCGTTTCAAAGCCGTATGTCTTGGATTACGAGAGCAACAACAATGTGTATTTGTTCGACAACGGCGACGTCACATTGATTCAGCCCGGTTCGGAGCTGTACGCACGGATGAAGCAAATCGAGCGCGACAGGAACATCCTTATTTATGCGGTAACGCACGATTCTTTGGAAATAATCGGCGAAACGTATTCTTTCCTCTGTATCAGCCCCTATCCGGAAGATTGGAACGGCATGTTACGCAAATGTAGATTCCGTTCACGTTCGGAATATCTTGTTTCTGCGGATATGGTTTATGCCTACGTTTGGAATGTAAAGGACGACCGTTGCAGTGAATCCGGCTTTGTCGTTTTACATTCCCATTACGGCAACATAACTCGCGTGGGGTGATGACATGTCAAGATTCATTGAAGTAACTAAACGGTATAAGAACATTCGGTTATTAATTTCCGTTGACAAGATTATTTCTGTATTCGCCTCTTCTGACGGTAAAGCTTTTATTAGGTTGTGCTTTTCCGCTGATGAAGTGGACTGTGAGGAGAGCTACGAATATGTGAAGTCCTTGCTCATCGGCACGACTGAGGATGGTGCGGTATGAAGATAAGAGTTATGGGAACGCGCGAAGAGTGCGAGCAGGCACAATGCTTTTATACACAGCTTAGCAAAGGCGAAAACGTTATATCCGGCAGCGTGTCCGGATTATATCCCAATCGCGGCAGCACAAATCAGTATCGGGTGTATATCGAGATTGTGTGCAAGTCCGAAAAAATAGATCTATACGGCGAAACCTTGCCGACAACATTAAAGGAGTAAACATTATGGCAGATTTTCTTAAAGTAACAAACAAGTACACAAATCTTAGCCGCTTAATTGCGGTTGACAGAATCGTGTCTATTATCGAAGAACCGGACGGCACGGCTTTTGTTGAGTTCTATCCGCCAAAGCGTAATAAGCTTTCCGGTCTGTGCTGTTCCGAAAAATTTTCGGATCTGAACGAACTTTTCAGTATCTTCGGTACTGTTCGGGGTAAGGCATGAAAATCCTTGTAGCATGTGAAGAAAGTCAGCGGGTTTGTACAGCGTTCCGTGCTAAAGGACACGAAGCATATAGTTGTGATATTATCATGTGCTCGGGCGGTCATCCCGAGTGGCATATATGGTCAGACGTAACGCCGCTACTTAATGGCGATTGCACATTCAGAACCTGTGACGGACAAACTCATTATATCGATAAATGGGACATGATTATCGCTTTCCCGCCGTGCACTTACCTATCCCGCGCCGGCAGTACAAATCTATACAAAAACGGTCAACGGAATGAAGAGCGTTTTGTCCTGGGTCAACGAGCTGCGGAGTTTTTCATGAGCATTTACAATGCCGATTGCCCTATGATTTGCATAGAGAACCCTGTCCCTATAAAGGCATTCGGGCTTCCGCCATGCAGTCAAGTTGTGCAGCCGTATTACTTCGGCGTTCCGGTAAGCAAGGAAACGCACTTGTGGCTTAAAGGCTTGCCGTATCTATGCCCTACTAATGTTGTTGAGCCGCAGTACACGTTTAATACATATCCGCAGTTCAAAAATTCTTTCGGGAAGTATAGACAGCGGAATCGCAGTAAAACGTTTAAAGAAGTCGCCGAAGCAATGGCGTTGAGCTGGGGTTAAGAATCGAAGTCAACGCACGTCGTTAATGTCCCGGGTCAATAGGCGCTGTCAATGTACATGGCTAATCTCCGGTCGCAAGTATCCGGGTTAAGGATCTGAGTATGTAAGCTGCGTTATTGTGCCGGGTGACAAAATGGTATCTCAAACAATCAATTTACGTCGCGCCCAATGGCGTTAAGGGAAAAGGAAAACATATATGGCAAAACCCAAAATGACTCGTGCGCAACAGCGGG
>JAIEFR010000002.1 GCA_029066845.1 Clostridia bacterium | reverse complement strand
CTAATTTAACTTTTCTACAGTTCGGAAGCTTCCTTAAAATTGGTAACTTCTACTTCGTATTAACCTAAATCAATCTTAAATAAAATTGCCTTTTGTACTTGTTTTATTTTTCTTCTCTATGCAGTTGTCAATCTTCATTTCCCAACTAAAGTTGAGGGTGGTTTTCCGTAAGAAAAACCGTGCTGTCGTAGCCGACAGCTTTTATATGATAACAAAACGCAAACTATAAGTCAAGCATTTTTTAAAATTATTTTTATTTTTTCAACCTTTTTTGACAAGTGATAATTATTACCGCAAAACGGTATAATTTCACAAATTTATTTAATTTTGTCAGCAAGTTCACGCAAATAGTCCACGCTTTCTTTCAGCTCTTCGAACGCGCCGTAGTCGCCGCGGTAGGCTTCCAGAATCAACGCGCCGTCAAAGCCCGCACCCTTTAACCGCTTTAATATTTCCGAAAAGTCGTAAATACCCTTGCCGGGAAGACACATCTTGCCGTTCTCATCCATATCGGAAAGGTGCGCGTAGGCGACAGCCCCCTCCATATCCGCGATATACGCCTGCCAGGGATAGCCGCTTCTGCGCGCCTGCTTCAAGTCAAACACGCCCGAAAGGTCGGGGCAGTAATTTTTCAACTCGCGGAAAAACCCGGGACGGTTGTAGGCATAGTGCGCGGTGTTCTCTATGCACATATTCAGCCCGTAGCCGCGCGCAAAGCCGTGAGCTTCGGCAAACCTCTCGCCGATAAAGCGCATATCGTCCCTGCCGTCGCCCGCCCTGACGAAGCCGTGAAAGGTGTAGTTGCGGCAACCGAGAAGCTGCGCCGAACGCGCAACCTGGTCCAGCCAGTAAAAGCCGTCGCCGCGCACCCTGCGCGTGGTATTGAAAAAGTTGCACTCGAAATTGAGCGGCATAGTGTGCACCGAATTTATTTCCAGTCCGCTGAGCTCGGGCGCAAGCGCCTTGGAAAATTCGGGGCGGTATTCGTAAAAGGTGGAAAAGAATACCTCAGCGATTTCCGCGCCCAGCGATTTAATTATCCTTGCCGCTTCCTCCGTGTGCTTTTCGGGGAAGAGCGCCGCCGTTGATATACCTATTTTCATACGTTTATTGTATCACAAGCGGGCGGCGTTTGCAATACGCTTTTGCAATTATTCGCCGAGGGCTATGTAGCGCGACAGGCAATAGGTAATGCGCTCGTCGGCGATGTTGGCAATGGGCGCGAGCGGATAACCGCCCTTGGTCCACTCCTCCACGCACGCGCCTCTATCCGCGCCGTCCGCCTTGCCGTGACCGTTTGCGGGCTGAGCCATAGCCGAAAGCGACTGCACCGCAGATATTACGCCAGAAAGCTCCTCCGCCTGTTTAAGCGCGCCCGCAGCCTCCTGTCCGCCGATAGTTTCCAGAATGGGTTGAAGCTCCTTTATGTTCGTGTTGTTGCCCGAAAGCATAAGCATAAGGACCAGAACGAGTAGTTGCATAATTTGACCCTCCGTCATAAACTGTATAAAAGCCGTTGCTAGGCGGCTTATTCCATTATATGCGGAGGGCTGAATGAAGGACTTTAAAAGTTATTCGCAAAACGGCGCCGGTGCACCCGGCGCGAAGTCGGGAGGCGCCGATAAGGCAGCCTCTTCGGGCGGCAGCAACGTCAACCAGACGGTGAATATGGCGGCGATGCTTGCTAAGGCGTTCGAGGGGAAGAGCGAAGCCCAGGTATTGCAGACCATTATTGCGCAGGCTGAGCAGGGCAAACGCGACGGCACGCTGACCAACGCCGACCTGGACAATTTTTACAACACGCTTGCGCCCCTTCTGGACGGCTTTAAGCGGCAGAAGCTGAAAGGCATAATTTCAAAGCTGAAATCAATCTGACGGATATGAAAAAGCCGCCGCATTATAAAGCGACGACCTTAATATATATTTATCCCTGAGCGAGTTTTTCCGCCGCGCGCAGGAAATAATCGACCTCTCTTTCGTTATTGAACGCAGACAGCGAAGCGCGCACCAGCCCGTCGGAGTTGAGCGCACGGTGCATAAGCGGCGCGCAGTGCAGACCGCCGCGCACGCAAATCGAGAACTCCTCCGACAATCTGTACGCCGCCATTTCGGACTGCATTTTTTCGAACGCGAGCGCGACTATGCCGAAGTGGTTGGGCTTGGAATAGAGTTTGATGCCGTCTATTCCGCTAAGCCCGTTGAGCATAAGGTCGGTGAGATAGAGCGTTCTGTCACGGTTTTCGTACATATGCGATTTGAGATACAGAACGCCCTCGCCCAGCGATACTATCGCGGGATATGACAGCGTTCCGCTTTCCAGTCTGTCGGGATAAAAGTCGGGCATATTCAGGTTTATGCTCTCGCTGCCCGTGCCGCCGAAGGTTACGGGCGAGGGGTTGAAGCGTTCGGAAAAGACGAGCGCGCCGCTGCCCTGTATGCCCAGCATACCCTTGTGCCCCGCCACCGCAAGCGCGTCTATACCCAGTGCGGAAATATCCACGTTCTGGTGACCGCACGCCTGCGCTCCGTCGCATATAAGCAGTGTTTCGGGCGGAATTTCCGCGCGTATTCTGGTGACGTCGGGCGCGGTACCCGTAACGTTGGAAGCGAGGGTGATTATCACCGCCTTCGCCCCTTCGTTAGCCGCCTCTATCAGCGCGGTTATATCGATATCGCCGTGGGCGGTGAGCGGAGCAAGCTCCACCTTTACGCCCCTGCCCTGCAAGTAATGCAGAGGGCGCAGCACCGAATTGTGTTCGGCAACTGTCGATACGACCTTGTCGCCCTCCTTCAACGTGCCGAATATGGCGATGTTGAGCGCCTCGGTACAGTTTTTGGTGAACACCACCCTGTCGGGCGAGGGCGCGTTGAAAAACGAAGCGAGCGCGCTGCGCACCTCGTACACTCTCTCCGCGCAGGCAAGTGAAAGCTTGTGTCCGCTTCTGCCCGGATTGGCGCAGGTTTTAAGCGCAGCGGCGGTTGCGCCGAGCACGCCGTCGGGCTTGAAGCCGCCCGTTGCCGCATTATCGAAATATATCATAACTCCCCCTTACCCTGTGGCGGCGGAAACACATTTCCGTCGCATTTCGGCGTTCCTGCGTTTATCACAATCGCCGCTTGCGGCGTAATATAATAGTAGGATAATTTATGAAACGAAGGATGAAATTATGACTGAAATTCTGGCGGTTTTTCGCTCCCGCTCTCAGGCGATTGACTGCATTACGAAGATGAGGGCTTTAAATATTCCCGCGCAGCTTATCAACACCCCCAAGGAGGCGAACGTGGGCTGCGGGCTGTCGCTTAAATTTCCGCAGAACGCGGCAAGCAGGGCGAAAAACGTCATCTCACGCGTCAACTATTCCTCGTTCTACGGCTATATGCGCATAGATTACAGAGGCGGAAAAATGTTTATAAGGGGCTTTTAACCGCTTGAAATAACGGCGCGTTTCGTGTTAGAATAGGGCTATGCAGACAAACGATGAAATTCTGAAAGAGCTTGCACGCCTTTACCCCGACGCACGCCCCGCGCTTAAATACAACAGCCCTTACGAGCTGCTTGTTGCCGTTATACTTTCGGCGCAGTGCACGGACGAACGCGTGAACAAGGTGACGGCGGAGCTTTTCAAGGAGCACAATACCCCCGCCGCAATGCTTACCCTTTCGCAGGAGGAGCTTGAAAAGTATATCTTTTCCTGCGGCTTTTACCGCAACAAGGCGGCGCATATACTTTCCGCTTCGGCGGACATTATGCAAAAATTCGGCGGCGAGGTTCCGCACGGATTCGAGGAGCTTAAAAGCCTTGCCGGCGTAGGGCAGAAAACCGCCAACGTCGTCTGGTCGGTCGCCTTCGGCGAGGACGCCATTGCCGTGGACACCCACGTCTTCCGCGTTTCCAACCGTCTGGGACTTGCCTGCGCCGACAACCCTTTAAAGGTTGAAGAGGGATTGAAAAAGGCTATCCCCAAGTCCGACTGGTCCAAGGCGCACCACTGGCTTATCTACCACGGACGGCGCGTATGCCACTCGCAACGCCCCGCCTGCGCGGAATGCACCCTTAAAGAATACTGCAAATTTTATAACGGAAAATAAACCTATAACAAAATAAGCGGCGCGGACGAAAATCGTCCGCGCCGCAATATTTACAAAATACAATCAGTAAAAGAGAATCAGACAGATAAATAACCTGGCAAAGAAGCTGAACCAGCCTGCAAGCGCGACAGCGCTTATTACCACGCCCGCCGTTGCAAGTCCGTTGCACGCCCTGTACTTTTTCCTGTTTATAACAGCGAATATACTGATGATAAGCCCGACCACCGCGGGGATACAAAAGAAGATACCCAGCGCAAGCGAAACCAAGCCCACCACGAAGCCCGCAATGCCCAGTCCGTTTACGCTTTTAAGCCCGTCGTCATACGGCACGATGGTCTGCACAGGCTGCTGCGCGGGCTGTTGCACGGGCGCGTTATTATACTGTACCGATTGCACGGGCTGACCGTAAAAGCGCGGCGACCCGTTCCTTACCGTAAGCACTCCGCAGTGAGGGCAGACAACGGCTTCGTCGTCTATTTCCTTTCCGCATTTTCTGCAATACATATCATTACTCCCTTTTTAACACTTTGCTATATTTATATCCCTATGCGGATATTTTAGTCCCCTCTCGACGAAAAGTCAAGCTTCCTGTCCGCGCGCCGCTTTTTGACCGCCGCGACGATATTGGGCATAAACACCGCAAGCGGCACTACGAAACAGACTATGCACAGAAAGACCAGACCTATCGTGCCGAGTATTTTCGAGATGAGCGCGGAATACCTGAGCCTGGGGTGTTTGGACGAACTCATTCTAAAAGAAAGCTCGCCGTGGGGCAGCGAGGTAAACTCCGCCTTGTATCCGCCTTCGCACTTTTCGAACCCTGCGGGCGGCTCGTACATATAGTATTTGGAATTTACGCGCACTTCCAGCGTGCCGAAGCTTGCCCACTTTGCGGCAGGCGACAGATAGTATTCGTATTCGCAGACGTCCGCGTCGTAATCGAAGTCAATCGTCGGGAAGATGGGCGCGGTGACTTTGTTGGTAAACCTGCCGTTAGGCTCCACCTCCACGTCGTAGGTATACCATAGCAGCGCGTCATCCTCGTAAAAATTGAGGCGCGAAGGGTAACCCGCATAATCGTCGTCGTACAGATTGCTTGCAACCGCGTTATAATAGTCCAGCTCGCTTATCACGCTGTCTTCGGGGCGGTTGGAAAGTATAAGCTCCTTTAAAGTCGTTTCGCCGTCCACCGTTACGGAACAGGGAATATCCACCCTCTTGTAGGAGGTCAAAAAATTGTTCCTGTAATTTGCCGCCTCGGTTTTCCATTCGCAGCTTAACGCGGAGACATCGCCCAGAACGTAAAAGCTATAATTGTATAAATCCTGCATATCGACGTCGTTAAACGGGTCGTCTTCTCTGTAATAATCGAAATAGTACGTAAGGCTGGAACCCAAACCGATATAGCGCGCCTTGCTTTCGTCGCACCTGACTTTTGCGGATATACGCACGCTTTCATAGTCCGCGGGGCGTTCCACCGAAACCGCATATTTGGTGACGGGCAAATCCGCCCTGTAGAAATCGTCCGAATACCACGCGTCGCTTATCTGTTTAACGCTTTCGTCAAAACCCGTGTAGGTACTATAAGTATACCTTGCCGCGCACTCGACAGGCACGCCGTTCACGCTTATTTCGGGCGTGAACACCTGCTCCCCGTACCTGTAATTTTTACTTGTCTTTAAGGGGAACGCCATAGAAGTATGCACGGTGTTTGCCGAAGTGTTGACAAAATTGTATTCCGTCGTTACGGTGGACTTATAGTCCCCCAGCGTACTGAGCGTGGGCATATCGACAATATCGAAAGTCAGCTTTTCGCTTTCTACGGCAAGCACGCTCTGCTCGTTGCGGACAAATACGCCCTGCGCGGTAATTCCGTATTCGCTGTTCGGTCCCGAATTTGCCAGCACGGGCGACGCCGCGCACGGCAAAGCCGCCGCAAAAAAAGCAACCGCAGAAATAATTTTAGTTAAACCTTTTTTCATTTCAACCGCTCCCGATTTAAAACGCAAAAAATCTCTTCCTACTTATTATAATATATAATTTTGAAAATTCAATATCGTTCGGCAAAAAACGACAAAAAAGACGGCAAGTAAACCTGCCGTCTTTTGTTATTTGTTTGTTTAGTTGATTACTTGAGAATCTTGGAAACGACGCCCGAACCAACCGTTCTGCCGCCTTCACGGATAGCGAACTTCAACTTCTCTTCAACCGCAACGGGCTTGATAAGCTCTACGGTGATGGTTACGTGGTCGCCGGGCATAACCATTTCGGTGCCAGCGGGAAGTTCGATAGAACCGGTAACGTCGGTAGTTCTGATGAAGAACTGAGGACGATAGTGGTTGAAGAAAGGAGTGTGACGTCCGCCTTCCTCTGCCTTAAGAACGTAAACCTGAGCTTCGAACTTGGTTGCGGTCTTAACGGTGCCGGGCTTAGCGAGAACCTGTCCCTTTTCGATACCCTTTCTGTCGATACCACGGAGAAGTGCGCCGATGTTGAAGCCTGCGATAGCTTCGTCAACGCTCTTGTGGAACATTTCCAGACCGGTGATGGTCGTGCCAACGGGCTTATCGATAAGTCCGATGATTTCTGCGGGATCGCCTACGTGAGCAACGCCTCTTTCTACTCTACCGGTAGCAACGGTACCACGACCGGAAATCGTGAATACGTCCTCTACGGGAAGAAGGAAAGGCTTATCGGTATCTCTCTGAGGAGTAGGGATATAGGAATCGATGGTGTCCATCAGCTTGAGAATGCACTGGCACTCGGGAGCTGCAAGAACGTCTGCATCGGGGATGCCGCTGGTTGCTTTTTCAAGAGCCTTGAGTGCGGAACCGCGGATGATGGGGCAATCCTTGAAGCCGTAGCTTTCCAGGGTTTCGGTGATTTCCATTTCAACGAGGTCAAGAAGCTCTTCGTCGTCCATCTGGTCAACCTTGTTAAGGAATACTACGATGTAGGGAACGCCTACCTGACGGGAAAGGAGGATGTGCTCCTTGGTCTGGGGCATAGGACCGTCGGTTGCTGCAACTACGAGGATTGCGCCGTCCATCTGAGCGGCACCGGTAATCATATTCTTAACGTAGTCTGCGTGTCCCGGGCAGTCAACGTGCGCATAGTGGCGCTTGTCGGTCTGATACTCAACGTGAGCGGTGTTTATTGTTATACCGCGGGCTTTCTCTTCGGGAGCCTTATCGATCTCGTCGTATCTCATCTTCTCTGCCTGACCCTTGCAAGCCATTACCATAGTGATAGCTGCGGTCAGAGTGGTCTTGCCGTGGTCAACGTGGCCGATAGTACCAATGTTAACGTGGGGCTTGCTGTTGTCATACTTAGCTTTTGCCATTTTTGTTTTCTCCTATTATTTTTTATAAAATGATAACTTACGCCTTTGCAGGCGTCGCAGCTATCCATATCGTCTTTTTGGGGCTGCTTTTATTCGCGCCTTACGCGTTGTTTTTATTATATATTAAAACTTTTAAAAACACAATTATTTTGACGAAGGTTTTTAAAAATTTTGGTCGCCATTATTCGACTGATTTCAGCTTAGTTCGCTTTCTTCGCGCGCTCGCCGATAACTTTCTCCGCTACGCTCTTAGGCACTTCGGAATAGTGATCGAACTGCATTGTGAACTGACCGCGTCCCTGAGTCCTGGAACGGAGGTCGGTTGCGTAGCCGAACATTTCCGAAAGGGGAACTTCCGCGTCCACTACCTTTGCGCCCGCTCTGTCGTCGGTGGAAATAATCGTGCCGCGGCGTGCGGTTACGTTACCCATTATATCGCCGAAGTAGTCGTCGGGAACGATGACTTCAACCTTCATTATGGGCTCCAAAAGTACGGGCTTAGCCTTGGTCATACCGTCCTTGAACGCCATCGAACCGGCAATCTGGAACGCCATTTCGGAGGAGTCAACCTCGTGGAAGCTTCCGTCGTATACCTGCACCTTGAAGTCAACCATTTCGTAGCCTGCAAGATAGCCGTTCTTAGCCGCGCCCTGAATACCCTTGTCGATTGCGGGGATATATTCCTTGGGAATGGAGCCGCCTACGGTCATATCCTCGAAGCTGTAACCCGAACCAGGCTCGCCGGGAATGAGGTGCAGTTTGCAGTGACCGTACTGACCCTTACCACCCGACTGACGCTTGTACATACCTTCCGCGTCGCAAGCCTGTCTGAAAGTTTCTCTGTAAGCAACCTGGGGTGCGCCTACGTTCGCTTCAACCTTGAATTCGCGCAGAAGTCTGTCAACGATAATGTCGAGGTGAAGTTCGCCCATACCCGCGATAATGGTCTGACCCGTTTCCTGATCCGTATAGGTCTTGAACGTGGGGTCTTCCTCGGCGAGCTTGATAAGCGCCATAGTCATCTTTTCCTGTCCCGCCTTGGTCTTGGGCTCGATAGAGAGCTGGATAACGGGGTCGGAGAAGGTCATCTGTTCCAGAATGATGGGATGTGCTTCGTCGCACAGCGTGTCGCCCGTGGTGGTGTCCTTCAAGCCGACGATTGCGCAGATGTCGCCCGAATAGATTTCGGGGATTTCCATACGCGTATTCGCGTGCATCTGAACCAGACGGCCTACGCGCTCTTTCTTGCCCTTCGTGGAGTTATACACGTAGGAGCCTGCGGAAAGTACGCCGGAGTATGCTCTGAAATATGCAAGACGACCAACGAAGGGGTCGGTTGCAATCTTGAACGCAAGTCCTGCGAAAGGCTCGTTATCCGAGGTCTTTCTCTCTTCCTCTTTGCCGCTGTCGGGATTTACGCCCTTTACGTGGTCTACGTCTACGGGAGAGGGAAGATAATCGATGACCGCGTCCAGAAGCATCTGAACGCCCTTGTTCTTATAGGAAGAACCGCAAAGCACGGGGGTGCACTTCATTGCTATGGTAGCCGCGCGCAGACCCTTGCGGATTTCTTCGGGAGTAAGCTCCATAGTTTCGAGGAACTTCTCCATAAGCTCGTCGTCGCCTTCGGCAGCCGCTTCCATAACGGCCATATGCGCTTCCTCGGCAGCGTCCTTCATATCTGCGGGAATTTCCGCTCTGTGATACTGCTTGCCGTCGTCGGAATCGTAGATTTCCGCGTTCATTTCGATAAGGTCTACAATACCCTGGAAGGTATCTTCCTTACCGATAGGCAGCTCGATGGGCACGGGATTGGCGTTGAGCCTGTCCTTCATCATCTGAACGGCTCTTGAAAAGTTTGCGCCGTTGATGTCCATCTTGTTGACGTAAGCTATACGGGGTACCTTGTACTTGTCAGCCTGACGCCAAACGGTTTCGGACTGGGGCTCTACGCCGCCCTTCGCGCAGAAGGTTGCAACCGCGCCGTCAAGTACGCGCAGCGAACGCTCAACTTCTACGGTGAAGTCAACGTGTCCCGGGGTATCGATAATGTTGATACGGCACTCGTCCGCCTTGGTCTTGCCCGTTCTGGTCCAGTGGCAGGTGGTTGCAGCGGACGTAATGGTAATACCGCGCTCCTGTTCCTGTACCATCCAGTCCATCGTGGCGGTACCGTCGTGCGTTTCGCCTATCTTATGGTTGATACCCGTATAGTAAAGTATTCTCTCGGTAGTAGTGGTTTTGCCCGCATCGATGTGCGCCATAATACCGATATTTCTTGTATGCAATAAATCGTATTCTCTTGCCATAACCGACCTCGATTAGAAACGGAAGTGCGCGAACGCCTTGTTCGCTTCCGCCATTCTGTGGGTGTCTTCCTTCTTCTTGACCGCGCCGCCCGCGTTGTTGTAAGCGTCCATAAGTTCCGCGGCGAGCTTTGCGCTCATCTCTCTTTCGGAACGTTTTCTGGTGCTAATTACAAGCCAGCGGATTGCAAGGGTCTGACGTCTTTCGGGTCTGATTTCCATAGGAACCTGATAGTTGGCGCCGCCGACTCTCCTTGCCTTGACCTCCAACACGGGCATAATGTTGTTCATTGCCTGGTTGAATACGTCCATAGGGTCTTGTCCGAGCTTCTCGCTCGCTATTTTGAATGCGTCGTAAACTATGGTCTGCGCAGTGCCGCGCTTACCGTCGTACATAATCTGGTTGATAAGCTTGGTTACAACCTTGGAATTATACACGGGATCGGGTAATACGTCTCTCTTGGGGACGTTTCCTCTTCTGGGCATAATTTTTTACCTCCTGTTTTGATTTTTTAAGGGATTACCTTAAATAAGCTATCGCTTGCTCCGGTTAAAGATTTCCGGGGTAGCAAATCTTCTCCGCGGTGTATCCGCGAATACTGCCTACTTTTATCGGCAAGGGTACAAAAAATATATTCCGACAAGTAGGGGTTTTGGTTCATTGCAAAAGATTTGCGTGAACTTAATTCTTAGGTTTCTTTGCGCCGTAGCGGGAACGCGCCTGCTTCCTCTTGGAAACGCCTGCGGTATCGAGTGCGCCGCGCACGATGTGGTAACGTACGCCGGGCAGATCCTTTACACGTCCGCCTCTGATGAGAACGGAAGAGTGCTCCTGAAGGTTGTGACCTTCACCGGGGATATAGACAGTACCTTCCTGCTTGTTGGTAAGTCTTACCCTTGCGATCTTACGGATTGCAGAGTTAGGCTTCTTGGGCGTGGTGGTCGTAACCGAAAGGCATACGCCGCGCTTCTGGGGGCAGTTGTCCAAAATGGGCGACTTGCTCTTGAAAACCTGCTTTTCTCTGCCGTGCTTGATAAGCTGGTTGATTGTGGGCATTACTTGTTCCTCCTTGTTTTACTCGACGCGGTTTAGCGCGCCTGTGGAATATATTCTTGCTTTGCACCTACCCTTAAAATGCAAAGGAGAAAGCGTGTTTTCGCAACACATAAAGACCCACCTTAAACAGTGAGCGAATGACATTTTATCAAACCCGAACGCAAATGTCAACGAAATTTTACCTGTTTTTTACAATCTTGCCACAGGGTGCAAAAAAAGCCCGCGCGTTTTGAAAACGCGCGGGCTTCCTTTTACCTTATAATATTATACGCAATACTATTAAACCAGCTTGTATAAAGTCGAGGTATAAGTAATATCGGTACCGGTGCCGCTTACGGTAGTTTCGATGATATAGTAGCTGCCGTTCTTAAGCATAGGTCCGCTTACCGAACTCTTGGTAAGGTCAAAGCTCTTCAGAAGCGTGCCGTTATACGAATAGTAAGCACGGGTTCTCGTAACATCGCCCTGATCGGGAGTAGTAACGGTGGTTATGGAATAAGTGCCGTTAAAGTTAACCTGTACGGTCTTTACGACTTTATCGTCGGAGCTCTCTTCAAGGTCGGAAATTTTCGTTTCGGTGCCGTCCTTTTTAAGGAATACAAGCTCGCCGTCCTTGTTTCTCACGTATGCAACGCCGCCGTAGAATATAGGGGTGCCGGATACGCCGGTATATTCGGGAGCGATAACAACTTTGCCGTTTAAATCTTTAAAACCGATTCTGCTGCTCGCTTCAAAGCCGACAAGCCCTTCGTTGGTATAAACATTGTCGTAGTAGTCGGTTTCGCTTAAAACGTTAAGGTTGGAATCAACGATTACCGAATCATCAATCAGATACTTATCATTGCCGATGCTGGCGATGCTGCGAACTTCGCTTATCATACCGGTTACGTCGTAGCAGAGCTCGAAATTGTTATTGATAACGTACGTAAACTCGTCTGCGCCGTAAGCAACGCCGTCGTCCGAAATCTTTATACCTGAAATCAGCGCAGCGTCGTAAGCCTTGGTTTCGTAATTGTAAAGTGTTTTCATATTCATTACAACAACGTCATAGTTAAGCTCGGTCGTAGTATTTTCGATGATATCGTACTTATAGAGGCTGTAATCAACCTTGCTGCCGATTGCCGCCAGATTGTAACCCTTGGTTGCTTCGGGGCTTACGGGAATGCTTACGGTATAATATAAGCTGTTGCCCATAACCGCCAAAACTTCGCCGTTAGTAAGGTCAACGCTGCCGGTTTCGGCGCCGTTTTTATAGAAGGTATACTTATTGCCTATATAGCTGTATTCGTAATCCTTGATTTCGCCTTCTACGGGCTTGGCCTTGCTTGTGATGTATACGGGGTTTTTAAGACCGCTCTTGTCGCTGCCTACTGCGTATTCGGGAGCGTAGGTCTTTAAATCCGACTCTTTAACAACGGTATATGTAAAGACCTGGGTTTTCTCGTCCGCGGTTGCCTTTACGTATACTTCAACGTCCTCTTCCTCGTCGTTTACAAGCTTTGCGGTTTCAATCTTATAAACCGTAGACCTTGTGGTATCGTTGCCGACGAAAAGCTGCGAACTGGTAATTTGAGGCTGCTGAGTATAAGTAGCTTTTTCAAGAATCTTGGTGCCGTCGTAGGTATAAATTTCAACCTGATCCTCGTCCGTGCCCTCATAAACTACCATAATCACGTTGAGATAACCAATAGAATAGTTCTGAGGAACGCCAGTAAGTCCGCTGATAATTTTCTTGTTTGCATATAAGTCCAGAACGGCATACTTATCCGTGCCGTCTTCAACGACTAAATAGCCCTCGATCAGCTGGTCAACGGCGTCTTCCTGACCCATAGACAAAACTTTTTCAAGACCCGTAAAGCCTTTTTCGCTATACTGAGTAGTGAAGCCGTCGCTGTCATACTCTTTCGCGTAGTTTGCGATGTTTAAAGTGCCCTCTTTTAAGTTTTCGGGCTTTTTACCGCCGCTGCACGCGCTCATACCGATTGCCAGAGTTCCTGCAAGCGCAGCGCCCATAACAACGGCAACAATCTTCTTTGCCTTCATAATTTATGTACCCTCCAAAAAAATTTTCAATTTAAATTGCCAACATTTCAACATATTAATATTGACACGTAAATGTTAACACCCCCCCCCCTGCGTGTCAAGTAATTTCGACAATTTTTTTATTTGGCGATACATTTTGTTTGCAATTTACATAAAAGTTATCAACAATCACATTTTTCACGCCCGTTTTTTTGCACGAAAAAGCGGCGGCATTTCCGCCGCCGCTTTGTAGTTTTAATTGTAATTTAACTATTACGCACCTTCATTCGTCCCCTTATCTTCGAACGTAACATTGGTAAATTCAGCCGTTATACCTCTCGTTGCAAACAGGCAGATATACATATAATCGCTGTCTACCGCACAGAAGTTAAAGTCAAGGAATTCATCACTAACGGTATAGCTGTTAGTTCCGTCCGAGAAAGTAACCGTGACAGACTGATTTATCTTTTCGATAGACATAGTATAATTTGCCGTTGTCGAAACAGTAGCCGTACGGGCGTTGGTGCTTAAAACTGTATCTTTACGGCTGAAAATTGCGTTTTTGCCGTCGCCAAAAACGCCTGCGGCAACGTAATTGCTGTTAAGAGATTTGTCCTGAGCGGCTACGTTGTTGTAAATATCGTCGCGCAACATAAGTCCAAACGCCGCTTGATTGGGGTTGTCGCCAGATGCCGTTACAGTAGTAAGCTTAGCCGTAGCAGAAATCTTGAAGTTTTTATCTTTTGCTACTTGCATAAACGCGGCAGCAAAACCATCGGCGCTACTTGAGAACTTGCCCTTCTTTGCGCTCGTACCTACGGTGAACTTACCGTCCGCCTCTTCCACCCTGTAATTACTGTCGATGCTGTTGCCACCGTGTTCGCCCATAACGGTGCCGTACCAGCCTTCTGCGGAAATCGTCCATTTGCTAGACGCGTCTGCGGGGTTAAAAGGCTTATAAGGTTTCTTTACAAAATTAGCGTGCTTAACCGCCGCAATATAATCAACCTCTTTCGTAGGAGCAGAAATATTTTCCTTGACGTGCGACCTCAAAGTACAGCTGGTCGTTTTCAGTGCGTTTGCAAACTGATAAGCAACCATTTTTGCGCCGTACTCGTTAATGTGCGTATCGTCCCTACCCGTAGGAGTTTCGTTACCGGTAACGTCACCAGTAACAGGGTCGCCCTCGTAGGAACCGTGCGAGTGATAGTACTGCGCCGCTGCATTGTCCTTTTTATACTCGGCAACCGTCAAAGCCGTTAAATCAATTACCGTAGTTTCGGTTGCATCGCCCAAAGTTTTGATTGCTTTAGCATAGTCACCATCCGCCGTTACGTGAACCTTAGAACCCGTGTATGCGCCGCTTGCGTCGTATCTGGTAATAGGCGTACAGAGAA
This sequence comes from Clostridia bacterium, assembly GCA_029066845.1. Lineage (GTDB taxonomy): Bacteria > Bacillota > Clostridia > Christensenellales > Borkfalkiaceae > Coproplasma. Next base: position 71,755 of record JAIEFR010000002.1, on the reverse strand, counting down.
TAGGCGTTGCTCCCTTATCCTTTGCCATTTTCACATAATTGTCGTAAAGCGTTTTCTGGAAAGAGCCCGCGGTAGTGTACGTATCCGTTTCCTTAGCAGTTGTATAACGCGCGGAATCGTCGCTCTTTTCATCGTTATGACCGAAGCCGATAATGAGATAGTCGCCCGCAGCAATATTTGTCGTCAAATATTCATAGCAAGACAAATCACCGGAAACTGAGTTTTTATTACTTTTGTCTACAGTCAAGTTATATGTAAAGCTCTTGGAGCTTCTTCCGGAAAGTGCAAGGTTTTTAACCTGGCTTTCCTGCACGTTTAAATATTCGTGCAATTGCGTGCCGTAGCCGTAGCGAGGCAAATACATTACATCGGTAAACGAGCACACCGTAGAATCGCCGACCACGTAAATTTTCTTGTCTGCAGGTAACGGAGAATATGTAATTTGCTCCTCTGGCGTGGGTGTGGGTGTCGGGGTAGGAGTCGGGGTGGGCGTCGGCGTAGGTGTTTCCTGCTCAACCGTGCGCACGTAGCCGCAGTCGTTGCAAGTGGTGTCCGCATCGTTGTCGTAAACGTGGTCTTTAACCGCGTCGTGCTCGTCGGGATGGCAGGTAGCAACGTGGTAGTGACCGCTTCCGTCCTCCGCCTTAGTCCATTCATCCGAATAGGTGTGAGTGTGTGCGCAGCCCGCAAGCACACCGCCCGCCATAACCAGCGAAACGAGTACGGGCAAAGCCTTTTTAATCTTCATAATTTCCCCCTTTTTATTACATAAATATTATATTAACATTTTAGCAAAAGCCGCGAATTTTGTCAATAGCCTATTTGCTGTAATAAACTTGAACTTGCCGTCAGCTATTAAAGGACTTGGCTGCGGCGACACGCCGCTTAGTTCAAAATTACGTCCTTCAGGCTGTCGTACTTCTGCAGCGCGGCGCGGCGCAGTGCGGTTGTATCGAACGCGCCCGAAAACGCGTCGTCCGAAATAGCCTTTGCCGTGAACACCGCCGAAACGGGAAAGCGCAGATTTTTAAGCTCTGTTAAAATTCTTCCGCTCTGGCGCGTGCCCATAAAGTCGCCGCCGCCCCTCAGCTTCAAATCGAACTCGGCAATGGCAAAGCCGTCCGAATTGTTCTTTAAAACCGCAAGCCTTTCTCTGGCAATGTCGGAATCGTTGTCGGACAGCAGGAAGCAATAGCTCTTCACGCTCCCCCTGCCGACGCGCCCCCTCAGCTGGTGCAGCTGCGAAAGTCCGAATCTGTCGGCATTGTAAATGACCATAACGGTGGCGTCGGGAACGTCAACTCCCACCTCTATAACCGTGGTGGACACAAGGCAGTCGTACTCCTTGTTTTTGAACGCCGCCATCACCTCGTCCTTTTTCTTGTCGTTCATCTTGCCGTGCAGCAGCCCGAAGCGCACCGTCGGCAACGCCTTTTGTAAATCCTCCAAAAGCTCGGTGACGGACATAACCGTACCCTCGTCGTCGCCCTCTATTTTGGGGCAGACGAAATATGCCTGCCTGCCGCGCTTTGTTTCGCCGCCTATCCAGTTCAGCATATCGGAATATCTGCTTTCCTTTATGATTGAAGTGGATATATCCTGCCTCGAACGCGGTTTTTCCTTTATGGTGGTCACGTCGAGGTCGCCGTAGAAGACGAGCGACAGCGTACGGGGTATGGGCGTCGCGCTCATTACCAGGCAGTCGCAACCGTCGCCCTTTTCGGTGAGCGCGGACCTCTGCGCCACGCCGAAGCGCTGCTGTTCGTCGCAGACGACAAGTGATAGATTTTTGAAAGCAACGTCCTTTTGCAACACGGCGTGCGTGCCGCAGACGGCGTTTACCGTGCCGTCCTTCAGTCCCGCCTTGATCTCCCGCTTTTCCGCCGCGGTAGTCGAGCCCGACAGAAAGCGCACGTTATATTCGGGCAGATATTTTTTGAGCTGTTCGGCATTCTGCCGCGCAAGCACCTCGGTGGGCGCAAGCATAGCCGCCTGATAACCCGACTTCAATGCGGCATATACCGCGGTCATAGCAACCGCCGTTTTGCCGCAGCCGACGTCGCCCTGCAACAGCCTGTTCATAATTTTGGGCGAGCGGAAGTCGGAGATAATTTCGCCGACCGCGCTCTTCTGACCGTCGGTAAATCCGAAGGGGAAACGGCTTAAAAACTCCCGAATATTTTCATCGGTAACCGAGTAGTTATTGAGCCTTGCAATCTCGCCGTCGCCCTTTATAACCTTGAACGCGGAAACGAGCAAAAAGTACTCCTCAACCGCAATTCTTTCGCTTGCCCCGTCAATATCCCGCTGCGAAAGGGGATTATGAAGCTTTTCATACGCCTCTTTGAGGGGTGACAAGCCGTATTTGCGTTGGAGCGGCAAAGGAATTGCGCTGACGATATTTACGTTCTTTAACGCCTGCCTTACCGCCGTGCGGACCGCGCCCTGAGTGAGCGTGCCCGAGAGCGGATAGACGGGCAGTATGCCCTGGAGATTGCGCACCTTGTCGCACTTTTCAAACGTGGGATTGACAAGCGACGCGCCCATTCCGTACTTGTTCTGCACCCTGCCGTAAAACAGAAATTCGCCCGGGGACAGCTTGGTTGCAACGTAGGGCTGGTTGAACCATATAGCCTGGAACAGACCCTCCCCCTGGCGGCACAGTGCTTTGACGTAAGGGCGGCGCGCGTAGCGGTTGTTCTCTACGTTTAGGACCTCGCACGCGATTAAAATTTTGGAGTTGTGGTAGGCTTCGAAAATGGAATTTGTGCGCGTCAAATCGAGGAAGTCGCGCGGATACAACCGCACCAGATCTTCCTGCGAAAACACTCCCATTTTATTGAATTGTTTTTCACGCGCTTCGGACACGTATTTCAATTCCGTCAGTTTCATAGCCGCAAAATTTAAGGAAGGCGTTGCGCCTTCCTTGTCTGTCTGTATTACTCTAAGCTTACCATATAGTAGTAAACGGGTTGACCGCCGTAGTGGAAATCCACGTCGCAATCGGGGAACGCCTCGCCAACCTTTGCCGCAAGCGCTTCCGCCGCAGCCTCGTCCACGCCCTCGCCGTAGTACAGCGTAATCATTTCGTGTTCTGCCGTCTTCATCTTTCTTATGAGGTCAAGCGTGGTGTCGTCCACGTTCGTGCCCTTTGCCAAAATCTTTTTGGAGTTAAGACCTATTATGTCGCCCTCTTTGAGTTTGAAGCCGTTCATAGTGGTGTTACGCACCGCATAGGTGACCTGACCCGCCGCAACGTTGTCGATTGCGTGCGTCATATTGGTCTTGTTTTCGGGAACGCCCGCTTCGGGGTTGAACACAAGCGCCGCCGCAAAGCCCTGGGGCACGTTCTTGGTGGGAATAACGTGAATGGTGCGGTTGTTGACCAGTCCCTTTGCCTGCTCCGCCGCAAGTATGATGTTGGAGTTGTTGGGGAACACGAAAACGTTTGCCGCGTTTATCTTCTGCACGGCGTCCGCAATGTCCTGTGCGGAGGGATTCATAGTCTGACCGCCCTCGATAACCCTGTCTACCATAAGGTCCTTGAAAATTTCGGCAAGTCCCTCGCCCGCGCAGATTGCAAGCATACCCATAGCCTTCTTTTCGGCTTCGAGCTTCTTTTTGAGCTGGCGGTTTTCTTCCAGCATATTTTCGATTTTGAGTCTGTCAAGCTCGCCCAGCTCCAGCGCGTACGTAAGCGCGATACCCGGCGTGTTGGTGTGAACGTGCACCTTGATAAATTCCAGGTCGCCGATACAGATGACCGAATCGCCAATGCTCATAAGTCTTTCCTTTAACTTATCTATATCGGCAAGCGTGGTCTGCTGCTTTAAATTTATAACGAAAAACTCGGTGCAATAAGCGAATTCGATTTCGCCCAAATCGAGATTGATTATATCGGAGTTGTCGTCGAAGTCAGGCTCCTTTTCGTTGACCTGCGCTTCGGTTGGAATGGAATCGGTGCCGATGTCCTCGCCCGAAATCGCCGCAAGGAAGCCGCGCATAATTACCATTAAGCCGTAGCCGCCCGAATCGACAACTCCCGCCTTTTTAAGTACGGGAAGAAGCTCGGGGGTCTGCGCAAGCGCCTCGTCGCCTACGACGATTAACGCCTTCAAGAAATCGACGAAGTCCTTATTTTTGGAAGCCAGCTTGGAAGCCGACTCGCTCATAAGTCTTATGACCGTTAAAATGGTGCCTTCCTTGGGAATGGATACGGCGGAATATGCAACCTTGGTGCCCGCTTCGAGAGCCTTGGCAAAAGTTTTGGTATCGAAATTCTGATTACAGTCCTTTATGACCGAGCAAATACCCCTGAAAATCTGGGAGGTAATTACGCCCGAGTTGCCTCTTGCGCCGCGCAGCGCGCCCTTGGAAACGGCGTCGCATATTTCCTGGAAGCGGTTGGAGGAACACGCGTTCATCTCCTTTACCGCCGACTGAAGGGTGAGCGACATATTGGTACCCGTGTCACCGTCGGGAACGGGGAAGACGTTCTTTGCGTCTATATCAGCCCTGTTTATTTCTAGCATTCTTGCACCGGAAGCAACCATCTTGCGGAATTCGGTGCTGTTGAGTGTTTTCTGCATTTTTACTCCTTAAAAACATTTAAAAGCGGAAACTACTTTTCCGCACGCAAAAGGGAGTTAAACCCGCAATTTAAAGTTTAACTCCTATGATGTTGACGTTTACGGTGTCCACAATCATACCCGTAAACTTTTCAACCTTGTATTTAATTCCTTCTTTAAGACTCTCGGCAACCGCGTTGATGGATACGCCGTATTTAATAATAACGTATACGTCAATGTAAATTCTGTCGCCGTTGGTAACGACCTTTACGCCCTTACCCGACTGTCTTTTCAATAATTCCGACACGGTATCCGTAACGCGGCGCGAAACGGTATCAACGATGCCGTAGCATTCGAGGGCAGCGTTTGCCGCCACCTTTGCTATGGCTAAATCCGATATGGAGATTTTACCGTATACGTTGCTGGTATTAACAGACATAAAAATATCCTTCCCGTTGTTTATTCTTCAAACGCTTTGAAAAACAGACGAACGAATCCTCGGGCTGTGCGCCCTGTTGCCGAAAAATTAAAGCTATACAAATAGATTTTAAACTGTTTTTAAAGTTTTGGCAAGCACTTTCCATATATTTTGTTGCATTTTATTCGTATTCGTTCAAACTTATTTTGAATAAAGTTAAAAAAATTTAATCGTTATGCGCGTTTTTGTTTGATTTTTTTTAAACGCCGTGATATGATAGATGAGCTGTATGACAAATGCGGCGTTATTTTTAACCTTAAAAATTAAGAGAAATTACCTTTGCGGGAGGAAAAATAAAATGTCCAGAGTATGTAGCGTATGCGGTAAGGGTCAGACGACTGGTAACAACGTCAGCCACTCCAAGAGAAGAACGAGAAGAACGTTTAAAGCAAACGTTCAGAAAGTTTCCTACGTTAATGCGGAAGGCAAGACCGTAAACGATTACGTTTGCACGAGATGCCTTAAAACCGTGGATAGAGCGTAAATTCAATTTGAAAGTAAAAAAGTGCCGTGTGCTCGGATTGAGCGCACGGCACTTTTCATATTCAATTTAAAATTCCGAATTGAAATGCAACTGCGTCGTTCCAACGACGTCCTTTTTATCGTACCTCTTTTCTTCCTTCTCCTCGGTTTCCTTGCCGTCCACCGTCTTGGGAACCATATCGTAGAAATACAGTTCGTTCCACTCCTCCTCGCTGCCGGCATAATAAATATCGGTTATAAGATTGCCCGCAAGCGCGGAGAGATGAATTCTTTTTATAGACGCGGAAAGGTACACCTTGGTAAGACTGGTGCTGTAAAAGACGTTCTGCCCCTGCCCGTATACGCTGTTGTAAAAGGTGTACGCTTCCAGAGTTTCTATATCCGCCTTTATGTACGCCTTTTCAAGCGAGGTACAGCTGTAAAACGCCATCTCGCCCAGCGACTTGACGCTTTGCGGAATCGTTATTTCCTTCAAATAGCCGCAGTCGAAAAACGCTCTGGTCTCGATTGCAGTCACGCTTTCGGGTATTTCGAAAGAAGTGAACGCGCACCTTGCGAACGCGCGCGCGCCTATGCGCGTAACCGTGTCGGGAATGGTGACTTTTGCAAGGCGAGAGCAACCCATAAACGCGTCGTCGCCTATCTCGGTGACGGGCAGAGCTTGTCCGCCCTCCTCCGCGCAGTAGGTTGAGGGCACGTCGTATTCGGTGAGCGCGCGTAAATCACCCGTGACCTGCGCAACTATGTAGTGCGTTCCGTCCTCGGACAGACGGTAGTCAACCGTCGCCTCGCCCGATTGACAGCCGCCGAAAACGACTGCCGAAAGCATACACGCCGCCGATACAGCGGCAACAGCAAACTTTTTCATAACGTAAATATATTATCACACCGCCGCGCAATTTGCAATTATTATCCGACTACTTCCTTAAAAACCCTTGCAAAATTGCCGTAGGCCACCTTGTCGAGCACGCGCGGAGAAATTCCGCTGCGCGCAAAGTATTCCAGAAGGCTCTGCACCTTTTCGCAGCCGCTTATCTCGTCATAAGGCGGTATGCCGTCGAAATCGCTGCCCAGCGCGGGCAGGTCCTCACCGCCGACCTTTATCATATGCTTTAAGTGCCGGCAAAGGCTTTCGAACGCGCTCTCGCCGCCCACAAAATCGCGGCAGAAATTCAGTCCCGCAACGCCTCCGCCTTCGGCTATTTTTTTAAGCTGGCTATCGGTAAGGTTGCGGCAGACGTTGCACACTGCGGCGCTATTGGAATGGCTTGCAACGACGGGCGCATTTGAAATATTCAAAACGTCGTCCGCTCCGCCGTCCGACAGGTGGGAAATATCCACAATGATTTTATTTTCGTTGAGAGCGCGCACGGCGTCCTTTCCCAAGTCGGTCAGTCCACGCTTTTCCCTTGCCTCAAACAGCGGCTTGCCGCCCTCGAAAATCAGGTTGGGATATGCGAAGCAGTTGGCGTTGTTCCACACGAGCGAAGCCATATGTACGCCCGCCCTTTTAAGCTCGGGAATAACGCTTAAATCGCCGCCCGTAAAACCGAGGTTTTCAACCGTGAGTATTGCGGCAATCCTGCCTTCCTCCTGCGCCTTTTGCAGGTCGGAATAGCTTTGAACGGGCAATATGAGCGGGTTATTTGCAAATTGCCCACTATAAAACGCCGCGTACCTATTAAAGTCCGCGGCGGCGTTTTTACCTTCCGTAAAGATTGCAAAGCACTGCGCCGAGCAGCCGCCTTCACGCAATTTCTTCAAATTTATCTGACCGCAAAAACCGTCCGGGTTTCCGCCCGCGTCGCAGCAGACGGTTACGGTGTCGCAGTGCATATCGGCGTATTTTATCTGCGGCATATCAACTTTAAAATTTTCCTTAAAGGCTTTGGCGGTTTAATGCATATTATGGTCATACTTTACCCCTGTTTACGATAATCAGGGCACAGTCGTTAACGTCAATATCCACGCACGCTTCGTCGCTTACGACGACGTTGGAAATACCGCGGCACTCGCCGTAGCCTATAACTTCGGGATAGGCGTACTTGCACCCTGTACTTTTTATTATATGCACAGGTCCGCCAAAAGGCAACACCGAAAAGGTTGCGCCCTTCGCGCCCTTTAACGTCACCTTGCCGTTGCCGGGGAATATTACCGAGGTTTCGGTAATGAACTGCGCGCTTACGTCGCGCGCGTGCGCCAGATATAAAAGGTGCAGGTTGCCAAGGAAGTGGTCCTCCCTGCCACCGCCGCCTCCGTAAATTTCTATCGTGTCCACGCCCCTCTCGAACAGAGCGTTCATTGCGATTTCGCCGTCGGTAAAATTCTTTTCGGCGGGATATATCTTGGAAGGGGGCGGATTGGGAACGTAGGGAAGGCTGTCGTAATCACCCACGTTTTTATCTATTCTCACCTTGTCCTTGGCCCATTCGTAAGCCCCGTCGCAGCAGACGACGAAAGCGTTCTGCGTATTGATTTCTCCTCTGTACGGCTGTCCGTTTAAAAGCAGTATTCCTCTCATTTTACACCTCTTATATTCTCTATTGCCGCGTGCATATCGTTTGCGCCGAACACAGCCGAACCCGCGACAAGTACGGTTGCGCCCGCCTGACGGATGAGCTCCGCGTTGTCCGCAGTCACTCCGCCGTCAATTTCTATTTCAAGTCCGCTTTTGCCGATATTCGCGGCATATTCGCGCACCTTTTTCACGTTTTCCAGTGCGGAAGGTATAAATTTCTGTCCGCCGTAGCCGGGGAACACCGACATTACAAGCACCATATCGCACAAATGGATTACGTCGTATATACGCTCCGCAGGCGTGTCGGGATTGATTACCGCGCCACACTTTACGCCGTGCGATTTGATGAGCTGCAAGGTTTCCCTTAAATAGCCGTCGGAAATTTTCTTGCACGCCTCGTAGTGCACGGTTATTATATCCGCGCCCGCGTCCGCAAAAAACTTTATCTGCGTCTGGGGGTGCTCTATCATAAGGTGCACGTCCAGCGGCAGGGCGGTAAGCTTGCGTATGTTCTTTACCATCTGACCGCCGAATGTTATGGGCGCAACGAAGCTGCCGTCCATAACGTCGCAGTGTATCAGGTCGGCGCCCGCCGCCTCCACGGCTTTAACCGCCTGCCCCATCGCCGAAAAATCGGCGGATAAAATAGAAGGTGCTACTTTAACTTTTGACATATGTGTTTATCCTTATTTTTGATTATGTATCGAGATAAGATGCTCTTAATTGACCGCACGCGCCGCCAATGTCCGCGCCCGTCCTGCGCCTGAGCGTCGCAGAAAGTCCGCCCTTTTCAAGCAAGCCCAAAAACCTGTAAGCCTGCTTTTCGTCGGCGGCGGCAAGACTCCTTTCCTTTACCTCGTTCAACCTTATTAAATTGACGTGGCAGGGCTTGCCCTTCAACAGCGCTATAAGCTCGTCGGCGTGCCGCTCGTCGCAGTTTTCGCCCGCAATCAGCGCGTACTCGAATATGTACCTTCTGCCCGTCTTTTCGAAGTAATATGCGCAGGCATCCAGCACCTCGGCAATCGTCCACTTGTTGGCAATGGGCATCGTGCGTGTGCGCTCCGCATCGTTGGTCGAATGCAGGGAAACGGTAAGATTTACGGGTATCCCCTCGTCGGCGAGATCGCGCATTCTGTCCGCCAGACCGCAGGTTGAAAGCGATATATTACGCGCCGAAATGTTAATTCCCTCCTGCGCGGTCACGTTTTTTAAGAACTCAACGACGTTTTGGTAATTGTCCAGAGGTTCGCCGCTGCCCATCAAAACTATGTTGGTTACGCCCCTTTCCTTGCCCTGCGCGTGCAGCGCGTTGACCGTGAGCACCTGGGAAAGAATTTCTCCCGATGTCAAATCGCGCACTCTGCCGCCCAGCGTGCTTGCGCAGAATTTGCAGCCCATACGGCAGCCGACCTGCGTGGAAACGCACTGCGTGTTGCCGTACTTGTAGCGCATTAAAACGCCCTCTATAACGTTGCCGTCGGCAAGGCGGAACAGATATTTCTCGGTGCCGTCCTCGCTTTTCAGCGTTTTGATTATTTCCACGGGGCAGTCCTCGAAATCACTCAGAAGCTGTTCGCGGAAGGACTGCGGAAGCACGGAAATTTCGCTGATTTTTTTGCCCTGCGCAATTCCCAAAAACAGCTGCTTTGCGCGGAACTTGGGCTGACCGAGCAAAACTACAAGCTCGCATATTTGGTTGTAATTCAAATCCTGAATTATTCTTTTCATTGTATAATTTGCAAGAGAGTGTTGAAGCACTCGTTCATAGCCGCTGCCGAGGGCAGATGTCCCGCATCCTTTATTACTCTGACGGACACGTTTTCGTTGCCGCACTTTTCAACGGCTTCCAGTACGTTCTTCGTTGACGTTATAATGTCCGTATCGCCCTGCAACATAACGTATCTGACCTTCACTTCGGAAAGCAGAGGCGTCAAGTCGGTATTGAGATGGTCCAGCAAAAGAGTTTTGTTGAATCTGTACCCATTCCTCACCACCGCCTTGAAATCTTTGAAAGAATAATCGGGACTTGTGAGAAGTCCTTTAATTATCGCGCCGATGGGCGCAGGGGCTGCGTTTCTGTTGGTAAACGCGTTCGTATATTTTCTTAAAAGTTTATGAAGCTTTCTGAGATTTTTATCTAGAACCGCGTAATCGCAATCCGTACCCTTTTCTAAAATTTTTAACGCGCATTGCTTTGCTTTTTGCGGAGCGCCGTCAAAAGCAGCTTCCACCTCGCCGTTGAAGAAAAGATTTTTTAAAACCTGTCCGTAGACGAATATCCCGTCAATCTTTTCGCTGACGCGCTGAGCCGCGTGGAGCGCCAGAATACTGCCCCAGCTTACGCCGAATAAAAACAGCTTGTTTCCGGGAAACCTCTCCTTAATTTCGGAAACGAGATCGCACGTCATATCCACGAAATTTTCAACTTTGAAACTGTCGTCGATTCTGTGATTGTTGCAACCGCAGCCGAGCTGGTCCCAGTAAACCATAATCGCCTCGTCCGTCCATTCGGGGAAGAGTCCACGACACCCCACCGAAAAGGGCACGGGCGAGCCGGGTCCGCCGTGCAGACAGATGACTACGGGCAAATCTTTCTTTTTACCCTCTATTGCGATTTTCTGTTTATATCCGCCGAGAACGACTTCCCTTACTTCGGAAACCTCGCAGCTTTCAATATAATTCTTCCGTGATTTTTTCATTACTTTCTCCTGAACGCCGTCAGATAAAAACCCGCGCCGAGCGAGATATGCGGCAGGAACTGCAAGCCGTAGTTTGTGCGCCTGTGTTCGAGCGGCGACGACGGCACTTCCAGCTCGAAGTCCGTGTGCCCTTCCAGAAAGGATACCGCTATACTGTCGTTTTCTTCGGGCAGTACCGAACAGGTTGAGTAGTACAGTCTGCCGCCAGACTTGACGTAGCGCGCGCAGTTTGAAAGTATGCGCGACTGCACATCCGCAAGCGAGGCAATATCCTCCTCCCTGCGGTTCAATTTTATGTCGGGATTTTCGGCGATTACTCCCGTGCCGGAACAGGGCGCGTCAACCAGCACCGCGTCGAAAGCGTTTTCGAATTGCGGGTTAAAAAACGAGCTGTCCGCAACCGTTGCGGTGACGTTTTGCGTTCCCATTCTCGCAGCGTATTCTTCAATAAGCTTTTTGCGGTGGGGATGAATTTCGCACGCGGTCACACTCCCGCACTTGCCCGCAAGCAAAACCGACTTGCCACCCGGAGCTGCGCACGCGTCCAGAAGCTTTTCACACGGAGATATTGCCGCGCAGATTGCAACCGAGCCAACCGACTGGAATGTGTAGTCGCCTGCAAAAAAGCCCTCGTCGCGCTGAAAGTTGGGAAAGATACATACGCCCTCGAACGGCGTTTGTACGTGCTGTGCGCCCAGATAATTTTCATCGCCGCGCACAAAGCGCACGCATTGCCCCAAGCTCTGCGCAGACAGAATCTGTTCCGCCTCAGCCTTATAGCTGCGCTTGATTTTCTTGGTCAGCCACAGCGGAGCCGAGCACTTTACCGAAAGCGCTTCGGTAGGATTTTCGGGAAGTTCGGGCACTTTGTAGGAGCGCAGAAATCCGTTGATAAATCCCGCCGCGCCGCCCTTGCCCAGCTTCTTGCAAAGCTCCACCGCGCAGTCCACAACCATATAGTCGTGCTTGCCCATAAATTCCAGCATATACAGCGCAATCTTTAAAATGAGCCTGACCGCCGCCTTGGGCGCGCTCTGCACATTGGCGGATATTATGTAGTTTAAATATATATCCCTGTCGAGAACGCCGTAGCAGATTTTCACCGTACGAGCGGCGTTTATAGGCTCGACCGGCGTTTCGGATATTGCCTGTTTTAGAAATTTGCCCCCGGAATATACCTTTGTAAGCACCAGATAGGGGTCTGTAAGCGGATTAGTCAAACCTGTCGCCCGCCTTGATTTTTCTGCCGTTCACCGCGTCAGCCGCCGCAAGGGGCTTGCCGCCCGCAAACTGTATGACGCTTATATTGACCGCGCCGTCCGCACACGCGACGACTATTCCGCGCTTATCCGCGGAGAGCACGACGCCGCACTCCCCCGCGCCGTCGCACGGCACGGCTTTTAGTAAGTTGACGGGGTTGCCGTTGAGATATGCAAACGCCGCGGGCGAAGGGCTCATTGCGTTGATTAGATTTGCAACAACCTTTGCGCCTGCCCCGAAGTCAACGCGAGCGTCGTCCTTGGAAATCTTTTTGCAGTAGGTTGCGCGCGCCTCGTCCTGAACAAGCAGGTTTTCGTCCCCGCGTTCCAGAATATCCGCCGCCTCCACAACCGCCTGCGCCGAGAGAGCTGAAAGCTCGTTCGAAAGCTCGCCGCACGTCATATCGCCCACCGCACAGCGTTTGACAAGCAGTATGCCGCCGCAATCGAGGGCAAGCTCGGTTTTCATAACGGTCACACCCGTATATTCGCAACCCGACAGTATTGCCGACTGAATGGGGCTTGCACCGCGGAACTCGGGCAGCAGCGAGGCGTGCAAGTTATACACGCCCTTGGGGAAGGCGTTCAGCACGTCCTGCGAAAGAAGCTGACCGTAGGCGCAGGTAAACATTATATCCGCGCCGAGTGCGGCAAGCTCCGCCGCGTGCTCCCTTATTTTGGGATAGTCCAGCACGGGTATGCCCAGACTTTGCGCGTAAGCCTTGACAGGCGTAGGCGTAAGAATGCGCTTTCTGCCCGTGGGCTTGTCCGGCTGAGTTATTACCGCAACTATTTCCCTGCCCGACTCTACGAGAGCGCGCAGGGGCTGTACGGCGTATTCGGGCGAACCCGCATAGACAAGCTTCATTTATCGAAAACCTCTTCCGCCCTGTCGATATATAAGATGCCGTCCAGGTGGTCGAACTCGTGGCACATACAGCGCGCGAAAAGTCCCGTGCCGGTGACGGTGTGCTTCTTGCCCGTGCGGTCGCGGTATTCCGCCTTGACCTTGTTGGGACGAGTGACTATGCCGCTCTTGCCCTTGACGGAAAGGCAGCCCTCTTCACCCCTCTGCTCGCCCTTGACGGAGAGTATTTTGGGGTTAATCATTTCGAAGTATCCCTCGTCCAGGTCGATTACCACCGCCCTTATGCTTACGCCTATCTGCGGCGCGGCAAGACCTGCGCCGTCCTCCTGGCGCACCGTCGTCTTCATATCGTCCAGAAGCGCGGCAAGGTCGCCGTCGAATTTTCTCACCTCTTCGCACTTCTTCCTCAATACCTCGTCACCGACTTGTACAACGTATCTGTATGGCATATATTTCTCCTTTTGACTAAGACAAATTTGCGGGGTTTTCCTCGACGTACACGAGCGCGTCGGGCGTGGTGCACTCCACCGCAATATCGTAGATTTGCTTTAAATGCTTCTGACTGCGCAGACGGGCGAGAACCTGATAGCGCACCTTGTTCTGTATGCGCTTTATAGGCGAGTGCATCTTGTTGAAAAAGATAAAGTCGCCGCTGTCCTCCGCCCTGATTTCATCGATTGCAAAGAAGACGTTCTTCAACGCTTCCAGCGCCTTGTCGTCCTTTTCGGCAACCACCATTACGCGGCATATAAGCGAGTACGGCGGATAGAGCGCCGCCTTGCGCATCTTGACTTCGTTTTCGAAAAAGCTCTTGTAGTCGTACTGCACGGCAAAGCGCAGTATGTAATTTTCGGGCGAGTACGTCTGCAACACAACCTTGCCCTTATCACCCGCCCTGCCGCTTCTGCCGGCGACCTGCGTTATCAGCTGAAAGGTACGCTCGCCGCTGCGGTAGTCCGAAAAATGCAAACTCATATCTGCGTCCAGAATACCGACGAGAGTGACCGCGGGGAAGTCGTGCCCCTTGGCAATCATCTGCGTTCCCACCAGTATATCCGCCTTCTTTTCGGCAAACTGCTTCAATATCTTATAGTGCCCGTCCTTGCCCGAAACGGTGTCGTTATCCATTCGTATAATGCGCGCCGACGGGAACAGCCGCGAAAGCTCCTCAACCACCCTCTGCGTGCCCGTGCCGCTGTATCTTAAATGCGTGCCCTTGCACTGTGGGCAGGCGGAAAGCATATGATATTTAGCGCCGCAGTAGTGGCACTTCAGGCAGTTCTCCTCGCTGTGGTACGTAAGCGAAACGTCGCAGTTTTCGCACTTGGCAACGTAGCCGCAGTCGGTGCATATAACCGTCTGCGAATAGCCGCGGCGGTTGATGAATATTATCGCCTGGTTGCCCTTAGAAAGCGTTTCGTCAAGCTCCTCCCTCAATGCGCGCGACAGGTTGGAAGGGTTGCCCCTTTTGACCTCCTTGCGCATATCGGCGATTATTATTTCGGGAAGCGGTCTGCCGTTTATTCTCTCCGTCAAAGTGACCAGACCGTACCGCCCCTCGGTTGCCTCTATATAGCTTTCAACCGACGGCGTTGCGCTGCCCAAAATGAGCTTGCAGCCGTTATATTCCGCCCTTAAACGGGCAATATCCACCGTTGAATACCTGGGAGCGGTCTCCGAACGGTAGGAAGAATCGTGCTCCTCGTCTATTATTATCGCTCCGATATTTTCGAGCGGAGCGAAGATTGCAGAGCGCGCGCCTATCGCGATTTTGGCTTCGCCCGAGCGCAGCCGCCACCATTCGTCGAAGCGTTCGCCCGCGGAGAGTCCGCTGTGCAGTATTGCCGCCTGACCGCCGAACCGCGCACGGAGCTGGGCAAGCATCTGCGGCGTTAAGGATATTTCGGGCACGAGGAAAATCGCGCTCTTGCCCTCCCTTAATTTGTCGGCGATTATGTTCAGATAAATTTCGGTTTTGCCGCTGCCCGTAACGCCGTGTATGAGGTTGACGCGGAAGGGGGAATTTTCGATATACTCCACCGCGCCGCGCTGGTCGGGCGTAAGCACTTTTACGCTTGTGTCGCCCTCCGCATACGCGGGGGTGCGGTTGCGCTTGACCTTATAAATTTCCGCCGCGCCCTTTTCAACCAGGGCGTTGACGGCGCCGCTTCCGTATTTCTTTGTCAACGGCACGTACTCGCAGTCGCCCTTTTCCTTTAACTCCGCCAGCGCCTCTGTCTGCTTTTTGGCGGCTTTGGAAAGGCTCGGCTCGACACCCGTAAACTTAATTCTCTTTATATACGTTTCGTTGACCTTGCCAAGGCGCATTTCGGACGGAAGAAACAGACGGAGCGACGCGGCTTTGGGCACGCGGTAACGCTCCGCAATATTTTCCATAAGCGAAAAGCATTCGGGAACGAGCGCGGGGAGTTCGTCGTAGACAGAGGTGACGGGCTTGATTTTTTCCGCGGCAAAGGCAGAGGTCTCGCTCAATCCGATGACGAACCCCTCGATAATTCTGCCGCCGAACGGCACCTTTACCCTGCACCCCACCTTAGTTTCGGGCGGACAGGAATATTCGAAAACCTTGTCCACCTGAGAGTGGGCTATGTCTACTATGACTTGCGCGAACATTGTTTTTAACCGTATAAATATATTTCGGCGATGGTATCGCCGAAATATTTAAAAGTCGTCTTCTTTTGCACCGCGTAATATTACGCGCGTAAATTTAATCAGTCCTTTACCGACTTGATTTTTCCGTCCTCGATTTCCTCGCACGCAAGCGCAATCTCTTTAAGCTTGCCGGGATTTTCGTTGACGTTGTTTACGCTGTTGCGCTCTATGAGCTGACGCGCGCGCTTTGCCACGACTACGCACAGTTCGTAGCGTGAAGCGGGCTGACCGTCGTGTCCGAGCTTGTCGATAAGGTTGTCTACCGCAGGTACGTTAATCATAATATATCAGTTCTCCTTTTCCAAAATTTGCATAACTTCCCTGACCGCAGTCTGCAGGTCGTCGTTTATTATCACGTAGTCGTAAAGAGGTCTTTTGCCCAGCTCGTAGTCCGCCCTGTCCATTCTTCGGCTGATTACGTCCTCCCCCTCGGTGCCGCGCCCCTTCAACCGCGCGTAAAGCGTTTGCATATCGGGAGGGGCAATCATTATGAGCACGGCCTGAGGCATAACCCTCTTTACGTTGAGCGCGCCGTCCACCTCTATTTCCAGAATGACGTCGCCGCTTTTAAGCTTGCTTTCCACGAACGCTTTGGGCGTGCCGTAGTAGTTGTCGAAATGCTCCGAATATTCCAGAAAGCCGCCCTCGGCTATCGTCTTTTCAAACGCGTCCTTCGTAAGGAAGAAATAGCTTTCTCCTTCGGTTTCCCCCGGTCTGGGCGCGCGCGTGGTGCAGGATACGGACAGCGAAGCGTTGGGGCGTAGCTTTAAAAGCTCCTTTACTATCGTGCCCTTGCCTACACCCGAAGGTCCGCTTATTACAAGTAATTTACCCTTACTCAACGTTCTGCACCTGTTCCCTTATTTTTTCTATTTCGTTCTTTAATTCAAGTCCGAGCTTGGTTATCGTAATGTCGTTGGACTTGGAGCAAATTGTGTTGGTTTCCCTGTTGAATTCCTGAACGAGAAAGTCCAGCTTTCTGCCCACCAGCTTTTCCTTTGCAATCTCCCTGAACTGCGCGATGTGCGAGCCGAGACGGGTAAGCTCCTCGTCGATGTTGCTCTTGTCGGCAAACACCGCCACCTCGGTGAGCAGTCTGCCCTCGTCGGGGTTGACGTTCTGGGTATACAGCCGTATCTTTTCTTCCAGCCTCTTTTTGTAATCGGCGGCGACGAGCGGCGCGCGCTCGGCAACCTTTTTGACCGATTTTTCTATGGTGTCCACTCTTGCCAGCATATCCGCGGAAAGCTTTTTGCCCTCCACCTCGCGCATTGCGTTCAGCTTGTCCAGCGCGCAGTTAAGCGCGGCTTTCAAGCCATCTATAAGCTGGTCGTCCGCGGAGTTGACCTCCTCCTGTCTGAGAACGTCGCTCTGCCTCATAAGCGAGGATACGGTGAAGTCGTCCGCAAGCTCGGGAAAGGCGGCTTTGATTGCCTTTGCGCTCTCGACGTACGCGCGCGCCGCCTCTATATCGAGGTAAAGGCTCTTAGCCCTCTCGCGCTTGTCCGTCACGGATATAAAGACGTCGGCGTGTCCGCGCGTAAGTTTTTCCCTTATGAGCGAGCGGATAATCTCCTCGCACGCGGTTAAAATTTTGGGGCACTTTACCGAAATATCCAGATAGCGGTTGTTGACCGTTTTTATCTCTGCGGTTATTTCCAGCCCGCCCTCTTTATATTCGCCTCTGCCGTAGCCCGTCATACTGAACATAGCCTGTTTGCTCCGAACGATAATTTTGCTTTTACATTATACAATAATGCCCCAAAAAAAACAAGCGATTACAAGCAATATTTCGCCGTCCGCTCAGAAGTCGGCGGTTGAATCGGTAAAAAGCCCGCGCACGCGCGTAGTAACCTTGCGGTAGCAGTTTTTGGGCGACGTTTCGAACACCGCCACGTCCTGGTTGGAGCTTGCTATCACCCCCGACACGTCGGCAAAATACGCGGTGCCGCCCGCGCACAATACGACTGGCATACCGTAAAGATATGCGTACGCGCGAATGAGCAGGGGCGGTATTCCGTCGGTGACGTCCTCGGCGTGCACTACAAGCAGATTGCAGCCGCACATTGCGCACGTCTTTACGCAGTCGGGAAAATATAAATCGTTGTCGATACACAGTCCCACCTTGTAGCCGCCTATAGTATATACTCCCACGTTTGCGCCGCTCTTGTACTCCTCCCCGTCCAGAACATTGAGCATATCGGTTATGCCCAGAAGCTTACCGTTGGAAGCCACGGCAACCGACTTGCGCATAAGCCCGCGGCTGTCGGTTATGCAGCCGCACAGCACGCCGCAGTGCGCGGCGTGCGAAAGCTTTGCCGCCGTTTCGAATTTTTCGGTCTTGCCGCTGAGCTCGCTTTCGTAATCGACCAAACCGAGCGTGCCGAACCCGAACAACACGACGTCGCAGGGAGGCAGGCGCACGGAGAGTTGTTTTCGTCTGTCCGTTACCACGCAAATTTTCATATACCCTACATACTATTTTTCAAGTGCGAAAAAAGTTACATTTTGGCGTTCTATCCGCGCGGGTGACGACATAACTTAAAACTATGAAAAAGTTAGCGATTTTTGCAGCGGCGGCGCTCACCCTTGCCGCACTACCTCTGGCAGCCTGCCACAAGCAGCAAACAGACAGGTCCAAGTACGTCATAACGGCGACTTACGACCAAAACGAACGTACCGTTAAAGGCACGGCGGACTTTACCTATTTCAACTCCACGAATAACGAAATCCGCGATCTGCAGTTCAACCTCTGGGGCAACGCTTACAGGGAGGGCGCACAGTATAAGCCCCTTACCGAAGCGGACGCAAAGGCTTACTATGCGGGCGCGAGCTACGGCGGACAGAGCGTTGAAAAGGTTGAAGGCTGCGCAAGCTGGGAAGTGACCGGCGAGGACGAAAATATCCTCAACGTGACCTTAAACGAGCCCGTATATCCCGACGATACGGTGAAAGTGACCATAACCTATACGCTCACTCTGGCGCAGGTAAACCACCGCACGGGCGTGACCGAAAGCACGGTTAACCTGGGCAATTTCTACCCGACGTTATGCACCTATTCGCAGGAAGGTTTTATATGCAACCCCTACTACAGCTGCGGCGACCCGTTCGTTTCGGAATGTGCCGATTACGACGTTACGCTGACCTTACCCAAGGAATATACGGCGGCTACCAGCGGAAAGGAGGTTGAAAGCAATGCCGCGGGCGAGGTTTGCACGACGCGCTACGAGCTGAAAAACGCGCGTGACTTTGCCGCCGTTTTATCCGACGATTTCAAGACGATAAAGCGCGAGAGCGCGGGCTGCGAAGTGACCTTATATTACTGCGGCGAAGCCCAGCCCAAACGCCAGCTCGACGCCGCGTGCGAGAGCCTGGAATACTTTACGGAAACCTTCGGGAAGTACGCCTATCCCACCCTGTCCGTCGTGTTCACCCCCCTTTCTGTGAGCGGTATGGAATATCCCGCGCTGACTATGATAAACAGCGAGCTGGAGGAATCCGACGCCATATATACCATAGCGCACGAAAACGCGCACCAGTGGTGGTACGCAATGGTGGGCAGCGATCAGGTCAACTGCGCCTGGCAGGACGAGGGGCTTGCCGATTACTCCACGGTATGCTTCTTTGAAAACTACCCCGCCTACGGCTTTACGAGGACGGGCGCACTCGGCTCGGCGATAAAGGCTTACAGGGCGTACTATTCGGTATACAACCAGATTTTCGGCAAGGCGGACACCGCTATGACGAGAAATCTCAAGGACTTTGCAAGCGATTACGAATATATAAATATCGCCTACAACAAGGGCATACTTATGTGCGAATCGGTGCGCACGGCTATGGGCGACAAGAAATTCTTCTCCGCGCTGAAAAGCTATTTCGAGGCGAACTGCTTCAAGATTGCTACGCCCGAGGAGCTCATCTCCCACTTCACCGCGCTGCACGACGTAGAGGGTATATTCAATAGCTACATAGAAGGCAAGGTCGTCATCTGATAAAACCGCATAAACCGCGTATATACGCCGCCGCGCACACCGTGCGCGGCGGCTTTTCTTTTGCCGTAAAAATTAGTTGCAAACGCGGAAAATATAGATTATAATGATTATTAGAAAGTTAATTTCGAGGGGTATTATGGACAGTTATCCATCTATACTTAATTTAAAAGAGTAAGTAACTTCCGATTCAGCAAACCACAATTTGCCTTGTATTGCGTGCGGGAGTATACTTCCGCACGGTTTTTTTTGAGGTGAATTATGGTTAAATACTTTAATGCGGGCGAGAACGCCGCGCTTACGCAGTGCGAAGATTTCACGCCCCTCTGCTGGGTAGATATGGTCAGTCCCACCGACGGCGAGGTTGAAAAGGTTGCCGCGCAGACGGGCATTCCCGAGGATATGATTAAAGCCGCCCTCGACGAAGAGGAAAGGGCGCGTACGGAGTTCGACGAGGGCTGTTCGCTGTTTGTCGTTGACTGTCCCATCATAGAGGAAAGCGACGCGGGCGACTCCTACTCCACACTCCCCCTTGCGGTCATATACAATAAGAACTGTATTATGACGGTCTGCTTAAAGGGCAACCCCGTTTTAAAGGACTTTATCTCGGGGCGCACAAAGGTAAGGTGCGACGACCCCGTGCAGTTCATCTTGAACTTTATGCTGGGCAACGCAAAGCGCTTTCTGTACTGCCTTAAACAGATTGACAGGCGCAGCCAGCGCGTACAGGCGGAGCTGGGCAACAAGCTGAAAAACGACGACATTTTGCAGCTTCTGGAGCTTGAAAATTCGCTTGTATACTTTTCGACTTCATTGAACTCCAACGCCAAGGTGCACGAAAAGCTTGCCAAGGTCGGGCACGTGACCGCGTACGAGGACTACGCCGACATTTACGACGACCTCGTTATCGAATGCAACCAGGCGATTGAAATGTGTAAAATCTATAAAGACACGCTCACCGTTTCGATGGACGCTTACGGCTCGGTAATATCCAACAACGCCAACGACTCGATGAAGAAGCTGACCATTATCACCATTCTGCTTGCCATTCCCACTATGATTGCAGGCTTCTGGGGTATGAATATGCCCGTGCCCTTTCAGGCGTTCCACGGCGAAACCTCTACCGTATGGTTCTGGGTGGTAATTGCGTGCGCGCTCGCCCTGACGGCGGCAATAGCGGTGATAATGCTCAAATCCAAGCCGATTGCAAAGCGCAGAGCCAAAAGGCAGAAAAAGAACAGGAAGAAAAAATAAGATGCCGCTTTTACAATACCGCTGTCCCAAGTGCGGTAAACAATTCGAAGAACTGGTAAAGAAATATACCGACGATGTGAAGTGCCCAGACTGCGGCGCCGCGGCGGAACGCTCTTTCTGCGGCGAGATGTACACCGCTACGGGCAAGCAGAGTAAAAAGTGCAGCGGCAACTGCAAGACTTGCGGCGGTTGCAGGTAGGCGGGTGCCCCGCGGGCAAGTCCTTTAATTGCTTTTCGTAACCCCTGCCTGTCACAGCAAAACATATTTTAAAACATTGTGAATAAATAAGCCACAGGCTGGCAATAACCCTTTCGTAAATCTTACGGGAGGGCTTTTTTATGCGGAAAATGCGCACGGCAACAGTTATAGTTGTGACTTTGGCAGCGGCGTTTATCCTATTGCTATCGCTTATAGTCCTTCCGCAAAGGCTGGCTTTCAACGGCGGCGACAGCTATTGCTTCTACCTGGGCGACACCTCCAAAAACTGTCGCGTGGTTGACGCAGACCGCGACACCGCCGCTTTAAAACGGCTTACGCTCAGCGGCGTATGCGGAGAGAGCGCGACTTTTTCCTCGCTTGACGTACAGTCCTTTATCGAAAGCGTTGGCGGTGAAATACTCTTTACCGAGGAGATGAGCGACAGCGTCAATTATTATTGCAGTGCGCGCCTGCCCTACTCCGTCACGCTGTACGGCAAAACGGTAAACCTGCACGTATGCGTAAAGGAAAGCGGCGTTACGGTAGCCTCCCCCATCATATTCGGCGGGTACTGAAAAAAATTTTGAACGGCTTTGTATAAGATTTGAAGTAAAGGCAATAATCAAGCCACAAGCTGAAAATAAATTAAATTTTAAAAGGAGATAAAAAAATGAGCGAAGAAAAGAAAACACGTAAGAAGAAACTCTTATTCAGATATCTGATTTTGGCAGCGTGCATTCTGGTAGTTGCGGCTATAACCGTAACGGTTGTGTTTGCGGCGAACGACTGGTTCAGGAGCGACATCACTATAGACGACGTTCTGGACAAACCCAAGCCCAGCAATCCCGGCAATACGGACAACCCCGGCAACACCGAAGATCCCGGTCACACCGAAGACCCCGGCAAGCCCAACGAGCCCGATAAGCCCACCGGCAACGAAACGACGTTTGCTTTGCCCGTATCGAATCCGAACGTTATCAACGTATTCGACTTCGGTAAGGACGTTTCCCTGGGGCACTGGCACTTCCACACCGGTCTGGATATGGCTGCAACCGCGGGTACCGCAGTAGTTGCCTGCCTTGACGGTACGGTTTCCGATATCGTTGTGGACGACAAGCTTGACGGCACCACCGTCACCATCCAGCACGCGAACGGCTTAAAGACGGTATACTCCTATATCGACCTTAAGGAAGGTCTGAAAAAGGGCGACAACATTAAGCGCGGCGACCAGATAGGCACCGTTTCCGAGCCCGAGGGCGCGGAGTTCAAGCAGGAAGCGCATCTGCACTTCGAAGTAATCGAGAACGGCGAAAAGAAGGACCCCGCCAAGTTCCTCGACATTGCCGAAAAGTAATTTGAAATACTCGGAAAGTTGATTATCCCTCCCCCTATAAAAAGCCCCGTAAAGCGATTGCTCTGCGGGGCTTTTTGCTTAGCTGCCCAAACCGTGTTAAAAACTATAAAATTTTGTGAATTTTGATAATTTATCACACTCATTAAAAAATTATCAGAAAATATAACATATTTTATAGTTATTTTCATATAGATATGTTACAAACTAACAGTTTTAAAAATTTTTAATTTTTTAAAAATGTTATTGACTGACATTTTTTAAAGTGCTATACTGCTTGCAAATCAGGAAAAAACCTGACTGCAAAATTAAAAAACAAAGCGGCTTATCGGAAAAGATAAGCGCCGCAAAAACTTACGGGAGGTAAGATATATGTTTATTTACGATAGTCTGAACTATCTGCAAGAGGAAAACGAGGAGCTGGGTGTAAACGCACTTTCCTACGTTGTCCTGTCCTGCGCAAGATAATCGTCGGACACAAAAGAAAAGTATGATATGAGAGAATAAGGTGCCGTCCGCGCGAATTTTCGCGCGGACGGCATTGCGTTTAACTTGACTTAAAACCCCAGCCTGGTATATTATACAAATAAGATGATTAAGTTCGACGGCGCCAAAACGACCACCGCATTGGAGCGGCGCAGAATATACAGGTGCACAAGCATAATGTTCTTTGTCGCTCTGATAATATACGGCGTAATTATTGCGACTTGTTCCAAATACGCCGAAAGCAATTGGGAATTGTATCTGGCATTTCTGTGCGTCTATATAATGGCGGTGCTGTCGTTCGTTTTCTTCCTGATTTTTTTCGGCGCCAAACCCGGCAAAGAGCTAAATCATCTGGTTTGCAAAACTATTGCCGAAGCGTTTTATGACAGAGAGGATATCTTAAAGGGAAACGATATCCGCTTCACCGTCAACTACTCGGGCGACGTTTTAACGCTGTCGCGCGAGGGCTATACGGGCGAAATTATCATTTCCCCCGCCTCCTTCAAAAACGGCAATTCGGTTGCTGACGGCGGAGCGGAAATATCTTTCGATTTGTCCGCACTCAAAACCGCGCCGTCGGTTTACTCCTCCGCGGGCGAAAAGCTTTTGCAATTTTTGCAGGCTTACTACCTTGTAAACGCGCAAAGACTGAATGCAGACGGCGTGACGGTAACCGACGATACGGGCGGCGCGCCGCGCAAAATAATTCTCGTTGCGGACGGCAAGCCCGTCGCCGCGGGAAACAATTACTTTATTAAAAGAGGGCTTATAAATGATTGACTTATCCGCACCCGAAATGCAGTCAACCTTTAAAAAGTTGCAGAGAGTTTCGCTTATCACCAACATCGTGATGTGCGTAGTTACCGTGGCGTGCGCGGTGATTGCCATATGGCTTTCCACCATTACGCGGCGCGGTTATACGGACTGGACGGTAATATTGTTCTACGTGCTGCTTGCCATCATTCCCGCATATCTGATATTCATTCTTGTCTGGGAACTGAAGGTGCGCAAGGGCTACCGCGAAACTATGCACCGCTACGTTGCGGAGGGCTTTGAGGGCAGCAAGCTTTTGCAGGGCGAACGCACGGCAAACCTCATACTTTCGGTTGCGGGCGACAACCTTGTGCTTATGCGTGCGGAGCGCGGCGGCTACGTGCAATTCGACCTCGCCCCCGTAAAGTCGTTTACGAGCGTGTGCGGATATATCGTCAAATGTATAAGGGACTACGTTTACGATTATTACTACCTTGCCGCTAAGCGCGGCGAAGCGGATAGCGTTAAATTCGTCAGCAACGTTCACGGAAAGACCAAGGAGTACCCCGTAGTTGTTAGCGGCACCCCCGTCAAGGACAGAGCGAAAAGCTTTTATATTTCGTCGGGTATTCTGAACTGATACGTACCAAATCAAAAGGGACGGCAAACTTTGCCGTCCCTTGTTTTTTTATTCAGTTATCTACTTTACTCTTCTTTTCACCGACGTATTCGGCGTGGAAGCGCGCCACCTCTTCGGGGTCAACAGAAATCTTCTGTAACGCCCCAGTGCACTCGTTGGCGCTTGCTCCGCCCTCGAAAACCTCGTTTATAATCTTTTTGCTGTTCTTCTTACCCATACAAACAGTGTGGGCAATATCGCAAATTATATACGGCTAAGGTGCTATAAGCCCCGCGCGTCAGAAGTTCGAGCCGTTCCAGCCCCAGTCCTCCAATCCGTGATAGGTGACGTATACGCATTCGGCAGGAATGCCAGCTTCCTCCGAAAGAATGCGGCATATCTCTCCCGTCATCTTGGAATAATCGGAAGACGACGCACTGCCGAAAAGACTCACTTCAACGTAAGCGCCGTTTGCCAGTCTTTTGCCGCCCAGATACAAATCGTAGCCGTCCTGAAATCCCACCATCAAATAGGTCTCGCTCTTGTGAAGAAGCGATACCGCCCTGCCAAGCTTTTGCTTGATTTTTTCCTTCTTCTCTTCCGTAAGTTTTACGGTCACTTTGTTGTCGATAAAAGGCATATATTATTCCTCCTTAAAATTAATTTCTTGAAAGTACAACCAGCGTTTCGACGTGTTTGGTCTGGGGGAACATATCGAACGGGGTGACGGAAGATATGCGGTAAAAACCGCTCATACTTTCGGGCGAATAGGACGGATTTTTGACTATCTGACCGTCCGTCTCCTTCAGGCTGCCGCACAGAAGTCCCAGGTCGCGCGCCAGCGTTGCGGGGTTGCAGGAAACCAGCACCACCTTGTCAGCTCCGCTTGCGAGCACGGCTTTTATGACCGACCGTTCCATACCCTTGCGCGGCGGGTCGCACACGATTGCGCGCTTATATCCCGCGCTGAGAGCAAAAACCTCGTCAATCTTATCCTCCACCGCGCCGCAGTAATTGAACATTCTGTCCGACAGTCCGTTGAGCTCTTTGAGCTCGTCCGCGCACGCAACAGCTTCGGGCACTATTTCTATTCCGTAGGCTGCGCGGCACGCCTTTGCCAGCATAGCGGTGAGCAGACCGCCGCCGCTGTACAAATCGACCGCAACGGTATCCTTGTCCTTAACCGCGTCGATGACGGCACGGTACAAAAGCTTGCGCACTCCGTCGTTGACTTGCAAAAACGTATTTGCGCCAGCCTTGAACTTAATGCCCTCGTCCTCGCCCGTAAAATAGCCTTCCCCGCTGCATATATGCCACTCTTTGCCGAAAATCACGTTACTTTTCGCTCTGTTTACGTTCAACCACAGGGTAAA
The DNA here is from genome assembly GCA_029066845.1 of Clostridia bacterium. Classification (GTDB taxonomy): domain Bacteria; phylum Bacillota; class Clostridia; order Christensenellales; family Borkfalkiaceae; genus Coproplasma. The sequence goes on along the minus strand of JAIEFR010000002.1, from coordinate 46,182 downwards.
GCTTTTGAAATTGCTCGCCAGCGCATCGGCAAATTTTTCCGTATCTATGCGCGAGGTTGCCACCACGGTAATTACCAGGCTGCCGTCCACTTCACGCGCGACAAGGTGACGGATATCGCCCGACTGGGTGCGTTCGTCATACCCGGTAAGCCCCGCCTCCTTCATAAAGTCCGTGAGCGCGGCGATGAGCGCGCCCGACCATTCGGCTTGGAGCGCGCAGGAATTTATGGGCACAATGCGGTGCGAACGGGGCGCGAAAAAGCCCGTGACCGTGTTGCCCTCGCCGTCCACTCCGACAGGCAGGGCAAGCTTGTTGCGATAGCCGTACTGCTTATCGCCCGATACCGTTTGATTGACATCGACGTCCAGCCCGCCGATTTTTTTAAGGCAGTTTTGCACCAGCTGTCTTTTGAAGTCGAGCTGGGCGGAGTAAGACGAATGCTGCAACTGACAGCCGCCGCACTTTTCGAAATGCGGGCAGACGGGCTCTACCCTTTCGGGCGAAAGGCTGTGCACCTCGGTAAGCTTGCCGTAAGCTACCTTGCCCGAAACTTTGAGCGCCTTGAAAGACACCTTTTCGCCGACAAGGCAAAAGGGCACGAACGCGGTGCAGTCCTCCCATTTTATAACGCCCTCCCCCTCGCTGCCGAGAGAGAGGACTTCCCCTACGTATTCCTTATTCTTTTCCATAGATTATCCGTTTATTTCCTGATGCGCGCAACTACGGCGTTGACCGCGAGCTGACAGCGCGACGCGAGAAGGTCGTATATCACCCCTACGAACGTGCCGACGGTGAAAACCAGCAGGAAGAAATATCTGTTTATAGTTTCGTAAACGTTTTCGGGAAGCAGCGTGCCGCCCATAGCTCCGCCGAACACGAGATAGTACCCGACGATAAGCATTGCGTCGAACCACAGCGCCTTTGCGGGCAAGAATATCCATTTATTAAACTTGCTTTTATCTATAAGCGCGTTGATTAACGGGTGCAGTCCGAAAAACATAATAAAGGGCACGAGGTCCCAGAACTTTGCCGCCGCGCCCATAATAACCGTGAGCACGCAAGTGCCCGCATAGGCGAGAAAACCGCCCTTATAAAACTTTTTGGAAAGGGGCACCATAAGCGCCACCACGCCTATAAAATAGCCCGTTGCAAGCAGCCAGCCGCTGAGTATGCCGAGCGCGAGAAAGAGCACCGCCACCGCGCACGATATGCCCGAAAGCGCAATTTCGAAAGAATTGAAACGGTTATTTTTAGGCATATACACCACCCATCACTCGGTTAAGAAGCAAGTAGTTCAAGGCGCGGGAGGAAAACCCGAAGGAGTTTACAATGAAGTAAATGACTGAGGGTTGCCGCACCGCAACGCAGAAATGCGCCGCTTATTAACCAAGAAGTTAATGACAACACCCATTACATAGGCAATTGATGCACGCGTTGAGCGCACAGCACTCCACGCAGTAGGAACAGAAGCTTCCGCCCATCTGGTTGTCGGAATAGGAGTTCATATCCTGCCCCTTATACACGCTTTCGCCCTCGCCGTTTGCGCCGGGCTTGGATGCGTCGTAGGCAATCTTTTCGTTGAGCTTGACGTAGGCTTCCTTATACTTTTCGTTTTCGCCGTCCAAACGCATTGCGATTTCAAGCTGCTTCTTACTTTCGTTGACCCAGTTCTTGCGGTAGAACACCACCGACTGAAGGTAGTGCCACTGCGCGCCGCGCTCGTTGAAGTCGTCCAGAGCGCGCTGTGCTTCCTGCAGGTCGCCCGCCCTGATAAGCTCCTCCACGTGAGCAAAGGCGGAACCGTCGCTCTCTCGCGAGCCGTTTTCCAGCTGTGCGATTTCGGCAAGAAGTTCGTCGTGCGCGACCTGTATTTTAGTCAGCATTCTGGCGGCTTCGTTGCCAGCCTCGCCCTCTAAGAACCTGTCTTCAAGAAGCTTTGCGCGGAGTGCGGAATAAGCCTCCTCAATCTGTTCTGCGGTCGCCCCCTCGGTTAGTCCCAAAATTTCAAGATTGCGTTTGTTCATCGTCCTTTTTCTTACCTTCTCCGCATTTGCCGTGCACCAGCCGTCGGGTTTTCAGCGGAATACCCCTCAATATTATATTATCCGTCAAGTCGTGATTGAAATAAAATTTTATATTCGAAAGCTGCAGGCGCATATCGGCGAACAGCGTATTGAAAATGAAGTCGATTTCCTCGCCGCACTTATTAACCGCCTCCGCCTTGGTCGTACAACCGAAGGCGTTATACAGCACGTTATAGCGCCCCTTTTTAACGTCCTTGTCGTAGTCGTCCAGCGCGTCGGCAAGATATACCCACTTGCCTATATCGTAGCAAAGCGCTTCGGTTGCCGCCGTAGCGTATTCGCTCAGCGCGTAGGTGGAAAGCTCCTTAATCATAAACGCGGTAGGCTCGCACGCCTGGTCTATTATCGTGCAATTCGCCTTTTCGAGTTCGCGCTGTGCCTGCATATGCTTTTGTATAATTTGAGCAACCTGCGGGTGGCGTTTGAGCGTGCGCTTAAAACCCCTTTTGTACATAAACGCAAGCGCGCCCTTTCTGTCGCCGTCGATCTTATCATCCAGCAACTTATAGTAGGCAAGCGCGGTGTTGACGCACCCCAAAAGCACCGAGATATTGTCGGGCTTTGCCATAAAGCGGCGTTTGATTAAATGCAGTCCGCAGCGGCGTTTTTCTATCTTTACGTCGCAGTTGGCGATATTGTGCAGCAAAGCGGACATAAACGCCATATCGTAGGTGAGCGCGGACTTGGAAAAGCTGCCGCACCCCTCGCCTATCGACTTGCACATTCCGCAATAAATAGCCTGGTATAAAGTTTCGTCCTTTTTAAACAGATAAGGACTGTCGGGGTTGATATATCCGAACATTACGCCTGAAAGAATCCTATCTTTTTGTAGACCTTGGAAAGCGTCTTTCTTGCAATTCCGTAAGCCTTGCCCGCGCCCTCTGCAAGAACGCCCTGCAAGTACGCCTTGTCGTCTAAAATGCGCTTCTGCTCCGCCTGTACGGGCGCAAGCTTATCGGCAACCGTTTCGCCGACTGCAAGCTTGAAATCGCCGTAGCCCTTGCCGGCAAACTCCCTTTCCGCCTCCTGCATACTCTTGCCGGAGAATGCGGTGTATATGGCAAGCAGGTTGCTCACGCCGGGCTTGTTTTCTGGGTCGTATATAACGGCGTTGTCGCTGTCGGTGACGGCGCGCTTGAACTTTCTTATGACGGTGTCCCTGTCGTCGGTCATAAATATCGAACCGTTGGGATTTTCCGCCGACTTGCTCATCTTCTTGGAAGGGTCCAGAAGGTCGCAGATCTTTGCGCCCACCTTGGCGTATATGCCCTCGGGTACGGTAAACGTGGGCGAATATGCGTTGTTGAAACGGATTGCTATATCGCGCGTAATTTCCAGATGTTGCCTCTGGTCGAGCCCAACGGGTACGACGTCCGTCTGATATAAAAGAATGTCCGCCGCCATAAGCACGGGGTAGTCCATAAGCCCCATATTGATGTTGTCGGCGTGACGTTTGGACTTATCCTTAAACTGCGTCATACGCTCCATTTCGCCCACGTATGTAAGCGAGTTGAGCGCCCAGCACATTTCGGCGTGGCAGGGCACGTGCGACTGCACGTAGAAGGTGCACTTGCTCGGGTCTACGCCGCAGGCAATGAACAGCGCGGCAAGCGCAAGCGTGTTGGCGCGGAGCTGCGCGGGCAGCTGGCGCACGGTGATAGCGTGCATATCCGCCATTGCGAAAACGCAGTTGTAGTCGTTCTGGTAGGAGGCCCAGCTTTTCAGCGTGCCGATATAGTTGCCTATGGTTAGGCTGTTGGTTGGCTGAATAGCCGAATACAGGGTCTTTTTATTTTCTTCCATATATTCTTCTCTCCTCTGCCCGAAACGGTGCTTTGGAATATTTTACCATATCTTTATCCGAAAGGCAAGTTAATCTATCTTGTCAATATCGGAGCCGCGCACAGCCATTTCCTTCGTTTCGCTTGCCTGGCCGCTACGCGTATAGTGTATCTTGATAGTGTCGCTTGCGCGCACGTTTAAAAGCAAATCTGCAATCTGGTACTGTCTGGAAATTTCATACTTCCTGCCGTTGAAAGTAACGCCCGTTATAATATCTCCCACTTCCAGTTTGAGAGCCTCGGCAAGGCTGCCCTGATTGACCGACTTTATTACGACGTTCTCCTCTATATGTCCGCCGCCCGTAGTCTCGTCATAGACGTAGCGCGAATTCTCCGACTGGGAGGTTACGCCGAGAAGGGTCCTGTAAGTGCACTTTGCGCCGTTTGCCGAATGGTAATACATAACGCCGTCGGCTATACCCGTGAGAATGGACGCGGGAATTGCGTAGTTCATACTGGTTATTTCACCGTCGCCCGCATTGTTGAGCCCGATAAGCTGTCCCTGCATATTGAAAAGACCGCCGCCCGAGTTGCCGTGCGTGAGAGCCGTATCCGTCCTTATGGAGCGGTACGTGCGCTCGTTGCCGTCGATTGACAGCTCGACGTAGTCGCTGTCCACGCTGACGATGCCCTCGGTCACGCTTATGCCGCCGTCGTCGGGATTGCCCACCGCGTAGGTGTTGTCGCCTACGCTGTAATTATAGTTGACCGATACGGGAATTGCCTGCGGATTTATCCTTTTGATATCCGCCGTACTCGCCCTGATAACGGCTACGTCGTAATTGATTGCGCCGCCTATATAATCGCACTTGATTGTGTAATCGTCGTACACGAAGCCCGTTTCGTAGTCGTTGAGATAGGGGCTTGACTCGCTGCCGTAAAGATATGCGCTTATTTCCGTGCTTATCTTGTTGGAGCCGTACGCCTTGCTGTCGTACACCACGTGGTAGTTGGTAAGGATATAGGTGTAGTCCGATTCCATTTTGTAGATTACCGCCGAGCCGCAGTACATAGAGGGCTTTGACGACATATACGATTCGCGGAACGCCGTGTACACCTTCATACACGAACGCAGAGCCATATTGAGCGCAGCGTTGGTATCGGTATTGACCGTGAGATATTTTTCGCAGAACTCCTTAAAGGTCATCTCATCGTCGCGGTAAACTTGTTTGTATGTTTCGTAAACCTCTTCCGCAGTGACGCTCTGCGCGTCCCTGCCGTCCGTACCGTTGACGCCGTCCCTGCCGTTGGTTACGGTGAACTGCGAGGTGGTACCGTTGGAGTAGGTCACGGTATAGTAATCTACCAGTCCCACGCTGCTCGTCTTTTCTATTGAAGTGACGCTTACCGAAGTGCTGAACATACAGCCCGAAAACACGCCAAGCGAGAGCGCCGCGGCGGCTGCTAAAGATGCTATAATCTTCTTTTTCATAATAAAAACCTATATACCTTTAAGTTTTGCCTATACTAATTATATTATGCCGGTGTGCAAAAGTCAAAACAAGTTTGTGAATTTTAAGTAAAAACTGCCTGCGGCAAAATGCCGCAGGCAGTCGAACTTTTATTTTAAATTACTTGATAATGACCGAGAACAGGTTGTATTTGTAGAACACTACAACCATAACCAGCGATATGGTGGACATTATCTTGATGAGAATGTCGAGGGAAGGTCCTACCGTATCCTTCAGAGGATCGCCTACGGTATCGCCTACGACAGCCGCGTCGTGAACCGAGTCGTAACCCTCTTCACCCTTCTTTACGCCTTCAACGCCGCCGCTTTCGATAAACTTCTTTGCGTTATCCCAGGCGCCGCCAGCGTTACCGGTGTAGATTGCAAGCATTATTGCCGCGATGATTGCGCCGACAAGCAAGCCGCCAACGAATTCCGCACCGAAGATAAAGCCGGATACGACGGGAATTGCTATTGCGATAAGGCAGGGAATTTTCATTTCCTTTAAGGAACCGCGCGAAGAAATTTCGATACAGGTCTTGTAGTCGGGCTTAGCCTCGCCTTCGAGTATTCCGGGAATTTCCTTAAACTGACGGCGAACTTCCTCTACCATATGTCTTGCAGCCTTGGCAACAGCCTGGATAAGCATACCCGAGAACATAAAGGGAATTGCCGCGCCGACGATTGCGCCGACAAGCGTCAAAGGATTTACGATGTTAAGCGTAACCATACCAACGGCGTCTATTCCGCCGAACGCATACAGATAGGAGCACAGAAGCGACAGAGTTGCAAACGAAGCCGAGCCGATTGCAAAACCCTTGCCGATTGCCGCCGTGGTGTTGCCGACAGCGTCGAGCTGGTCGGTGATTTCACGAACCTCGGGGTCGAGGAAGGACATTTCCGCAATGCCGCCCGCGTTGTCGGAGATAGGTCCGTACGTATCAACCGATACGGTTGCCGCAACGAACGAAAGCATACCGATTGCCGCGCACGCAACGCCGTACATACCCGCTACCGCATAGGAGCCGTAGATTGCAACGCCGAGCACTACTACGGGAAGCATACAGCTTATCATACCCGTTGCCATACCCTCGGTAATGGTGAGCGCGGAGCCCTCCTTTGCCGACTTTGCGATGCCCTTGGTGGGCTTGTAGTCGTAGCTGGTGTAGTATTCGGAAATGATACCGATTATAATGCCTGCCGCAATACCGAGGATTGCCGCTATCCAGGGCGAGAGGTTGCCCGCCTTGAAGCCGAGCGCCGTCTTCATTATATCCGCGTTGAAGTCCTTGAACATAAAGAAGCTTAACAGGAAGCACGCGACGACCGAAACGCCCGCGGAAATCCACGTGGCAATATTCAGCTGCATATGTACGTTTGTGTTCTTTTTAAGAGGAACAAGCAGCAGATAGAAAATGCCGATTACGCAGCCGATAAGACCGCAGCCCGCAAATACCATAGGGAACAGGAGCAAGGTCTTTAACAGCTGAACCTGACCTACAAGAGCAGGCTGGTGACCGTACAGCTCGCAGCCCAGGATAACGCCCGAAAGCAACGCGCCTACGAAGGATTCCAGAAGGTCGGAGCCGAGTCCTGCAACGTCGCCTACGTTGTCGCCAACGTTATCTGCGATAGTTGCGGGGTTGCGGGGGTCGTCCTCGGGAATGTGCGCTTCGGTCTTACCTACGAGGTCCGCGCCCATATCCGCAGCCTTGGTGTAGATACCGCCGCCTACGCGGTTGAAAAGCGCGATTATCGAGCAGCCGAGAGCGTAGCCCGAAAGAGTCATAGTGAAGCCTGCGTCAAGTCCCGTCCAGTTGGTCCAGATGGGCTTTGTCGTGCCGATTACGTCGTTAATCTGATGGCAACCGATACCGAACACCGCGTATACGACAACCGCACCTAAAAGCGCGAAGCCCGCCACGCACAGGCCCATAACCGAGCCGCCTCTGAAAGCGGTCTTCAAGGTCTTGCCCGTGTCGCGCGTTTCGTTTGCCGTGTTGGTAACGCGAACGTTCGCGTACGTTGCTATCTTCATTCCGACGAAGCCTGCGCCCGCAGACATCAGCGCGCCGATAATGAACGCGATACCCGTCTGCCAGCTTACGAAAGCAATAAGCAGAGCCGCGACTACAGAACCGATGATTGCAACGATTTTGTACTCGTACTTAATGAATGCGTTTGCACCGACGCGGATAGCCGCGGCGATTTCCTGCATTCTGTCCGTTCCCTCTTTCAACTTTTTCGTGATGAAATAGTTGAGAGCGGCGCAGGCAACGGCAAGTATAACCGCCGCGCCCACAAGAATTAGAAGTAATTCAAGAGCCATAATTTTCCCCTTGTGTAGATTTTATGCGAAATGTTATCGCATTGTGAAAAAATTTTACCATAAACGGCAGTAAATTGCAATATCTTTTCACAAATAATTCAAATTTATTTATTAAATAGGAATAGAGAAAAAACCAAAAAATATAAAAGATAGGTCTTGAAAAGTGCAAAATTGCGTGGTAGAATAAATAATGATAACAATTAAGGGGGCATTATATGAAAGATTGCAATTGCGGATACTGCGTAGGCGGCGAGCCTCTCGCGAAATTCGGCATTAAAATCTGCGATTTGAACGTTTCGCAGCTCATACTTTTCAAGGAGCAGTCCAAACCCGGCAGGTGCATAGTCGCCTACAAGGACCACGTAAGCGAAATCGTAAACATTTCCGACGAGGAGAGAAACGCGTTCTTTGCGGACGTTACCAGAGCGGCGAAAGCCATACATAAGGTATTCAAACCCGGCAAGCTGAACTACGGAATGTACGGTGACACGGGGTGCCACCTTCACGTGCACCTCTGCCCCAAGTACGAGGGCGGCGACGAATGGGGAGGCACCTTTACGATGAACCCCGGCAAGACCTACCTTTCCGAAGAGCAATATCAAGAGATGATTGAAAAAATCAAGGCGGCACTTTAAATGGCACATAACGTAATTGCGGAGGCAAAGAGATGCCTCAACTGTAAAAAACCTTTATGCAGGACGGGCTGTCCCATCAACACGCCCATTCCCGACTTTATACAAACCTTTTTAAAGGGCGACATCGACGAGGCGGGCAGAATGTTGTTCGACAACAACCCCCTCTCCGTCGTCTGCTCCATCGTGTGCAACCACGGCAACCAGTGCCAGGGTCACTGCGTGAGGGGTCTTAAAGGCGAGCCCGTGGAAATTTCCACGATTGAAAACTTTATTTCCGAAAGGTATCTTGACAGTCTGGAACTGCACAAGGCGGAGCCCAACGGAATAAAAGTTGCCGTTGTGGGCGCGGGTCCCGCAGGCATAACCATATCCATAAAGATGGCGCAGCTGGGCTACGACGTGACCGTGTTCGAAAGCAAGTCGGACATAGGCGGCGTCCTCCGCTTCGGCATTCCCGAATTCAGACTGCCCAAGTCGATAGTGGACAGATACAAGACGCTTATGCTGCACCTCGGCATAAAGATTAAATTCAACGTTACTATAGGCAAGGCGTTCGGCGTTGAGGAGCTGTTCCGCGACGGCTTTAAAGCAATTTCCATAGGCACGGGCGTTACTTGGCCCATCTCGCTGAACATCAAGGGCGAAACGCTGGGCCACGTGCACTACGGCGTGCACTTTCTGGAAAAGCCCGAAGCGTACCGCGACCAGCTTGGCAAGTCGATGGTAATAATCGGCGCGGGCAACGTTGCAATGGACGTGGCGCGCACGGCGCTGAGAATGGGCGTTAAGGACGTTAAGATTACGGTGCGCACGGACAATTACAGCGCGAGCGACGAGGAAAAAGAGTACGCAGAGTACGAGGGCGCGGAGTTCGTTTACAACAAGCAGCCCGTGGAAATCACCGACGAGGGCGTTATGTTCGTGGACACCGTCTGCGACGAAAACCACAAAATTATTTCGACGGGCGATACCCCCTCCCTTATCCAGGCGGACTGCGTTATGATTTGCATTTCGCAAAGACCTTCCAATATGATTTTAACCCAGACCAAGGGACTGGAAGTTAACGAGCGCGGACTTGCAAAGATTGCCGACAACGGCGAAACCACGCGCGCGGGCGTATTTGCCAGCGGCGACGTAGTTAAGGGCGCGAAGACCGTCGTGGAAGCGGTTGAGCAGTCCAAGCGCGTTGCATACGCAATGCACGAGTATTTGCAGGGGTTAAGTAAATAAATTAAATAAATGGAAACCGCCGCGGCAGTCGCCGCGGCGGTTTTTTTATTTTTAAATTTGTTCTAATATATCTCCTATATCGGCGTTGATGCAGATTGATTGCTTTTCGATTTGCGAAGGGCACACCGCCTCGCCGAAGTTAATGCACACATATGTCGCATTCGGGTTGCCGTTTGTAAACCGCCAGAACGGATATTTGATAATCACGGGGGTATTCCCTCCCACGCCGAGTTCGAGATAGACCACGCGCCTATCCTTATGCTGCTTAACAAAATTCTCGTACCGTTCGCAAGCCGCATACCACCCTTTATCCTGCACGAACGTATCGTCGCAGCGCAGGTTGGTAGTCATAGGCTTGCCGCATACGGGACAGCGCGGAATGAGCTCCGAAGGAATTTTCATATCCCTCTGCTCGGCAACCATACGGCGCACAATTTCTTCGTTGTCGTAGGTCTTGTCGTGGCACGGCACGGAGCACTGAAACAAACCGTAATCGCCCTGCGTATAGAACAGCCGCCGCTTGTCAAACCCTGCCTTCTGAAAACAATGGTCTACGTTTGTCGTGATAACGAAATAGTCCTTATCCTTTACAATTTCGTACAGCCGTTCATATACGGGCTTGGGCGCGTCCTGATAGCGGTTAACGAGGATATTACGTGACCAATACGCCCAGTGTTCTTCGGGTGTGGCATAGGGATAAAAACCGCCCGTGTACATATCGTGGAAATTGTACTTTACTTCAAAGTCGTGAAAGTTTTCGTGAAAACGCTTGCCCGAATAGGTATAGCCCGCCGACGTGGAAAGCCCCGCGCCCGCGCCTATAACAACCGCGTCCGCACTTTTCAAAACCGCTTTCAACCTGTCAATCTCATTTGAGTAATCTTGCGTAGATTTCATAATCGCACTCCTTGAACACGTTGAAAATCACTTTGATTGCGCTGCCCGTCTGCCGCTTGTATTCCTCAACCGTACGCACGGCAATGCCCGCCGCCTTCTCGTTCGGGAAGTGAAATTCGCCCGTGGATATACAGCAGAAAGCCACGCTCTGCAAGCCGTTTTTATCGGCGAGAGCCAGGCACGAACGGTAACAATCGGCAAGCCGGTTTTCGTGCCGTTCGGTAAGTTTACCGTAAACTATGGGACCGACGGTGTGCAGAACGTATTTGCACGGCAGGTTGTAAGCCTTAGTAATTTTGGCTTGCCCGGTCCCTTCCTCTCTGCCCTGCGCACGCATAATCTCCGCGCACTCCCGGCGAAGCTGAACGCCCGCAAAGGTGTGAATGGCGTTGTCTATACAGCCGTGGTTGGGGCAGAAGCAACCCAGCATCTGCGAGTTTGCGGCGTTTACGATTCCGTCGCATTTCAGCGTGGTAATATCCCCTTTCCACAGGTATACGTCGGGTGCAACGGGCGAAAGGTCGGCAATATCCGTAATGCCTTTACCGCGCAGTTCCTCCTGCAAGTATTCGTCCTGAATACGCAAAAACTCACTGCTTGCCGCCTTTGGCTCACGCACGTTAAAAAGGGCGCGAAGCAACCTCTTTTGCGCGTACTCGCCTTGGGGCAGTTCGTTTTGCAAATCGCTTTCCGCAAGCAGACTTTTTATTAAAATTTCCCGTCTTTGATTTTGCTCCATAAAAACGCAGAAATCAAACTACGGCGTCGCCCATAGTGTAGCCCTCTAACGAGCCGGCTTTTACCTGAATGCAGATATACTTTATGCCCTTATCAGCCGCTGCGAAAAACTGCCTCTTTGCCGCAGGTGCGATTCTCACCCAGTCGCCCGCCTTCAAGGCAACGCTTTCGCCGTCGATAACCGCTTTGCCCTCGCCTTCGAGCACGGCGTAAATTTCCTCGTTCTGCTTGTGGGAATGAACGAAAGGCACGCTTGCACCCGCGGGCAGCGCGTTAATGCTTACCTCCGCACCAGTAAGACCTAAAAGGTCGTGAAGCTCTACGCGCGCCTCCTCCGAAACGCTTACTTTTTTGAAATTGTTCATAATTAAACCTCCGAAATTTTATTTGTACCCGAAGTATAGCAAAGGCAAAAAATTGTTGCAATAACGTTACTTTTCTATTATCTGGTAATAGATTTGTTACTTAGTTTCTTTTTTAAACTATTGACTTTATTTTCAGAGTTTAGTATAATAGCCCTACCATACAGACAAGGAGTTAAACGCTATGCTGACGAGAGAAGAATTACCCGAATGTCCCGTTGCCACCACCGTGCAGCTTATAGGCAACAAGTGGAAGCTTTTGATTATCCGCAATCTGGTCTTTAACGAAAAGCAGAGATTCGGCGATTTTATAAAGTCCATTCCCGCAATAAGCAAAAAAGTATTGACCGACAACCTCCGCGCTTTGGAGGACGACGGACTTGTGGAAAGGGAAGTGTTTGCCGAAGTGCCGCCGCGCGTTGAATACTCGCTGTCGCCCATCGGCAAATCGTTAAAGCCCATACTCGACGCTATGTTGGAATGGGGCACCGACTATAAAAACAATCTTTGACGTGATTAAATAGAAGCGCCGCGCAATTATGCGCGGCGCTTGTTCTTTATTGACTTAGTATTTAGGTCTTTCTACATAGGTTGTATGCAAAAGTTCGTGCGCCTTGTGGCTGTTGGGCTCTCCGAAGAATTCCTTATACAATGCCGTAACCGTGGCGTTATCGTGCGAGCAGCGTACTTTGTTGTCCGAATCGTAATCGTAAAGCGCCTGCGCGCGCAGCGTTTTGAGGTCTACGGAATTGCGCACCTCGTCGTGAACGTAGGGCTGTCCGCCGCCGTTTACGCAGCCGCCGGGGCAAGCCATAATCTCGACGAAGGTGTAATCCTTTTCGCCGCTCTTCAAGCCGTCTAAAATCTTTCTTGCGTTGGCAAGTCCGCTTGCAACGGCAACCTTTACGGTCTTGCCGCCGAGCGTGTAGGTTGCTTCCTTCAGGCCCTGCGTTCCGCGTACCTCGTTGAACACGATGGGTTTATCGCCGTCGCCGAGCGCCATAGCCGCCGTTCTGAGCGCAGCTTCCATAACGCCGCCGGTCGCGCCGAAGATTGCGCCCGCGCCCGAAGCCAGACCGAACGGATCGTCGTAAGGCGTATCGGGAAGGTTTGCAAAGTCGATGCCCGCTTCCTTTATCATCTTGGCAAGCTCGCGCGTGGTGATTGCGCTGTCCGTATAATTGCCCAGCTCCTCCCTCGTTACCTCGAACTTCTTAGCCGTGCAGGGGATAACCGAAACGACGTACAGATTTTTGGGGTCTATGCCGTTCTTCTTGCAGTAGTAGGTTTTAAGCAGCGCCGAGAACATTTCCTGCGGCGATTTGCAGGTGGAAAGGTTGGGTAAGAATTCGGGATAGTAATGCTCGCAGAATTTTATCCAGCCGGGGCAGCAGCTTGTGAACATAGGCGTCTTGCCGCCGTTCTTCAAGCGTGCAAGCAGCTCGTTCGCCTCCTCCATTATGGTGAGGTCGGCGGTGGTGTCCATATTGAAGCACTCCACGTCGCCCAGCTGCTTTATAGCCGTGACCATTTTGCCTTCCACGTTGGTGCCCACGGGCAGACCGAACGCCTCGCCCAGGGTTGCCCTTACGGAAGGAGCCGTAAAGAATACTACCTTCTTGTTGGGGTCTACGATTGCGCCCCATACGTCGGCAACCGAGCTCTTTTCATACAGCGCGCCTACGGGGCAGGCAACTACGCACTGACCGCAGTTTACGCAGGTGGTATGCGCCAGCGAAACGTCGAACGGAGAGCCGATAGTCTTTGCATAGCCCCTGTTCTTGGGACCGATTGCGCCAATTGTCTGCTTTTCGCAAGCCGCAACGCAGCGCGTACACATTATGCACTTGGAATTGTCGCGCACAACCGACGGCGAAAGGTCGTCGATAGGCTTTATGTCGTGGTCGGTGCCGAACTTGTCCTCTTCCGCGTTATACTCCAGAGCGAGCTTCTGCAACTCGCAATTCATAGAGCGCACGCAGGATAAGCACTTCTTTTTATGCGTGGAAAGGATAAGCTCCAAAGTGGTCTTTCTGGACTTTCTTACCTTGGGGGTATTAGTCCTGACTTCCATTCCCTCCGATACGGGATAGACGCACGCGGCTACAAGTCCCCTTGCGCCCGTTGCTTCTACAAGGCACATACGGCAGGAACCGATGCACTGAATTTCCTTTAAATAGCACAGGGTGGGAATACGCACGTTGGCGAGCTTTGCCGCCTGCAATATTGTCGAACCTTCGGGCACGCTTACCGCAATGCCGTTAATTTTTAAATTTACCATTACACTCTTCCTCCCTTATCTCTTCTCGATTGCGTTGAACTTGCAGTGCGCAATACACTGACCGCACTTTATGCACTTCTTAAGGTCGATTTCGTGCGGGTTCTTGACCGCGCCGCTGATTGCGCCTGCGGGGCAGTTGCGTGCGCACAGCGTACAGCCGCGGCACTTGTCGGGGTCGATATAGTAGTTGAGAAGCGATTTGCACACGCCCGCGGGGCAGTGCTTGTCGTGAATATGCGCGATATATTCGTCCTCGAAATGTGCAAGCGTTGACAGTATGGGGTTGGGCGCAGACTGTCCGAGCGCGCACAGCGAGGAGCTCTTCATATGGTCGGCGATTTCCTTGATGTTTTCAAGGTCGCTGTCTTCGCCGTTACCGTCGGTAATCTTGGTGAGAAGCTCCAACATACGCTTGGTGCCGATACGGCAGGGCACGCACTTGCCGCAGCTCTCGTCCGCGGTGAATTCAAGATAGAACTTCGCGATGTCCACCATACAGGTGTCCTCGTCCATTACGATAAGTCCGCCCGAGCCCATCATAGAGCCGATTGCAACGAGGTTGTCGAAATCCATCTGAATGTCGATATACTTCGCGGGGATACAGCCGCCCGAGGGACCGCCCGTCTGAGCCGCCTTGAATTTTTTGCCGTTGGGTATACCGCCACCCACTTCGTCGATTATGGTGGAGAGCTTGGTGCCCATAGGCACTTCCACAAGACCTACGTTGTTAATCTTTCCGCCGAGCGCAAAAACCTTGGTACCCTTGCTCTTTTCGGTGCCGATGCTTGCAAACCACTCCGCGCCGTTCAAGATGATGGGCGAAATGTTTGCCCACGTTTCAACGTTATTCAAAAGCGTAGGCTTATCGAAAAGTCCCTTGACTGCGGGGAAAGGAGGACGGGGACGGGGTTCGCCTCTGCCGCCTTCGATACTGCGCATAAGCGCCGTTTCCTCGCCGCAGACGAACGCGCCCGCGCCAAGACGGATGTCGATGTCGAAATCGAAGCCGCTGCCCAGAATATCCTTGCCGAGCAAGCCCGCCTCTCTCGCCTGCTTGATTGCTATGTTAAGTCTTTCTACGGCGATAGGATATTCCGCACGGACGTATATGTAGCCCTGATGCGCGCCTATCGCATAGCCCGCTATGGTCATTGCTTCGAGCACGGTGTGGGGGTCGCCTTCCAGAACCGACCTGTCCATAAACGCGCCGGGGTCGCCCTCGTCGGCGTTACAGCAGACGTATTTCACGTCGCTTACCGAAGCCTTGGTAAA
The DNA here is from genome assembly GCA_029066845.1 of Clostridia bacterium. Taxonomy (GTDB): domain Bacteria; phylum Bacillota; class Clostridia; order Christensenellales; family Borkfalkiaceae; genus Coproplasma. Next base: position 31,062 of record JAIEFR010000002.1, on the reverse strand, counting down.
CGCCCACTTGCGTCCCGTGGGGAAGCCTGCGCCGCCGCGTCCGCGGAGTCCCGAAGCCAGAACGGTTTCGATAACCTGGTCGGGCGTCATTTCGAACAGCACTTTCTTTAATGCCTGATAGTCGCCCGCGGCAAGCGCCTCGTCTATATCCTCCGCCGCGATTACGCCGCAGTTTCTAAGCGCGATACGCATCTGGTGTTTATAGAAAGGAATTTCCGAGAAGGGAATAACGCTTCCGTCCTCGTGAACGGTGCCTGCATAGAGCAGTTCCTTAACTATATCGCCGCCCTTGACGAGGTGCTTTTCGGCAACCGTCTTTGCGTGCTCGGGGGTCATCTGCGAATAGAACGCACCCTCGGGATAAACTATCATTATGGGACCGAGCGCGCACAGACCGAAACAGCCCGTCTTGACGATTAAAACGTCGTCGATGCCCAGTTCCTTAAAGCTTGCTTCAAGCTGCTCGATAACTTTGAGCGAGCTCGAAGAAGTACAGCCGGTACCGCCGCAGACAAGAACCTGCTTGCGGTAGCTTGTGTTTTCGGCAAGCTTTTCAGCCTGCTCTCTTATAATCTTTCTTACTTTTACGAGGTCGGCTTTACGGGCCGCTCTCTCTTCCAGTTCTTTAACGGTCATCTTTCCACCTCTTAATCCTGCATATATTTTTCGAGTATTTCGGGCACGTCCTTTTCGGTAAGCCTGCCGTAAACGTCGTCGTCAACGATCATTACGGGTGCAAGTCCGCACGCGCCTACGCAACGGCAGCTGTCGATTGAAAATCTGCCGTCGGGGGTACATTCGCCGCAGGAGATTCTGAGTTCCCTCTCCACCGCGGCAAGGATTTTATCCGAGCCCTTTACGTAGCAAGCCGTACCAAGGCACACGCTGATGCGGTGTTTGCCCTTGGGTTGAAGGGAAAACTGCGTGTAGAAAGTGGCTACGCCGTAAACTTCCGACAGGGGAATGTTGAGCTCCTCCGCGATGAGCTGCTGAACCTCAGCGGGAAGATAGCCGTAAATTTCCTGTGCTTCGTGCAAAATGGGCATAAGACAGCCGCGCTCGCTCTTGTGCTTTGCAATGCACTCGCGCAGAGCCTTTTCCTGTTCGCCCGTTCCGTTAAAATTGGTCTGTGACATACGTTAACTCCTACATAAAATCTTACCTTTTGATTTTATCACAAATGCCCCGCAAAATGCAAGACGATTGAGGTAAAATGTCGAAGAATGGAAAAAATTTTCAATAACTTTCGAACTGGCTGTTATAAAGCCTGCAGTACGCGCCGCCGCGCGCCATCAGCTCCTCGTGCTTTCCCTGCTCGATTACCCTGCCGTCCTCTACGACGAGTATTTTGTCCGCGTTGCGTATGGTGGACAGTCTGTGCGCGATTACAAAGCAGGTCTTGCCGCGCATAAGCTCGGTCATTGCAGACTGTATAATGCGCTCCGTGCGCGTATCGACGTTGGAAGTCGCCTCGTCCAGAATGAGCATAGGCGCGGGCGAAAGCATTGCGCGCGCAATGGTGAGAAGCTGTTTCTGCCCCTTGGATATGTTGACGGCGTTGTCCGAAAGATAGGTGTCGTAGCCCTGCGGCAGGCGCGTGATAAAGGAATGTATTTTTGCGCGCTTGCAGACCTCCTCCACACGTTCGCGCGTTGCGCCCTCCGAGCCGTAGGCGATATTTTCGTACACCGTGCCCGCAAACAGCCAGGTGTCCTGCAACACCATTGTAAAGGCGCTGCGCAGCGAGGAACGCGTGAAGCTCTTTATATCCCTGCCGTCCACCGTGACCGCGCCCTCGTCTGCGTCGTAAAAACGCATTAAAAGATTGATAACCGTCGTCTTACCCGCGCCCGTACGCCCGACTATGGCTATGACGTCGCCGCCGTTTGCATTGAGCGTAAAGTCCTTCAATACGGGCTTATCGGGCAAATATCCGAAGGTTACGCCCTTTAAGGCGACGTCGCCGCGCACGTTTGTAAGCGCTGCCGCGCCCTCCTCTTCCAGCACCTCTTCCTTTTCGTCCAGCACGGTGAACACCCTTTCCGCCGCGGCTATGGACGACTGGAATTCGCCTATTACGTTTGCAATTTCGTTTATGGGTCCCGAGAATTTGCGCGAGTAGAGCACGAACGATGTTATCTGACTTATGCCCACTCCGCCCCAGCCGAACGCGTACATCATTGCGCCAAGCACGCTTATGAACGTAAGCGAAAGGTTGTTGACTAAGTTGACGCTCGGTCCCGAAATGGTGCCGAGATATTCCGCCCTGGTATAGGCATCGTTAGCCGCCTCGTTCTTCTCGCCGAAGCGGGACAGAATTTCCTCCTCCCTGTTGTACGCCTTGGTGGTCTTCTGACCCGTGAGCACTTCCTCCGCAAAGCCGTTGAGCTCGCCCAGCTTAGCCGAACGCCTGCGGTAGAGCGGCTGAACCTTTTTTGTGATTATGCGCGTTATGATGAGCGACAGCGGAATGGTGACGACGAACACCGCGACGAGGGGTGCGGCAATTACCAGCATCATCACCAGCGAGCCTATTATCTGCACCGCGCTCTTCAGCACCAGCACCACGTCGTTTGCAAGCGATGTACCTACCGTATCTATATCGTATGAAAGGACTGAAATGACGTCGCCCGCCTGACGGGTATCGAAATAGCCTACCGGCAGATTGACAAGCCGCTTGAACAGGTCGCCGCGCATCTTGTTTGTCATCCTGCGCGCAACGTACGCCATACCCACCGTGGTGGCGTAGTTTATTACTTCGGAGGCGATATATACCGCAACCAGCAGTACGCAATAGTAAATTATCGCGTTGAAATCGGTGGTGCCGTCGGTCTTTATTTCGCCTATGGCAAGACCGCATATGTACGGGCCCAGCAGCGACAGAACGATTGAAAGTATGTTGCCGAGAAAGACGATTATAAACAGCGGAAGCGACGGCTTCAGGTAGCCGAACAGCCGCGACAGCGTGTATTTAACGTTGACCTTTTTGCGTGCGAACGAACGCCTGTCGTTAAGATTCATACGGGGCTCTTTCATAAATCACCCCCTGACTGAACGGTACATATCTGGCGGTATTCCTCGCAGCTCTCCATTAGCTGTTCGTGCGTGCCCGTGCCTACCGCCCTGCCGTCGTCCATAACCAGGATAATATCCGCGTGCCTTACCGCACTAACCCTCTGCGCGACGATGAACTTGGTGCAGTCGGGATAGTATTCTTTGAGCCCCTTTCTCAGCCGCGCGTCGGTGGCGTAGTCGAGCGCGGAGGAGCTGTCGTCCAGCACGAGTATGTCGGGGTTGCCGGCAAGCGCGCGGGCAATCAGCAGCCTCTGCTTCTGTCCGCCCGAAAGGTTTGCGCCCTTTTGCGCCAGCACGAAATCGAGTCCGCCTTCCAGCCCTTCGATGAAGTCGTCCGCGCACGAGCACCTGACCGCCTTTGAAACGTCGTCCTCGCTAAGCCCTCTGAAATAGTCGATATTTTCGCGCACCGTGGAGGCGATTAAAAAGTCGTTCTGAAAAGCTGCGCCGAACTGCGAACGGAGCGCGCCGCCGTCCACAGAGCGCACGTCCTTTCCGTCCACGAAAACCGCGCCGCTGCCGACGTCGTAAAAGCGCATTAAAAGATTTATCAGAGTGGTCTTGCCGCTGCCCGTGCCGCCGATTACGCCCACGGTCTGCCCCGCCTTTACTTTAAACGAAACGCCTTCCAGATTGTTTTCCTTGCCGTTGTAGGAAAAGCTGACGTCCTTAAACTCGATTTTGTATTCGTGGTCGCCGTCGGGGCGGTCGGTTACTTCCATTCTCTCATCGGTTGCCAGAACGCACTCAATGCGCTCCGCCGAAGCCACGCCGCGCGAGAGCGTAACGAAGATTTTCGAAATGCCCAGCATCGCGTTTAAAATAAGCGTGAAGAACGAAAGAAAGGCGAGCACAGTGCCCGCTTCCGCCGAGAGATATGCGCCCGCCGCAATCACCCCGACAAGCCCCAGGCTTAAAACGAGGGTTGCAAGCGGATTGGTGAGCGAGGTGATTTTATTGGTTTTGTATTCGTCGGCGGTGAGCTTATCGTTGACCGCGCCGAATTTTTCGACTTCGTAGTCCGTCTTTGATAGTGCCTTTATGACGCGCACGCCCGAAATATTTTCCTGCATAGAGCGCACCGCCGCGTCGCCGCTCTGCTGTACGGTCGTGTACATAGGCACGCTCTTTTTGGTGATTATAACCACGGCTATGCTTACAAGCGGAACGCAGGCAAGCAGTACAAGCGCAAGCCGCCAGTCGAGTATGAAGGTGAGTATTACGCCGCCGATAAGCAATATGGGCGCGCGCACGCCGAGGCGCAGGGAACGCGCAACCGCCTGGTTGACGTAGTACGTGTCGCTTGTAAGGCGCGAAACGAGGGACGGCAAGGTGAAGGCGTCCACCTGCGAGCTTTTGAGGGAGCTTGTCTTTTTGAATAAATCGTAACGGAGGTCGCGCGTCATATTTCCCGACGAATGGGCGGCAAAGCGGTTTGCGATAATGTTGCCGAACAGCGCGATGAAAGACAGCCCGAGCATTGCAACGCCGAGAATTATCATCATCTTCGTATCCTTTACGGGCACGACTTCGTCTATTATGTAATCGAGAACGAGGGGCAGAAAGAGCTCGGCAACGCTGCCGATAAACTTGAACACCAGCCCCCAGGCGACTATTCCCGAATACGGTTTTAAGTACTTAAGAGTCTTTTTCATATGGTGATTTTATCTTACGCAATATTTTAACGCGTTTTGAAAAATAAGTCAATTGAGGAAGCGCGCCGCACCCCCACACCGCCGCCAGGGCAACGAACGCGCACGCCGCGGCAAAGGGCGGAAAACAGCCGAACCGCGCCGAGCACAGCGAGAACAGAGCCAGCGAGCCGCAGGCAAGCGGACATAAATAGCGCATAAACAGCTTGTTTGCCCCCTTTATATCCCTCTGCGAGGCGAAAAACAGGCATTCCGCAAACGCAATGAGAATTGCGGAAACCGAGCACGCCGCCCTGTCGCACGCCGACAGCGCCTTCAACCCGCACGACGTAAACAGCGGCAGTAACAGCGCGGAAGCAATGCAGAAAATTGCGGGGGCGTATGCGAATCTTTTGCGCGCAATGGTTATTGCGGGGGTAGCGAGCGAAGCGAGCGAGTGCACCGCCACCACCGTGAGCACGGCATAGACGAGCGTGCCGAAAACGCGCGCGCCTATCCGACTTTTTGCAACCGCGGCGACCACCTGCGGATAGACCGTAAGCGCGCAGTTTATTCCGTCCGTCTGCGGAAAGTACGAAACGAAGGGCAGCGTTGAAAACAGCGCGAGCAGACAGCCCGCGAAGTTTGCGGCGACTATTATAAACGCCGTGCGCGGCACGGAAAAGTCCTCCCCCTGCACACGTGCGAACGACGGCATTACCCCCGCGGCAAGCGACAGAGCAAGAAGCGCCTGACCGAGCGCGTCCGCCCATATGGAACCGCCTAGCAATGCCGAAAAATCGAGCGACGAAAACGCGCCGCCGCGCGATATGCCCTTTACCGCCAGAAAGCAGAACATAGCAAGCGAAAGCACGACGGACAGCCTGCCCGAAACGGCAAGAGCCCTCTGTCCGCGGCTCAGCAAAATAAAGACAACCGCCGTAACGAGCACGGCAGTCACTATGAAAAACACGGTGGACAATTCCGCCTCAGGCACTGCAAAGCAGGCGAAGGACAGGCACGCGGAGCCGAGTTTTGAGGCAATGACCGCGTAATATAGCGCTATCAACGCCGAATTTGCCGCCGCAACGCGCATAACGAACGCCCACAGCCTTGCGCGCCGCATATTGCCCGCACGCCTGCCGAAGTGCAGTTCCGCGCACAGAAGCGGAAAACAGACCAGCGCGAGAGCCGCGGCATATGCAAATACGAAAGCCGCGCCGTAGCTTACGCACAGCGCGGGAAATCTGAACGCGTTGCCCAGCCCCGTTGCCGCGCCGACAGCCGCAAATAAGTTGTTCTTTTTCTTGTCCGCCATAGTTTAATATTCTATGGCGCAAGCCCTTGAAAAATGCTCAGCCGATGACCAGCTTTGCCGCGCCCAGCGCGCCTGCAAGGTTGCCCAGCGTCGCCTTGACTATCTTTACGGGCGCGTAACCCTGCCCGCCGAAAATCTTTGCGTCAAGCCGCTCCTGCAATGGCGCAATCAGCCTTTCGCCCTGCTCGGCAACACCGCCGCCCAGAATTACCGCCTGCGGACGGAACACGTTTGCAAGGTTTATAATGCCGCACGCAAGGTTGTAGATGTATCCGTCCACCACTCTTTTCGCCGCGTCGTCGCAGTCCGCGTAATCGAACGCCGTCCTGCCCGTAACGGTGTCGGGCGTACAGGTTTTCCACATTGCCGAGGAGCGGTCCTCCTCCATAGCGCTGCGCGTGAATTTGATAAGCGCGGTAGCCGAGGAGTACGCCTCGAAACAGCCCTTTCTGCCGCAGGTGCACTTTTCGCCGCCGTGCACAATGACCATATGCCCTATCTCCGCGCCGACGTTTTTGCCGCCCTGAAAGAGCTTGCCGTCTATTATTATTCCGCCGCCCACGCCAGTGCCGAGCGTTATGAAAATGCTGTCCGGATAGTCCCTGCCCGCGCCGTACGCCGCCTCGCCCAGAGCCGCCGCGTTGGCGTCGTTTGTCACCTTTACGGGCAGTCCCGTCAACGCCGAAAGCTTGTCCGCAAGCGGATAGTTCTTTAAGCCCAGGTTGCCCGCGAACAGCACGGTGCCGTCGTCCGAAATCATACCCGCGCAGCCTACCCCCGCCGCGCACGCCTTGACCGCCGCATCGCTTTGCAGCTGCGCGCACAGCGCGGCAATATTCGCGCACATAACGTCGCCGCCGTCCGCACAGCCCGTGGGCGTCTTGCCGTCGGCTATCACCTTGCCGCTTTCGTCAACCAGCACGCCCTTTACGAACGTGCCGCCTATATCTATACCGAGATAATACTTCATATTACTCCTTGCAAAAAAACAAACGGCGGCAGTCCCTTTTTCGGGAATTGCCGCCCGTATATTATTTACTTTGTGCCCGTAGAGCCGAAGCCGCCCGCGCCGCGCACCGTGGAGGAAAGCTCCTCCGCCTCCTCGAACTGCGCCGTGATATAGGGCGCAACTACCAGCTGTGCAACCCTTTCGCCGACCGCCACAACCTGCGCGGTTTCGCCGTGGTTGTGCAGAGCAACTTTAACCTCGCCGCGGTAGTCGCAGTCCACAACGCCCACCTTGTTTGCGGGGGCGAGGTTGCGCTTGGAGGCAAGTCCGCTGCGCGCATAGATAAAGCCCGCATATCCTACGGGAAGCTCGAGCGCAATGCCCGTGGGAATCATAACCGTCGTGTGCGGAGCAACCGTAACCTCGCTGTCAATGCAGGCGTACAGGTCCGCGCCCGCGGCATATTCGCTGCCGTACGAGGGCAGAATTGCTTTTTCGTTTAATTTCTTTACGTTGATTTTCATTTGTTCATTACCTTTTTATACCGGTGTTTCGTTATCCCACAGAACTACTTCGTCAGTTTCAAGCGATTCCTTTACAAGGATAGTGCGCTGATTGGAAGAACCCTTAAAGCGCAGGTTCAGGTCCTTTAATCTTTCATCGAACTTTCCGTCCACCAGCACGTCCAGCGTTTCCAGAATCGCCATAACGTCGTCGGGGTCGCCGAGCTTGCCCGTCAGAAGGTCGCGCTCGAAATCGTAGCCCGTAAAGCACCAGAAGGACTTGTGCGGATAAATCTTGCGTAAGCGTTGCATAAACGGCACCAGCGCCTTGGAATTTTCCGGCTCGAACGGGTCGCCGCCCAGAAGGGTAAAGCCCTTTATGTGGTCGGGCTTCATCGCCGCTATAATTTTATCCTCGACCTCTTTGGTGAACGGCTGTCCGTAGTTGAAGTCCCAGGTTTCGGGGTTGAAGCAGTTCTTGCAGTGATTGCGGCAACCCGAAACGTACAGGCTGACGCGCACCCCCGGTCCGTTGGATATATCTGTATATTTTATAGTTGCAAAATTCATATTCGTTTTAAATAATTTGACTGCAAGCGGAGAGCTTGCAGTCGCGCGTTTTAATTACAGATGAAGCACTCTCGCTTTGATTTCCTTGGTCTTACCGACGTTCCAGAAATTTTCGCCGAGGTAACCGCACGTGCGGCGTGTTACGTTCATTCTGCGGTGGTCCTTGTTGTGGCAGTTGGGGCACTCCCACTCGTTGTCGGCGTTTATCTGAATTTCGCCGCTGAATCCGCAGACCTGGCAATAGTCGCTCTTGGTGTTGAATTCGGCGTACTGGATATTGTCGTAAATAAACTTTATCACGTCCTCCATAGCCGTAAGGTTGGCGTTCATATTGGGAACCTCGACATAGGAAATCGCGCCGCCCGAAGATATCTTCTGGAACTGGCTTTCGAACGTGAATTTGGAGAAGGCGTCTATATCCTCGCGAACGTCCACGTGGTAGCTGTTGGTGTAGTAGCCCTTGTCGGTAACGTCCTTTATGGTGCCGAAGCGCTCCTTATCGATGCGGGCAAAGCGGTAGCAAAGGCTTTCCGCGGGAGTGCCGTAAAGCGCGAACCCGATGTTGGTTTCCTTCTTCCACTTTTCGCAGTGGTCGCGCAGGCTGTTCATAACTTTAAGCGCAAACTCTTGTCCTTCGGGAGTGGTGTGCGAAACACCCTTGACAAGCTTCGTCACCTCGTAGAGTCCTATATATCCCAAGGATATGGAGGAATAGCCGCCGAAAAGGAACTTGTCTATCTTTTCGCCCTTGTCCAGTCTTGCGATTGCGCCGTACTGCCAGTGCACGGGGGAAACGTCCGAAACGGTGCCTAAAAGTGCGTTGTGACGGCACATAAGCGCGTCGTAGCAGAGCTGTAATCTGTCCTCTAAAATCTCCCAGAATTTCTTTTCGTCACCCTTTGCAAGAATTCCGCACTGGGGAAGATTTATAGAAACGACGCCCTGGTTGAACCTGCCCTCGAATTTGTATTCGCCGTTTTCGTCCTTCCAGGGTGAAAGGAACGAACGGCAACCCATAGGCGAGAACACGTTGCCCTCATAATTTTCGCGCATCTTCTTTGCCGAAATGTAGTCGGGATAGAAACGCTTTGCAGAGCACTTTGCGGCAAGCCTTGTAAGGTAGTCGTATTTGCCGCCAGTCAAATTGTTGTTTTCGTCCAGAACGTAGACAAGCTTGGGGAACGCGGGGGTGATATAAACGCCCACTTCGTTCTTGATTCCCTTGTAACGCTGTCTTAAAATCTCCTCGATTATCATCGCGTTCTCTTCGATATACTCGTCGTTTTCGTCGAGATAGAGGAAAAGCGTTACGAAAGGCGACTGACCGTTGGTCGTCATCAGAGTGTTAATCTGGTACTGTATGGTCTGAACGCCGGCTTTGAGCTCGTCCTTCAAACGCATTTCTACTATTTTTGCCTTCTCATCGGGGTTTTCGTCGCCGAACAGTTCGTCGCACTGCTTCTGGTATTTGTCCCTGGTGCGGCGCAGATATTTGCCGAGGTGCGCGATATTTACGGACTGTCCGCCGTACTGCGAGGATGCAACCGAAGCGATAATCTGCGTGACGATGGTGCACGCCGTCTGGAAGGACTTGGGCGATTCGATAAGCTTGCCGTTCATAACCGTGCCGTTATCGAGCATATCTTTGATATTTACGAGGCAGCAGTTGAAAATGGGCTGTACGAAATAGTCCGAATCGTGGAAGTGAATCGCGCCTTCGTCGTGCGCCTTGGAAATGTATTCGGGCAGAAGGATACGGCGGGTAAGGTCACGCGATACTTCGCCCGCAATGAGGTCGCGCTGGGTGGAAGCCGTGCGCGCGTTCTTGTTGGAGTTCTCCTCCATTACGTCCTTGTTTGCATTCTTGATAAGCGAAAGGATGCTCTCGTCGGTGGTGTTTGCCTTTCTGACAAGCGCACGCTCGTAACGGTAGAGAATGTACGCCTTCATAAGACGGTACTTCTGCTGTTCCATCAGCTTTTCTTCCACCATATCCTGAATATCTTCAACGAGCAGACGGGTTCTGTGACGGTTTGCAATTTCGTCAACGATATTTTCGATCTGTTTTTCGGACACTCTGTCCTCGATGTCAACCGCCTCGTTGGCTTTGCTGATCGCCTTGATTATCTTGCTTCTGTCGAAGTCAACCGTTGAGCCGTCTCTTTTAATAACTTTCATTGCCTGTCCCTCTCCCTTAATCTTTTGTAATACGTAATCTTTAAATGTGGAACGCTTTCAATATATCACATATATTGTTGTTTGTCAACAGTGAAAACACAATATATTGTATAATATTTAATAATGGATATGCGCGTGAGCATTAAAAATTCAAAAAATAACGCCGCCGTCTTTCCAGGGCGCGCAACGGATAACATTATAAACCGCATAAATTCCTAAGTCAAGGAACTGACCACAATATCTTGTATGAAAGTTTTTAACATCTTTCTATATGTTGTATTTGTGAGTTTGAAAACTTTTAACAAAAGGCTAAATTTTCCCCCTTATAAGACAAGTTTGTCACAAAACGGCTAAAAACATTATCATAATTGTAAAATACTCCCCTCAAAAAGACTCAAACAGCCAAATTCAACCTTTTTTACAGCAAATTCAACTTTTGGTTGAGCGTAAAAATTATACAACTTAAAGTTTAGATGTTATAATAATTACGTAAATGAATTTTAAGCGGAGATAACTTATGGAAAATCTTGGGAATAAAATTTCAGAATACCGCAAGCAACTCGACCTGACGCAGAAGGACTTGGGCGATAAGCTGAACGTTTCACCGCAGGCGGTATCTAAATGGGAAAACGGTCAGGCGGAGCCGGACGCCTCCACCATCAAAAAGCTTTGCGAAATATTCGCAATTTCCACCGACGAGCTTTTAGGTAACGAACCGCCCGTTAAGGAAGTCGCCGTCACCGCGGCGCCGGCACAGACCGTAGTACAGCCCGTCATACAACCCGTTGTTGAACGCGTAGTCGAACAGAAAATCATAAACGGCTACTGCGAGGAGTGCAACAAGCCCGTAGGTCCCAACGAGTACGTGGTTACGCACTCGGGGCGCGGCGGCAGCATACAGCACATTTACTGCAACGAATGTAACGCAAAGCGCATACACAACGCGCGCGTATCCGATTATTATGATTTCAAAAGACAGAATATGAAATCGTTTATATGGGGCGGCATTGCGGGCGTTGCCGTTCTTATACTGTTTTTAGTCAGCTGCATAGTCGAACAGAGCGAGGAGCTGCCGCTGTCCGCGGGCATACCCATATCTATATATATAGGTTACGCGGTATTTGCGTTTGTAACGCAGATGTTCTGGGGCAATTCGGTTACCGACCTGTTCTTTCTGTTTTTAAAATCGTTCAGAATGCCCGGAGTAATATTCACGCTCGATTTGGACGGACTTATATTTCTTATCGTCGTAAAAATCGGACTTTCCATTCTCAGCGTGATTCTGTCCGTACTACTGTTCCTGATAGGCATAATCATAACGCCCACTTACGCCGCTCTGATTTTCCCCGTTACGCTCATTAGGCGTTTGATGGAAAACAAAAGCCTTAAAGAAGCCGCAAACTAAGGAGGGATAAAATGAAGAAAACAATTTTAGCAATTGCAACGGCGCTGCTTGTTGCCGGAAGCGCATTTACTCTGTGCGCCTGCTCCGGCGGCAACGATAAACCGGAAACTCCGCCCGACAGTACGCAGACCACACCTGAAACGCCGAACACTCCGAACAATCCTTCGACGCCCAACACTCCCGCCACTCCCGCACTTAAAAAGTTTACGGGATTAACGCTTGCGGACGGCAGCGCGGTTTACGACGGCTTGACGCATCCGCTTGCCGTTGCGGGTACTTTGCCCGACGGAGCGGGCGTAACCTATTCGACAAATAACAATTCGGTTGACGCCGGCACTTACACTGTGACCGCCACCTTAAAGGGCGACGGATACGAAAATCTTGTACTTACCGCAACGCTTACTATTTCCAAAGCGGATTTTGCGGGCTTGAAATTCGAAGGTGCAACTTTTTCCTACGACGGCGCGCCGCACAGCATAGAGCTCGTTGGACTTGTGCCAGAAAACTCGACAGTAACATATTCGTGCAAGGAAGATACTACGCTTAACAACTCGGCAACCGAAACGGGCGAATACACCATTACCGTGACGGTAGCCAACAAAAATTACAATACCTTTACCGAACAGGCAAAACTGAAAATTACCGCAGAGGATAAGCACAGGTTTATTACCCGGCACGGCAATACTCTGTACTTTGCAAACGCGCTTGACGGCGACAAGCTGTACAAATACGATACGACCGACGGATTAACCAAGGTAAGCCCGGACATCCCTTACAGCTTTGCGGAAATGGACGGCAACCTGTATTTCAGAAGCTACACTCCCTTGGCATCGTCGATTAAGACAGTGGGAACGAACGGCGTGAACACCGTTATTTCGGCAAAGGGCGAATATCTGTGCTCGGACGGTGCAACCCTTTATTACGCGGTAAACGCGTTGACCGCCAAAAACAGCGGCATATTCAAAGTTGACCTTTCGGGCGACAAGCCTACGGCACAGCTCATTTCCGCAGGCAAGGCGAAATATCTGACCTGTGCGGGCAATTACATTTATTTTGCCGACGGCGCAAACGGCGATAAACTGACGCGAATAGCCAAGACGGGCGGACAGCGTACTTTGGTTGTAGACGAAAAAATAACCTGCCTGACCTACTCGGACGGCGCGCTGTATTACACGGTAAACAACCTTTTGGGGGACTATATTGAAAAGTATATTATAAGCGGCGGAACGCGCAGAAAGCTGACCTCCGACGCGGGCGCGAACCTGACGGTTATTGGCAACCAACTGTATTATATAAACGTAGACCTTCTCAACTCGTTCGTATTCGGCAAAGGGATATATTGCGTCGGAACAAATCCCGTCGTTGACAATTCACTCCCCGGCAGTAAAGTTATCGAAGGCGATAACCTGAGTTACAGCTCGCTTACGGCGACCGACGACGGCAAGCTTGCCTATTACAGGGTTAGTGACCAAATGCTGTGCGTAAGCGATACGGACGGAAGCAATACAGTGGAAATTTTGGACGGTTTTGTCGCACCCGAATACACGCCGATAAGCACAGGCAGCAAGACGGCGGCTTACGGCAAATATCTGTACTTCCTCGACCTGTACAACGACAAGGCGCTGTATGCGTACAATACGGTAAGCAAAAGCTTATCGCGCGTGACCTCCAACAAGGTGAGCGACTTTGCCATTCTCGGCGATACGCTTTACTACAATGCGGTCAGCTACGGCGTGAACAACGACCTTTACAAAGTCAGTTTGAAGCTCGGCGGCGAACCCGAACTGGTTTCCGAAAACGACTGCGAGGACATAGTAACCGACGGCACGAACCTCTACTACGTTTTAAGTAATGCGGCAGGCGTAAGAACGGCTATCCACAAAATAGACGCTCAGGGAAAAGACAGCGAAATGTACACAAAAGGCGCAACCGACCTAACCTATTACGACGGATATATTTACTTTGTAGACGGTAACAAACTTTATAAAATGCCGACGACGGGCTATACTGTGGACGGAACGACGCAAGTTACGACCAAAAACGTAAACACGTTCGTAATAAATAACGGCGTAGTTTATTTCAGAGAATTGTATAATTTGAACGCCAATAAAAGACTAGCCCGCGTCAATATCGACGGTAGCAATTATACGGCTATAATGACGGCGAATACCGACCCCTTAAAGATAGTCGTTGAAGGTGACAGAGTATATTATTACACCGACACCGTTCTCGGCACTTCGGGAATATACAGTATCAGTAAAAATGCAACTGACGATAACGAACAGCCTACGCTTATACTTGCAAGGAACGGCAGCGGCAAAAACTATTATGCGGAAGATTTTACACTGTTTAACGGTAAAATTTATTTTGTGAATTACTACAACAATTTAGGCGATTCACACCTTTACAGTGTGAATATATCCGACGGACAGCTTGAAAAGATAGCGTAAAAATTTGTAACCAAAAGAAAGCGCCCGCGCAATGAAAATTGCGCGGGCGCGTTTTTTTATATTCACATAAACTTGGGCAGTTCGGAAACGTCGAGTTGCCATTCGCGGCGACTGCGCTCTCGGTGGACGGCGTTTGCCTCGCCCAGGGCTTTGCGGTATTCGGCGTAGGTGCAGCCGTTGACCTTCATAAAATGCTCGCTAGCCTCGCGCTCTCTGCCCATAAGCTGCGTTCTGCCTATGTGGATAACCTCGTGGCACGCCCTGCACACGGCAACCACGTTTGCAAGTTTTTGCACTCCCTTTTCGTCGTCGTACTCCCACTGTTCGTGCGCTTCCAGACGGACTGCGGGCGCGCCGCAAATCATACACCTGCCGTTTGCACGCGCGTATGCCTTTTTGCGTATTACGTCCCACGCGCCCTGCGGAAGCGCGCTGCGCAGATTGGAGTACCAGCAACTGTCGGGCACAAGCTCGAAATTCAACTTCATTTTATACCTCCCGTTTCCACCGCATTCAGATCGGTTATTTCCACCGACGAATAATTGATTACGGCAACGCGCGCATATTCCGCGGCGTTCGCGCACGGCTGGGCAAGATAATCGGAAAGACATTTAATCTTTATCCCCCTCTCTTCCGCCGCGCTTTTAATATCCGCGTCGCTTGCAAAGCCGGGCAGATGCAGCGTGATGTGCAACCCTCCGCCCGTTTCTATTACCTGCTTTTCCAAGGGCAGTGCGGCTATTCTTTCCAGCAGCGCGGCGCGCACTCCGCGGTAGTGGTTTTTAAGGCGGCTGACGTGCCTTTCGAAGTAACCGCCGTCCAGCATTTTGGCAAGCGCCTTCTGTTCGAACAGCGGCACGACGTTGGCGGATTCGCCGTAGATCTGACGGTAACGGGCGTATAGTTCGGGGGGAAGCACCATATAACCCAGCCTCATCGACGGCGCAAGCGTCTTGGAAAAGGTGTTCAGATATATCACCCTGTCGCCGTTAAGCCCCGCCATAGTTTGCAACGGTTTGCCGAATAAACGGAACTCACTGTCGTAATCGTCCTCGATGATATACGCGCCCGTGCGCTCCGCCCAGCCGATAAGGCGCGAACGGTTTGCGGCGGGCATAATCGCACCCGTGGGGTACTGGTGGGAAGGCGAAACGTGCAGCGCGCACGCACCGCTTTTTTCCACCTCCTCCACGCTTACGCCGCGCTCGTCCACGGGAACGAAAACGCACTTTGCACCGTTTAGCGCGTAGGTATTAGGCACCCTGCCGTAAGCGGGATTTTCTACGGCGTAGGGCTTATCCCTGCCCAGAAGCTGAACGATTACTCCGTACAGATATTCCGCGCCCGCGCCTATTACGACGTGGCGCGGATTGACGATCAGTCCGCGGAATCGGTACAGATAGGAAGCTATAGCTGTCTTCAAGGAATAGTCGCCGTCGCACGGCACGCGCTCCAGAAGGTGTTCGCCTTCCTCCGACAGCGTTTCGCGCATAAGCTTAGTCCAAACCGAAAAGGGAAACAGCCTTGCGGGGGCACGTCCCGAACACAGGTCGAGAGCGTAATTTTTGCCCTGCCGCTCCTCCTCCGCCGCAAAGACTGGGCTTGCGCTTTTGACCTCGCCGACCTGCGCAACGAAATAGCCGCGCCGCTGCTCGCTCTCTACATACCCCTCGGCAAGCAGCTGCTCGTATGCGGTCTGCACGGTGATTACGCTTATGCCCAGGTGCTCCGCAAGGCCCCGCTTGGACGGCAGTTTTTCGCCGTGCTTTAAGTTGCCGCTCAATATGTCCTGGCGTATTGCGCGGTACAGTGCGTAATATTTATTTTTTTCGGAAAGGTCGTAGGTCAGCATAAAATTTATCTGGTATTGTAAAAATGTATCAGTTTGGATATTTTTATAATATCAATATTGCAGTATAATGTCAACCGACGAGGACGAAATTATGAAGACCAAAAGAATACTGACTATGCAGGATTTATCGTGCGCGGGGCAATGCTCGCTGACAGTTGCGCTGCCCATACTCTCACGCTACGGAATTGAAACGTGCGTGCTGCCCACGGCGGTGCTTTCCAACCACACTATGTTCAAGGGTTGGAGCTATCTGGACCTCACCCCCGAAATTCCCGCGATTTTCGAAAACTGGAAAAACAACGACATTAAGTTCGACGCGTTTTTGCTTGGATACCTGGGCAAAGCCGAGCTTATGGCTCTGGCGGAAATGTGCTTTGACGGATTTGCAGAGGGCGGCGCGCCGGTAATTATCGACCCCGTGTTTGCGGATAACGGCAAGCTTTACGGCGGATTCGATTTGCAGTACGTTGCCGAGATGCGCAAGCTTATAAAGCGCGCGGACATTATTCTGCCCAACGTTACCGAGGCTTGCTTTCTGACCGAAACCGAATACAGGGAAAACTGCGACGAGGCGTTTGCCCTGCTTCTTGCACAAAAGCTTGCCGCTTTGACCGACGGCACGGTTATTATTACGGGCGTCGAAAAGGACGGAATAATAGGCGAGCTCATTCTGCGCGGCGGCAAGCACGAATTAGTGTTGCTTGAAAAGCTGCCCGCAAAACGGCACGGCACCGGCGACATTTTCGCTTCGGTGTTTACGGCAAACTATCTGGGCGGCAATAGCCTTGCGGAAAGTTGCGGTGCGGCAAGTCAATTCGTAATCGACTGTCTTAAAGCAACCGACCCCGACCACTTTTACGGCGTGAACTTCGAAAAGGTGTTAATGAAATAAAAAGCAAAACGAAAGCGGCGCGCGTTGAAAAACGCGCGCCGCTCTTTTGTTATTCTTTATTCCGCAATCCGGTTGCCGTCCTTGTCAAATTTTCCATCCGTACAATGAATTGTATAAGCCCCCATATACGAATTCCACTTTCTATCTTTCGTAATGGCGTCCCACTGTTCTTTTGTGCCTTTATAAGTTATATCCATATCCGATTGAGTGAATATCTCGGCACCGAATTCGATAACCGAACTGCTTATTGTTACTGAGACGAGCTTTCCGCAACTACTGAATGCCGATTCACCGATTGCCGTTATATTGTTCGGAATTGTAACGCTTGTAAGGAAATCAAAGTCGTAAAAAGCATACTTGGCGATTTTATACGCGCTTCCGTTATAACTTTCGGGTAATACCGGTTCGGCTTCTTCTCCCGCGTAATCGACGAGATATACATCATCCCTCGTAGTGTAGAACGTATATCCGCCGTCCGTCACGTGTATGCCACTCGGCTCATTTTTCGTATACAGTATGTTCAGCGCATAAAGACCGATGTGCCCGTATGTTGCAGTCCAGACGTCGCCGCCCGTCACGATATTCAAATCCGACAGATTATAAATTTCCCAAAGTTTAGTACAACCCCGAAACGCATCGCTTCCTATTTCGGTCATATTTTCGGGAATAGTAATACTGTGTATTCTCTCGCAACCCCAAAACGCCGATTCACCGATTGCCGTTACACCGTCGTGCATTTTAACGCCCGTAATTTCCTTACGGTTGTTGAACATATAATCGCTGATTTTAGTCATAGTTTCGGGAATGGTTACAACACCCTTTATTCCGTAAGGGACGAATACGTTTTCCGTTACTGATTTATTATAAACTATGCCGTCTACGGAAGTAAATTCGGGATTGTCTTCGGCAACGTCGATTCTTTCAAGGTTATTACAATAGGCAATCGAACTTGTATCTATTGTGGTTACGCTTGCGGGAATGGAAATACTTTTAAGGCTTATGAGCGCCTGGAACGCATATCTGCCGATACTCGTTACGGGCTTGCCGTTATACTCCGATGCAACCTTAATTTCCGTTATCTCGCTTTCATCTATATCCGACGACATAGCCGCAAAGTTATTCATCGCCGTATAGCTCCCACCGTCTTCGTTCAATTGATAAATTATGCCGTCTTCCGTAACTTCAACAGTGCAAGTATCGCTTTTGTCGTCAATCGTTGCCGTAACGGTGGCTTTACCTATCGATAATGCGGTTATCTTACCGTTATTTATCGTGACAATTCCTTCGGGAGCAACCGACCAAACTATTTCCGACGTGTAGTTTTCGGGGTAAACGGTTGTTTCAGCGGTAGTTTCGCCGCCTTTCCAAAGCACGAAGCTTCTTTCTACAATGTTTATCCATTGCGCCGGAACCAATTTTTTTACGGTAACCGTACAAGTCGCGCTGACGCCATCCGCCGTAGCAGTGATGTTAGTAGTGCCTTCCGATACGCCGGTTATTCTACCGCTTTCGACAGTTGCAATATCACTGTCTTCCGACGTCCAGGTTACCGTTTTATCGGTCGCCTCGTCGGGAAGAACAGTTGCCGTCAGTGTTGTCTCGTAGCCGATGCCGAGCGTAAGCTCCGTTTTGTTAAGCGTAACGCTCTTTACGTGCACATCAAAACCGCCAAACGTCTTGCAGGCGGCAAGTCCGAAAGCACAGGCAACCACGCACACAAAAAGCAATAAGCTGATTAAAAGCTTCTTTTTCATAAAAACCTCCCAATTAAAAAAGCGTGCTTCTTTGAGAAACACGCCGCAAAACGCATCTCTCAATGTTGCAACACATTTTCCCATAACCAAGGTAGAGAGTACGTATTTGCCATTGCACTCCCTTGATTATGGATTTAAAATGTGTTGCACGGCTATTATAGCGCACCCAAAATGAAAAATCAAGTAATCGCAAGCCTGTGACGGCAAATTATAAGCGGCGCGCGTTGAAAAACGCGCGCCGCTTAGCTTTTAATTATTATAACTTTTCCGCAATCTTTTTAAGGAACGCTTCGCTGTCCAGCTTGACGGGAGTTACGCCCTCGCGGTGGAAAAGCGGAATGAGGTCGCCCGTCATATATCCGCTCTCAATCGTGGCAATGGTAGCCGCCTCCAGCTTTTTTGCAAACGCCGTGAGCTCGGGGATATTGTCCAGCTCGCCCCTCTTTGCAAGTGCGCCCGTCCACGCCCATATGGTTGCAACCGAGTTGGTGGAAGTGCTTTCGCCGTTGCGCCATTTATAGTAGTGGCGCGTAACCGTGCCGTGCGCCGCCTCGAATTCGTACTTGCCGTCGGGCGAAACGAGCACGCTGCTCATCATACCGAGCGAGCCGTACGCGGTGGCTACCATATCGCTCATAACGTCGCCGTCATAGTTTTTGCACACCCACAGCACGCCGCCTTCGGAGCGCATAACGCGCGCAACCACGTCGTCGATAAGCGTGTACATATAATATATGCCCGCCTTTTCGAATTTCTCCTTGTAATCGCTTTCGTAAATATCGGCGAATATATCCTTGAAGCGGTGGTCGTAGGTTTTGGAAATCGTGTCCTTCGCGCCCAGCCACATAGGAATTTTGTTTTCCAGCGCGTAGTTGAAACAGCTGCGCGCAAACGCCTCTATGGACGCGTCCAGATTGTGCACTCCCTGCACTATGCCGTCGCCCTTGAAGGAGTGAATGAGCTTGCGCTCCACCTCCTTACCGTCCTTGTCGCAAATGAGAAGATACGCCTGCTGCCCCGCCTGCGCCTTGCTTTCAACCGAGTTATAGATGTCGCCGTAAGCGTGACGGGCAAGCACTATTGGCTTTTTCCACCCGGGGACGTAGGGCGTTATGCCCTTTGCCAGAATGGGTGCGCGGAAAACCGTGCCGTCGAGTATGCGGCGGATTGTGCCGTTGGGGCTCTTCCACATCTGCTTTAAGCCGTACTCTTCCACCCTCTGCGCGTTGGGGGTTATGGTTGCGCACTTGACCGCAACGCCGTACTTCTTGGTTGCCAGCGCGCTGTCCTCCGTCACCTTGTCGTCCGTCTTATCCCTTTCGGGCAGACCTAGGTCGTAGTATTCGGTCTTTAAATCGACGTAGGGAGTAATTAAAATTTCCTTTATCCACTTCCACAGAACGCGGGTCATTTCGTCGCCGTCCATCTCTACGAGGGGCGTGGTCATACGTATTTTAGCCATATAGTATTCCTTGAAAATTTATTTTCTACATTCTACTATAAAACGGCCCCGCCTTGCAAGCGTTTGAGCGGTTACTTTTTTATATTGGCAGCCGCCGTTATGTCGTTGAGTATTCCGGTGGAAATAACGCGCTTTTGCTTGCGCGCGGCAAAATCGGTTTTAGCCTGTTCGATAGCGCCGCTGAGCACCTTGTAAAAATCGGCGTAGCTTTCCGAAAGCAGATACTGCGAAAGCGACCCCGGCACGGTGTTTATCTCGCTTATGTAGATTTCGCCGCCGCTGATTATGTAATCGAAGCGCACCACGCCGCGCATATTGAGCGACGTATAGACGCGCGCCGTTTCCTTTCTTATCGATATTGCAACGTCCTCGTCCAGCGGCGCGGGAAAGAGCCGCCTGCCGCCCCCGCAGTACTTGTCGTCGTAGGAGAGCACCTCCCCCGCGGAAGCCACCTCCTCGCACGGCGAGGTTATGACCTTTCCGTCCGAAAAGTAAGCCGCGCAGTTTATCTCCCTGCGCTCGCTTAAATACTCCTCGCACAGCACGCCGTCGTCCAACTCGAACGCCGTTTCCAGCGCGCCTTCCAGCTCGGTCTGATTTTCGCACTTGGCAATGCCTATGCTCGAACCGAGCGTCGCGGGCTTGACGATTACGGGGTATCCCAGGGCGTTTGCGCCCTCGATTGCCCCCTTTATATCCCGCGAATAGCAGAATTTTGCCGTCTTTGCGCCCAGACTCTGCAGGACGAGCTTGGTATAATACTTATCCATAAACGCCGCGCTTTCGAACAGCCCAGCGGAGGCAAAGGGTATGCCCAGCATTGCGCACAGTCCCGCAAGACCGCCGCCCTCGCCCGCGCCGCCGTGACAGCAATTTAAAACCGCGCCCACTTCCGCCGCGCGCCTGGGCTTGCCGTTTTTGTTGAACAGCACCACCGCGCCGACGGCAAAGCCGCACTTCGCAAATTGCATATAGCCTTTCTTTTTGTAGACGGAAATATCGGCAAGTCCCTCGTCCGCGCGCATAACGCCGTCGTGGTCGATAAACACGGGCAGAACGCTTTTGCCGCCCTTTTTCAGAACGTTGCACGCCATAGTGCCCGTGATGACGGAAACCTCGTTTTCACTTGAAATACCGCCGAACACCACGGCTACGTCGTAACTTTTTTCAGTCATAAATTATCACCTCGGAAAAATAAAAAACACCAAAGCATATTCGCTTTGGTGAAATCAGAATTTTTATAAACAGGTCAGGAATAAATCTCGGGCAGGTCGTTCAAAAACAGCACCGCGTCGCCCTTCTGAATTATATCCTTTATTACGTCCTGCGCCGCCGCAAGCGAGGGCACGAGAGTAAGCTTTTCTTCCTCGCCGCCCGCGTCCAGATAGCCCTGCTTTACCGCGCCGACAAGCGTTTCGCCGACGAGTATGACGTAGTCCAGACCGACAAGCTCCGCGCCCAGCGCATTGTTTTCGCTCTCCTCAAGAATGCCCAGTTCGACAAGCCCGGGGGTGACGACAATCTTTTTGCCGCCGAACGAGCGCAGCACTTCCACCGCCGCCTTTGCTCCGACAACGTTGGAGTTGTAGCCGTCGTCCAGAATGTTCACGCCGTTGCTTTCGATAAGCTGCAATCTGTGCTCGACAAATTCCAGCGCGGATATAGCCTCCGCAATTCCGTCCGCCGTCACTCCCAGCGCGTAGGCAACCTGCGCGCACAGCCCTATATTGTTTGCGCAGTGCGCACCCAGAAGTTTGGTCTTGACTCTACGCTTATCCTCGCCGAGAGTCAGCGTGAACTCCGTGCCAGTGCAGTCCGCAACGACATCGGAAACGCAGTCGCAAACCGCTTTATCCCCGTCAATATCCTTAAATAAATTAAAGCAGTCAGCCGCAATAAAGCAGGTCTTTTTACTGCCCGAAATAATTTCGCCCTTGGTCTTTACTACGTTTTCAAGCGTTTTAAAACTTTCCAGGTGCTGGGGGCAAATGCCCGTAATCAGCGAGTAGTCGGGGCTGCACAGTCTGCACAGCTCGGCAATATCGCCCTCCCTGCGCGCGCCCATTTCGGCAATGAAAATATCGTAGTCTTCCAGGTTTGCGCCGTTGACTGTTTTGGCGATGCCGAGCGGCGTGTTGAAGGACGACGGAGTTGACAGCACTCTGTATTTTTTGGACAGCAGCGCAAGCAGAAAGTTTTTCGCGCTGGTCTTGCCGAAGCTGCCCGTTATGCCCACGACAGTTATATCCGCCGCCGCAAGCTTAGCCCTCGCCTTCTTGACGTACGAATTATTTATAGGCGCTTCCCATATCAGCGTTATAAGATTTGCAAGACAGATTATAGGAAGTATTGCAAGCGGGAACACGGCAAGCGCGCAGTATTTAAGCGTTGCAAACAGCCTTGCTCCCCACACGTATTCCGCAAAATTTAAAAGCGTTACGGCAAGATAGACGAGTACTGCGTATATCAGCCACAGCGTGATAAACAGTCTTTTGAAGCGCGGCGTAAGCGTTGCGTTGCCCTTTATTGCGTGACGCGCCTCGGCAAAGAGATAGAGCACGAAGAATATGAGATATGCCGCAAGCCCGATAACCGCCGACCAGTGCGCACCCGCAAACCCGAAGCACAGAGATATGACGGCGCAGGCAAGCACGGTGGCAAGCGCAAGCAGGCAAAAGCGCGCCTGCGTTAAATTGCTTTTGCGGCGCGACCAGCTTAACAGCTTTGCGCCCTTATAGCCGAAGCCCTGCAATATGCCGAGCGGCTTAAAGCTTATTACGCTTAAAAAGCACGCAAAGACGAGCGCAATCAGAACGCACTCCAAAGTTGTCTGCCAATCAATAAATATCCACATAATAAGCACCCTTAATCTTGCGAACGCCCGTTTAAAAAGCCGAGCATAAGGCGGTTGAACTCTGCGTGATTTTCGCTGAAACAGAAGTGTCCGCCGTCTATAATTTCAAGCGCGCTTCCCGCTATCAGCGAATTGAAAATTGCGCCCTCCTCGTCGGGCGGAGTGACCTTGTCGGCGCTGCCGTATATGAGAAGGGTTTCATTTTTAATGCACCGCGCACAGCCGCGCAGATCTTCGTTTACGATTTTTTTATAGCTCTCCTTCATTATCGGCGAAAGAGAGCGGTATTCCTCGCTGCCGAAATGCTTTTCGGCATAGCGCGGAAACAGCTTTTTTATGCGCCTGTAGCGCTTTACTTGCCGTATATACGCGTCCGAACGTGGTTTTACCAGCCCCGCGCCGCCCGTAATAATCAGTTTATCCGCATACGACGGGTCGGACGAAAGCAACTTTAACGCCACTCTTGCACCGAACGAATGGGCTATTATATCCGCGCCCTTTATATCCGCCGCGTCGATAAAGTGTTTAAGCCATTCGGCGTAATCGCCCACCGACCACGCGCGCATAATGGGCGAGCTTGCGCCGAACGCGGGCATATCCGGTGCGACGGCAAACGCGCCGCTTTGCGCCAGCGCCTGAATCTGATAATAAAAACTCTGTCTGTTGGAAAGGTAGCCGTGCAACAACAGCACGGGCTTGCCCTTACCCGCTTTGGTAACGCTTACGTACGCGCCGTCAAGTAATATGGGACCTTACCCCTTTATGGATTACTCGCGACCGATTACCTTCTGCATTACCAGGCAGTCCTCTCCGTCCGAATAGTACCTGGTTCGCGCGTAAACGCCGACGAACCCGCACGAGAGATACAGCCGCATCGCAACCGAATTGGATACGCGGACCTCGAGAAAGATTTTCTCCGCACCCCTCTCCTTTGCGTCGTCAATCAGCCCGTTTATAATCGCTTTGCCGACGCCGCTGTTTCTGTACTCCTCGGCAACCAGAACGTTTTCGAGGTCGCAGCTCTCGCACGCCGTACAGGTGCACCCGTAGCCTATCACCTCGCCGTCCTCCTCCGCAACCAGCATACAGTATGCGGGGTTTTCGAACGCAGAAGCGATGGTGCCGAAGCTCCAGCTCTCGCCCTTGAAACATTCCTTTTCAAGCTCGGAAACGCTCAATATATCTTCGTACTTACACTTGCGTACCGTCATACCAAACCAAGGCGCGCAGCGCGCTCCTCCTCCGCCTGGGGCTTTTTTACGTACAGCGCGGTAACGCCGCCGTCGTCCCCGCTCACCGCTTCCACGGCGGGACAAAGACAATCCTTAGCCTCCAACTTAGTGTACTTAGGCAGGGGCAGCTCCTCAAACCCGAATACGGGGCGTCCCCTTTCGATGAGTTTTTCGCGGGACATAAAGCAGGGTTGCAGGTTGCAAATGCCGTGCGCGTTGTAACCGCAGACGTAGTAATTTCCGTGAGCCGCGTCAACGGCAACAAGATAATCGCAATCGCTGTTGACATTATATGAGATGAGCTCGAAGGCGGTTACACCCACCGCCCTCTTGCCGAGCGCGGTTGCATACCCCTTAACGCAGGCTACGCCTATCCTTATGCCAGTGAACGAACCCGGTCCCGTAACCGCGGCAAAAAAATCGCACTCTGCAGGGGTAAGACCGACCTTATCCATCGCCTTGTCGATTTCGTCCATAAGCACTACCGAGTGGTTCATCGCGCAGTCGGCAAGGTGGCTGACCACCCTGTTATTGCCCTTGCACGCAACCACCGTGAGATAGCGCGAGGACGTATCCACCGCCAGATAATTACTCACAGATTATCTCCCTGTTGGAAGGGCTTATCTTTCTGATAGTCACCTTTTTGCAGTTTTCGGGAAGCACGTCCGCAATGTTTTCCGACCACTCGATAACGCACACGCCCGTGCCCTGGAAATAGTCCGTAAGCCCCAGCCTCTCCGCTTCCGCGCCGTTTTTAAGGCGGTAGCAGTCGTAGTGGTAAAGCTTTCCGTCGTAGTCGTTCATATAGGCGTAAGTGGGACTTAACACTTCGTCCTTAATTCCCAGCCCCTGCGCTATACCCTTGCAGAACACGGTCTTGCCCGCGCCCAGTCCGCCTTCCAGCAAAACCACGTCGCCGCCGTTAAGCGTAGCCGCATATTTCTTTGCAAACTCTATGGTAGCTTGCTCGCTACCCGTTAAATAAATAGCCATACGGGTACATTATACACCCGTACGGCTACGTTTTGCAATGATTTATTCAAACAATTTTTCGGCGCGGCTTTTAACCCTTGGTCAGAAAATATCTCAGCAGTACGCCCGCAACCAGCAGCACGCAAACGACAGCGACGACGATTATAGTAATCAACGTGCGCTTGTCCGGCTTTTTCGCGCTTTCCTCCTCGCCGTCGGGCCTGGGCGGCGTGAGCTTATCGTTAAGCCTGTTTATGAGCCGCGAAATATGCTTGTACACGGGCAGCGTTACGACCACGGCGATTATGCACCGCATAAGGTTGAAGGGCAGCACAGAGCACCACAGATAGAAATTGTAAAAGGTTGCCTGCGTGCACTTTTCGCCGAACAACGCCTGCATAGTGTTTACGAGCGGAGCCCAGCTGCCGTTGAAAAACAGCTGACGGTAAAAGGGCACAAGCACCAGCCAGTTCGCCAGAATACTCATAGCCGTAGAGCAGAGCGTGCCCACCGCCATTGCCAGAAGCGCACCCTTGAACGTGCGCATTTTTTTGTAGATAAGTCCCGACGGAACGACGAACGCAACGCCTATCAGCAGGTCGGCAAGCTCGCCCACGAACACCGTGGACGTGCCCTTTATTATCAGCTTGATAAGTATTTTTACAAGCACTATAATCGCGCCCGAAATTGGACCGAGCGCAAACGTTCCGATAAGCGCGGGAATGTCCGAAAAGTTGAGTTCCAGCCAGAACGGAAACGCCGCCGCAATGGGAAACCCGAACACGTACAACAACCCCGCCAGCGTTGCGAACATAGCGATAACCGCCACCCTTGTCGCGCTGAAATAGCTTCTTTTGGTCTTTTGCATAACTGCTCCTCTGCGCACAAAAAATGCGCCCCGAATAAGCTTCGGGGCGCGATAAACGCTATATAGTACCGCCTAAAAATTCTTTTATCATCCGGACTGTACCGTCGGTATCGGAATTTCGCCGATTCGGGGACAAGCGCGCCTGCGCTGTCCTTAGTGGACTATAACCACCGGTGGGGAATTTCACCCCGCCCCAAAGAATATTCATTTAATTTGTAGTTACATTATAGTAAGCCTATCACGGCTTGTCAAGCACTTTGAACGTTTATCAGTCCTTCTTTTCGTCGTCGCCGAAGCCCATATCGACTATGGGATCCGCGGGGGTATAGAAGCCGCCGACGTCGAATACCCTGCCGTCGTCCACGGGCATAGGCGCAACAAAGTTACGTACTATCGTCCTGCCTGCGGGCGCTGCGCGGTCGCTTGTCTGCGCCGCCTGTGCGGGTTGAGCCTGCTTTTTGGTGGTGTCTATCTTAGTGGTAGTCACCGTGGTCATAACCGCGTCGGGAGGCACCTGCGTTGCCGTAGCGCTGCCGTCCGTAATCTGCGCGGGCTGTGCGGGCGCCGCTGCAATAGCCTGCGGCGTTGCCGAGGAGAGCACGTTTTTAAGTGCAACCGTCAAAGCTTCCGCAAGCGTATCGACAGGCATACCCGACATCTGCTCGGGGCGCTTTGCATACGTCATTTCGTTGCGCATCGCGTTCACCTCGTTGCGCAGCTGAGCAATTTCGTTTGCCGCGATTTCCTTTGAATTCTGGTCAACCTTCATTGCCAGGAATTCCGCTTTAAGCTCCGCCTTTAATTCGGCTATTTCGCTCGAACTGCCGCCGCCCGTTGCCATAGGCTGTGCCTGCTGGGGCATAGACTGCGGCATAGGCTGACTCATCTGGGGCATCATCTGCGGCATAGGCTGGGGGATATACTGGGGCTGAGGCGCCGCCTGCATCTGTGACATACGTGCCATACGCTCCTCGCGTTCGAGGCGGCGTTCTTCCCTGTCACGTTCTTCCTTGCGCTCGCGCTCCGCTTTTTCTTCCAGCCTGCGTTGTTCGGCAAGCTCTTCCTTCTTGCGCTTTTTCTTCTTCGCGCTTGCGATTATGCAGATTAGAATAATCAGGAACAATAACGCTACCGCGCCGATTGCGAACCACAACCAGTTTACCTTTAAGAACCTTACGATTTTATCCCACGTCGTAAGTTCCTTCGCAGGCGTGGTATAGCTGAACGATTTTACCGTATAGGCAGCCGCGCTTGCGTCAAGCTCGAAGTTCTCGGTGTCTAAAAGTTCTGCCTTGACGAAATACTGCGTTTCGTGCGCAAGGTCTTCCGCCGCAACCTCTTCGGTGCAAGCTTCGTCCTTATAGTACTTCAAAGTAACGACGTCGCTGAACGCGCCTATATAGCTATCACTAGCGAATATCGGCAACGCGCCGTCGATCTTGGTCGCAGTCAGAACTGCCTTTGATATGTTCCAGTCAACCGCAGCTTCGTGCGCCAGAAGCGTAACTTCTTCGGTTTCGCCGTCGTATACTACCGCGGCAAACACGGACTTTTTATAAGTCGTCGCCGCCGCCCACTCGTAGTTTTCGTAGTCGTTCAGAGCGAACACCGCCTTGTACGTGCCGACATTCAAACCGCTTTGTAGCTTGTCGGTGACGAAGGTCATAAGCGTTTCGTCATAGCCGTTGAAATCCGCCGCCTTGGGTTTTACCTCAACGCCCGTATAGCTGAGTCCGCCCTTGAACGTAGGCAGAGCAACCTTTTCTTTCTCTACGCTAATCTCAACGAAAGTTGTATATTCGTTGCCGTCGTCGTCCGTATACTTGACGGTAATCTTCTGCAAACCGAACTTAAACATACCGCCGTCGCGCAAACCCTCGCAAGACAGTTCATAGTCCTCCGTCACGTCGTCGCCGCCCGTCGTATTGACGGTTACGGTCAACACCTTTTTCAAATCGTTCAGCGTGTTCACCGTGGTGAACTTCGCGCCGTCCTCAACCTTTGCGGTTATACCCAGAATACTTGCATCCGTAATTGTCAGAGTCGCCGTCTTATCGCCAATCTTGTTGTAATTTTCGGTATCCTCAACAGTAAACTTTGCGGTGAACTCGTAAGTTTCGATTTCGGTAAATTCCTTTCCGCTCTGATTCTTAACTTCATATTCAACCGTCACGCCGTCGGGTAACGTTCCGCTGATCGTCAGCGTATGTTCTTTGCCGTCGTAAGCCACGGACAAATCTTCGAACTTCACGCCCGACATATCCACGTCCGCCTTGGCAATGGTCAGCGTAGCTTCTATGGGGTCAATCTCCGCATAGGTCGCGTCACCCGTGTCAACCGAAATCGTCACGCGGTATTTGCCCGCGTTCTTCAAGTCAGCCGCCGTCTTGATAACCCACTCGCCGTTCTCTTCCTTCTCGTATTTATACGTAGGCGTAAAGGTAACTTCCGCGCCGTCCTTGTCCAAAAGCTTGCCGCCGAGCGTAAACGAAATTGCGCTGTCAGGGTCATACGTTGCCGTATACGCTTTGCCGCTGCCCTGTGCGCCTTTGACCTCTAAGGTAAGATTATTGGTATAAGTATTCTTATCCGTAATTACAAGCAAAGCCGTCTTTTCGGCAATGTTCTTATAGTTACCGTTCGTGTGCGCAAACTTTGCGGTTATAGAGTAGCCCGATTCATTCACGTCCTTAAACTTGAACGGGTCGGACTGCTCCGTGCCGTCGTAAACGTAAGTCACCGTAACGCCTTCGGGCACCCCGGTTGCGGCTAAAGAGTGCTCGTTGCCGTCGTGCGTAACCGTCAGCTTTTTAAACTCGATTTTATCCGCGTCGGGATAGTCCGCCTTGTTTATCTTCAGGGTTGCGGTTATAGTATCGTCAATCGCATTATAATTGGTATTACTGTGCGTGAACGACAAAGTTATTTTGTAAGACCCCACGTCCGTCTTTTCAATCGGTTCGTCATAATCCGTGCCGTCCAAAGTGTAAACCACGCTCACGCCGTCGGGTAAATCACCGCTGTATTCAATGCTGTGCGTTTTGCCGTCGTATGTAACCTCGTCGTCCTCGAACTTTATGCCCGAAACGTCAAAGTCGTCCGGACTAACGGTGAAGTTGCCAAGCGGCGTTGCGGTAACTTCCGTGCCGTCGCTGTTGGTGTACTTAACCGTCAGCGTACTGGTATTGGTGCCGACTACGGGCGTAAATTCCAAATCGTATTTATCCGCCGCAAGCGTTACGGTAGACGGCGCATAGTTCCACTGTGCAAGCACCTGTAACATACCTTTGAGAGTAGCTTTGGAAGTGTTGCAGGTGACTTTGGCGTCGCCCTGAGTTATAAACGCGCTTAAACTTACTATCTTATCTATTTCTATTTTGGGAATGATTACGGGGCTGGATATGGACGAATCGACCTTTATCGTAACGGGAACGTTATCACCCGAATCCCAGCCGAGAATAGTGAACGATTTTACTTCCTTGGGTTCCGTAATGCCCGCGTACTTAACCTTTACCGTAAAGTAGCCGTTAAGCGTTGCCGTGGGCGTGCTCTTATAAACGGTCGTTCCGTTGGAATTAAAAGTTGCCGTTACGCTTTCGATACCCGGCACTACGTATTCAAGGCTTATAGAGCCGTTTACGGTATTATAATTCGTCGTGTCTTCTGGCGTAAAAGTATAGTTGTAATTTTGCCGGTTACCCGTTGCGCTGCCTTGCGGTGTCTGACCGCCCCAACTGAGCGTACCCGCAACGGCGGCATTATTATAGGTTGCCGTACCTTTAGGGAATTCGTCCTGCGTACCGCTTACGGTGTACTGAGTAGTATCTTTCGCGTTGCCGAACGATACGGTAGGCGTGGCTTTGTTTATGGTAAGCTTTATAGTCTGCTGCTCGTGGCTGAAAACATTGTCTGAAATTTTCCACGGGTCGTCTTCCTCACCCGTTGCCTTCAAAGATACGTCAATGCTATAAGTTCCTACGTCCTGCGCGGAATCTTCCTGCAAGCTCACGTCCATTTTTGTCGCGTCGTACCAGTTGGCTCCGGTTAATTCCGAAATCTGCGTCAACGTTGAGGAGTCGTATGCCGTGCCCGTATAAGTAGTTGAAACGTCCGAAGGCTTTTCAAGCCATAATTTCGTAGACTCGGCAGTACAACCTTTTAGTTGTAGATACGTAGGACAACTTTGAACTCCCAGCGAACGTTTAGAGCCGTTTCCGGCAATCACCTCGACGGCACAGAAGCCAAAGCTATATGTTAAAGTCTTAGGATTATCATTTCTGTTTTCATATTCGTCCTGTATAGTTGCCGAATCTTTTTGGGGATTTGATGTTTTAGTATTTGAAGTCGTATTGCCAGCCGTCGCCACAATCAACTCGGAAATAACGTGTGAACCGGTAGTAGGATCTCCGTTATTTGCGCTTGATCCAGTACTGTTGGTATAGCATTTCCCAAAAGTTATGGCTGAACCGCCGTTGGCGTTTGCTGCGGTATATTCTGTCGGATCCTCCTTCGTCGGACGTCCAAAGTTCAAAAGCTCAGCTCTTACGCGCCCTACGCTACCCTGATTACCGTCATTTATCTTTACCGCCTGTATATCAAAGGGGATACTTATTTTATATTTTGTCCAGGCGGGTACGGACACGCTGACCGTAAAACCGACGTAAATAAATTCAGCGGTATCATCGTAAGTAGTACCGTATATACTGACTTTCTTTTCCGTCGACTCGTCAATCGTATGTTTCTCCGAACCTTGACTTAAATCATTATATGAAACAGTTTTGGCAGCATTAAAACCCTGACCGTTTGCCTTATGTATATGGAGTCTTTCCGTAACCGACATAGTTGCAGTTACATTTACGGTTGCTGTTGTTGCCGCGCTTGCGTTTACTTTATCCGTTTTTAAAAATGAAAAAACTGTGCCAAGACAGAGTCCTGCACAGAATATGGGCGTGAGTATATAAAGCAAAGCTTTCTTTAAACCTTGCTTACTTCTTAAAAGTGCTTGGGGGGGGGGGGGGGGGGGGGGGGGGCGGGGGCGGGGGGGGGGGGGGGGGGTGGGGGGTGGGGGGGGGGGGGGGGGGGGGGGGGGGGGGGGTT
>JAIEFR010000019.1 GCA_029066845.1 Clostridia bacterium | reverse complement strand
CGTGCTTTCTTCAAGCCGTACTTCTTTCTTTCCTTTACGCGAGGGTCGCGGGTGAGGAAACCTTCCTTCTTCAAAGCGGGTCTGCAATCGGGTTCTGCCTGAAGCAGTGCGCGTGCAACGCCAAGACGGATTGCGCCTGCCTGACCGGTGTAGCCGCCGCCGTAAACGTTAACCATAACGTCGTACTTGCCTTCTACGCCAAGAAGCGCAAGGGGCTGCTTAACCTGATACTGCACGAGTGCCTGAGGGAAGTAATCTTCGAAGGCTCTGTCGTTTATTACAATGGTGCCCGTTCCCGAGGGAATAAGACGAACGCGGGCAATAGCCTTCTTTCTTCTGCCTGTTCCCCAAAACTGCAACTTTTTCTTCAAATTAGCCTTAGCCATATTTCCTTACCTCTTACCTTAAAATAATTTCAGCACTTCGGGCTTCTGTGCGGTGTGGTTGTGCTCGCCGCCCTTGTATACTCTCAGCTTCTTAATCATATCTCTGCCGAGGGAGTTCTTGGGAAGCATACCCCTAACCGCTTCGTAAACGGCAAGGTCGCTCTTTTCCGCAAGCATCTTCTTGTAGGATATTTCTTTCAAGCCGCCGATATAGCCGGTGTGATATCTGTAGAACTTGTCGTCAAGCTTTTTACCGGTCAGTACGACTTTGTCGGAATTTACTATTATTACGAAATCGCCGCAGTCTACGTTGGGTGTAAACGTGGGCTTGTTCTTACCGCGAAGAATTGCCGCTACCTTGGAAGCCAATCTTCCCAAAGGAACGCCTGCGGCATCGACAACGTACCACTTTCTTTCAACTGTCTGGGCATTTGCCATATAGGTTTTCATTGTTTTCTCCTTATCGGTTCCCCCTCGGAAACCGACACTATTTCACTCATTTTTTAACTGTTTTCGTCAATGTAAAACTATTTTATTATTAAATGAAAGTTATGTCAAGCCGTTTTGCGTGCGGAAACTAAGTTTTTTATAAATTTGAAAAATTTTATTTCAGCCCCGCAAACGCGCGTTTTTGTTACGTTTTATCCCTCCGTTAAGAAGCGAGCAAGACAAGGAGCGAGAGCACCGACCGACAGGAGTGTACACAGAAGTACACGACTTAGGCGGCGCGGAGCGCAACGCCGTATTGCGAAGCTTATTAGCGGAGAAGCACTGCCTTTATTCTCTTTACGCCCGCGGATACGTTTTCCTGCTTTGCAATCTTGAACGTGCCCAAAAGCCCCGTGTGCTCAGCGTGCGGTCCGCCGCATATTTCCTTGGAAAAATCGCCTATCGTATAGGTCTTTACCACTTCGCCGTACTTGCTTTCGAAAAGCCCCGTAAAGCCTTCCTCGCGCGCCTGCTCCAAAGGCATTTCGCGCATTACTACGGGCAAATCCTGCTTGATTATGCCGTTTACAAGGTTTTCAACCTCCGCCACTTCCTCGGGCGTGAGCTTGCGCGAGAAGTTGAAGTCGAAGCGCAGCCTTTCCTCGGTGATGTTGGAGCCCTTCTGCGCAATCTCGTCCGAGCACACCTTTTTGAGCGCGGCGTGCAGCAGGTGGGTTGCGGTGTGCAGATAGGTCGTTTCTTCCTTGTGGTCGGCAAGTCCGCAGGCAAACTTCTGCTCGCTGCCCGCGCGGGACTTGTTCTGATGCTCGGTAAACGCCGCGTTATAGCCGTCAACGTCCACCTTCAGGCCCTTTTCCGCCGCCATCTCCACGGTGATTTCCACGGGGAAGCCGTAGGTATCGTACAGGTGGAAAGCCGTCACGCCGTCGATTGCGCCGCCCGCGGGAAGGGTTGAGGCTACCTTTTCGAATTCCTTTATGCCCTGCGCGAGCGTTCTGGAAAACTTAGCTTCTTCCTTGTTGAGCTCCTCCTCTATTTTGCCCGAGTTTGCAACCAGCTCGGGATAGATGTCGGCGTACTTTTCCACTATGGTCTTGGATATTTCGTTGAGCGCGCCCTGCGGCAAACCGATGTTTCTGCCGAAGCGCACCGCCCTTCTTATTATTCTTCTTAATATATAGCCCTGGTCGGTGTTGGAGGGTACTATTCCCTTGGTGTCACCCAGCATAAAGGTTGCCGTGCGCACGTGGTCGAGAACGACGCGGAACGCCTTTGTCGTCTGCTCGTTTTCGTTATAGCTGTGCCCCGTCAGCTCCTCTATCTTAGCAATAGCCTTTTCGAAAATGTCCGTTTCGTATACGCTGTCCTTGCCGTTTAAAATGCACAGTGTGCGTTCCAGTCCCATACCCGTATCGACGTTCTTC
The DNA here is from genome assembly GCA_029066845.1 of Clostridia bacterium. Taxonomy (GTDB): domain Bacteria; phylum Bacillota; class Clostridia; order Christensenellales; family Borkfalkiaceae; genus Coproplasma. The sequence goes on along the minus strand of JAIEFR010000019.1, from coordinate 12,835 downwards.
TGCGCGAGGGGCTCGTACTTGCCCTGCTCGTTCTTGTTGTACTGCATAAACACGTCGTTCCAGATTTCCAGGAAGGTGCCCTTGGGAGCTTCGTCAAACTGGTCGGGACCGAGCTTGTCCGCCTCCGCGTGGTTGCGGATGATGTGCATTTCGGTGTCGGGTCCGCAGGGACCTGTCGTGCCCGCGGGTCCCCACCAGTTACCGCTCTTGGGCAGGAAGTATACGTTCTGCGGGAGTATGCCGCACTTAATCCACTTGTTTGCGCTCTCCTCGTCGCGGGGGCAGTCGCTATCGCCAGCAAAACAGGTGACCGCAATGTCCTCCACGGGTATGCCCAGGTATTCGGGCGAGGTGAGGAATTCGAACGACCAGCCTATCATCTCGTCCTTGAAATAGTCGCCGAGCGACCAGTTGCCCAGCATCTCGAAGAAGGTGCAGTGGGAGCTGTCGCCAACCTCGTCAATATCGCCCGTACGCACGCACTTCTGCACGTCGGTAAGGCGCTTGCCCGCGGGGTGCTTTTCGCCCAGCAGGTAGGGCACCAACGGGTGCATACCCGCGGTCGTGAACAGTACCGTGGGGTCGTTTTCGGGAATGAGCGACGCGGACGCAATCACCGCGTGTCCCTTGCTCTTGAAGAAGTCGAGATACATTTTTCTTAAACTTTCACTCGTCAACGTTTTCATATTTATTCTACCCTTTCGTATTTTACTTTTTAATTACTTCGTAGCCTTCCTTGCTGTCCTTTACGATATAGCCCAGCCCGTCCAACTGAGCGCGCAGGCTGTCCGCCTCCGCCCAGTTTCTTGCAAGCTTTGCCTGCCAGCGTTTTGCGGCAAGCTCCTTAACCTCCGCGGGAATTGCGCCGTCTGTCTGTGACTTAGCCGCAACCTCGGCAAGATACTCCGCCGCGTCCTTTTTGAAAAGTCCGAGAAGCGAATAGGTCTTTTTAATCTGCGCAACGTCGTCCGCGCAGCTGCCGTCGTCCGCCGCAAGCTTTGCCGCAACCTTTTTGAAAATTCCGAACAGGTCGGAGAGCGCAAGCGCGGTGTTGAAGTCGTCGTCCATACACTTGTCGAAACGTTCGTCTATTTCCGCATTGCCCCCTTTGCCCTTGCCGTACTTGCTTTCGACGGCGGATATGGTGCGGTAAAAGTCGGTAAGGTGCTTTTCCGCGTCGGGGAAAAGGTTGTCGGTTATGTTTATGTCGTTGCGGTAGTTGGTCTGCAACAGCGCAAACTTTATAGCTTCGTTTGTGTATTTTTTAAGCAGGTCTTCTAAAAGCAGACTGTTGCCCAGACTCTTGGACATCTTCTGTCCGTTCACCTTGATGAGCCCGTTGTGCGTCCAGTACTTTACAAACCGCTTGCCCGTAAGACTCTCGGTCTGGGCAATCTCGTTTTCGTGGTGGGGGAAAATTAAATCCCTGCCGCCTCCGTGAATATCTATCTGCTCGCCGAACGCCTTTCTGTTCATTGCCGAGCACTCTATGTGCCAGCCCGGTCGGCCTTCGCCCCAGGGCGACTTCCAGCTTATCTCTCCTTCCTTTGCCGCCTTCCACAGCGCAAAGTCCGCGGGGCTTCTCTTTTCCTCGCCGTTCTCCACGCGCACGCCGTCCAGCATATCCTCCACCGACCTGTTGGAAAGACAGCCGTAGCCCTTAAAGCTGGACACGTCGAAATACACGTCGCCGTTGCTTGCGGCATAGGCGTGACCCTTTTCGATTAACGCCGAAATAAAGTCGATGATATTGTCGATATTTTCGGTGGCTTTGAGCCAGAGCGTGGGGTCGTCTATATCCATTTCGCGCATAACCGCGTCAATCTTTTCGATTGTCATTTCGGCATACTTGTCCGCGGGTATTCCCGTTTCCTTGGAGCGCGCTATAATCTTGTCGTCCACGTCGGTATAGTTGCGCGCGTACGTTACGGCGTAACCCTTCTTTTCGAGGTACTTTCTTATTATGTCGTATATCAGCGCCTGAAAACCGTGACCTATGTGCGCCTCGCCCGAAACGGTTATGCCGCAGGCGTACATCTTCACCTTTCCGTTTTCAAGCGGTTGAAATTCTTCCTTATTCCTCGTCAGAGTGTTGTATATCCTCATCTTGCGGCACCTCGTAGCCAATACCTAATTTTTCTTCCAGGGCGAAAACCCTCTCCCTTAAAGCGCACAGCTCTTTCAGCATAGGGTCGTCCTTTTCCTGAATGAGGTCTACCCCGTCCTTGCTGCCGCCTATTCTAACTACCCTTGCAGGCACGCCCACCACAGTTGCGTGAGGGGGAACGTCGCGCAGTACCACCGCGCCCGCGCCTACCTTTGCGTAGTTGCCGATCGTTATGTTGCCCAGTATTTTGGCACCCGCGGAAATGACGCAGTTTTCGCCGACCGTGGGGTGGCGCTTGCCCGTTTCCTTGCCCGTGCCGCCGAGCGTACAGCCCTGATAGAGCACGGTGCCCGTGCCGACCTCCGCCGTTTCGCCTATGACTACTCCCTGACCGTGGTCTATAAATACGCCGGGGGCAATCTTTGCGGCGGGGTGAATTTCTATGCCCGTTCTGCGCTTGGTGCGCTGGCATATCCACTCGGCAAGAAGCTTAAAGCGTATGCGCCAGAAAAAGTTGGCCAGCCTGTGCCGCGACAGCGCCTTTATTCCCGGATATGTAAGCCATATCACAAATTTATTTCGCGCGGCAGGGTCGTTACGCTTTGCCGCGTCTATGTCCATTCTCAGTTTTTTGCACATACTTATATATTACGTTTTAGCCGACATTTTGAACACATCGCGGCTCTTGCCTATAACGAATATATGGTCGCCCTCCGTGAATACGAAATCGGGCATAGGCGACGGGTCGAGATGCTCGCCGCGCTTAATCGCTATAATGTTGATTTTATACTTCTTGCGGACGTCGAGCTCTATAATCGACTTACCCTCCCACGCCTTGACGATGGGCACTTCGAAGATGGCGTATCCGTCGGTCAGCGCAACGTAGTCGAAAATGTTGTTTGCGTTGTGCCTTATGGCAAGCTTGTCCGCCGTTTCGCCGTCGGCGTAGATAATTTCGTCCGCACCTATCTTCTTCAGCAGCTCGCACTGAATGTCGTCGCGGGCACGCGAAGCCACGTATTTTGCGCCCAGCTTTTTAAGCGTTATAGTCGTCAGCATAGAAGCTTCCAGATTGTCGCCGACTGTGATAAAACAGATGTCGAACGACGGAATGTCGAGCGCGCTCAAAACGTCCTCGTGCGTGTATTCCGCAATTCTCGCGTCCGAAAAGCGCGAGGCAAGGCGGGAAATTCTCTCCTCCTTGTTGTCGAGAATCATTACGTCGTGCCCCAGATCCTGCATCTTTTCCGCAAGATGGCTGCCAAGTCTGCCCATACCGATGATAAGTATCGATTTCTTCATAAATTACCTTTTATCCTACTATTATCTTATCCGCCACGCGCGACAGCGAGACGGGCTTTTTCTCTCCCGAGAAGATGAGGACGAGCGTAAAGCCGCCCACTCTGCCGAAGTACATTAAAAGTATTAAAATCACCTTGCTTACGGCGTGCAGTCCCGCGGTTATGCCCTGAGAAAGTCCTACCGTGCCTACCGCAGAAACCACCTCGAACGCAACGCTGTCGAGCGTTATTCCCGCGCCTATTCCCGCGCTTTCGATTGCGCAGATAATAATCGTGCTGATTACCGAAACCAGAATATAAATGCAGACTATCGCGCCCGCCTGATGGCTTGCGTCGTTTTCGAAACGGCGGTTATAGAGGTGTACTTCGTTTTCCCTTCTTGCCGTTGCCACCGTTGCAAGCACGAACACCGCAAGCGTGGTCGTCTTTAAGCCGCCCGCCGTTGAACCGGGCGAACCGCCTATAAGCATAAGAGCCATTGTCAGCGCGTTGCCCGCACCCGACATACTGCCGTAGTCTACCGCGGCAAAGCCCGCCGTGCGCGGCGTGACCGCCATAAACAGCGAAGACATAACCTTAGTGCCCGCGCCCCAGTTGCCTATGGTTGCGGGGTTGTTCCACTCGAACGCCATAAACAGCGCCCAGCCCAGCACAATCAGCACGCCCGTCGTGGTCAAAACCACTTTGGAGTGGAAGGAATATTTCTTTATGTGTATTCCGTGGTGCACCACGTCGCCCCACACGAAGAAGCCTATGCCGCCGATTATTATCAGCAGTGAAATTGTCAGAATGACGTGCGGATAATTCATAAACTGCACAAGCGAGTAATAGCCTTCCTTTTTATCGGTAAGGGTAAAGCCCGCGTTGCAGAACGCAGAAACCGCCGTGAATATAGATTGCCATATTCCTTCGCCCCAGCCGTATACGGGCACGAAAGCGAAACAAAGAATAAAAGCTCCCGCAAACTCGAATATAAGCGTGCCTAAAAGAATAATCTTAACAAGACCCTTTATACTTGCAAGGTCAACGCTGCCCGCCGACTGCATAACCAGCTTTCTCTGCGAAAGGCTGGTGTGCTTTCTTACGTACAGCGTAAACAGCGACATAATGGTTATGAACCCCAGACCGCCTATCTGTATGAGCAACAGAATGACGACCTGTCCGAAGTACGACCAATAGGTCGCCGTGTCGGCAACCGCCAGTCCCGTCACGCAGGACGCGCTGGTTGCGGTGAACAGCGAGGTTAAAAAATCTATATGCCCGCTCTTGGTTGCGAAAGGCAGACAGAGAAGTGCCGTACCCACGCATATCAGCAGAAAAAAGCTGAGCGCAACGAGAGCCGCCGCAGGCAATTTGAACTTACGTAGTTTGAACATAATCACAGCTATTATATAACTTTGCGCCGCAAAAATCAACTTATAATATATTATGAGCGCTTATTTAATAAACAAATTAATTTTTGAAAATTTTTAACATAATGCAACTTAATATGTTATTTTACCCCATTATTCCCTTGACTAAATGAAAATGATGATATATAATGTCACCGAAAACAATTTGAAAGTGTTAGTAATTAACAAAGGAGCCAACAATGAAGCGCGAAAGGATTGAAGAGATTGCCGAAATTCTGGACAAACGCGGTAAAATGACGCTCGAACAGCTCGAAAAGGAGTTCCCCAACGTTTCGCAGATGACTCTGCGCCGCGATTTATACCAGCTTGAAGAGGACGGACGCATTATCCGCATACGCGGCGGCGCAATGTCCGTTAAGGAAGTGCAGAAGGTTTCGGGCGAAGCGTACACAAAAAAGACCACGATTAATACCGACGCCAAAATTGTAATCGCGCAGAAGGCGGCTACGCTTATAGACGAGGGCATTTCCCTCTTCCTCGACGGCGGCACAACGGCAATGTACCTTTCGAAAGAAATTCCCGACATCAACTGCAACGTTTTCACCAACGGCATCGCGGTTGCTATGGAGCTTGCCCAGAAAAAGAACATAAACATCGTCGTGGTGGGCGGTCAGCTTATGAAGGACAATCTTTCCACCTCCTCCCCCGTTGCCAAGGCGTATTTCGACGCAACCAATTTCGAGCTTGCAATAGTTTCCGCAACGGCGTTCACGCCGCAGAACGGTTTTTCGTGCAACAGCCAGATTGAAAGCGACCTTTTAAAGCAGGTGTTCCAGAAGGCAAGGCACGTATATATGATGCTGGACAGCTCCAAGATAGGCAAAATCAATTCCTATACCTTCGCGCATATCGAGGATATAGACGTCCTTATTACCGACGACAATTTCCCCAAGGAATACAAGGCGCTGTTCGAACAGAACAACATAGTCGTTATGTAAGCGGCGTGTCGCCGCAGCCAAGTCCTTTAATTGCTTGACTTGAAAACAAACTTAATCACTACAAAACGAAGAGCCCGCGGCAATTTGCCGCGGGCTTTTATATTTTATTAAATTCAATCCGACCATTTATGCTTTTCGAGCGTGCGGTCCTTCACGTCGTCGTAAAACTCGAAATACTTGCGGCGAATATCCTCCACCGTGTCGCCGTCTTCTATAAGTCCCAGCAGCTCGTCAAGCTCCTCGGGCGAAAAGTCCGAAAGGCAGAACTCGCCGTCGAACGCCGAAGCCAATCTCATAAAATCCCAGTTGGAAGCTTTCACGTTGAATTCCTCCTTTACCGCTTTGCAACGAAATTCTTGACAAAGGGCAGCGTCGTAATGCCGTCAAGCACAAGCGACACGCCGAAAACTATAATATGCAGCTCGCCGTACTGTTCGGGCTCGTACAGAAGCAGAAACGCCACGACAACCTCTATTATACCCTTGATTATGTAATACGCGCTGCGCATACCCCTGGATATGCGCGATATGGCGTGATTGAACGCGTGCGCGCCCTCGAACAGCCCGATAACGCCCCACACTATGGGAATGAACGTGTGCGCCCACTCGTGCTCGATAATAATCATAACGCTCAGTCCCAAAACTATCAGCGAGCCCGCCGTCTTGTTGGTGTGCGTATCGCGGTATTCCTTTTTGATTATGGCAAAAATAAACTGCGTTATAGCCACCGCCGCCATCGCGCCGCCGACTATGTAAGGCAGAGCGACCTCTATTCTTTCGGGTATAGCCGCGCACAGTACGCCCACGGCAAGATAAAGCACGGCAAGAACGTACTTCGCCACCTTTTCGGGCAGCTTTATGTACGTGCTCACCTTCTTGACGTTGGCTTCAACCGAAAATCCCTCTATGATATGGTCGCCGTACGCGCCTATGTCGGAAGCCGCAAGTTCGCTGTGCGCCTCCTCGCTGTCGCTGCCGACCAGCTGCTGCTCCTCAACGGCAGCATCTTCTTCGACGGCAACCTCCTCAGCGGCGACCTCTTCTTCAACCTCTGTCAATTGAATTTCTTCCCTCTCTTCCTCAGCCATAAATACATTTTATCACTTATTTTGTACACTGTCAAGGTTGCATATCTGCCGTTGCAGGTGGTATAATATGGCTGTAAGGAAGGTGACGATTATGGGAAAGCGGGCGGACAGAGCGCGCGAAATGTTTCTGGAAGGCTACAACTGCTGTCAGGCTGTCGTGGGGGCGTTTGCCGATTTGTACGGCTTTGACGCCGTAACCGCTATGAAGCTTGCCGAAGGCTTCGGCGGCGGACTGGGCAGAATGAGGCTTACCTGCGGAGCCGTTAACGCAATGGCTATAGTTGCGGGTATGAAGATGAGCCACGGACAGCCGGGCGATTTGCAGCGCCGCGGCGAAATCTATGCGGTTATACGGCAAATGGTCGAGGAGTTCAAGGAGCAAAACGGTTCGATTGTCTGCGCCGAGCTGTTGGGCGCGGCTCTGCCAAAGGACAATTCGGCAACTCCCGAGGAGCGCACGCCCGAGTACTACACGCGCCGCCCCTGCCCCGACAAAATCCACCAATGCGCTCTGCTGATTGAAAAATATTTAGGCGAATAAAATTTAAGCCCCGCGGCGAAATGCCGCGGGGCTTTTTTTGTTTTAATTTTTCTTGTCAATATCCTCGTCAATACCCAAATCGGTTATGGGGTCCGCGGGGGTATAGAAGCCGCCGACGTCGAACACTCTTCCGTCGTCCACGGGCATAGGCGCAACGAAGTTACGCACCACCGTTCTCGGCGCAGGCGCGGGCGCACTTGTCTGTGCGGTCTGCGCGGGCTTCTTGGTAGTATCTATCTTCGTGGTCGTCACCGTCGTCATAACCGCGTCGGGAGGTACCTGCGCCGCAACGGGCGTTGCCGCACTGCTTTCGGGTGCGGCAGGTGCCGTAGCCCTCTTCTCTCTGCTGTCAAGCGCGCTGTTGACTTCCGTTCTGATTAGCTCGGTCAGTTTGTCAAGGGATATACCGCTCTGAACGACCTGTTCTCCGCCGAGGCGCGCCAGAATGTTAGCAAGCTGGAAGTCGGTTTTTGCTTCCGCCCTCAGCGTTGCTTCCGCCTTCATTGCCGCCTGCTCGGCTTTGATTTCCGCCAGTTCCTTTGCGGATTCCTGAGCAGTTTTAAGAGCCAGAATTTCGGCTTTAAGCTCGGCAATTTCGTTGGACGAGCCGCCGCCCGACGCCATAGGCTGAGCCGCCTGGGGCATTGACTGCTGAGGCATCTGCTGTTGCATCATCTGCGGCATCATAGGAGGCATCATTTGCGGCATCATCATCTGAGGCATTGCCTGCTGCTGATTCATACGCGCCATACGCTCCTCGCGTTCCAGCTTTTTCTCCTCGCGTTCGCGCTCCTCTTTTTCCAGCCTGCGCTGCTCGGCAAGCTCTTCCTTCTTGCGCTTCTTCTTTTTCGCACTGACTATTATGCAGATAAGAATAATCAGGAATATCAACGCCGCCGCCGCAATTACCAGCCACAGCCAGTTGGCTTTCAGGAAGTCTACCGTACTGCCCATAAGCTTCGCAAAGCCGCTCTGGGGTACGGTATATTCCTTCTGTGCGGATATGCTCTTCGCTTCGTCCGTGCCGTCTGCAAACTCGAAGTTAGCGGCGTCCTCGCCCGTAAGGTATGCCTCGACAATGTACTTGTCGCCGCCCTTTAAAACGGGCTCCTCGATTAGGTTTCCGTTCGTATCGTAATATCTGTAACCTATCGCAACGTCCAGACCGTTTTCATCAATCAGTTCCTGGTATGCCGCAAGTGCGTTAAGACTTACACCGTCCTTGCTTTCCAATTTCCAGCCGTCAGTCGAAAGCGTTATCTTGTTGATAGTCCAGTTCAGAGTTGCCGTCAATGCGGAATTGTCTATGGTTATTCCGTCCGCAAACAACACAGTCTTGCCGAACAACTTGTTGGAAAGAGGCTCTTCCGTTGTAGGCTCAACCCACATATAGTTGTTGCTCAAAAGCTTGAACGTTACGGTATAGCTGCCGGCAAGCTTATTGGTGTAACCGCTGAGCATACTCATAATGTCGGCGTTATAGTTGCCGTCTAAGTAGTCTGCAAGATTTATATATCCGCCGTTGTAAACGATGTCCTTAGTTACCTGAGGTACAACTATTTTCTTGGGCGTAATTTCGAATAACTGGCGCGCACCCTTGGGCGCATAGTCCTGAGAACCCGCGGCAGTCAAACGCACTTCTATTACGTACTTGCCTGCATTCAACGCGGAATAGTCAACGCTGCTAAGCAAGCCGTAGCCGTCACCCGATACGTTATCCACACTCAAACCGTCATAGTCGTGCAGATATACTTCATACAGCAACGCCTGCGTATGGGGATTGGTTGCGGGAAGAATATCACCGTCCGCCTCTACCTTAACGCCGAACGCGCTCTCGTTCACGCTGCCGTATTCCGCACTGCCCGCGTTGGTTATGATAGCCATCGATTTCGCGTCGCCGACTACAAACGGCTGCGAGGTTAAAACGCTTCCCGTCAAATCGTACGTAGACGACATACCCGCTTTAAGCTGTACGGTTGCGGTAACGGTTACCTGGTTGGTGGGACTTGCCACCGCGAAAATATTGTCAAGCTCCGTCAAGCCCGTACCCGTGCCGCCGTGTCCCTCCAGATCGCTCCACGTATAAACGTATTCGATAACGTTGGGATAAAGTCCGCTGTGTCCGTTGATAACCATAATCTCGCCGACGTGCTCCACGCCGTCGCTCGTCGTGAAATCACCGGGTACCCAGTTGGTAACGTTTATCTGCTTGTTGGTTATCTCCCAGTTATACGTTGCGTTCTGTATTGTAAAGTTGTCGTTATCTGTAAGAGTAAAATTCGCATTTGCCGTGTAAACGCCCTTGTTCTTCTCCTCCGCATACTGCTTGGTTCCGAACATAACGCTTATACCCGCGGTAACGGGTTCCAGACTGGCGGGGTCAATGCGCACGTATATCTTGGCGTTTGCAAACTCCACCTTGTTGTCCGAAGTTGCAAAGTCCTTCCAGCTGCTCTGGTCGTAGCTGTATTGCATCTTGAACGCCGTCGTATCGATTTCCATTTTATCAATGGTATATTCGAAGGTTACAACCGCGTTGTAATCGTCCGTGCGCGAGTAAGTTTTAAATTTGGTGCCCGTATATGACGTGGGCATTTTGTTTGTTGCCTGCTCGCTTGCCTTAATTTTAATGTTTACGGTAACGGTAACCTTGCCCGCTCTCGACAGACCGTTTGCATACGAAGGCGTGCTGCCGTTATCGTAAGCATACGAAGGCGTTCCGTCAATTTCGAATACCGTGCCGTCAAAGTCCGGTTGCAGGAAGTATGCAACGGGGTTGCCGTTGGAATCGAACGCATAGCTCAAAGCTGCGGGCAGCGGCTGTAACGGGTCGCTCGGTCCCATAGTACTGTCCGTATAGGCAAGCCCTATTCCGTCAATTCCGGCTTCGCCTGCCGTAAGCTCCAACGCGGAGGACTCCGCCGAAGTGCCCAAAGCATAGTTGAGGTTGACGGGATAGTCCGCGCTGTTCGCGTCCTTTGCAAACTGCAAGCCTATTACGTAAATACCCGTTGAACGCTTATTCATTGCGTCCTTCAAATCCTCTACGTTAAGGTCCGCGCCCTCCGCAAGCACCCTTTGAGTACTTGCGCCGTCCGCCTGATAATAATAGTAATATTGAAGAACAGGTTCTTCCTGCACGCCGCCGACCGTAACGGGTTCGCCGCCCGTGGCGTACGCCCAGCCTACCGCGCCCGTATCGTTTAACTTTATGCGCCAGCTTGTGCCGTTGTTGGGAGGGTTGAATTTGAATTCCAACGTCTTGGGTGATATTTCGTAAGTGATTTTAAGTACGCCGTTGGTACTGTCGTCCCAGACGTAATTCCTTACCACTCCGCTTGCGTTTGTCTGTAACTTGAATTCTATATCGTACTTGCCCGCGTTCGTCGCTTCGAAGTCCTTTGCCGCCGTTCCCTTGGTCATTCCCGTAGGTAGCGTACCCGCCGCATATGCACCGCCCGTCGTTACGCCGTAGTCCATAACCGCGGAATCGTAGTTGTTTACCGTAAAGGTCTGCGGTTCGCCGTTATACGTAAGCGCCGCAACCGCCGCAGGTCTGTTGACAGACTTGGGCGCGATTGTAAAAGTATGGTCGGAAGTCGCGTCGTACACCATATTATAGTTGCTTGTCGAAGCGTTTTTATCCGTTACCGTAACTTTGTAATTGCCCGCCTCGGTAGGCGCCGTAGTTGAATTATAGCCGTACGTATCAGTACTTAAGTAAGTCAGTTCGAGGTCGGGTCCGTGCGCCGTGCCCACGTCCGATGTTTCTATATCGCTGTAAACGGCGTAAGCTTTTCCCACATCGGTTACACCGTAAATACGGTTAGCCGTCACCGTATCGGCAAGCGTATATTTAATTGTTTTTTGATTAATTGTCAGCTCGAAAGTCTGCGGATCACTTGTTGTCGAACCGCCTAAATCCCATATTTTTCCTTCGCTTATAAAACTCGGTTTTAAGGTTACCGTAATGGTATAAGTTCCCTTATCGCGCGCAACTACGCTGCTCAGCGTCATTGCGTTGCCGAAAAACCAGCTTTCGTCCGTTATCTGTGCATCAAGCGTAGAAACGAGGTCGTTGCCGTTAAACGTTGCCGTAACGTCCTGCGGCGCGTCAAAGGTAAGCGCTTGAACGTCCGTTATCGTAGGAGTAATAGTGCAGCTGCCCGACAGGTTAGCATAGTTTGAAGAGCCATAACCCAATCCCGTCCAAAATCCAAAGTGTTGAACAAATGTCTGGTCGGTATCACTCTCGTTTTTATAGACTACGCCCGTAACATTCTTAGAGCCGGTGACGCCTGTACCTGAACCGGAAGAGCCATTACTACTCTGAAATATCGAATATGGGCTGCCGCTTGCATAGTATCCGAAAGTAGGGTTTGTGCTTTGCAAGGTCGGCGCAGTTACCGTGTCGTTGGAATAACCGAAATTAAACACTTCAACCGCAAGCGATGATGCAATAGAGGCAGTCCTCAGTGATGAAAATGATAGTCCGAAATTTACTGTATATTGCTCCCTTGCAGGAACGACTACGCTTAATAAAAGTTCTCCGTATATGCCTTTACCGTTTTTATTGCTGTTAGTAGTGCCGAAAGTATATTTTTTAGCAGACGTATCGTAGCTTATATACAGATTTCCCGGGCTCGTAGACAAATTTGCATATTTTATAGAGCCGGGGCTGGAACCGCTCACGTTATAAAACTTTTTATCACCTATCGAATATGTAAAGCTGTTAGCCGTAGCCACGGTGGGCACGTCGGCATTCGCACTTACCTTATTATCGAATTTTAAAGACAAAAAAACTGCGCCGACACATAGTGCGACACAGAATATGGGCGTGAGTATATAAAGCAAAGCTTTCTTTAAACCTTGCTTACTTCTTAAAAGTGCTTGCCCCCCCCCCAGTGGTTATTTTAAACATCTTCATAATTTTACTCCTTACGTAACAAATACTTTGAGTGTTGGAATTATATCACACTTTTTTTATAATTTCAATACTTTTTTACAAAAAAGTTTAAAATAGTGCTAAATTTTACACAAACCACTATATATTGTGGTTTGCAACAAAAAACTTTTCCACAATTAAAAAAACAAGGGCAACCTTTTTGGTTGTCCTTGCTTTTTTTGAAATCCGGCAACTTCCTACTCTCCCAACACGTGGTGTGTAAGTACCATCGGCGATAATGAGCTTAACTTCTGTGTTCGGTATGGGAACAGGTGGATCCTCATTGCTATCGTCACCGGAATGGTTATATATACGACTTAAAGCCGCCTATATACAAATTGTTTTGCTTTTAACGTTTACCCGCTAAAAGCGATTAACCCTCAACCTCAGAAGAAAACCAAAGGTTGACAACTGCACAGAGTTGAGAAAAACTAAATCATAGTACTAATCGGCAACAGCCTCGTTAAAATCATAGCTATAATCTCTTATATTTTTGTGGTTCGT
>JAIEFR010000018.1 GCA_029066845.1 Clostridia bacterium | reverse complement strand
AGTGGCCAAATGCATCAGACTGTAAATCTGACGTCTCCGACTTCGGTGGTTCGAATCCACCACCTCCCACCAGCAAAGGGCACTGACTTATTGTCAGTGCCCTTTGCTGTGTGTACGGCGGCGGTAAACAGAAGCACCGCGTGGTTCGCGCGCGCGAGCGAAGCGACGCTTTGCCGAAAGTACCCTTTTAAGGGTATCGGCAAAATCCACCACACTCCTATATTATAAATTGTCATTTGTAAAAGCATTGATTTTTACTTTGAAATATATTATAATAATTAAACTAAGTGAGAGTAATTTATGGAACATTTATTCGACGATATTTTGGAAAAGGACGAGCAAATCGTAAAAATAATAAAACCTTCGAAAAGCAGGTATTGGAAATTTTTTCTTATGCCGCTTATTATTCCGATATTTTTACCGCATTTTATTGTAGTAATGGCTTGCACGTTGTTTTTTATCATTCCATTGCTTTATGCGCGCAGCTACAAAAATTTGTATTATGCCTATACTAATAAGCGTTTGATTGTGCGGAAAGGAACGATAGGCATAGACTATAAAACGCTTGACTATAAGTTTATTACCTCAACCTCTGTTGACGTAGGTTTATTAGACAAAGGCAAAACAATGACCGGCACGTTATCATTCAAAAGTCCCACTGCCGGCATAAAATTTGAATACGTCGAAAACCCCTATGATTTGATGAGAGAAATCAAAGATTACATAAACACGGTAACCGTAGATTAGTTCGGCGTTGCTAAAGTTTAAATAAGGACAGGTATTGCACCTGTCCTTTTTGCTTGCGCCATTTGACACTTTTTTGCTGTAGTGCTATTATAATGCCGATGAGAAAATTTTTTATTTCAATTTTGTTGACTGCAATAACGTGCTTTACTATGTTTACATTCGTCGGGTGTAAGAAAAAGAAAGTAATCATTAGCACCGTAACAGATATAGTGCGCTATGCGGATATGCAGTCGGGCGGCGATAAAATCTACGTGAACTTTGACACAGGCGAGCAGTACGGCTTTAAATTCGTCATCGAGGATAAAGACGATATTGACGAGATAGTGGAATTGATACTTACCACTCCCCTCACTTATGCTTGCGACTTGCCAGTGCCGCCCGGCAACAATACCACCTTTATGCTATATCAGGGCACGAGGACGTATAACTTTTCGTTTCACGGCGTAAAGGCAAACGACAAGGACCGTTACGTCTTCTCCACCGACGATTTGATAGATAAGATAACCGCTGTTGCCGAAGCGAAAGGCGCGTTTGACAGCGAAGCCACCGACATTAAGTAGTTTTATAAATGCGGAGTGCAACTATGCAAAACGACAATATCAATGAAGAAAACGCCGAGCTGCGAGAGAGAATTAAATCGATTAAAAATATCGGCTATTTTATTTATACGAGTTTCAGTAGTACCACCATAATATGTACTGCCGTCACTGCCTGTGTAATGATGTTGGCGATAGCGTTTTTGGGGGAATGGTATAATACAAAGTGGATTGAATTAGGAGCGTTTTTCGGTGTGGCGGTAATTATTATATCAATTATTTTGCTATATAATTATGGCAAAAAGCAGTATCTAGTCGAATGCGAAAACGGAAAAAACATACTGATTACAGGCGGCTTTCGCCGTTCTCGTAAATATTACGTGAATAACTGCTGCTACGTGATTAAAAAAGGACAGGCGCATAAAATCAAATATAAAAAAAGAGATAGCATCAGATTGCTATTCTCCGAAATGAAAAAATGCGAGTTAGACAAAAACGTAGTAAAAAATAAAGAAGTTTTTTCTATTAAACGAAAGATAAAAGAGGATTCTTTAACTCTTGCTTTGGGCGGCGGCTTGCCTGCCAAATACGGTGAAATGACTTTTGTTGACGGCAAGTTCAAAAAGGGGCGTTTTACCTCTACTATTAAGATGAATTATACTCTGTATTTTAAAGTTATTAAAGACGACGTTAAATACGCGGATATTGTTCCTCAAAGCATTTTGAATTTATTTGAGAGAAACGACGCGTAAATCTTTTATTTCTTAGCCAAAACGTAGCTTTGGTCCAAGCGTGAGCAGATTTCTTCGACAGGGACTGAGCCGTCGAGCGGAATGGTCAGCCAGTGCTTTTTGTTCATATGGTAGCCCGCGAAATACCTGCGGTTGTCTATCAGCTTTACAAGCTCGTCGGGGTCGCACCTAAGGTCAACGACTTCCAGCATTTGCTCCCCCTCCATTCCTATCTTGCACGCCTTTACGGTGAGCACGGCGCAATACCATTTTGCGTTGTCCTTGCGGCGGATAATAGCGCAGTCGGGAAACTTTTCCCAAAGATATTCGGGACTGTCGCCGTACTTTTGATAGGCATAATCGAATAGCGCGTGCGTGACCGCGCTTTTAAAAACCTGTCTTTCCGCACACTTTTCGGCAATGTCTTCAAGCGCGTTTTCGTAAGCGCAGCGCACCGAGCCGACGAATTCGCCGACCGCTTCGGGCGCAAGAAAGAGCGTATACGGCTCCTCCGTATCCAGATCGAGCACCTCGGTGGTGATATCCCCCTGCCCGTCAACGCAGACGGTAAGGCGCATCTGTCCACCGATTATGAGCGTTTGATAGACAAGCTTGCCGTCGGTTTTAGTAAAGCCGTATTCTTCAAGCTTGGCAAAATTTATTTTTTTGTATCGGAAAATTCTTTCGGTGATAGCGTTCATTCGTGTTACCCGGATAATTTATTGAAATAATTATAATAGTTTTAAGGACGATAATCAACAGATTTTTATTTGCATTTGCGAGGTGTTTTTATGACTGAAAGAGAAAAGATGATTGCGGGCGAGCTTTATGACGCGAGCGACGAGCAGCTGGCAACGCGGCGCACCGAGGCGCACAACCTTTGCACGGACTACAACCGCACATATGAAACCGAGCAGAAAAAGCGCGGCAAAATTCTTGGCAAGCTGTTGCCGAACGCCAAGCCCGGCGCATATATTCAAGGACCTTTCTACTGCGACTACGGCGACAACATAGCAATCGGCGAAAATTTTTACGCCAACTTTAATTTTACCGTTCTGGACTGCTGCCCCGTAGAAATAGGCGACGACGTCTTTATAGGTCCGAACGTGTCACTGCTGACTCCCGTCCACCCCTTCCGCTGGCAACAGAGAAATATGCGCAAGAAAGCCGACGGAACGGCATACGATCTGGAATATGCAAAGCCCATTAAGATAGGCAAGAACTGCTGGCTTGCGGGCAACGTCACCGTGATTGGCGGCGTGACAATCGGCGAGGGCTGCGTTATAGGCGCTGGCAGCGTGGTGACGAGGGATATTCCCGCGAATTCGCTTGCGGTCGGCAACCCCTGCCGCGTTATCCGTCAGATTACCGACAAGGACGAGCTGAAGGAGCTGATTGACGGCTTGTGAGAAAATTTAAACCGTAAAGTAAAATCGATTGACGGAATGCTATTTTACGTATATAATGATAGCAATCCGCGGAGGTATAGCTCAGTTGGTTAGAGCGTTTGCTTGACATGCAAAAGGTCATTGGTTCGAGCCCAACTATCTCCACCAAAAAAATGACACCGATTTTTATCGGTGCCTTTTTTTTATGTAGATACGGGCGCGAACCACGCCGCACGATTAAATTCAAATAAAAGTGATTAGCAATTAAAGGCGTCGGTTCGCCCCGTTGCTTGCAACGGCACGAGCACGCTTGCGCGCGCAGTAGCCCAACTATCTCCACTTATAATTTTTAAAATCCAAACACTTAACACAAATACAAAGATAATCAAAATTAAAAATATATAAAAACAGTAAAAATATTACGTAAAATTTATTGACAAAATCAATCATAATAGATATAATACAAATATAAAAACTTTTAGGAGCAAATTATGGAATGGTCAGTAGTAAAAATCACATCAGATAAACGAGGCAGAAATACTCCATTTGCAAGTATAGGCTTTGGTAAGATTGCTTTAAGTGCCGCCGCTTGCGAACTTATTGCCAATTATGAACAGTATCCTTATGTTGAATTATTACGTGGAAAGAAAAATAATAAATTATGTATAGGAGTTAGGTTTCTAACAAACACCACACAAGATTCAATTAAAGTTAAACGTAAAGTTGTTGATGGAAAAACAATTACTGGTCTAACTATTGAAAACAAGAGCATTATTGAAGAACTATTTGGTATTACAGGTACAGCACGCAAAACAACGCGCTATAATGTAGAAAAAGATAATATCGCCGATAACATTTTAATTATATATAGCGAATAATTTTACATTAACATACCGCCTCTCCACCAAAACAAAAAAACCGTGCTTGTTGCACGGTTTTTTATATTTTAAATAAACCCGAGGAAATGCACGATTAATACAACCAAACCGGCAATTCCTGCCAAAGCCAGGAACAATTTTATAAGATTGAGCGCAAGATATTTTTTCTTCACGCGTTCGTCGGGAACATACTTGTTCGACCACTCCGCCAGCCAGACGTCGCCGACGAACGTCGCAACCTTAGCATTCTTTTTTGGCGGATTTATCTTGACCGTTAAATCGCAGGTCTCCTTTATATAGACGTCCATCTGACAGTCCGCAACCAGATATTTGCCCCTGCCGTGCACATCGAAAATGCCGAAAATGCTGATTATGAAAAACAGCAGCTGTGTGATAAACCAAAGCGGTCCGCCCACGTCCAGATACCTGTAAACGGCTACGCGGACCTGCGCCTTTTCGGTTTGAATTGCGCAGTTGTTGCTCTCCACCCTTGCTCCGTCCACCGTCACGAAAGTATCGCCGCGCAAGGCGCCCGTAATTCTGAGATTTAAAACGTTCATTACGCGGCGCCTCCGACAAGTTTGATAATCAAAACGATAACCGCTATTGCGGCGATTACCGCTGATATAGATATGCGCGCAACGTGTTTTTCGCGGTAGTCGAAGCACAGGCAGATTATCGACACCCCCGCAAGAGCCAACGCCGTGGGGGCTGTGTAAGTCCAGCTTGCCGCAAGCATATTGAAGATGGACGTCAATGCCTCTCCGCTCCCTGTCAACCCGTCGGCAAACGACGGATATGCTACAAAAATCAAGCCGAGGGTACATATTACGGCAACCATTACGATAGCCGCGTACACCACGATAGACAAAAACGAAAGAACGCTTGCCGCCATTAGCGCAACGGCAATAAATTGCAGATTGAACGCGATTTTGCCCAGACGGGCGATTTGCATTCTTATTAAAACATTTTTCGGCGTAGGCACCGACTGAACGTTGTTTTCTTGCATACGCACTCCTTTTTGATGTTATTTCCCCGATATTAGTATATCCCTGCCGCGCCTTTACAATTCGCCTTTGAACCGCACCGAGGCGACGGTTGCGAAATATAGCTTGCCCGCGCCGCGCTTTTTGAGTTCGCCGCAGACGGCGTCCGCAGTTGCGCCCGTTGTCATAACGTCGTCCACCACTATCAGATTCTTTCCCTGAACGGCGGCGCGGTCGGCTTTGAAACAAGATTTTAAGTTCTGCTCCCTTTCGGCGCGCGTCAACGATTTTTGCGGCGCGGTGTCTTTGACCTTTTGAATTGCGTTTTTCAGGAGCGGCAAATTCATAAGCTTTGCAAGCTCTTTCGCCAGAAGATACGCCTGGTTGAAGCCGCGCTTTGCCTGCGCTTTGGACGTCATAGGCACAAAGCAAATTGCCTGCGCGTCGGTGAATTGCGCACACTTTTTACTGAGCAGTTCGGCAAAATAGTTCTTTAAATACGGGCGGTCTTTCTTAAATGCAAGCACAAGTTTTGCCGCACCGTCCGCATACTCGAACGCGGAAACAGCCTTATCGTAACGCGGCGCAAGCGCTTTGCAGTCGAGGCAAAGCTCGGGAACGGTTGTGCCCCTGCCGCACACGGGACAGGTGACGCCGTCGTTAAAGATTACCGTTTTCCTGCAATCCACGCAAAAGCGGCTGCCGTCGAAAATTTCCGTGCTGCAAAGCTCGCAGGTATAATTTTCGGGAAAAATCGAATCCAGAATTGCTTTGAAAACGTTCATCTTTAGTGTACTCTTTACTTGATTATATCAGTCGGCGGCACGATTTTCAATAGGCGGCGGAAAACATTTTTATAAAACATACGCAAATTTTGCTTGCCAAGCCAAAAGCGATATGTTATAATCACTACGCAATTGAACGACGGCCTTGTGGTCAAGCGGTTAAGACGGAGCCCTCTCAAGGCTCAATCCCGGGTTCGATTCCCGGCAGGGTCACCAAAACGGGAACGCGGCGAGCGCATTATGCGCTCGCCGCTTTACCATTTTTGTCACCAAAAATGTAAACCCGTTTGTGACCCTGTTGGTTGCGAGAAGCAAGAGCGGTTCGAAGATTGCTTTGCAATCGCAAGCCGAGGGGTCCCCTTCGGGGTGTCGGCTTATTCCCGCGTAGGGGCACTATTACTATTGCACTTGTCAAGACAAACTCACGCCTATTTGCCATTTTATTTATTACAGCTTTATAACGCTTGAAAAAAATGTAGAATTATGATAAACTTAATTATGTAATATTATCGGAGTATTAACAATGTTTAAGAGCATAGAATTATTTGCAGGTGCTGGCGGATTAGCTCTCGGTCTTGAACAAGCAGGTTTTGAGCATATCGGCTTGGTTGAATTTGATAAAAGTGCTGCTAATACGCTTATAATGAATAGACCGCAGTGGAATGTATTGTGTGAAGATATAGCACTAACTACCCAAAGAGATTTAGAAAAAGAATTTGAAATTAAAAAAGGTGAATTAGATTTATTGTCTGGTGGTGCGCCTTGTCAATCTTTTAGTTATGCAGGTAAAAGATTAGGATTGCAAGATGTTCGTGGGACTATGTTTTATCATTATGCTACATTTTTGGAACGGCTACAACCTAAAATGTTTTTATTTGAAAATGTTAAAGGTTTACTTACTCACGACGGTGGTAAAACATATGAAACCATTTTAGATATATTTAAGGAACAAGGGTATGCAATTAAATTCGCTGTATTAAATGCTTGGGACTATGGTGTACCACAAAAAAGAGAACGCCTAATCACTATTGGTTTAAGAAATGATTTAATAGGTAAATGCAAGTTTCACTTTCCTAAACCGCACGATTATAAACCTACAATGCGTGATGTGCATTTAGATACTAACCCTCCCAAAGAAGATTGTGAACGATATTCAAGCTATAAAGAAAAAATATTCTCATTAGTTCCTGCTGGTGGATACTGGCGTGATATTCCTGCTGATATAGCGAAGGAATATATGAAATCTTGTTGGGAAATGGGCGGCGGTCGTACAGGTATATTAAGAAGAATTGGGCTTGACGAACCTTCTTTGACAGTTTTAACAAGCCCAGGGATGAAACAAACAGATAGATGTCACCCTCTTGAGGTGCGTCCGTTTTCTTATCGAGAAAATGCTCGCATACAAACATTCCCTGATGATTGGGGCTTTTGGGGCTTACTTGCAGATAAATACAGACAAGTCGGTAATGCAGTACCTGTAAATCTTGCAAAAGAAATAGGACTTGAAATTATTAATACATTAGAGGAAATAAATATGACAGATTATAATATCAGTTTTATTGCACAAGAAGATTTTGAAAATCATATTGCTACAACCATTGCTTCATATAACGATACATTGAAATCAATAAACCTTGCTAAATTTAATAGTAACATCATTGACCCCATAAAATTAACATTTGACAAAAAGTTGTTTAAGCGTTCAATGGAAGAAATTATTGAGTTGGAAATACATAGGCAGCGTGATAAATCTAATACAAATGCTATCGGCTATTTTCATCAATATATGTTCAAGTATATTGCAAATTGCGAAGTACCTGAACACGGCTTTGATATTATTTTCACACAAAAAGACGGCAAAAAAGTCTATGTGGAAATGAAAAACAAGCATAATACAATGAACTCTTCTTCATCTGCAAAAACTTATATGAGAATGGCAGATAAAATTTTAAAAAATCCTAATGATACTTGTTATTTGGTTGAAATAATTGCTAAAAAAAGTGGCAACAACATTTGGAAATGTTCAGTTGACGGCGAAGTAGTAGCTGATGAAAGAATACGCCGTGTTTCTATTGATAAATTTTACGAATTAGTAACTGGTTTACCTGATGCATTTTATCAAATATGCAAACAGCTACCGATAACTATCGAAAAACTTATACAAACAGATGTGGTTGATACGGTAGAAAAAGATACAGTTATAGACGAATTAAAAGCTAAAAATCCCGATTTATTAAAAGCATTGTATTTACTTGCTTTTGAGAGTTACAACGGTTTTGACAAACTATTATAAAAATAATTATGGAAAATATTTTAAGTATAATTGGTATAATTGTTCCGGTTGTTGCAATTATAATATCTTTATGGCTATTTAATAAGTCATTGGATAATAGTAGAAAAGTGCTATTAAATAAATTTTTATATTTTATTACTTATGATAGCAAAATTTTAGCTTTAATTTGTCATTCAACAAAAAATGGTAATATAACAGGTGCAAAAGTTACAGAAAGTGATATCAATACTTATAATAAAAGTCTTTTCGCTTTGGATAGAATGTTAAATGATTTAAATATAACAACAAAATTAGTATTCCTTTAATCGGAGAACAATGTTTTCCAAATGATAATGAAAAATATATTCATAAATATTTAATTGATCAATGTTATGACAATCTTAAAATTTATTTTAAAAGTAGAAAGTTACCTAATTTAGATTTCCTTATGGAAGACTATGATGGGTGGACTGATATTATCAACAATTATAACCGAGTAATTAAGTACACAAGATTTTTATTGCTTGGTTCTATTAATGGTATAAAAGTTGTTTATAAACGAAGAAGAAAATATGCGCAATAGCGTGATTTGAATAATTTTGAAGCTATTGATGAGCAACCGATAATTAATATTTATAGATAGATTCGACTTCCCTGGATACAACTTCACTCCCACTTCTACCCTATCTGTCATTCTGTATTTGGCTGTTGATTTTTCTATGCTGATATGATATAATTTTTTCCTGAATAAACGAGGAGTGAAATAATATGGCAATGTGGAATCCCTGGCGAGGATGTAAAAAATGCAGTGACGGTTGTTTGCATTGCTATATTCATAAAGGTGATTTTAAAAGAAACGTAAATACAAATGAGATTGTAAAAACAAAAGATTTCAATAAACCTATTGAAAGATTAAAAAACGGAAATTACAAAATGAAATCAGGAACTGTTTATCTATGTTTTTCAACTGATTTCTTAATTGAAGAAGCCGACGATTGGAGAAATGATTGTTGGAAAATGATAAAAGAAAGACAGGATTGTACTTTTCTATTTCTGACAAAAAGAATTGATAGATTTATGAAATGTACTCCGGATGACTGGAACGACGGCTATAATAACGTAGTTGTATGCTGCACTATTGAAAATCAAAAAAATGCAGATTATAAATTATCTATATTTAAAGATTTACCTATAAAACATAAGTGTATAACAGCGCAGCCGCTATTAGAAAATATTGATATCGAAAAATATCTCGATAATATAGAGTTAGTTGTTGTGGGCGGAGAATCTGACG
This sequence comes from Clostridia bacterium, assembly GCA_029066845.1. Classification (GTDB taxonomy): domain Bacteria; phylum Bacillota; class Clostridia; order Christensenellales; family Borkfalkiaceae; genus Coproplasma. Next base: position 37,477 of record JAIEFR010000018.1, on the reverse strand, counting down.
TAAATGCAAGACCACTGGATTATTCCTGGGTACTTAACATAAGAGAACAATGTATAAGAAAAAACGTTGATTTTGAGTTCAGACAATGTGGAACTTATACAATAAAAGACGGAAAAGAATATAAAATTCAGACGATGGATTTATGTAAACAAGCAAAACTTGCAAATATTGATTATAAATGTATACGTATATAGGACAATAAAATGAAAATTACGGTGATTAACGGCACGGAAAAGCACGGCGTAACCTATAAATTGAAAGAACAGTTTTTGGAGCCGTTTAAAAGCGTTGCCGAAATAACGGAATACTATCTGCCCAAAGACTGCCCTTCCTTCTGTGCAGGCTGCACAAGCTGTTTTATGAAGGGCGAGGAAAATTGCAAAGATTATTCTTACGTAAGCACAATTGAAAAATCGCTTCTGGAGGCAGATTTAATAGTTATGACTTCCCCCTCCTACGTTATGCACGCCACGGGAGCAATGAAAGCGTTGCTTGACCATTTCGGTTACCGTTGGATGCCGCACAGACCCGCCCCCGAAATGTTCGGTAAGCGTGCCGTAATCATAACCCAATGTCTGGGCGCGGGCGCAAAGTCAACGACACAAGATATAAAACACAGCCTTTCCTGGTGGGGAATATCGAAAATAGGCGTATTCGGCGGTGCGCTTATGGGCGACATTGTCTGGGATAAGCTTTCCGAAAAGAAGCGTAAAAGCCTTACCCGAAAAATAAACAAGCTTGCCCGCAAATTCGCAAAAATCAATTACGCGAAGCCCGCGCACACGAAGCTTGCAACAAAAATCAAATTCAACCTTTGCCGTATGATACAAAAGAAGGTGCGCAAAAACGGCATTGACGGGCTTGACGGCAAGTACTGGCAGGAGCACGGCTGGCTCGGTAAAAAACGCCCGTGGAAAAGGAAATAGTTTTATTTCCTTACGGAAGGTCCGAAGAAGCCGTTGAATACGGACTTGCTTTCGGTAACGGATACAAAAGCTTTTGCATCCATAGTGTTTATAATTTCTCTTAGCTGCTTTAATTTGTCGCTGTTGGTTTCGATAAAAATCATATACGTTTCCGTATTGTTGTTGGCACCCTTGGCGGTTAAAATGGTCTGACCGTACCCCTTTTCCTTCAACTCTTTTACAAGGTCGTCGTTCTTACTGCTTAAAACGATTTGTACTTTGATTTTGGATTTAACAAATCTTTTGGAAAGAATTCCACCGAGAAGCGTACCGAGTGCAAAACCGAGAGAGTACGCAAGGGCAAGGACGATTGTATCGACTACGGGGTTGGCAATGGCATAATCGAGAGCCGCCTTGACAATCATAAACCAGAAGAAAGCTTCAATAAAGCCGATGGGTGCGGCAATCTGCGGCTTACTCTTTACAGTAAAAACCGTTCTTATGGAAGAAAGACACATATCAACGGTTCTACCCAAAATAACGATAAAAAATACTGCTGCCAAATGAAGCTGAGTTCCAAAAAACATAATGATTTTTCCTCTTAACGTAAATATTTTGTGCTTTTATTATACATTTAAAATCGAAAAGAGTAAAGAAAAGACGGACTTTAATGTCCGCCTTTTTTTGTGATAGCCGCCGTTTACTCGGTAATATTTTCGATTTCTTTAAGCACGGCTTTGATATGCGAAGCCGCTCTGTCCATCTGCTCCTCGGTGTGCGTTGCCATATAGCTGGTTCTTAAAAGACTTTTGCCGACGGGCGTTGCGGGAGATATTACAGAGTTGACGTATACTCCCCTGTCGAAAAGAAGTTTGCACGCCGTGAAAGTGCGCATATTGGTGTATGTATAAATGGGGATAATGGGCGTTATGCCGTCGATTATGTCCACGCCGTCGCGCTTTAAATTGCTGCGCATATAGTTGCTTATTTCGGCAAGCCTTTTTACTCTCTGCGGCTCGCGTTCGAGAATTTCAAGCGACTTCATTGCGCACGCGACGTTTGCGGGCGTTATGCTTGCGCTGAATATAAACGGGCGGGATGCGTGGCGCACGTACTCGCACACCTCCCTGCTTGCCGCCATATAGCCGCCTATGCTTGCAAGCGATTTGGAGAACGTGCCCATATAGATGTCCACTTCGTTTTCAAGTCCGAAATATTCGGCGGTGCCTCTGCCGTGCTCGCCGAGGACGCCCAGACCGTGAGCGTCGTCCACCATTACCCTCGCGCCGTATTTTTTTGCAAGAGCGACTATTTCGGGAAGCTTGGCAATGTCGCCGCCCATACTGAACACGCCGTCGGTGACGATGAGTATGCCCGAAACGGTCGTGTCAACCGTTTTCAGCTTTTCTTCGAGATCCGCCATATCGGAGTGGTTGTATCTGAGCATACGCCCGAAGCTTAAGCGGCAGCCGTCGTAGATGCTTGCGTGGTTTTCCTTGTCGCACAGAATGACGTCCGTCCTTCCGCAAATGCCCGAAATTATTCCCAGGTTCGACTGAAAGCCCGTTGAAAAAGTTACCGCTTCCTCTTTCTTTAAAAATGCGGCAAGCTTTGCTTCGAGTTCGAGGTGAATATCCAGCGTGCCGTTTAAAAACCTGCTGCCCGAACAACCCGAACCGTATTTTTCGATAGCCTTTACACCCGCCTCGATAACCTCGGGGTGAGAGGTCAGTCCCAGGTAGTTGTTGGAGCCTATCATAATAACGTCCTTGCCCTCCATTACTACTTCGGGAGCCTGTTTAGACGTCAGCATATGAAAGTAGGGATAAACGTTCTTTTCCCTCAACAGCTTGATTTGTTCCTGATTTTTGCATTTATTAAATAAGTCCATCTTTTAACCTTCGCCTGACAGATATTATTTTAAAACGCCTATTATTATAATTACAACACGTTGTACTGTCAACAAAATAGACAAGTTTTGTCATATGAATTTATTACTTTATAGTAAATTTATTAAAAACAGTTGACAAAAATGCAATTATTCGCTGATAAACAGCACGCCAAGTGTATTTCTGCCGCAATGGCTGGTTACAATGCTGCCCGCAACCGTTTCGCACACCTCGTCGAAACTGAAGTTTTGCGCAACCAACTGCTTTGCCAGCTCAACTAACTCCTTATCCGCAGAGCTGTGCGTTATAAAGCATCTCGTCTTATCGTACTGCTGATACTGCGTCTTTAAATCTTCCACGTAATTGCGTATGCACCTTGACATTCCGCCCATATATTTCTTTTTGGCGATAAGCTGACCTTCCCCGTTTTCGCAAATCATAGGGTGCAATTTCAAAACTTTGGCGCCGATCAGCGCGGCAAGCGAACACCTGCCGCCCTTGTGCAGATAGTCCAGAGCGTCGGGCACGAACGAGGTGTTTACCTTTGAACGCAGACCGTTTATTGTGTTGACGATTTCTGCCGCCGGATAACCGCCCGCCGCCAAATCGAAAGCCTTTAAGACCAGCAAGCCCTGTCCCGTGGAAAGCGCTTTACTGTCGATGACGTAAACCTTACCCCCGAACTCCTCCGCTGCCTTGCACGCCGCCGAATGGGAAGACGAAGCCTGCGCCGAAATGTTGAAATGTATAAGCGCATCGTAGCCGGGAAGGTTTTCCGCAAAAAACGCGGAGTATTCCGCCAGCGAGCCAGCTGCGGTTTTAGGCAGCGTACCCGAATTTTTAACGAATTCGAAAATATCGTCAGGCGAAATTTCTCCGTCCTTGTAGCAGTTTTCGCCCAAAATAACCGAAAGACGGAAAATACCTATACCGTTCTTTTCAATCTGCTCGCTGCTTAAATCGCAGGTAGAATCCGAAGTGATTTTAATTTTCATATTTACGCCCCCGTTAGATAGACAAATAGTTATTTTTATAGTATAATTATACAACTACCGTTGCATATTATCAATTACATTATTGTCAACAGTTTAATTATTAAGTTGTAAAAGCAACGATTTTATATAAAAAGTTGTAAAGTGAAAATTATGGACAGAAGAATTAAAAAGACAAATAACGCTATTTTTGAAGCGTATATTCAATCGAAGACGGCGCATCCCGGAACAGAACCTTCGGTAAAGGAAATATGCGCCCTTGCGGACATAAACAAGACTACTTTTTACAGATATTTTACGGACGTGGACAGTCTTTCCGATTATGTAATCAAAGCCGCGGCAACAAATTTGCTGATTGACGGAATCGACGTCGGAAAACTCCTAACCGACCCCGAAACATATTTTAAACACGTACTTAAAAATCTTAAACAGGACGGAGATAAGCTGAACGCTTTACTCGCGGACGGTAACCGCAAATTTATATTCGAAGCCGAAAAGCTGTTAAAGACCAAGCTTAAAGAAATCTTCCCCGATAAATACGACGAAATTTTATATACCTTTATTGCAGGCGGCGCTTCGCATTATTTTCTGTCCGCAAACTATAACGACGAAAACGAGCTGCAGAAATTTTGCAGCATTATCAAGTCAGCCACGGCGTCTTTCAATAAATGAGGCTATAATTATGAAAAAATTTTTTGCGCTTGTCGCCGTTATTCTGATAGCCTGCTCTACTTTCGCAGGGTGCGCACAAAGTAACGACCCGCCCGCGGGCACGGACGACAATACTTCAACCGAAACAGAACAAGAGGAAATTACGAAAATGTATATTACGATTAACGGGAACAAATTAGAGGTCACGCTTGCCGATAACGCGGCGGCGGCAGCTCTTGCGGAAAAACTGAAAAAGGGCGATATTACGTATACGGCGGACGACTACGGCGGTTTTGAAAAGGTCGGAAGGCTTGGCTTTTCTTTGCCGTCGGACGATACGGAAATTACCACGCAGTCGGGCGACGTTATTCTGTATTCGGGCAACCAGATAGTTTTGTTTTACGGCAGCAACACCTGGGATTACACAAGGCTGGGCACGATTGACGGATACTCCTCTTCCGAGCTACGTACTCTTCTCGGCGCGGGCAAAGGCAGCGTTCAGGTTGTTTTGAGCCTGGCGTAAAAACATAAACGGTATTTTAAAGCGGCAGGCGCATAGTGCGCTCGCCGCTTATTTTATCATTATAGCAATTGTTTAAGGGGTGACGCGGTTGATGTCGCGAGGGAACATTGCGGCGTTGCGCACGTTCTTGAAGCCCAAAAGGTGCATCGTAAGCCTTTCAAGTCCCAGTCCAAGACCGCCGTGAGGGGGCGCGCCGTACTTGTGGAGCATCAAATAGGTTTCGAACTCCTCGGGATTCATTCCCAGCTTTTTCATCTTTTCAACCTGCTGGGCATAGTCGTGAATTCGCTGACCGCCCGACGTTATCTCTATACCTCTGAAAAGAAGGTCGAAAGACAGCGTGACTTCGGGGTCTTCGGGGTCGTCCATCGTGTAGAAGGGGCGCTTCTTTGAGAGATAGTGCGTGACGAAAAGGAAGTCCGAATTGAAATGCTGCTTCGCCCACTTGCCGAGGAAAGCCTCCTCCTCCGGCTCGAAGTCCTTCATATCCGTAATGTTTTTAAGCTTCTTGACGCACATATCCTTTGCGTCCTTGAAGCGTATGCAGGGTATGGAAGTAATTTCGGGAACCTCCACTTTCAAAAGCTCGATTTCGGGCGCGTATTCCTTCTTTAAAAGCTCCATTATATATTTCAGCACGCCAGTTTCCATATTCATTATGTCGGTGAAGCTTTCAATAAAGCCCATTTCGAAGTCCATTGAAATGTACTCGTTGAGGTGCCTGGACGTGTCGTGATGCTCCGCCCTGAACACGGGGGCGATTTCGAACACCCTTTCGTAGACGGGAACGAGCGCCTGCTTGTAGAGCTGGGGGCTCTGCGCAAGGTAGACCTGCTTACCGAAATAGTCAAGCTTGAAGACGTTGGTGCCGCCCTCCGCGCCCGCAAAGTTGATTTTGGGCGAGTGAATTTCCGTGAAGCCCTGCTGTGATAAATATTCGCGGAAGCCGCGCTGTATTCCTTCCTGAATTTTAAAGATTGCGCGCTCCTTGGGGTTGCGCAGGGTTACGGGGCGATAGTCGAGGTTGACGCTCAAATCGCAGTTGATTTGCTTTTTGGAAATGACCACGGGCGGTATTGCCGCGGGGGTTGAAAGAACGTCTATCGAGTGAATCTGCAATTCGTACCTTTCGCTGCCGTCGCGCGTTTCGCTCTTTACCACCTTGCCCGAAAGTTTTACCGCGCACTGCTCGACAAGCTTTTCGTCGAGGCGGTAGTCGGAGAATTCGGGGGAATATACGCACTGGATAAGCTCCCTTGCCGTTCTTATGATGATGAAGGCAAAGTCCGACATATCCCTTATGTTGTGAACCGCACCCTTGATTGTTACCATTTCGCCTATGTGGTTTTTAAATTCGCTGTAAGGCGTAACGCTGCTAGGCACCGTGCCCGTCATATTTTCCATATATTTACCTCTGTAATTTTTTGTTTGTTATTTGCTTTTTATATAGCGGTGTGCTATAATTTTTTTTGATAAGTCTGCTGTGTGCGTGATGTGGGAAATTCGTAATCCACAATATTTATAAGGGAGCGGGCCGTTCGCAAAAATAGGCAAGGTCTGTAAACTTTTACGGAAAGTCCGAATACTTTTTGCTTCGCCGCACCCACCTGCGAGAAGCGGGTTAATACTTTTTCACACACGGCATAAGCGGATTTATTTTATCTGATAAAGTTGGTTTTTACCTTTTCGATGAGCACGGGTTTTTCCAGATCCGTGCCTTTTGCGTTTTCAAGAAGCTTTAAAAGCCAGACCATATTGGAGGCGATTGCGCGCATAACAGTTGCGCCTTCCAGATCCTGTTCGGTATCCTTTGCGTTTGCGCCGAACACCATATTCCAGTAGGTTGAAGGCACCTGCAACATACTGTTTATCTGTATGTATTTGTTGAGCACGTCGTAGGAAGCCGTGGTGCCCGCTCTGCGCGCCGCCACTACGCTTGCCGCAGGCTTGAATTTCATATACCTGCCGTACGCGTAGAACAGCCTGTCCAGAAGGGCAACGACTGCTCCCGAGGGCGAAGCGTAATGCACGGGTGCGGCGAAGATATAGCCGTCCGCCTGCTTGACCTTTTCGCCAAGGACGTTTACGGGGTCGTCGTCAAAGACGCACTTGCCCAGCTTCTGACAGCCCATACAGCCCGTGCAGGAGTGCACTGCCGCCGTACCGAGGCAGAAAATTTCGCTTTCCACGCCCTGCGCTTTAAGTTCGTCCGCAATTATTTTGAGAGCCGCCGCAGTGGTTCCGTTTTCGTGCGTGCTGCCGTTTATCATTAAAACTTTCATTATAATACCTCACAGGGTTTTGAGTTTTGCCTTGATAAGAGGCATATATTTAAGTTCGTAGCCCAAAGCATTTGGGTGGGTACAATCTCCCCTGCCCCAGTCGTAACTGTCGAACGTGAACAGGTCGCGCTGTTCGGGGATAAAGGTATTCATACCGCTTTCCGAATACAAATCGACGAAGGGCACGCCCCACTTTTTGCAGAGCGCAATTGCGCGTTCTCCGTACTGTCTTTGTAGGAAGTCGTCACGTCTGCCCATATTGTGCGGACGGAAAAAGAGCAGTTTTGCCTTGGGGAAATAATTTAAGAAAGCAAATAATATTTCCTCAAAGCAGCGGCTGAACGGTTGGGTTTTGTCCACCTTGAAAATATCGAAGCCGTTATACCCTTCCGAAATTTCGCCGAGGGGAACGTCCGGCAGGGTGTTGCCCTCTGAGATATTGCAGTCGTTGGTGAAGCCGTTGAAAACGATATAGTCTGGCGATACGCCGTCCTTAATTGCGGTTTGCACCTGCTCAACCATCCAGTTATGTTCCGTACAAAAACCTACTCTTGCGCCGCCTACGGCGTATTTGATAAGCTTTAAGCCCAAATCTTTTTGAAGAAACTCGCCCACGCCGAAGCCGTAGTTGCCCGAACCGAACGCTATGCTGTCGCCGAATACCGCGACGCTTTTTCCGTCAAATTCCATTTGTATTGCGCCTTCGTAAACCTTTATGACTTATATAAAATTCTGTGGCAGTTTTCGCACTCCACCACCTTGCCCGCGGCAACCTTTTCCTTGTCTGCAATCGAAAGCTCTATGCCGCACTTGGAGCATCTGTCCGCCTTGATTTCGCAGATTATGGGGAATATACGCTCCGAACGCTTTGCCTGATATTTGCGCAAAACTTCGGCGTCTAAGTCCTTTGCGAGCTTTTCAAGCTCCTTGCTTATCTCGTCGGTCTGCGCCTGTCTTGCCTTTTTGAATTCCAGATATTCGTTGCGCAGTTCGGGATACTGGTTCTGCGCGGTGATGACCTTTTTCTTTAAGGTCTGATACTCCTCGGTCGTTTCCTTTGCAAGCGCGACTATGTTGTTTATGTCCGCCTTGACCGACTTGATTTTTTCGATTATCTGGGAAGCGTTGCGCTGATAGAAGGACAAATCCGCGCCCTCTTCCACAAGTTCGTCAAGATGCTCGAAGTCCTTTAACGTTTCGGCAATTTCGCCGTACAGCTTGTTGAGAGCGTCCGCACGGGCGACTATGCCCTGCGACTGCGCTTCCAGCTTGTCGAGCTTTTCGGAAGCCTTTTTTAAGTAACTCTGCGTCTGAACGTATTTCTTGCGCTCCTCCGAATTGGCTATTTCTTGCTCTATTTTCAAAAGCTCCGAATCCTTCTGCTGGTACAGTAAAAGCTGTGCTATCTGTGACATATAATACTCCTTTTACGCAAAGCGTTCGTCGAAAAAATATGACGAAGGCGTTTGCAGCTTTGTTTTTAAGTTTTGATAAATGCGATTAAATCCGTAGTTTTCCGCGCTGTAATGGGTGAGCTGAACGACGGTTATTCCGCTTTCTACAAGCTCGCATATCTGATGGTGTTTCAAGTCCGACGATACGAAAACGTCAACCTTTTGCGACTTGGCAAACGCGACGGAATTATCGTCGCACCCCGCGCCGCAGAACGAAGCAACCTTTTTAATATGCCCTTCGGCGTTGCCGTGGCAGACCGCTCTTGCCGTGTTGAAAGTCTGCGAAATATTTTTAAGAAATTGCGCTACCGTTACGGGCGCAACCTCGTACACCCTGCCGTAACCGCCGCCCTGAATATCGCACAGCACCTTGCAGTCGGTGCCGCCCAGTCCGCGCATTAAATAGTAATCTATTCCGTGCGGTGCGGCGTCCCAGTTGAGGTGCATAGAAATTACGGATATGCCGTGTTTTAAGCAGGTTGCAAGCGCGCGCGACTGCGGATTGTTTGCAAGGTCGAAGCGCGACACGCCGCCGTATATTGCGGGGTGATGGGTAACGATGAGGTTATAGCCGAGCTTTACTGCCTCCTCTGCCGCCGCCGCGGACAAGTCGAGAGAAAACAGCGCGCCCGTAACGGGCTGACCGCAGTTTATCACTATTCCGCTGTTGTCGTACATCTTATATTTGGCGCAGAAATCGTCCGAAAGCTTTACGGGCGCAACGCTCTTTTCGAGAAAGCTTAAAGCTTCTTCTACCGTCATTTTAAAACCTCCGTCAAAAGGTTTATTTCTTCTATGATTTTTTTGCGCGCAAGCTCATCCGTGCAGGATAAAAGGTGCCTTTGCCTTTTGTCAAGCTCGGCTTGCGCATACTCTTTGAGTACGGGATTATTCAGGCTGTCCCTGCCGAAAAACAGTTGACTTTGCGAATACGACGAAGCGCCGCCGTCCCTTTCACCCTTTATTACAAAGTAGAATTTGTCGTCGCGGAAGATGTCGTCCGCGGTAATTTTGCAGCCGTGCTCAAGCAGAAATTGCCTTAGCTTGGGCACGTTTTTCATAGGTTGCAAAACGAATTTGTGCGGTATGAAGCCCTGCGATAAAATCTTTATGATTTCCTCGCCGCCCATACCGGCGATAAGTACCTGCCCGGTCTGTTCGGGGATATCCGCCAGACCGTCGCAGCAGACCGAACGGCATACTCCGCTGCGTATATAGTCGCTTAAAAGCTTCTCCGCCTTGGCAAGGCATTTTGCGCTGACGTCCGCGATTATCGCGCTCTTGCACTTTCCGCTCTTTAATGCGTACTGAGTGCAGTAGCCGTGGTCGCACCCGACGTCGGCAAAGCTATCACAATAATCGAGATAGGAACAGAGAATTTCAATTCTGCCCATCAGGTGTCGAGGAAGTCCTTTAAATGCTTGGAGCGCGAGGGATGACGGAGCTTTCTTAAAGCCTTTGCTTCAATCTGTCTTATACGCTCACGAGTGACGTTGAATTCCTTGCCTACCTCTTCCAGCGTTCTGGGTCTGCCGTCGTCTACGCCGTACCTTAAACGAAGCACCTTTTCCTCGCGTGGGGTAAGGCTATTCAGTACGGACAGAAGCGTTTCTTTGAGCATCGTAGTGGATACGCTGTCCGACGGGGTTATGGCTCTGTCGTCCTCGATAAAGTCGCCGAGGTGCGAATCCTCCTCCTCGCCGATGGGCGTTTCAAGTGACACGGGGTCCTGCGCTATTTTCTGAATTTCGCGCACGCGCTCCTCGGATACGCCCATTTCCTTTGCGATTTCCGCGGGAGTCGGCTCTCTGCCGAGCTGCTGCAATAAAATACGCGAAACGCGCGTAAGCTTGTTTATGGTTTCGACCATATGCACGGGGATACGGATGGTACGCGCCTGGTCGGCAATCGCCCTGGTGATTGCCTGTCTTATCCACCACGTTGCGTACGTAGAGAATTTAAAGCCCTTCTGGTAGTCGAACTTTTCGACCGCCTTCATAAGACCTATATTGCCCTCCTGAATGAGGTCAAGAAATAGCATACCTCTGCCGACATACCTCTTTGCAATGGAAACGACAAGCCTTAAATTGGCTTCCGAAAGCTTCTTCTTTGCTTCCTCGTCGCCTTCCTGTATTCTGCGTGCAAGCTCTATTTCGTCGTCGGCGGAAAGCAGGGGCACTTCGCCTATATCCTTTAAATACATCTTGACGGGGTCGTCAAGGCTGATGTCGGAAAGCGCCTGTTCGTACAGCTCCTTGTCCCTTTCGGCTTCGTCGATTATCTGAATACCGACTTCGGCAATGGACTTATAGACGTAATCGACCTGCGCGGGCGTGGTTTCGTACTTTTCAAGCACGTCGCAGAGGGCGTTCGTCGTGATTGCGCCCTTGTACGAATAGCTGTCTATAAGCTGCTTTAAAATTTCGTTAAGTTTCTGTTCGGTTAAATTCATATTTTACCATACCCTCCGTTGTAAACACCGCTCATTTTTACAAGCCGTTTGCACCGTTTTTGATTTTTTCCCTTTGTTTTGTAAGTTCGCAGATTTTCTGTGCGATAGCCGCTCTCTTATGTAAATCTTCCGCGCCGTCAAGCTGTTTTGTGGCTTCCGCTATTTCGGCGTCTATGCCGTCGAGCTTGAGCCTCAAAAGACAGTCGGCAAAATATTTTTCCGCCACATCGCCCGTAAAGCCTCCGCCCTCGGAGTAGTCAAGAATACGCGTGAGTTCCTCGTACTCGGGAGTCTTTTCGTCGAAGAATTCGAAAAGCTCGCTGAGCCTTACTGGCTCGTCCATAAGCTTTTTGCTCCTGACGTACTTGGCGATTATTGCGTGGACTTCGTCCCTGAAAGTTACGTCCTCAATATCCAGGTCACGGGTATAATCCGCGCCGAAAAGGAACGCCGAAAGCACGAAGCGCGAAGCTTTCTTTGAAACGTCCGCCGAATCCTTTCTGACGGGCGGCGGCTCGGTTTTTACTTCCTTTTGCTGTGGCTTGGATTCCAGGTCGCGCTTTAACGCCTCGAAGGAAATTCCCGACGCGTCGCGCAGCTGCTTTAACAGATCCTCGCGTTCCGCCGCGCTTTCCGCGGTGCGGATTATTCCCAAAGCTTCCGAAACGTACCTGCGCTTGTCCTCGGTCTTGGTTAAATCGAAATCCCTCTTAAGCACGGAAAGTTTGTAGTCGATCAGCGGCATAGCCGCGTCCAGACAAGCCTGGTAGCCTTCCACTCCGCGCTGTTTGATAACGTCGTCGGGGTCCAGTCCTTCGGGCAGAGGAACGACCTTTACGTTGAGTCCCTCGTCCTTTAAGACGTCCAGTCCCCTAAGATTGGCTTTCTGTCCCGCGCCGTCGCCGTCGTAACTGATAAGCACCGTATCGACGTACCTCTTTATAAGCCGCGCCTGGTTCTGCGTGAGCGAAGTGCCCATACTTGCAACGACGTTTTTAAAGCCCGCCTGATAGAGCGAGAGCGTGTCCATATAGCCCTCGACCATTATGACCTCTTTAACAGTTTGCGTTCTTTTAAGCTTTTTAAGAAGGTTAATGTTGTAAAGATTTTTTCTTTTGTTGAAAACCAGCGTGTCGCGCGTGTTTACGTATTTGCCGAAGTCGGTTTTCTTTAATGCCCTGCCGCCGAAGCCTATCACTTCGTTATAGGAATTTATGAGCGGGAAAATCAATCTGCCGCCCTGCGCGTCGGTCAGTCTGCCGTTGGCGTCGTTGACCGTGCCGCTGTCCACTATATCCTGGCGCGAATAGCCCTTTTGCAGCAGATATTTGGGCAGGTCGGTAAAGTTGAGGCTTGCGCCCAGACCGAACGTGCGCACCATCTTGGAAGGTATCTGCCTCTTTAAAATATAGTCTATGTGCGCGTCGGCTTTGCCCGAATTGAGGTTGTCCAGATAGAAATGCGCGCAGTCGTTCAATATCTTTAAAAGCGTGTCGCGCTTGCGCTTCATTTCGGCGGTCTTCTGAAAGTCGCCGCCCGTTTCGGGGACGGGAATTTTTGCGCGCTCGGCAAGCGATTTGACAGCTTCCATAAAGTCCAGACTGTCCAGCTCGGAAACAAGGCGGATGACGTCACCCGACTCGCCGCAACCGAAGCAGTGATAAAACTGCCCCGATTCGTTTATGGCAAACGACGGAGTTTTTTCGTGGTGAAAAGGGCAGCACGCCCAATAGCTCGCGCCCCTCTTTTCAAGCGTGACGTAGCTTTGCGCCACCTCCACGATATTCACTTTTTCTTTTAGAGTTCTCAAAAACTCCTGATCAACGCCTGCCATATGTTTTTTTGCGATTTCATTAATTGATTTCGTCTACGAAGGTCCAGCCGCGCGGCACGAAGATGCGGTTGAATACGTACACCGCGTACCTGTCGGTCATAGAAGAAATATAGTCGCAGACAATCTGCTCCTTGGGATAGTCGTCCAGAAGGCTGACGTACGTGGGCGGCAGCTCTTCGGGATGGTCGGTAAAATAGTCGTACAGCGCCGAAATCATTCTTTCGGCTTTCAGCTCCTCGCCGCGCGCAAACTGCGTAAGATATACCTTTTCGAACATAAACTTGCGGAGTTCGTCGCTGGCTTCCTGCACGTCGCTGCCAAGCTCCACTTCCGCCTTGCCGAAACTGTTCTTGCAGACCGAGTTTACGGCGGTATTTATCCTCTCGCGCGAGGTCGAGCCGAGAACGGCGGTAATATCTTTGGGAACGTCGTCAAGCTTTAATATACCCGCGCGGACGGCGTCGTTCAAATCGTGGTTTATGTATGCGATGCGGTCGGCAATGTTTACACACTTGCCTTCCAGCGTGGCGGGCTTTAAGCCCTTTTTATGGTTTAAAATACCGTCACGCACCTCGAACGTGAGGTTAAGCCCTCTGCCGTCCTTTTCGAGAACGTCAACGACCCTCACCGACTGTTCGTTGTGCTTAAAGCCGTTGGGCGCAAGCTTGTTAAGTATCCTTTCGCCGCTGTGACCGAAGGGCGTGTGCCCAAGGTCGTGACCGTAAGCTATTGCCTCCGCAAGGTCCTCGTTGAGGGAAAGCGCGCGGGCAAGCGAACGCGCAATCTGCGAAACGTCCAGCGTGTGCGTAAGGCGCGTTACGTAGTGGTCGCCCTCGGGTGAAAAAAAGACCTGCGTCTTGTTTTTCAGCCTTATGAACGCCTTGGAATATATTATTCTGTCGCGGTCGCGCTGGTATTCGGTGCGCATCTGGCAGGGTTCTTCCTCCCTCTGCCTGCCCTTGGTCTCCCTGGACTTGGCGGCGTAGGGTGAAAGAAACTGCTCCTCCACGGCAAAAGTCTTTTCTCTTACTGACTTAAATTTTTCCATTTTCACTTATTGTATACGAAAAAAGGGTGTGTTTTCCTTTATTTTTTCGCCATAATTTTAAAAATTTATTTGGCAAAGCCGCCGCCCACCGAAAGCACTTCGCCGGTGACGTAGGAATTTTCCGCAAAGAACACGCACGCCTTTGCAACGTCCTCGCCCGTGCCTAAACGCCCCAAGGGAATCTGGTTTATCAGATCCTCCATTTCCACCTCGGTAAGGTGGGAATTCATCTCGGTATCGATGACGCCGGGGGATACGCAGTTGACGCGCACGAACGACGGGGCAAGCTCCTTTGCAAGCGCCTTTGTAAACGCGATAACCGCACCCTTGGAAGCGGAATACGCAACCTCGCAGCTCGCCCCCACTTCGCCCCAAATCGAGGCTATGTTTATAATGCAGCCGCCGCCCGAGCATATCATACTTTCGGCGGCTTCCCTGCTACAAAGGAAGGTGCCCATTGCGTTGACTGCGAACACCTCCTCCCAGTCGTATACGGAAGTATCCTGAATGACCTGCACCTTGGATATGCCCGCGTTGTTTACAAGCACGTCCACTCTGCCGTATATGCGGAACACTTCCTTGAACATTTCCTTGACCTGCTCCTCGTCGGAGACGTCGGCACGCATCAGAACGGGGCAATAGCCCAGCATATTGAATTCCGACTGGGTGGCAAGCGCCGCCTCCTCGTCGTGGAAATAATTCAATATAACCTCGTAGCCCTGCTGCAAAAATTCCTGCGCAACGGCTTTACCTATGCCCTTGGTGCCGCCGGTTATAAGTACGGTCTTCATAAAACTTTTTCCTCTATTTTTATTGCTACCTCTGCGGGGGTGAGCGTGTCCGTATCTATAACGACGTCGGCAACGCTTTCGTATATGCGTGCGCGCGCGGACAGAATGGAGTTGACCTTTTCTTCCAGTCCGCCCTTTAAAAGGGGGCGCGTGGTATCGCCTTTAAGCCTTTTTATAAGCGTTTCCGCCTGAGCTTTAAGATAGAAAATTTTGCCCGTCGCCTTTAAATTTTTGACGTTTTCGGCGCGCAATACACAGCCGCCGCCCAAAGATATGACGGCGTTATTATACTTTTGCGCAACCTCGGCGGTGACGGCGGCTTCCAGCTCCCTGAAATGCGCCTCGCCGAACTGTGCGAATATGCCGTCGATATTGCCGTACCGCTCCACTATGATTTGGTCGGTATCGACTACCGTATAGCCGCGCGCGGAAAACACCTCGGCGACGGTAGTCTTGCCGCAGCCCATCATTCCGCAAAGAACTATATTCACAGCTTGAAGCTCTCCGCCGCGAGAATGTAGCTGTTTTTGCCGAAGCCGAGAACTACGCCCTTGCACACTTCTGACAGCACCGACGTGTGTCTGAATTCCTCGCGTGCGTGCACGTTGGACATATGCACTTCCACGACGGGAATTTTGATTGAAGCGATTGCGTCGCGTATTGCTATGCTGTAATGCGTGAAAGCTCCCGCATTTAAAATTATGCCGTCCGCCTTTGCGCTCTGGATAGCGGTGCAGATTTCACCCTCTATATTGCTCTGGAAAAATTCGCACTCGTCGCCCTTGAAATGAGCTTTAATCTGCGCGTTGATTTCTTCGAGAGTTTCGCTGCCGTAAACGCCCTTTTCGCGGACGCCCGTCATATTGAGGTTGACGCCGTTGATAAATAAAAATTTCATTTTACCACTTCCTTTAAATACTTTTTAAAGAGGTCCGCCGCGACGTCAGCCGACGGCGTAAGATTGAAATATATACAGTCGGAATAGTACGCCTGATAGAAGAGCATCGCCCTGCCGTTTATTATCTTTTTGCCCAGGCTTTCGGCTATGCGTAAAAACTCGCTCTTTTCGGGAACGTAAATGAGGTCAACCGCGACATCGCACCCTTCGAGAATTTCCGCAGGCACGGGGGACAGTCCCTCGCTCTTGTGCATACCCACGCCTGTGGCGTTGATTATGAGCTTGCGCTTTTTTGCAACCACCTTATCCACGGCGGTCACGTTTGCAAACTGCTTGGCAACGCTTTGCGCGTTGTCCGCATTTCTGTCGTAAACCTCAACGTGCGCGCCGCCGTCCGAAAGCTTTTTTGCAACGCTTCTGCCCGCACCGCCCGCGCCGAGCAATAATACGTCGCAACCGTCCACCTGCACGCCGTTTGATTCGAGCATCTGCATAAAGCCAAGCCCGTCGGTGTTGTAGCCGGTGAGCGTTGAAGTGCGCACGGTGTTGACCGCGCCGAACGCGGTTGCGTCGCCCTCGGTTGCTTTCAGATGAGGAATGATTGAAAGCTTGTACGGAATTGTCACGTTCAAGCCGTCGTAGGTTTTCAACAGCTCCTCTATCCTGCTTTCGAACTGCTCCTCGGGTATGGAAATTTTTTCATAACTGATTTCAATACCCAGCTGAGAGGCTATAAAATTGTGAATCTGTGGGCTTGTGGACTGTGATACGTCCTTACCGATTACCGCAAGTTTTTTCATTGTTCCTCCACAAGCGCGCGTGCGCAGTCCGCAACAAGGCGCGTGTATTTTTCGAGCGGCAGAACTATTTCCTCGCTTCTCCCTTTCTCCGCGGGAGCGACTATCGAAACAGAGGTCTGCCTGTCGTTCTTTTTATCGAATTTCGCAACGCACGCCGCCTGTTCCGCGTCCGCATACGCCGGAATTTTCTTTATTACTTTTTTGATGAGTGAGCGCAGACTGTCGGCATAAGCCTTTTCGCACACGCCCGACTGCTGGGCGATATACAGCTCGTAATACGTGCCGATAAGCACGAATTCGCCGTGCGACTTGCGCTTATAGTACAGCTCGAACGCGTGCCCCGTGGTGTGCCCGAGGTTCAAGGTCTTTCTTGCGCCCGACAAATCTTTTTCGTCCTCGCTTACGACCTTTGCCTTGTGGCGTATACAGTCGGCTGTAACGCTTTCCAGAAACGCAAGGTCGAAAAGCCCGTCCTGATTTTTTATGAGCGTATTATATATGCCGCCGTCGAGCGCGCCGTACTTGATTATTTCGCCCAGTCCGCAACGCACTTCGCGTGCGGGCAAGGTCTTTAAAAACATAGGGTCTACGATGACTTCCGACGGCTGGTAGAATGTGCCCAGCACGTTCTTTACGCCGTTGAAGTCTATTGCCGTTTTGCCGCCGACAGAGCTGTCAACCTGCGACAAAAGGGTCGTGGGAATCTGCACGATATTTATGCCGCGCATATACAGCGAAGCGGCAAGTCCCGCAATGTCGCCCACCACGCCGCCGCCGAGCGCGACGACCGTAGATTTGCGCGTTATACCGCACTCGGTCATCTTTTCGAAGATTTTAATCAAGACCTTGTAATTCTTGCTTCTTTCGCCCGCGGGAATTACGAACACGGGCGCAGACTTGAAAGTTGACGAAATCAAATCGCCGTACAGTGCGGATACGTTGGAATCGGTAATTATAAACGCGTTTTCCGGAATTTGCGGAGCGTATTTCTGGAACGCGCCCGCGCCGCAGCGTATTACGCTTTTAAGCGACGGAGCGGATAAGATAATATCTTGCATAATTTACGGCAGGAGGGCGTAACGCTCCCTTACCTCCTTTATATTGTCGCCGCCCAGACGGTTTGAAACGACGTCCGCAAGCGCGAGGCACACTACGCTTTCAACGATAATTTCGCACGCACATATTGCCGCTACGTCGCTCCTTTCGCTTGCCGCAACGCAGGGCTCCTTTGTGGCGATGTCCACAGTTTTAAGTCCCTTCATCAGGGTGGGTATGGGCTTCATTGCGGCGCGCAGTACAATCTCACCGCCGTTTGACATTCCGCCCTCTATACCGCCCGCATTGTTCGTGGCGCGATAATACCCTTCTTTATTGTAAAAAATTTCGTCGTGAACCTTACTGCCGGAAAGTGCGGCGGCGGCAAAGCCTATGCCGACCTCTACGCCCTTTATTGCCTGAACGCTCATAACCGCGCCGCAGAGAATTGCGTCGAGCTTTTCGGCGTAGCGCATACAGCTGCCGAAGCCGCTCTTTAAGCCCTTTACGCGTATTTCTACCACGCCGCCCGCGGTGTCGCCCTCCGCTTTGAGTTTGTCTATAAGCTGCATAGCCTCGGTCTGCGCGGCGTTATCCAGCATAAACAGAGGCTGGCTTTTTGCGCCGTCAAGCTCCTCGAAGGCGTGCTCTTTTTTATCCTCGACTCCGCATACCGATTTGACGTAGCCGCCGACCTGTATGCCGAGCTGCTTTAAATACTGCCTTGCGATTGAGCCGCCCGCGACGCGCACAGCCGTTTCCCTTGCGCTTGCGCGTTCTAAGATATTGCGTGCGTCTGTCTGGTCGTACTTTATTACGCCCGTTAAATCGGCGTGACCGGGGCGCACGCGCGTGAGCGTCTTTTGGGTGACGTCCGCGCCCTCTGGAGCCATAACCGCCTGCCAGTTCGAATAGTCGTTATTCTTTACGCAGAACGCAAGAGGACTGCCCAGCGTAAGCCTGTTGCGCACGCCGGACAGAATTTCAATCTTATCCTTTTCTATCTTCTGTCTGCCGCCCCTGCCGTAGCCGCCCTGACGGAGTGCCATATAGCCGTCTATTTCCTCTATATCGACGGGCAGGTTGGAGGGCAGCCCCTCGATTATTCCCACGAGCATTTTGCCGTGCGATTCGCCTGCGGTAGTCAGTTTTATCATTTTATTTGCCCCCTTTGTTTACAGTCGGGTTTATTACTTACTTGTTGCTATTTCGTAGCTACCGCCGCTCACCGTGACGGTTATATCGCCGCTATACATCGTATAGTACGGATCGCAGTAGTTGCATATATCGGACAGCGCCTGTAACGACGGATAATCGGCAAAACTTTTGCCCACGCTGATTACCGCCTGTTCGGGCTGGATTAAATCATACCAAGGCGCATACGTGTTGCTTTTGCCCGCGTGGCACGGCGCGGTGACTATTTTGCAGTCCTCTAATTTGACTGAGTGTCCGCCTATCCGGCAGAAAGGCTGACCGAGCGCTATGCTTGCGGAGTACATTTCCGTAATGCTTTTAAGCCCCTCCGCCCTTATATCCGAAGTGAACGCAAACGCTGTGCCGTCGTATTCCAGCCAGGTGATGACTGATGCGTTTTCTATATTCGCGGTCGTCGGGTCGGAGTTCATACCGGCGTAAGCCGACTGGTCGCTGAGATAATTGGACGGCGAAAGAAAAGTAAGAAAATAGCCGTACTCTTCGCTGTATATCCCTTCGCCCACGCCCGCATAGCCGTAGCTTACGCCGCGCTCGTTTAAAGCCGAAACGAATGAGTTGTATTCGTCTGTTATCCGCGTATTCAGGCTGAACGGAATGAACGCGTATCCGACTTTTTTGTATTTTACTATCTCCGTAAGTCCGCCGCAGTGCTCGTCCTTGACCGACGTACATATGAGATAGTCGATAGTGCTTACGCCGCGCGAATTGAGAAATTTCAAGAGGTGCAAAGTGTTCGGATAGGCGCCGTCGCCGCCGTCTATCAACACGGTTTTGCCGT
The DNA here is from genome assembly GCA_029066845.1 of Clostridia bacterium. Classification (GTDB taxonomy): domain Bacteria; phylum Bacillota; class Clostridia; order Christensenellales; family Borkfalkiaceae; genus Coproplasma. The sequence continues at coordinate 17,930 of JAIEFR010000018.1, read as the reverse complement.
CGGGCAGTTCGACTAAAATGCAGTCGCCGAAGCCCGCGTCCGCGTAGCTCACGCGCATTGCTCCCTCTGCGTTTTTATTTCCATTAACCATATACGCGGAGAGGTATCTGACGGGTATGAAAGCGTTTACAATCAGTATTGCCGCAACCATAATTGCGCAAATTGCGGCGGTGATTATTAAGGCTATAACGCGCTTGGGCAGTTTGCTTTTTCTTCCGTTCATTGGCAATCGAATAGTCAGTTGGTGTTACCTTTTACGTATACATAGTTAAGTATACAGTAAACGGCGAAATTTGTAAAATAAAAAAGCGGTTTTTTAACAAAACCGCTGAAAGAATATGCAAAAAATCAATCGGAAGCTTCGCCGTCCGTGAAGTTAAGCGACAGGTTGGGAAGCTTGTGGAAAACCTTTGCGGGCTTCAACTGCTTCTCCAGGTGCCTAGGCAGGTTGACCAGATGCAACGACGTACAGCCGACGAAAGCCTGTCTGCCTATCTTTTTGAGCGATGCGGGCAAATCGAACGCAACCAGCGAGCGGCAGTTCATAAACGCGACTTCGCAAATATTGGAAAGGTGCTTGGGGAAGTTGATTTCGCGCAGTTCGTAGCACTCGGCAAACGACCACGCGCCTATTTCCGTCAACGTGTCGGGCAATACCACTTTTCTAAGCTTCTCGCAGTGCGAGAAAACACCTTCGGGTATTCTGATTATTTTGCTGGGCACCGTTATCTTTTCAAGCGATACGCAGAAGTCGAAAGCGCGGCGGCTGAGCGTGTGCAGAGTTTCGGGCAGATTGATTTCGCTTATAGCACTGCACGCGCGGAAGGCGTTTGCGCCTATGAATTTCAGATCCTTGGGAATAACGACTTTGGTAAGATTGCTGCAATTGCTGAACGCGCCGTCGTCAATCATCTGCAAGCTTGCGGGCAACTCTATCTCCGTGAGGCTGTCGCACCACGAGAATGCGTTTTTGCCTATAAGCTTGAGCTGGGGAGGCAGGTAAACTGTCGTAACGTCGCTGTTCGAAAAGGCGTTTTCGCCTATCCTCGTTATGAAGTCGGGCACGCGCGTTACCCTTGCCGTACCGATATATTTTATAACTTCGTCGTCAACTATCAGATAGTCGGAAAGGTTGACGAGCATATTGCGGCCAAGCGAGGGGTCGTCCGTTGCCGCGTCCTGGGGGATAATGGCTTCCATACGCTCCTGCAGCGTTCTGTTGTCCATATCTTCGAGCGGCTCCAAAGGTTCGGGCGGCTCGTCGGGAAGCTCCTCCACTATGGTTATAATCTCTTCGGACTGCACTTCGTCCTTGACGTCGAAAACCTTTGCAACGTCGTTCACGCCCGAAGCAACGTACTCCTCTTCCGAGCCGAAGGAGTCGGAATAGTCCTCATCCTCCAATTCGGCGCCTGCGGACGCGTAGAAACGGAAATAGATGTCCGCGCCCATAGGGAATACCTTTCCGCCCTTAACTCTTTTGAAAAGTCTGCCGGGCAGAGTTACTTCCGCAAGGTTTTCGCAACCGTAGAAAGCGCCCTTGCCTATAGAGGCGAGCTTGACGGGAGTGGTTATTTTTTTAAGACTTTTGCAGTTGGCAAAGGCGTAGGGCGCAATGCGCACTACGTCCTTGGGCAAAGTCAGCTCCTCGGCGTTGCCCTTATATTTAAGCACTGTGCCGTGCTTTATATTCAGTTCTTCCTGATTTTCTTCCATCAAACCGTCCTCCCAGAAGGCGAAACCTATTAATGCGTATATATTATAACATAAAACGCGGGAAAATCAATCGAAATTATGAAAATATCCGCTTAAATTATAATTGCGCGTGTATCGTCCTGGAAATGACGTCGTCCTGCTGCTCCTTGGTGAGCTTGTTGAAGTTGACCGCATAGCCCGAAACCCTTATGGTGAGCTGGGGATATTTTTCGGGATGTGCCTGCGCGTCCAGCAGCGTTTCGCGGCTGAACACGTTTACGTTTAAGTGATGACCGCCGTCCGCAACGTATGCGTCCAGCATATTTACAAGATTATCTGCCTTTGACATAAATAAATCTCCTTTTTGTGTTTTAGTCGTCCTTGCCAAGCGACGCGGGAGTTACCGAGAAGGTATTCGAAATGCCGTCGCGCGAGTATTCGTAGGGAAGCTTTGCAACCGATTCCAGCGACGCAAGCGCACCGTTTTTGTCCCTGCCGTGCATAGGGTTGGCACCGGGTGCAAGCGGCGTGCCCGCTCTTCTGCCGTCGGGGGTGTTGCCCGTCTTTTTGCCGTATACGACGTTGGACGTTATGGTGAGAATGGACGTCGTGGGAACGCTGCCGCGGTAGGTGTAATGGCTCTTTATCTTGTTCATAAAGGTCTTTACAAGCCAGACTGCAATCTGGTCCACCCTGTCGTCGTTGTTGCCGTACTGGGGGAACTCTCCCTCCGTTCTGAAATCGACGACAAGCCCCTCCTCGTTACGGACGGGATAGACCTTAGCGTACTTGATTGCCGAGAGCGAATCGACCGCACACGAAAGTCCCGCAATACCCGTTGCGAAGAAGCGGCGCACCTGCGTGTCGTGCAGAGCCATTTCAAGCGCCTCGTAGGAATATTTGTCGTGCATATAGTGAATGAGGTTTAAGGTGTTGACGTACAAGCCGGCAAGCCAGTCCATCATCTGCTCATATTTGCACTTGACCTCCTCGAAGTCCAGAGGTCCGTCGCCGAGCACGGGCGAATACATAGGCGATACCTGCAAATGCTTGCCCGTCTTTTTGTCTAGCGTGACCTCGTCCTTGCCGCCGTTGATTGCGTACAGCAGGCACTTTGCAAGGTTTGCCCTTGCGCCGAAGAACTGCATATCCTTGCCCACACGCATACAGCTTACGCAGCACGCGATGCAGTAGTCGTCGCCCATCTCGGGGCGCATAAGGTCGTCGCTTTCATACTGGATTGCCGAGGTTGCGATTGACGTTTCCGCGCAGAATTTTTTGAAGCCCGCGGGAAGGTTGCGCGACCACAACACGGTGAGATTGGGCTCGGGTGCGGGTCCCAGGTTGGAGAGCGTGTGCAAAATTCTGAACGACGACTTGGTGACAAGCGTTCTGCCGTCCACGCCCATACCGCCGATTGATTCGGTTACCCAGGTGGGGTCGCCCGAGAATAGCTCGTTATAGTCCTTTATGCGCATAAATTTGACTATGCGCAGTTTCATTACGAAATGGTCGATGAGCTCCTGCGCCTCGCGCTCGGTCAGAGTGCCGTTTGCAAGGTCGCGCTCTATATAGATGTCGAGGAATGTCGAATTTCTGCCAATTGACATTGCCGCGCCGTTCTGGTCCTTAACGGCGGCGAGATAGCCAAAGTACAGCCACTGAATTGCTTCCTGTGCGTTTTTGGCGGGCTGGGAAATGTCCATACCGTAGAGCGCAGCCATTTCCTTTAACGCAGTCAGCGCTTTAATCTGTTCGGAAAGCTCTTCGCGGTCACGCACCTTGTCGGGCGTCATATCGCCGTCCATAAGCTCCTTGTCGCGCTTCTTGTGCTCAATAAGGTAGTCAACGCCGTACAGCGCAACTCTGCGGTAGTCGCCCACTATTCTGCCCCTGCCGTAAGTGTCGGGCAGACCCGTGAGAATATGCGCGGTACGCGCGCGGCGCATTTCGGGCGTGTACGCGTCGTAAACGCCGTCGTTGTGCGTCTTGCGGTAGTGCGTGAAGATATATTTAATCTGCGGGTCGAGCTCGTAGCCGTACATATTGAGAGCCTGCTCGCTCATCTTGATGCCGCCGAAGGGCTGCAAGGAACGCTTGAAAGGCTCGTCAGTCTGCAGACCGACGATTTTTTCAAGCTGCTTGTCTATATAACCCGCGGGGTGGCTGGTGAGCGTGGAAACAACTTTAGTGTCAGCTTTAAGCACGCCGCCCGCTTCCCTCTCCTTTGCGGAAAGGTCCAAAACCTCCTGCCAGAGCTTTTTGGTCGCTTCGGTTGCGCCCTCCAAAAAGGCGCCGTCGCCTTCGTACGGCTTGTAGTTGTGCTGAATAAAGTCCCTTACGTTGACTTCGTCGTCGCTCCATTTACCTGCGGTAAATCCTTCCCACTGCTTATACTTCATTTCTTTCTCCTTATGTAAGTTTGGCTTCCACCCACAACTCTAATATTTCAAGAGGCTGGTAGCCCGAACATTTTGCTATGATTTTGCCGTCCTCGGCGATTACTATGGACGGTATGCGGTCAACCGAAAAGGTCTGCACCGCTTCGGGACAGTCGTCCAGGCTTATCTTTATGAATTTAAGAGCGAACTTTTCCGCAACCGCCGCGCAGTTGGGCAGTACGGCAAGGCACGCGTCGCACGCTTCGCCCGAGATTTCTATAAGACATTTTCCGCTTAAATCGTAATTCATTTAATGACTCCGAGTATGCGCTTTGCGTTTTTTACCCTTTCGGCATCGGGCGGCTGCACGCCCTTTAACGGATAATCCACGCCCAGATTTTTATACTTGACTTCGCCCATATTGTGATAGGGCAGGACCTCGACCTTATGCACGGTTTTAAGACCGCCTATAAACTTTGCCAACTCTGTGAGATATTCGTCGTTATCGGTTATACCCGGCACTAGAACGTGACGTATCCACACGGGCTTGCCGATTCCCGAAAGGTACTCGGCAAACGCAAGCACGTTTTTGTTGTCGTGCCCCGTAAGCTTTTTGTGCTCCGCCCCGTCGATATGCTTTATATCCAGCAACACGAGGTCGGTCACTTCCAGAAGCCCGTCGAACTTATGCTTGTCCTCGGGGTTGAAGGTTATTCCCGACGTATCGAGTGCGGTGTGTATTCCCGAATTCTTTAAAATGGTGAAAAGCTCGCGCACGAAATCCGCCTGCATAAGCGGCTCCCCGCCCGAAACGGTAACTCCGCCGCCACCCGTGAAATAGCTTTTGTACTTTCTTACGTTTGCCGCGACTTCCTCGGGCGTGTACTCCTTTCCGCCCCTCTGCCAGGTGTCGGGGTTGTGACAGTACAGACAGCGCATCGGGCACCCCTGCATAAACACGACGAAGCGTATTCCGGGTCCGTCCACGGTACCGAACGATTCAAAGGAATGAATATACCCGACCACAGCTAAACCTCCGTAAAAAAATAGGGCAATCTACTCGCTTACAAGTAAATTTGCCCAGACGAACGGCGGAAAACAGGTCCCAGCGCCGCTCCACTGCGGTATTCCGCAAAAATTTTCGTCAGTTACGGCGCGCCTCTTATTCAAACGGATTATATCATACCGCCGCAACGTTGTCAACACATATTTACAAAATATTGAATAGTTTGAAAAACTAAATACAATATATAGTGTTTATATAAACGAGTAAATCAGTCCGACGAGCACGCCCGAGAACACTCCGAACACTATGATGGGGCCCGCAACGGTGAACATCTTTGCCGCCATACCGTAAATCCAGCCCTCGGTCTTGAACTCTATGGCAGGGGACGCAACAGAGTTTGCAAAGCCCGTAATGGGCACAATAGAGCCCGCGCCCGCGTGTCTGCCAATCCTGTCATACACGCCGAAGCCAGTAAGAAGGCAGCTTAAAAATATGAGTATTGCCGAAACGGTGCCAGCGAGGACGTCGCCCGAAAGTCCCGCGTATTCCAGCATAAAGCGGAAAAACTGACCTATGCAGCAGATAAGTCCGCCCACGCCGAAAGCCGAAAGGCAGTTTTTGAAGTGCTTGGTTTTGGGTTCCTGCGTCTTTACGTACTGCAGATAGTTGGCGTTGAAATTGTCCTTATGCTTTCCTGTCATTTCTGACTCCACTCTCCTTTATTCCCTTATAAAAAGTTTCCCTTTCGTCGCGGCGCGTCAAGTCGTATTCCTTTCTCATTGGTTGTACATTCTCCCGTTAAAATAGCTTGTGAATTTTTCGGGCATAACGCGCGTTGCAAAGCGCGCCGCCGTGTTCTTTGCTCCGCACGTCTTTATTATGGGCGGCTTGGGGGAAACGAGAATTTTATAGATGTCCTCCGCCACGCGCGAGGGCTTCATACCGCCCTGCTCAATATTGGCAAGCGCGGCGACCGCTCTGTTGAGCGACTTGGCGTAGGTGCCGTTCTCCTCCTCGGGATAGACTTTGCGCTTGAACGAAAAGTTTGTGGCAGTGCCGCCGGGCAGTACCGCCGTCACCGAAATACCGTAGACGTTGAGCTCGTTATTCGCCTCCCACGCAAGCATTTCCAGAGCCGCCTTTGACGAGGAATAGAAGCTGTCGAACACGACGGGCACGTCGCCGCCGAGCGAGCCGATAAGCACCATCTTGCCACCCTTCTTTTTCATAAACGGTATGCACGTCTGCATTGCTTTGAGCGCGCCGAAATAGTTGACCTCGAAAAGGTATTTGTAGTCGGTTTCCTTTACGTATTCGATTGGCGCCGCCATTGAAAACCCCGCGCAGTAGACAAGCGCGTCGAGTCCGTATCTGTCAGCGGTTGCGACTATTGCGTCGTATGCCTCGCTGCCGCGCGCCACGTCGGCACAGATATTGTGCACCTTTGCATTGTTGCAGGGGGTACGCGAAATATTAGTGACCTCCCAACCGCGGTTTACAAGGCGCACACAGGTTTCGTAGCCGATACCCGAACTGCCGCCTACCACCACCACGGAGGGGCGCGCCGCTTTACTTTTAGCCGAATTCTTTTCCATACGACTATTTTGCGGAATGTATTAAACTTTTATACGGAGCGTTTGAAAAAGTAAAAGCCCCGCGGCGGTTGCCGCGGGGCTTTTTTGTTTTAGTCTTTCTTATCCTCTTCTTCCAAACCCAAATCAACGGGGTCGGCAGGCGTATAGAAGCCGCCAACGTCGAATATCCTTCCGTCGTCCACGGGCATAGGCGCAACGTAATTGCGTACTATCGTCCTGCCTGAGGGCGAGGGCTGCGCCGCCGTTGCCTGCGCGTTCTGCGCGGGCTTCTTGGTCGTGTCTATCTTTGTAGTCGTCACGGTGGTCATTACCGCGTCGGGGGGATAGACTGCGTTTGCAGTTGTCGTAGACGAGCTTCCGTCCGTCAGCTGAGCGGGCTGTGCGGGAGGCGCAGTAACCACGGGCTGTGCAGCCGAAGCAAATACGTTTTTGAGCGCACGGGTCATAATTTCGGTCATCGCGTCCATATTTAAGCCCGAGAACTGCTCGCCGCGTATTGCGTTTACGTCACTGCGCAAAACAGCGTTCTGCTCTGCCTTCATAGCCGCCTGCTCCGCGCGCATAACCTCCGCCCTGAGCGCAGCCGATTCCTTTGCCGCCGCTTCGGCTTTCATAGCCGATATTTCGGCTTTGAGCTCGGCAATTTCGTTTGAGCTGCCGCCCGACGCCATAGGCTGCTGGGGTGCATACTGGGATTGCTGCTGAGTAGGCATTTGCTGCTGCATCATTTGCGGCATCATCTGAGGCATCATCTGAGGCATCATTTGCGGCATCATCATCTGCTGCTGACTCATACGCTCCATTCTGCGCTCCTCACGCTCCTCGCGCCTGCGCTGTTCTTCGCGCTCTTCCTTGCGCTCGCGCTCCGCCTTTTCCTCGGCAAGTCTGCGCTCCTCGCGGATACGCTTTTTCTTCTTTGCACTTGCAATTATGCAGATAAGTATTATGAGGAACAGCAACACTGCCGCCGCAATTATAAGCCACAGCCAGTTTGCTTTGAGGAAGTTAAGCGTGCTACCCATCGCCGCAGCAAAGCCGCTCTGGGGTACGGTGTAGCTTATCTTGTCGCTGATCGTTCCGAAATTGCCGTCTGCCGTCTTAAAGAGTACGTTACCGTTCTCGGCGTCAATACCGCCGAACACAGCTTCTACTCTGAAAGACTTGCCGCCCTTCAACTCGGGAGTTTCGATATACTGATCAGCATCGTCGTAGTACTTGTATAACAAGCTCAACGTTTCAGCATTGATAAGCTTTGTTACGTTCTCGGGAAGGTTGAGCGTTGCGCCCGTCTTGCCCTTGTTCCACATCTCGGTGGTGTCGATTACAAGCGGCATAATGTTCCACTTCAGTTCGGCAATAGTGTCGTCCAGAATTGTGATTTCATCATCGAACAGTTTAGCCGCAAAGAGCTTCAGGCTTGCGGGCTCCGCCGTCGTCGGTATTGCCCACTTGTAGTTGGGGTCAGTTAAAGTCAGGCGTGCCGTATATCCGTTCTGGCTTACGTTTCTCAATTCCAGATAGTCGCCGCTCAGACTGATTATATCCTTGTACTCGGCATAGCTTCCGCCCAGGTAATCGGCAAGGTTGATATACTCGCCGCTGAACAAAATTCCGCTGAATGTGGGCACGGCAATTTCCTTGCGCTGAATTTCGAAGTCTACTTTGTTTGACTTGTCAAGCGTATAGTCTTCCGCATATTCGGGCTTGATATTTATTTGGATAACGTACTTGCCCGCACCGTTTGCGGCAGGGTTGAACTCCGAAAGCTCGCCTATATCCACGCCGTCTTTGAGCACGCGGATTTCATAGTAGGAGCTGTCCCAAGGGTCGCCCGTTTCGGTGTTGATAAGCGTGAATACCTTGCTCAAATCCAGCTCGCCGCCGTACTCGTAGCCGCTGATTTTCTCATCGTCTACTTTAAGCTCTATAAGCGTCATCTGTCCGCCAAGCTTGAACTTCTTGGGGTTCTTGGTGGCGTCGTCTTCCAGCTTATACTTCTTTGCGCCGTCCTCGGTGAGCTCTGCCTTTACGTACAGCCACGTTTCGTTGGAGTCGGTGAATCTGTCGTTGGTGCAAAGCGCTTTCAGCTCCGCATCGGATAAAGGCGTTGTGTCGGGCGCGCCGTCCACCATCTTATAGAAGCTGTACTTAATCGCCCCTTCCTGCACTTCCGTCAAGCCGCTCAAAAGCATTACCTGCAAATGCGCCACGGAGCTGTCGTTGAAATAATCGTCGAAGTACGTAGGTTTGCCCCACGCGAGTTTTATAACTTCCTTGGAAATTTCCCAAGGGATATCCACGTGCACGGTAGAGCTTCCGTTGGCAAGAACGTGGTTGTCGTCCAGCGTTACTGTTGCGCCGATTGTGTACGAGCCTGCCTGCGTTTTCTTGGGAGCAGTTTCGTCAAACTCGATTGACTTTATACCGTGCGGGTATAAGCTTTCGTGAGGAAGCGAAATAGTAACGGGTTTACCGTTGAATTCGGGAGGGTTCTTAGGATCGTAGTCGGTCACCTGTCCGCCCTCGCGCTGATATTTCAAAGGAATATCGCTGCCAGCAACGGTTATTTCGTGCTTGCCTATCTCCACTTCGAAAGTCAGCGTTGCCGTTCCGTCGCCGTTATTCAGATAGGATTTGAACGTGTTTGTCTGCGTTACGTCGAACGCCGCGGGAAGAACGTGATTAGCCGCCTCGTCGTCCTTGACTTTAATCTTTACGGTAACGGTAAGCTTGCCCGCCTTGCTTGCCGTCGTTTCACCGTCGGCATACTTCCAGGATATCGTATCCGCATACGTCAGGTAATCTATATTCGAAAAATCAAGCTCGAACTTATACTCCGTAACCTGCTTGGTAAGGCTGTCATATTCGTAAGTCAAACCGCCCGAAGGAATAGCCGCGGCAGGTATGCCGTCCGCCTCCTTCTTTGCCGTGTTGTAGAATATGCCTATGTCGTCAATGCTCGCTTCGCCCGCGGTTATGGTAAGTTCCTTCTGATAAGTCGCCGCCGCGGTTTCGTCTATTACATAGTTCTTGTTTACCGTATTGGTAGTATCGTCGCAGTCCGCAAGCTTGATAACAACCGTATATTTGCCCGTTGCGTGCATATTGTTCCTGTCCGTTAAGTCCTTGAACAAAAGCTGGGTGCTGTCCGAATGCTTGACCGCATTGGTTTCGCCGTCCGAATTGAGATAGTAATACAGTTCGAGAACAGGCTCCTCTCCCGCCGCGGGTCCCTTGCCCGAAGCATAGTCGTACGTAAGCTTGTTGGTTTCGTCGTTATTCTTTATCGACCAGCTGTTGCTGCTTGAAGAGAAAGTAAATTCAAGAGTCTTTGCCTTGATTTCGTAGGTGACTTTCTTTATAGGCGCGGAGTCTGCGGAGGTTGCATCCGTCCACATATAGTCGCGCACTTCCTGCACGCTTGAAGTATTGGCTTCGGTAAGCAGACGGTAATACATATCGTACTTATCCGCGTCCTTAGCCGTCAGCGTAAGCTTGTTCGCCGTAACGCTTGCCGTCATTTTTGGCGTAGTGCCGTCCGACTGCACGGGCGTTGCGTTCTCGTTATAGGTTACACCGTCCGCCGCCATCTGACCGTAGGTCATAAACTTAGAATCGAACTTGGGCACGTTGCTGAACGGCTGGTCCGCGCCGTTATAAGTAAGCGCCGCAGGCGCAGTGGGAACGTCCACCTTCAATCTATGTATAATATACTGCCGCGTTGCGCTTTCGCCCGTGTCCGCAACCAGCTTATAGTTTGAAGTCTTCGCGTTCTTATCCGTAAATGACACGGTATAAGTATCTGCGTGTTTGGGATAGTCACTGCCCTTCGAGGTAGTGCTGCGCACGTTGTCTATATCAGAAATTTTATAGTCGGCAAACTGCGACTGCGTACCCGTGAACGTTAAAAGAACGTAAGGTACCGTATCATTTGAAACCGTGCCGCCGCTGCCGCCCGAAGCCGTGTTATCGGTGGTAACGGGCAGAGTGTAGTTTAAATATACCCAGGGCGCGGCAGAAGTACCCGTTGCGGGTGTAAAGGTCTGCGCAAACGTCGCTTCCCACGAGCTGTCAAGTCCTATATTCGCCCACTTATACTTGACTTCGCACTGCTGTACGGTAAGTATAACTTTCTTTTCGGTAACGGGGGCTCCGCTTGCGGCGAACCAGGTTATCGGACTTGTAGATTTAAGCTTTATCGTAACCTGATATCTGCCCGCGTTTTTAACGTCCGTTGCCGCGGTTAAAGTACCGGGGTTAGTCGTATCGAATGCGGTCGTATCGCCCGTATTTTTATAATGATAGGTTATATCCGCGTAATCGTTGAAGAATGATTCATTACCGGTGTACCAGTCGGGTAAAACCGCGTCAAGGTCTTTAACGCTTCCGTCGTACACGATATTCTGTCTGCCGCTTGCACCATCGGGTTCGGTGGTTACGTCAGCGGGGTTGGCTAAAACCTTTTTGTTCAGCGCAGACAAATTGAGGTGCATTGCGGGGCGAACAGCCATAGTCGAAGCGCAATCGCCGCCAGTATGAATCCCATTACCATCCTCTCGGAAATTGAAAGCTACACTGCCGTTAACCCACCAAGAAGGATTAGTAGAATTTGACGCAGAAGCTGTTCGGCTCCATACCATAGGGTCGCCGCCAGTTGAACTGTATCTTACGCCTGTGCTTTTGCGCTGATTTGCAGTAAGCTTCCACATCCCCTGTACAGAATCACTTATATAAGCTCTTTCGGCAACGCTCGGTATCCAGAAATAGTCGCTTATCCAGTCTAAGTATGCAGTTTTATTTTCGTAGTTTGTTACTTTTGTGCTGTAACCCGTAAGCCCCGTACCCCAGGCGTCGTTAAACTGTCTGACCGTAGGCGTTACGTTACCCGAAGGATGAGTAAAGTTCGATAAGATATCTTTTGAATTTTCGGCTTCCTGCCACTTCATATCCTGCGGAGTTGCTATAACGCCCGTCGAACCGAAATTGTTTATCATAGCCTTTATGCCGGTATGTTGATTCGCCTCGCCTTGAGCAACGGTTGAAAGAGTTGACGAGTTTGTTGAATACTGGGTACCCATAAGCACGCTTCTTAACTGACTCGAACTGTACATATTCGCGGGATAGGCACCGCCTTGGGAATTAGTAGACGTTGACGACCAGCTTACAAAACGACCCGAAACATAGTTGCTGCCGTCATTAAGAGAGTCGGCAAGCAAAAGCGTTGCAACAAGGTCGCCCCCGATTGATTCGGAAACGTAGACGACAGTCCACTGTAAACCGCCCAAGGTTACAACTATATCCTTGCCGCTGTGCGTGCTTACCGCCGCTAAGTCGGTTGCGGTTATAACTTTATTGCCCGTTATAGATTCCGTGCTCGTTGAAGAAGTAAGCGCAGTTTTAACCGACTGCAAAGTCGCGTTCGCGCCCGTAGTACCTGATATCGCACCGTAAAGTTTAGAAACGTTTTCGGGGTTGTACGAACCCTTCCAACCGCTCGCCGCGTAGTCCTTGGCAAGCTCGCCGATAACTTCCGCGTCTGACGAAGTAACCGACATTGCGGCTTCCGCGCTGATTTTATTAGACGAAAAAACCGCGCCGAAAGTGAGCGCAGTGCACGCGCACAGTGTCGCTAACAATCCTCCTACAAAAGTTTTACGCTTAATTTTCATAAACCGTACTCCCTTTTTGCGGGCTAAAAAAATAAGGGCAACCGTTAAAGGTTGCCCGCACTAAGTACCCTTAACAGTCGCCAAACATCAAACTTTCTTTGTAAATTTGCGATAAGGTGTCAAAGTATCGACAATTATGTATTAAATTGTTTATGCACTTATGCTCTTCACACAGACAAGTCAGGTACTATATGCCATTAACGATCTGTGATGAAGATTGATAAAAATGTAACGCAAAAACAACTCAATACTATGAGTGACACTTTACCTATTATGAAGTTTGATATTTGGCATACATATTTTATCACGGCGCTTTCAATTTTACAATACTTTTCGGCAAAGATTTTTAAAATAGTTGTTAAATTTGCATAAAACACTATATGTTGTGGTTGAAATAGCAAAAAAGTCCCGCGGCAACAGCCGCGGGACTTCAATTTTTCGTTTAATCCTTGTCTTCTTCGCTCGAACCTATATCGGCTACGGAGTCGGCGGGTGTATAGAAGCCGCCCACGTCAAACACTCTGCCGTCGTCCACCGGCATAGGTGCCACAAAGTTGCGCACTATCGGTCTTGCCGCCGCGCGCTCGCCTGTCTGTGCCGCCTGCGCCTGCTTCTTGGTAGTGTCTATCTTGGTGGTTGTCACCGTAGTCATTACCGCGTCTGGAGGGCACACGGGAGTTGCCTCTTTTGCCTCCTCCTTACGTCCGTCGGGCGACTGTCCTGCCGACCTTTCGTCCGCAAGCGCGTTTCTGACTTCCGTTCTGATAATCTCGGTAAGCTTATCCATTGAGCCGCCGCCCTGCATAATCTGCGCCATAAAGCCCGCAAACTGTATGTCGGCTTTCGCCTGGGCAATCTGCTGCTGCGCCGCCTCTTTTGCAAGCTTTTCGGCCTTAAGCTCCGCCAGCTCCTCCTGCATTTGCCTGAACTGCGCTTCGCTTACCGAACCGCCGCCCATAGAGCCGCCCATCGACATAGCCTGTCCGCCCATCTGAGGCATTCCCTGGGGCATCATCTGAGGCATCATCATCTGCTGCTGGGACATACGCGCCATTCTTTCCTCGCGTTCCAGACGGCGTTCTTCCTGCTCGCGCTTGCGCTCTTCCTTTTCTTCCAGCCTGCGCTGTTCCTCGCGTTCGCGCTTTCTCTTTGCCGCACGCGCCGCACAAGCGATTATTATTATAAGAAGTATCAAAAGCAACAAGCCTGCCGCACAACCGATAACGAGTATCATATTGTTCTTTACAAACGTCATCGTGTTGTTGAAGAACGCTTCCGTCTTGCTCTGCGGTACCGTATAAACGGTTTTGTCCGAAATCTGCGAGGCGTTTTCGAATTCGAAGTTGTTGGCTTCCTCGCCCGTCAGGGTCGCGCTCACATAGAACGAATTACCGCCCTTGAAGGTGAAGTCTTCCAATGCCGCGCCGTTCTGGTCTTCATAGTAGTTGAAAGTTATCTTCAACAGGTTTTCGTCCGCAAGCATTGCCGCAAACTGTGCGGGCAGCTTGAGCGTTACGCCCTGCTTACCGCTCTTGTCCCACATATCTTCGGTGATGCGGAAACGGTTTATCATCCAGTTGATTTCGTACTCGCTGCCGAGCACTTCTTCGCCGTCGGCAAATGCAACTGCAAATTTTAAGGTTGCCTTAACCGCTTCCGCGCCGCTCTCCGCCGCCTTTACAAACTGGTAGTTCGCGCCGTCTATAAGCGCAATAGTCGTGAAATAGCCGCTCTTTCTGTAATCGCGTCCCGATACGATACCGTTTTCGCCTTCCGCCGCGCCTATAAGCTTCATAAGCTCCGGGTCAAAGCCGTCGAGGTAATCAATAATATTTATCGTTTCGCCCGTGAACACTATTTCGCGTACGGTAGGAAGCTGCACGTTCTGTTTGCAAACCACAAACTCGAATTCCTTTTGCGAAAGAACGTAAGAATCTTCGTTGTCAGTTTTCAGACTTACGGTAATCGTATAAATTCCCGCGCCGAGCTTATTGACAAACTTAGCAAGTTCGTTGTCGTTACCGTCAAAGGTACGCGCAGTTTCAAGCGCGCCGCCCGAAATAGTAACCTCCGTACGCCTGCTCTCGTCCGAAGTGCCCCTTACGACGCTAACCGCAAACGAAACTTTTCCGTACTCCGCACCGCTGCCAGAAACAGCAACGCTAAGCGTCATCTTGGGAGTGCCCGTATTGAACTGACGGCTGCTCGTAAGTATGACGTAATCAGTCACGCCGTCCTTCAATTGCACGCGCATCGTACCGCTTACGGGTGTTTCGTCCGTCCAGTTTGCCGCCATATATTCCTGCAACTGTTCGTACGTGTAATCCGTGTCATCCACTGTATAAATATATTCGTAATACTGCGAATAATCGCCGGGAGCGTCAAAGACTATTGCAGGGATATCAAACGACTGACCGCCAGCTTGCACACTCTGCGTGCCGCTCCAGCTATAAGTCAATGCACGCGCCGTAATTTCCCAGTCATATTGTATCGATACGTAGCCGCCGTCCGCCGTCGTGTAGTTGGCGTTGGTTATCGTAATTTCGACATTGGTCCTCTTTTGTCCCTGTTCCGTGAGGTTGTCCAACGAGCTATAATTTTCGGTGTAGTCGCCTGCCGCAAGCCCTATACTTGCCATATATGCTGGCGATATGCGCACGGAAACCGCATTGCCCGTATACGAGGGCTTACTACTTACTGAAAGCGGTTCCCATATCTTGTTGCCGTCTGAATCCGTCGAATCGCTGTATTCCCACTCGGCATTTGAAAAATCAAGCACCTTGGGAACTATTTTAAATTGCAGAGTAAACGACGTGTCGGCAAAAACAGTGTTTTCGTCAATCGCTGCAATCGTCACCGTCATAGTGTAAATTCCGTTATCAGCCGCTTTAACGTTGGTCGCACTTTGCCCCTGATAACCGTTGTCTTTCACTTTTAAGCCGTAGGGCTGCAAATCGGTTTCGTCAACCGAAAACGTATATTCTTTGCCTGTGAATTCAACCAAAACCACGTCGCCGTCATATACGAAATCGTTTAACTGCGTTTTCCTTCCGTCCACGGTGTACTGCCATACTATATACTGCTCGTCAAAGGGCGGTACCGTACCGGTAATATTGAACGTCTGCGTATACGGCGTTGCCAAAGCATAGTTTCCGCCGTCCGCAAGCGTAAGCGTAAGCGTGTACGTCGCAATCTGCGCTATCGAGGGAATAGTTACCTTATACTTATAGCCCGAATCATAAGCCGTAGCGCCTATCGTTCTGGACACCCCGTCTTTTAAATAAGCTGCATTTATGGTTAAGTTGGGCAAATCGTCAGTAACAACGCCTGAAACGGTAATTTCAACCTCTTTGGTCGTTCTCCTTTCCCAGCCCCACTCACCGCCGTCAACACTTGCCGAAAGAGTAGCCGTTTTGGGCGTAACTTCGACTGCGGCGGGCGCATTACCCGAAAACGCATAAAGCGCATTATTTAAAAGAGTGAATACGGGCGTATAAGTGCCTGCGTTTTTTACTTTTAAAATTTCGCCGTCAAAGTCGATTGCACCGTCAGGTTTAGTGTAGGTCATTAGTTCGGGGTCGTACCCTTCGTAAATGAACTCGTGCTCCCCGCCATCGTAAACCTCGCTTCCGCTTCCGACGAGTGTAGGATACGGAACGCCGATTTTATCGAGGGTGAACGACTCGCCCGTGTTTGCAACCGAATAGTTGCAGCTTTCCGCGTTTTCCAAAAATGCGTGCGCGTACCACGGACCCGTGCTGTTCGGGCTGGTGTAAGTCGCACTTGCCGCAATGCCGTTTTTGGAATATCTGGTTACAAGTATTGGATATTTGTCGCCGCTGTCGCGCGTGTAAATTTCGTTTTCGTCTTTAAACTTTGCAACCTTTAATCCGTTTTCATCTACGAACTCGGTTTCAAGAGCCTTTTTATTGACCCTGAACGTGAAAGTCCGCACGGCGGAAGAGTTGCTTGAGCTATTTGACCAAACGTAATTAGACGACTTTAACGTTACCGAAACGGTCTTATCCCCTGCGTCGAAAACGCTATCGTCCATTTCAATTATGCTGGGAACGGTGTATATATCCGAATCATACCATCCGGGTCGTAAATTGTCCGCAAGGTCGTACAGCGTTTTTTCCTCGCCGTTGTACGTGATTGTTACCGTTCCGCTCGGTGTGGGAAGCGTTAAGGGGTTTATGGTTACTTTTAAAGTCTGCGAGTCGGTAGTAAAAGTTCCGTCTTCAAGCTTAAACGGATATATATCTAAAAGCGAATACGAAATTTCATAACTGCCGATTACTCCGTCATTTTTAATTACGTTTTTAATTTCGCCGGCGGGAAGCACGTATTGCGCCCAACTGCCGGGAGTATACCAATCTGCGCCGCCCTTAGTGTACCAATTTGAATTTTCTATTGTATCCACTATCGTGCTAGTTTTATCCGTGCCGTCATAATTGTAAGTTAAATCGGGAGAAGGCACAGGCACAGACAACTCCTTTACGGTAACATCGTCCGCAGTTAATAATGTGTTACAAGCAGTAACTCTACTATTACGAGAAGAACTGATAGATAGAGCAACGTACATTCCGTAACTGAAAGTAAAAGTTTTTTCGTTGCCGGACTTATTGGTAAGCGTAAGCGTACTTTTAGTAGTCGGATCTGTTGCACTGGAATAAAGAGCCGGTGTATGAGATATTGACTTACCTTGTACATATTTGCCATTAACATATCTGCCGTTGCCAGACACTGGCACAGCTGTGTAAGTCAAAGCTGTAATGCTACTCGAATCGGCTTGCGTAGTATTGTTGTAAGTTTGGTCAAAAGTCGTCGTATCAGGCAAATAATATAATGCACCCACCGACTGATTGTATCCGCCGTCCGAATTATTAGACCCACTCAAAGTAAAGTCAAGCTTATATGATACATCCCACTCTTCCCACGCGGGAACAGGTATATTTACTTTAACGTCAAAATATACCCATTTACCACTGTTATATGCTGTTGTCTGACTATAAGTAATATGTGTCCCTACGGCATTAAGACTTGGACCGCTGCTATACTGTAATGAATGAGTAGCGTCAAAAGGGGTCATTGATCCAACAGCAACGCTAGAAGCAGTCGTCGAACTAAAATAAGAAGCCGTATATGTTAATTGTATTTTATCCTTAGGGTTTTGAGCAGTTGCCGCACTTGCATCTACCTTATTATTAGAAGAATAAACCGCGCCGAAAGTGAGCGCGGTGCAAGCGCACAGCGCGGCTATTATGCCTCCCCAAAAAGTTTTACGTTTAATTTTCATAAAGCGTACTCCTTCGCGGGCAAATAAAAAAGAGCGCTCCTATTAAGGAACGCCCGCCTAAATGTCCCTTAATAGTTGCGCCACAATTCCATAAGTACAATTATCACATAAAGGAAAAGAAGGGTACACTTATGCCGTTGTAACCTTTATATGATAATAAGTATTCAATTGTGGCGCATAATGATTTTATCACGTATTTTATAAGATTTCAATACTTTTCGTCAAAATTTTTAAAAATAGTGCTAAATTTTACACAAAACACAATATATTGTGGTTGAATATGGA
>JAIEFR010000017.1:234575-237733 GCA_029066845.1 Clostridia bacterium | reverse complement strand
CCCCCATACAAATCCCCTCCCCCCCCCCCCCGCCCCCGCCCCCCGCCCCCCCCCCCCCCCCCCCCACCCCCCCCCCCCCCCCCCCCAAGCACTTTTAAGAAGTAAGCAAGGCGTAAAGCGCGCGTTGCTTTATATACTCACGCCCTTATTCTGTGCAGGACTCTGTCTTGGCACAGTTTTTTCATTTTTGAAAACCGACAGGGGAGTAAACGCAACGGCGACAACCGCTTCCCACGGCGCATACCTCGATTTGGGCAGCGGAGATAAAATTCTCAACGGCTTTAAGGGCGCGCAGAATGAAAATCTGTACCTTGGTACTTACGACGGAAAGCCCGTAAAGTGGCGCGTGCTTGCCGTAAATGATGCTACTTATGGCGGAAGTGCAGGCAATAACCTGCTTCTGTTTGCAGATTATTCTCTGGGTTCATCATCGTTTACCGGTGCGTCGGCTGTAGGAGTTTCAACCGCCGCGCAAAAGTTTGCCAACCCGGACGGTTATTACGGTACGAGTAAAGTACGCGCTTATATGAACGGCGGATACTATCTGACGTCGGCTACTTCACTCGGCGCTTCGGTTGCCGAAAGCGATTCGCTTGCCTATAAGCTGCTCTCGGATTTAAACAGCGATTTGCTGACACTTACTAACACGACTACGTACGTCGGCAGAAGAATGACTCCGGCAGGCACCTCTCCGGGAATAAGAACGCTCGGCAACGATTTGGCAAAAAGTATGGCAAACGCCAGCCAGTGGACGGACTGGACTTTAAATTCAAATACATCCGCGCAGATCGGCGGCGCTGCGATAAACACAAAGACGGGTACAACCGGTAATAACAATTCGGCTACCAATTTTAGTAATTTAGCAACCAACGGTATAGTTCATACAACCTACAACGATAAGCTTTTCCTGCTTTCGTACGACGATCTTATGAGAGCCGACTACGGTTTTGCGGACGAAAACGGTATCTATTTGGACCAAGGTCTTTTTGCAAAGGTAGCTTCTTCGGTAGCCAACTATAAGGAAAACGGTTACCGTGCAGGATATATATTTAGTGCGGATGCTATGCTCGACAAGTATGTTGAAGGTTGGCCGCAAGATCCATATGAATCAACAAATCCGTATCCCAAATCGTTCGCTGAATATCTGTCTGGTTCCGACAACGTTGACTATTGGATTAGAAATACTATAGTGACTCGTGCTGCCAGCGATACGGCTGCCTTGTGTGTATGGTCAAACCACGTCGACTGGGCATTTACGTATGCCGACTCTTCAGCAGGCGTGCGCCCCGCAAGCTTACTGAACGCTTCAAAAATTGGTTACGTTACCCCTGCAAGTATAGGTGCGAATTTTGCTTCGGCAAGCGCGTTTACTACCGATAAGCCTGAATATAAGCTGTTCGTCAAGGATAACGATATGGGCGAAAACAGCAAAAAGGCAAAGGCGCTGTACTCGGTTTCGGGAAATACGCTTAAACTTTCCTATAACAACCCCACGGGCAAGACCTCGGGCAATCTTACCGTTTTAATATCGGATAAAACCAAGTCGGACGGCTCGGTGTTATACCAGGCAGCAAAGGCAATAAGCGCCTCGGCATCGGTAGACCACTACGTAACCGAATCTTTTACTCTGCCCTCGGGCATCGATATGAGCAACTACAACGTTTCCGTGTTGTTCACTTCGGATACTAGCGGTAACTATACGTCCGACGGCGCGAACGCAACCGAAACGATATACGCATCCTACACCGTTTCCAACGGTATTCCCGCACCGCAGGATATAAACGGTCTGGAATACGACGGCAAATGCAAGTGGATAGGAAGCCTCGGCGACAAGGCTCCCGACTGGGTAATCACGGACATATACTGCAATTCTTCGTATATGACTGTTGAAAAGATTATGTACACGGGCGTAGGCGAGGACGCCGAAGAAGAGGACGTTACCGACAGCGGCACAAGCGCTATCATCAACGCGGGCAAGTACGTTATAACTATGAAGCTTGCAAGCGGGCAGACGTGGAGCGGCACCGACCCGACTGACGATAAGACCTTTACTATAAACGTCGGGCAAAAGAAATCGACCGTCAAGCCGAAAAAGAAGGACGGCGAACCCGAGAAGATACCGTTCGACAGCGCGGGACTGCCCGAGCTTATTCAGGACGAGGGCGGAACCGCCGGTACGTTTACCTGGGACGAGGGCGAGGAAGCAACCGCAGGCACCAAAAAGTACAAGTGGACCTTCACGCCCGAGTCGGACAACTACACCACCGAACACGGCGAAATGGAGTTGACTTACATAGGGCGCGAAATGACGGGTATTTCCGCAACGTTTGACACGGAAAAAGCCGCGACAACGCCCATATATACCAGTACTTCGGACGATCTTTTAAAGACTTATATAGTCGTTACGGCTACGTATTCGGACGGAAAATCTGGCACGATAACAACTTATAAGTTTGAAATAGACACGATTGACGGCAAGCTGGAAGAGGGCGACAACACGCTTATAATAACGACCAACGACGATTCGCAGACCTGCGAGTTGACAATACCCGACGTTATTGCCGTAGTCGTTGACAAGATAAATTCGGTCACGCTGGAAACAAAGGAATTCACCTATCCAGTGACTGCCGACGACATCAAGGAAAAGATAACTGCCGTAAACGTGCACTGGAACGACAACAAGTCGGGCAAGATGGAAGATTTAACCGACGTCACCGTTTCGGGTACGCTGAACGCTGGCGCCAAGGTCACGATAACCATAGGTATCGACGGAACAGAGCTTACCAAGACGGTCGATATTAAAATCAATCAGGGCGAGTACAAGATTGACAAGGAGCTGTTCAAGGACAAGAGCGCGACGTATACGGGCTCTGCGTTCGACCCCGAAGGCTGGATAGACGAGGATGAACTGCCCGACGGCGTAACCGTTACTTATACCTGCGACGACTGGGTATCGCTGGGCGATCATACCGTTACGGCAAAATTCTCGCATTCCAACGCCAACTATAAGGCCATTGATAATATGACCGCAAAGCTGACCATAAGCAACAAGCCCGCGCACGATATGACGGGTACGGAGTTCAAGCCCGAAGCGGGCGGCGGACTTACCTCGGACGGCAAGGGCGGATATACCGGCACTTACAGCCCCGACGGCGGCT
>JAIEFR010000017.1:0-234475 GCA_029066845.1 Clostridia bacterium | reverse complement strand
CAAGCCCGAAGCGGGCGGCGGACTTACCTCGGACGGCAAGGGCGGATATACCGGCACTTACAGCCCCGACGGCGGCTACGATATAGGCATAGACCCCGACACGTTGCCCGACGGCGTTACCATCAAGGATACGACGATTAAGAAAAAGAATCCCGAAACTCAGGAGTGGGAGCCCGTTGACAAGATAGACGGCGCGGGCGAGTACAAGGTTGACGTAACCTTTGACGGCGGCGACGACTATCAGGACGTTGAAGGTATGAGCACGACCGTTACTATCGGCAAGGGCACGCACGATATGGACGGCGCAACCATAACGCCCACGGGCGAAAGCACAGGCAGCAGCGGCGGCTTGAAGCCTGCTGCAAACGGCGGATATACCGGCACCTACAGCCCCGACGGCGGCTTCGTGTTGGATGTCGATACCGAAAGCCTGCCCGACGGCGTTACGCCCAAGGCGCCCGTATACAAGAAGTACACGGGTAAGGGCAAGCCCGAATTCAAGGCTGACGGCACTCCTAAGGATCCTTCCAAGTGGGAGCCCGTTTCGGAAATAAGCGGCGCGGGCGATTACATCGTCGAAGTCGGCTTCGATTACGACGAGGACAATTACGAGGAAATCAAGCCCGTCAGCGCGGTGGTAAATATCGCAAAGGCGGACGTGGAAATTCCCGAGGATACGTTTAAGGGCGGCACCGTTCTCAGCGACGGCTCCGCGCACAAGGTTGAAGTCAAAGAACTTCCCGAAGGCGTCAAGTCTGTCGTATACGAGTACGTTGACAAGAACGGCAAGACGGTTAAGACGAGCACGCCTCCCGAATTTACCGACCCCGGCGACTACGTCGTTAAGGCGTATTTCGAGCCCGAGGATAAGGACAACTACAACGAAATAGAGCCCGTTGAAATCACGCTGAAAATCAGCGACGCGGTAGTTGAAAGCATTTCGGCGAAATTGGAGGACGGCGCGGTGTTTAATACCGCAAACACTCTGGACGAGTTGAAGACAAAGCTTACCGCCGAAATAGAATACAACAACGGCAAGAAGGAAAGCGTTAAGGTTGAAGACCTTGAAATAACCTGCGACAAGCTGCGCGCTGACGGAAAGTTTAAATCCGGTCCCGTAAGCGTTACCGTCAAGTACACGGACGAGTTGGACAATGAGGTTTCTACCGTAGTCAATATTACGGTGCAGAAGGTCAAGGTTGCTCTGCCCACGTTCAAGGGCGGTCTTGGTTACACGGGCTTTGCTGTAAAACCTACCGTTGACAACTTTAACGGCTACGACGGCGAGTTGATGACCTTCGTCACCGACAAGCTTCAAAGCGGTTTGAATGTCGGCACATATAAGGCAGTGTTTGCTCTGAACGACTACGAAAATTACGAGTGGGCTACGGCAACGACAGTGAGCAAAAAAGTGTTTGCGGTGGCAGTATACGACGGCGAAGTAACGCTTTTAGCAAACGAAGTTGCCGTTGACTGGAGCATTGCAAGGGCGGTACTTACCGCGACCAGGAAGGACGGCGCGCTGCCCGAGTTCAAGAGCGAGAGCTTTATCGGTGCGATTGCCGACGTCGTAACCTTGAAGTACTATACGGACGAGGCTTGCACGGAAGAAGTTGCGGCGGAAGACCTTGCAAAGGAAACCACGTACTACGTTAAGGCTGAACTGGTTGATACCGATAACTTCGACCTTGACGCGAGCGCGGCACAGTACACCGTTAAATCGTTCAGCTATACCACGCCCGCCAAGGAGCTTACGGGCTTCGAAAAGGTGCTGGCGGTTGTAAAGGCAAACTGGCTGTGGATAGTAATCGCGGTTGTTGCGCTGATACTTCTCATATTGATAATCGCACTTGCGGTACGTTCTTCCAAGAAGAAGCGCGAGCGCGAGGAACGCAGACTTGCCGAGGAAAAGGCGGAACGCGAGCGCAAGGAAGAAGAGCGCGAGCGTAAGGATGATGAGCGCAGACAGCGTGAAGAAGAGCGTCGCCGCGAAGAGCGTGAAGAGCGTATGGCGGCGCGTATGGCTCAGCCTCAGATGATGATGCCTCAAATGCCCCAGATGCCCCAGATGATGAATCAGCAAATGCCTCAGTCACAGCCTGTGGCGCAGTCCGCGCCTATGGGCGGCGGCTCGTCGATTAGCGAGGCGATGTTTATGCAGATGCAGGCAGAATTCGCCACTATGAAGGCGGAGCAGGCGGCGTTGAGGGCGGAGCAGACAGCAAAGGCGTTGACCGAGCAGCAAATTGCTCAGGCGAAAACCGATATGCAGCTGGCAAATATCCTCAACCGTTTGGGCGGCGATCAGGTAGCGCAGAGCGGCGTTTCGATGCAGACACTGACCGAGCTTGTAGAAGCGACGGTTAAAAAGGTGCTGGCTGTCGAAAAGCCTGCGGCGCAGCCCGCAGCGCCCGAAGGCGCGGCGGCAAGTGCGGCACCCGTTGCGGCTCAGGTACCTCCCGACGCGGTTATGACCACGGTGACGACGACCAAGATTGACACCACCAAGAAGCAGGCGCAGGGAGCTTCGGCGCAGAACGCGCAGGCGGCGCCTTCGGGCAGGACGGTTGTGCGCAACTTTGTCGCGCCTATGCCTGTGGACGACGGACGTGTATTCGACGTGGGCGGCTTCTATACCCCCGCGGACCCGATAACCGATATGGGCTTTACGGACGACGAAAATAAGGACTGATATGAGAGCCCCGCGGCAACCGCCGCGGGGCTTTTAATTGCGTTATATGCGGCGGCTTGCAATTTTTTGCGAGGCGGTGTATAATGTGGCTATGGTTGAATTCGGCGAAAGAATTTATAATCTGAGAAAGAAGAGCGGCTTGTCGCAGGAGGAGTTTGCAGATAAGCTCGGCGTATCGCGTCAGGCGGTTTCCAAGTGGGAGACGGGACAGAGCGTGCCCGACTCCGAAAAGGCGGCTGCGATAGGCGCATATTTCGGCGTGAGCCTGGACTGGCTGATAAACGGCGTGGAAGCGGCGGACGAACCGCAGTCCGCAACCGTGCCAGAAGCCCCCGAAGTCAAGCCCGCAAGGAAAAAGTCGGGCATAGTCAGGGCGCTTATAATCGCGGGCATAATCACGCTTGCGCTGATAGGCGTCAGCGCGCTTTCGGCGTTCATATTTATGCTTGTCGTAATGAAGTCGGCTAACCTCGCGGACCCGGCAACCTTTTATATGCTTCTGATAGTGGCTCCCGGGTGGGCGGTTATGTTTTTGATAGCGTTCGTCGTCAGCGTGATAGTAATAAAGAAACGTAAGAAAAAGTAGCATAAAAATAAGCCGCCGCAAGGCGGTTTTTTTAATTTGCAAGGTTAAGTTGACGGATTGTAAAGCGGCGTTGCTTGCTTTTTATTTTTGCACATAATAAAATTATAGTCAGTAAATTATACTGTTTAAAGAGGTAGTTATGAAGAAAAAATTTTTTGCTTGTGCGCTTGCCGTTACGGCGGTGACGTCGGCGGCGGCTTTTGCGGGGTGCGGACTGTTCGGCGGCGGAAAAGACGACGGGGACGATAAATCCTTTATACAGGACAATATGCGGTTCGAGCTTAAAGACGACGACACGTACGAGCTTGCGCGCTACGAGTATGCGGACCTCCGCGACGGATACGACGAGGACGACAATTTTGTTGAAGGGTATAAGGGCGACGGCGAAACCGTAACCGTTCCCGACACGGTGAACGGCAAGGCGGTGACTTCGGTTAAAGGCTATGCGTTCAGCGGAACGGGCGTAAAGCAGGTGACTTTGCCCGATACGATTTCCGTACTGCCAGACAGAATTTTCGACAGCTGCGTGCTTTTGCAAATGGTCGATTTTCCTGCGGTTACGTCGGTCGGCAAGCTCGCTTTCAGCGACTGCACGAAGCTTGAAAGCATTGCGTTTGAGAGCGGGCTGATCGAAATAGGCGAACGCGCTTTCGAGGGCTGCTCCGCGCTTGCAACCCTGACCCTGCCCGACACGGTTAAAACGATAGGCGCAAACTGCTTCTACGGTTGCGCTTTCGAAAGTGTTAACACCGCGGGTGTGGAGGCGCTGGGCAACTTGGCGTTTTATAATTGCGCGAACGTCGTTTCGTTTAACCTGCCCAATATCGTAACTATCGGGGAGCGCGCTTTCGGCGGCTGTGAAAAGCTGACCGAAATGACGATTGGCAATAGGCTTGAATCGTGCGCGGCGAACCTTAACGTGCTGAGCAAAATCAGCATAGACAGCCCTGTTCAGGATAAAATGTTTCAGTGGGCGGAAAACCTTTCCGACGTAACGCTTGGCGAGGGCGTGACCTCCATTGGTGAAATGGCGTTCGGCTATTGCTTTGCATTAAAAAATATAAGCCTGCCCGCAACGCTGACCGAAATAGGCGACCAAGCGTTCTGGGAAAGCGGGCTTACCGCGGTTACCATTCCCGCTTCCTTAAAGACGGTGAGCGAGGAAGCCTTTTACGCCTGCCGGAGCCTTGTAAGCTTAACAATTGAAAACGGCGTCGAAAGCATTGGCGAGTCGGCGTTCAAGGAAACGGGAATAACCTCTCTTTCGCTGCCCGCTTCGGTGAAGTCGGTGGGCGACAAGGCGTTTGCGGACTGCAACAGTCTTTCGCAGATAAAGTTTAACGAGGGACTGGAAACTATCGGCGACCTTGCGTTTGCAATCAAGGGCGCGGCAACGCTGGATATAGTTTTGCCGACAACCGTAAAAGCCATAGGCGGCGGCTGCTTCAATTACGGTCGGGCAGGCGACAAGGGCATTACGGCAAATAAAATTATTATCAACAACACGGTTGAATCGGTGGGCGAAAATATTTTAAAGGACTGCAAGGTTAAGGAGCTTACCGTGCCTGCAAACTACGGACACAACGCGTCATCCGTTCAGACGCTTACGCTGTTCGGGGATGGCGATATTCCTGCCTACGCATACCGGTATTGCACGGCTCTAAAGACGGTCAATCTGAGTGCGGGAGTAAAGCGTATAGGAGCAAATGCTTTCAACGGACTTGAAAGCATCAATCTGGGCGGCGTTGAATACTTGGGCACTTATGCACTCGGCGACCTTTCCTCACTCGCCTACACCAAAAGCGAAAACGGCGTGAACAGTATAGACGGCTGGGTAATTTCTTCCGATTATTCGAACGGCGGCGCAACCGGTCTCGATCTGAGCGGCTACACGGGCATATACGGCAACGCGTTCAGAAAGACGGAAACGAACGATACCTCCGTGTTGACTACCGTTGCGCTTGTCGGCTCGGACGAAACTTCGAACCTGAAGTTTATAGGCGAGCGCGCTTTCGCGGAATCGGGCATAACGGCGGTAGAGGTGCCCGCAAGCGTGCAGGCGTGGGACGGCGCGTTCAGGGAGTGCAGGTCGCTTTCAAATATTGCAATTCAGCGCGGCGTGAAGAAGATAGCCGACAGTGCGTTTACCGACTGCACGAGGCTGGAAGGCTTGGATATTGCGGCTACCGACGTCGTCGAAATAGGAAATTCTGCGTTTAGCGGCTGCAAAAATTTGCGGTTGGCTACGCTCCCGAACGGTATCAAAAAGATAGGTAATTATGCGTTCAATTCCTGCACTGCGCTTATGTCGGTTGACCTTAAAGCCGTGGAGGAAATAGGGGAGTCTGCGTTCTACCGTTGCACTTCGCTCACCGAATACGACCTGCCCGCTTGCGTGACCGAAATCGGGGAAAGCGCGCTCGGCTGTGCGGAGGTTATCAACTATGCGGGCACGCCCGAACAGTGGTCGGCAATCGACAAGGGCGGCAAGTATAAACACGATATATGGCAATCGTCGAACGATTTGATTGTAAACTTCGGCGACGGCGGCAGCGTAACCCTAAAAAGAAAGGGCAGCTGACGGGGCATTGAACGGCTTGTCTGCGGTGATACGTATATGTTACTTTGTAACAAAATTCGTTACGAATTAACTAAAATATATTGACTTGCGATTGACTTAGTGATAAAATAAAAGCAGTGTAAATAAATATTATTGAAAAGCCTTTCTTTTATCCTACGGTTAAAAGAGGGCGCGGCGTTGCAAAACGCCGCGCAAACATTTTTAACTGTAAAAAAGCATCGGCAATTCAATAAGGGAGGAAAAATGAATAAATTAACCAAACTTCTGTCCGTGTTCGTAATTGCGGGCGCAATCGGAACGGGCGTTGCAGGCGCGGCAGGCTGCGCTCACAAGCACACCTATTCCGACGACTGGAAAGCGGACGGCGCCGCAGGTCACTATCACGAGGCGAACTGTAAGCATACCGACCAGCACACCGAAACCGTACCTCACGGCACGGCAAACGACCAGGGCAAGTGCCCCGACTGCGGCTATCAGTTAGTTCCGAAGGAAGAAACTCCGACGCCTACGCCTACGCCCACTCCGACACCCACGCCCACGCCTACGCCCGGCGATGAGGAAACACAGTACGAAACGGTTACTACTTCGGTTGACTTTAAAAAGGCCAGCAATGCAAACGGCGGCAGCGATACGGCGAATGGTACTGTCGGTAACGACGGATACGTTTACGCAGGCAAGTTTAAGTTTGCCAGCGGAATGAGGTTCGAGCCGGGCAAAACGTCGACCAACACTTATAACGGTTCTAAACTGACGGACTGCGTAAACACTCAGGGTCAAACTTTCACCGTAACTTTAACGGGCAGAACCAATTCGCTTATAGTTTGGGGTGAAGGTGCTTCGTCCGGTACTGCAAGCATAACCGTTTATAAGGGTGATGCAAGCGGCGAAAAGCTTGGTGAAAAGACTAACGTCGGAAACGGTGTTGCTGCGGACGGCTTAGAGTTTACAAATCTTGAGGCGGGTACGTATTCGGTCGCAACGCAGGGTTCGTTCCGTCTGTATAAAATATCCATTAGCGAGGAGTTGGAAGTTTCCGATAAGAGCGGCATAACCGTAAGCGGCGCGGTTACAAAGCTTTTAAAGGGCAGAGAGTTCAATTATAACGGTCTGGCCGTTACCCTCAACTATGAGAACGGCAGAACGGACGCCGTAGAAGTTACGGCTAATATGGTAGACAGCTCCGCAGTCGATATGGAAACTGCGGGTAAGTATACCGTAAAAGTAAAATATCACGACGCGAAAGACGACGCTGATTTCGAAGATACGTACGAAGTTGCGGTATACGAAATCGATAGCATTGCGCTTGAAATGTACGACCTTAACGCCAACAGAGAAACGAAGAACGTACAGCAGGTATTCGCAAAGAGCTCAAGCTTCAACAGCACCAATCTCGGCGTTGTTGCAACGACGTCCTGCCCCGGCATCGAAGCCAAGGAAAAGTTTGTGCTTTCCGCTGCTACCGGCAACGAAGAGTACAGCGTTTCGGGCGGCGATACCGCTACGGCGGGTGCGAAGACCGTCACCGTTACGGCGCTTGACAAGCAGACCGCTACGGCAACCTACGGCATACAGGTAGTGGACGGCGCGTTTGCAGAGCTTGCAGAATACGAAATCACCGTTGACAAAACTGCGGCGTTTGCCGTTGACGCGGCTGCGGGCACGGCTACGGTTAATACCGTAAACCAGGCGTTGCAGCTTCTTAAGCTCGGCGAAAACGTAAAGGATACCGCGGTTAAGACCATAAAGATTAAAGCGGGCGAGTATAAGGAAAAGGTTGAAATAGATATTCCCAACGTACACTTTGTCGGCGATATTTCGGGTGCACAGACGATGAAGGACGTCGTTATCTGGTACGACGCGCTTTCACTTACCGTTGCTCACGGCGGCGTTGCACACAGCACCGACGGCTCGGCTACCGTATCTATCCGCAAAACCGGTACCGGCTTCACGGCTAAGAATATATCTTTCAAAAACTACTACAATACCAATGCGTTGTATGAAGAGTCCAAGAAGCTCGGCGCTAATACTCAGGCGGTTGCCTGCCTCGTTCGTGCCGATATGGTAACCTTCGAAAATTGCTTCTTCACTTCCTATCACGATACCCTGTATGCCGATAACGGCAGACAGGTTTACGAAGCTTGCGAAATCGAAGGCAGAACGGACTATATCTTCGGCGATAATGCAACGGCTTACTTCCATAACTGTACCGTAAATACGATTGGTGCGGGCGACTCTAAGAACGGCGGCTATATCGTAGCTACCAAGGGCAGCGGCGTTGAGTACGGCTATATCTTCGACGGATGCACCTTCGGCGGCGACGACGCCGTAACGCCCGGAACCGTTTCGCTTGCACGCGGCTGGGATAGCGGTATGCGCCTTATGTTTATGAATTCCGAATTCTCCGATGCTTATTCGTTGGAGTACTACGGCGATACAACAAGCAACAAGAACGACCGTTATACCAAGATGAATGCCGATCCTAAGCCTGCACAGTTGTTCGAGTATAACAACACGGGCGACGGCGCGTTGACCGAAGCGATAATTGCAACCAAGGATTCGAAGGGCGTAATTGCAAATATGTGCACCGTACCCACTGCGGCAGATGCGGCTAAATTCGCTGACTTCGACATTATATTCGCTCAGAAGAACGGCAGCGTAACTTACGCTGCGGCGTGGGCAGGTACTAACGAACAGATTACCATTACGATTGACGTTGAGGATATGGATAACCTTGAAGTCAAGGTAAACAAGAACGTTAAGCTTACCAAGGCGCTTGCGGAAGAGCTGTTTGAAATCGAAGATTATAAGCTTACCGGCTTGTATACCGACGCGACCCGTGCGACTGCGTTCGTATACGGCACCGCGCTGACGGAAGCACAGACCCTGTATGCAACCTATACGGAGGCTGACCCGACCATCAGAACGAGCATAAATTACGTTTACGCTAACGACGACAGTCATAACCACGGCGGCGATGACGACGGTGCGGCAATTGATAAAATTAAGAAAGTGACCTGCTCCGACATCGTTGTAAACAACAGCTGGGCAAGATGGAAGGACGATAATGCGTCAATCAGCTTTACTGCATTAAAGGGCACCGTTATCACCATTACGGTAAGCGGAAGCGAAACCCTTGTGTTCAATACCGACGAGGCGGCGGCTGACGGAGGCGTTGTTACCTACACGGTAACTCAGGACGGCGTCGTTACAATCAAGCGTAAAGCTGGTACAAACGCTTATTTCAGAACGCTTTCTATCCAAGTGCCTGTTACCGAAACTGTTATATACGATTATACTACGGACGACAGGTACGTTAAAGACGGCACCGCAGACGGAACAGCAGTTGAAGGCGTATACAATTTGACGTTTACCAATATGAACGTAAACAACAGTTGGCTTAAATTCGGCAGTGATGCCGGCGGCATATCGTTTATTGGTGTAAAGGATACTATCGTAACGATTGACGTATATAGTGGAACGAGCGGACTTGTCGTAACCAACGGCGTAGCCGTAAACGATGCTGAAGCGGGCGAAGACGGCGTAATATTAAAGTCGTCCTCGGCGGACACGATTACCTTTAAAGTAGCTGCTGACGGCCTCGTTACAATCAAGCGCCAGGCAGGCAACGGTAACTCATATCTCAGTAAAATTAAGGTTGATCCTCCCCAAACAAATTTCGGCTACGTATACGGCGGAACTATCGATACTGCTTGGGTAAACGGCGGTACCGCAGAACAGACGAGTACAAACGGAGTGAAGGCTTTAAAGCTTGCTGCCGGAACGTATTTAACTTTAACGTTACCCGAAGCGAAAAATAAAGCGACGATTACGTTGCAAGGCTGGACGGACGGTTCCGGTATGGCGCAACCCTACGTGAACGTAGAATTCTACGATGCGGATGATCAGTTAATCAGTGGCGCTACTCAGGTCGGAACAACACCGGCAAACAGAGATAACGGACCTATAACTTTCGGTCCTGATAACGATAAAAAGACTACGATAACCGTGGAGACCGAAACGGCGTTTAAGTATATTAAAATTACTTCGAACACCAGCGGTAAAGGCATTGAAATTTCGTCTGCAACGGTAAAAGTCGAATAATTCAATTGACACAAAACAAATAGGGGCGCGGCGCAAGCCGCGCCTCTTTAATTGGGCGGCAATCTTTATTCGCCATAAATTCCCAATAAATTTTATTTTAGATATTGCATTTTCGCCGAGTATATATTATAATTGAATTAACTAAAAATTTAGGGGAAATATTTATGAAAAACGTAATCGTAGGACAGTCGGGAGGACCTACTTCCGTAATCAACGCAAGCCTTCTGGGCGTATTCAAGACGGCTAAGGACAGGGGCGCGGACATCGTATACGGAATGGTACACGGCATCAAAGGACTTTTGGACGGGGACGTAGTTGACCTTTCCAAGCAGATAAAGAACGACCTGGATATGGACCTCTTAAAGAGAACTCCTTCGTCCTTCCTCGGCTCCTGCCGCTATAAGCTGCCTGCAATAGAGGGCAATGAAAAGACTTACGACCAGATATTCGCAACCTTGAAGAAGCTTGACATTTACGCCTTCTTCTATATCGGCGGCAACGACTCTATGGACACCATAGACAAGCTTTCCAAGTACGGCAAAAAGATCGGCAGCCCCATACGCTTTATGGGTTGTCCCAAGACCATCGATAACGACCTTGCAATCACCGACCACACGCCCGGCTACGGCTCGGCGGCTAAGTACATAGCGGCTACCACCAAGGAAATTATCCGTGACGGTCTGGTTTACGACTATCCCGTTGTTTCGGTTATCGAAGTTATGGGAAGAAACGCGGGCTGGCTGACCGCTGCTGCGGCTCTTGCAAAGGGCGAGGACTGCGAAGGCGTGGATATGATTTACCTTCCCGAGCGCGTGTTCGACGTTGACGCGTTCGTTGCAAAGACGGGCGAAATGCTCAAAGAGAACCGCTCCATAGTTATCGCCGTTTCCGAGGGCGTAAAGGTAGCGGACGGCAGATACGTGTGCGAGCTTGCGGACCACGTTGACTACGTTGACGCGTTCGGTCATAAACAGCTTGCGGGCACGGCAAGATACCTTGCGGGCAAGGTTGCCGAAAAGTACGGCGTAAAGACGCGTGCAATCGAGCTTTCCTCCCTGCAGCGCTGCGCGGCGCACATCACCTCGCGTATCGACGTTACCGAAGCTTTCAACTCCGCAGGTGCGGCGGTTAAGGCGGCGTTCGAGGGCAAGACGGGTATGGTTGCGTGCCTGAAGCGCGTATCCGAGGATCCCTATATGTGCATTACCGAGCTTGCAAACGTTTCGGACATTGCAAACGTGGAAAAGAAGGTGCCCTCAGAGTGGATAACCAAGGACGGCACTTACGTTACGCCCGAGCTCATTCACTATATCCGCCCGCTCATTCAGTCGGAAATCACGCCGCTGTGGGTTGACGGTCTGCCCAGACATTTAAGACTGGTAAAATAAGCGGCGTGTCGCCGCAGCCAAGTCCTTTAATTGCTTGGCTTAACGATTAGCTTGATTTCAGCAAAACGGAGCCGCGCGGCAAGAATTGCCGCGCGGTTTTTACTTTGTGTTTTTCGCGCGGTTTACTATGCGTTCGTGCCGCTCTATAACGTCCGCCATAACGTTGTGTTTTTCCTCGGACGGCGGCGCGGTTTGGGTTGCCGTTGCGCCGTCGGTGCGCGTATTGACCTGCGGAGCGGCAAAATCGTTTTCCGCAGGCTGTGCCGCAGGAGTGCCGTTCTGCGCGGAGGTCATACCGCCGAGCAGCTTCAAAAGATTAAAAAGAGCAAAATTTTCCGTGAAATGCATTCTCCTTAATATATTTTTTGGATAAATTCAGCCGTTTTTTATTGCGTAAACGGCGTTATTGTTGTATAATTACAAGGTATAGCAAGTCGTATAGGCTTTTTTGGAGATTTTATGAGTAAACGGTTTACTAAAATTATATGCACGGCGGTTGCGGCAATTTCCGCAACTACTCTGGCTTTTGCACCTGCCTGCGCCGTAAATTGGTCGGGCGTTGCCGAAAAGGACAATTCCGCCTACGTTGAAGGTACCAACGGCGGCTTCGTTGCCGAAACGGGCGACTACGTTTATTTCATAAACGGTAAAGCGGCAAATACCGATACCAACAAGTTCGGCACGGTAGTTAAGGGCGCAATCAAAAGAATGAAAAAGACCGACCTTAACGCGGGCAACCTTGCAAAGTGCGACACGGTAGTTCCGTCCGTATATTATTCGGGCAACACTAACGCGGGACTTTATATCTACGACGGCTATATTTACTACACCACGCCTACGACCGAAAAGAACGCCGACGGCGAGGTGCTTAACTCCAACCTCGACTTCAAGCGCACCAAGCTCGACGGCACGGATACGACCAGCGGTTATATCTGGCAGAGCTCGGACAACGCGGTTGATTACCGCTACGTAAAGGTGGGCGAAACGGTTTATATCCTGTACGCGCTCAGCGAAAACCTTTACGGTACTTCTGTAACCAACGTTCACTCCGTAAACTGCACCACCAAGGAAAACAAAATTCTTGCATACAATGTTACGGACTACGCTTTCGACACGGTTGACCCCGAAAATCCCTACGTTTACTACACTATGAACGTACCCCAGTTTTTGGGTGAAAGCTCCAACTACGGCTATAACCAGCTGTACAGGGTGAGGGCGGACGTTACCGAGTCGCCCCGCACCTACGATTTCAGCGAAATCGAGGACTACGACGCCGAAAAAGACCCCGTATATATCAACTGCGGCGACTACGTTTTCGACGGTATCGGCTGGCTCAACTATAAGTCGGGCAGAATTTCTCAGCTCAACTTCGCGTACGGCAGCGACAAGGAGTACGCTTTCGATAACTCCGACTATACCTATGATATTCAGTGGTACAAGGACGGCGTGCTTTACTACACGCGCAAGAGCAGCGAAAGCGGAAGCCTGACAAGCCTTTTCAAGCTGTCGCTTTCGGACGTTGATAAGGACAACGACGGCAAGGTGGACGCAAGCTGGGACGCTATCGTGGAGAACGAAAAGCAGGCTGACCCCGCTTTGAAAAATCTGCTCGTCCGTGGTTCGGACACCACCGAATACGAATTTGTGGAAATGGACGGCAACACCTATGCGATAAGCACGGGTTCGAGCGGCATTGTAAAGAGCCTTGTAAAGGACGAAGTCGTGGAAGAGGGCTTCCCTATGAGCGCCGACACTTCGGCAACCATTCTGGGTATCAGGGAAGAGCACGGTCATCTGAATTTGTATTATTCTTCGACTGGCGGCAACGGCTATACCATTAATCGCATTGCAATCGACGGCGAGGAGGACGATTACAGAAAGCTTTCCACTTCGTTGGAGCCTGACCTGACCTACCGCGGCGTGAAGGTGCTTGACCTCGACGCGTGCAGCGACTGGTACAAGCCCGAATTCGTTGGCAACAAGCTTTTCTTTGCAAGCGAAACCGAGGGTTTGTCCGAGTACAACTATATAATGGTTTGCGACCTTGAGGGCGCGGACGGCATAATGACCAACAACGAAGTCAAGGCTCTCAACGAAAAGTATGAGGCTGTGACCGATAAAGCCGACAAATATAACGGCGAAACCAACGCGGACGGCACAGCTGCATACGACGGACTTTCCGACGCGCTCAAATACGTCTTCTACACGGGCGACGTTGACTATATCGACGAACTTATTCAGGCTTATATCGACGTTCAGGGCAAGGATAAGGAATATGCTTATTCCGAAGCTTCCGTAAAGATAGTCAAGGATTATCTTGCGGCGGAGGGCGACTGGGCGGACTACAAGGACGACTATAAGGAAATTAACGGTCAGAAGGTTTACGCGAATTCGCGCGACTATTACTACTCGGTGGTAGGCGAAATGACCGAAAGCGATTCCGACGCGCTTGCAAGCTACTTCAAGGGCGAGTATATGAAAGAGTACCCCGTTGACGACAGCACCTGGTATCAGAAGCTGTCCACGGGCGGAAAGGTAGGCTTTATCATCGGTATGTGCGCGGCTGGCTTGCTTGTCATAGGCGGCGCGGTATGGCTGACTATCTACCTTGTAAAGCGCGCAAAGAACAAGGGCGAAACCGACCACGAAAAGGCGTTTAAGGTGGACATCACCGACGATAAGAGCGTGGACGTTTACGGCGACGAGGACGGCGCAGAGAGCGGCGAAAGCAGCGGCTCGGACGAATAAAAAACCCAATAAAGCGTGCGGGCGGACCCAATTAAAAGGGCCGCCCGTTTTTTTTGCAATTTTTGTAAATATTTTTGCAAAAAACGCTAAAATAATTTATTAAAACAGTTTACAAACTTTTTAAATACTAATATAATGTTACAGCGAAGAAAAGAACGGAAATACAATTTAGCTTTACGTTCGGTCAAGGGGAATTTACTATGAATAAATATATTAAATGTCCGAGGTGCGAACTCAATTTTATAATTGAAGGTAAGCAGGAATATTGCGACGTGTGCATCGCGGAAATGAAGGGCAATAAGCTCGAATTTGCAGACCTCGAGGACGAGGAGCTGGAAGCAGAGCTTGAAAACGAATCTATGGAGCTGTGCCCCGTCTGCGGCATAAACAATATGCGCTTCGGCGAAACTATGTGCGAAGCTTGCAAAAAGCAGTCCGAATACGAGGAAGACATCGTCGAGGACGACGAGCAGGACGAGGAATGGAAGAGCTACCTCACCGAGGATACGGAGGACTTGTCGCTTGACGAGGAGGAGCTTGCCGAGGAGCTTGCGGAAGTCGGAGAAGAGGACGAGGAATACGCCGAAGAGGAAGACGATTTCTTTGATGACGACATCGATTCCCTCGACGAGCTTGGCGACGACGAAGACGATGATGACGACGAGGACGAAGACGACGACTTGTTTTAATTAAAATATTGTGAAGTCCCGCGCAGGTTTGCGCGGGGCTTTTTTAATGCCTTTATTGTCCGCGGCAACGCGCAAAATGAATAAATTGGAAAATTTCGGGAAAAATGTAAATATGATTAAACCCGAAATTACAATTAACTCAATCAAAGAAAACATACGCAATTGCTATAAAAAAGCGGTTACGGTAAAGCTTAACCTAGGCAGGAACAAATTCGTCACTTTCCCCGCAACGCTGTCGGGCATCTACTCGTCCATTTTCACGGTGGAGCCGTTCGATAAAAATTTCCTGGGCAAGACGGCTTATTCCTATTCCGAAATAATGTGCGGAAAGGTGTTTATAACTTTGGCGGAAAAGCGCGCATAATCTTTAAATCGTCAACATATTATACCTTGTAACCAAAAAGGAGCTGTGATATGTTGAAACAACTGCAAAATTCCGAAGGCTGTAATAAGCTTATAAAGCAAATCGAAAGTCAGAGCGTGGTGGAGTGCCGCTTTCCCCAATCGAGTGAAATAACCGAAGTCGTAGCGGTATACCCGCAGGTTTCTCTCGTTTCGTGCGAGGTATCGTCCGGGCGCGTCAATTACAGCGGCAAGCTCATATTGACCATAGTATATTGCGACGAGGACGGCAAGCTGTGCCGTATGCAGAAGGGTGCGGAATTCTCCCACTTTGCGGACGACGACTGTCTTGCTCCCGCGCAGAACGGCGTTTGCGCGCTCACCTGCGATAAGACTACGGTCAAGCGCGAGGGCTCCTCTTTCGTGATTGCCGCCATAATATCTGCGGATATATCCATCTATGCACGCACCGACAGAACCTACGTGTGCGGCGCGGAGGGCGCGTTCGTAAAGAAGGAAAGCCTCAGTTTTTCTTCCGCCGTCACCTTCTCGGGAGAGAGCGAGGTTGAGGACGACTTCGAAGCTGACAGCGTTGTAGACGTGCTCATTCCCTGCGCAAAGGCGGTAGTTCTTTCCTCTGCCTGCGGCACGGGCGAGGTGGAAGCCAGCGGAGAAATTTATCTTTCGCTGTTTGCAATGCGCCAGCAGAATCCCACCTGTCTTGAAAGAATTATTCCCTTTAAATGCATAATACCCTGCGACGACGCGTCCGTCGGGCGCAGAGCGGCTACCCGCGCCGAGATAAGCGATTTGAACGTGACGGCGAACGTCAACGAGGATAAGGGCAGATGCGATATAAATTTCGTGTGCAACCTTAACCTCAGCGGCTGGTTTGCCGACGAGCATACCGAGGATGTCGCCGTAGATGCGTTCTCCGATACCAACGCCGTAGAGCTCACGAGCACCGAGGAGGTTATGCCTCGCTGCGTGGACGTAAAGGTGTACACCGAGCGCGTTTCGGGACTTGCCGCAACAAAGAGCAAGCTCACCTACGACTGCAAATTCCTTGCCGCCGCACTTCCTCAGGCGGAGTGCTCCTTCAACGAGCAGACGGGCTGCGTGGAGGGCGCGGTGAATACCGTGCTTGTATACGAGCAGAACGGCGAAATCAAGAGCACGGACGTCAGCCTGCCCTTCTCTGTCGCTTTGAACGGTGTGCGTGAGGAAGGTCAGAGTGTAACCGAGGACGTTGCGGTGTGCGGCGTGAGCGTACGCCTCAAAGCCGAGGGCGAGGCGGAAGCCGAAGCCACGCTTAAAATATGCGTGACCGTGTGCGACGAGCGCAAGGTTACATACCTTACCCAAATCGAGGAGGGCGAGGAGGTCGAAGTCAACGACTGCGCGGTATCCGTGTTCCTGCCTACGGCGGGCGACGGGTTGTGGGATATAGCCAAGAAGCTGAAAAAATCTCCCGACGACGTATCCGCCTGCAATGCGGAACTCAAATTCCCGCTGACGGGCAAGGAAAGAATAATAGTTTACAGGGGCAAAAAAGCCAACTGAAAATAAATAAAGGGCATATACGGGCGTTCCGCAAGTTAAAAAAGAGCGGTGCGCCCGTTTTTTGTGACGAGAATTATTGAAAACGCCGCCGCTCTATGTTATAATTTATCTATGAATTACGTTCGTGTCAAATCGTATGCAAAAATCAATCTCACGCTGGATATTACCGGCGTGAACGGGGGATACCATACGATTGACAGCGTGGTTGCAAGCATAGACCTTTACGATTTAATAGCCGTAAAAAGGCGCAGGGACAAGCTTGTTTCGGTGACTATGCACGGCGAGGGCAGCGAGAGTATCCCTTACGAAAACAACAACGCGGCAAAGGCGGCGGAGCTGTTTATTGCGCGCTTCGGGACGGACGGCGTGGATATTACCGTGTGGAAGAATATCCCGATGGGCGCGGGGCTGGGCGGCTCTTCCGCGGACGTCGCGGGTGTTCTGAACGCGATGGCTAAGCTGTACGAAGTAAACGATATGCGCACCTTAAAGCAGCTTGCCGACGGACTGGGCAGCGACAGCGGATATATGCTGACGGGCGGCTTTGCAAGGCTGACGGGGCGCGGCGATAAGGTCGAAAAACTGAAAAGCGGCGTCAAGCTGGAAATAGGTCTGCTTATTCCCAAAAGCGGCGTTTCCACGGCGCAGTGCTATTCGCTTAGCGATAGTACGGGGGCAAGCGCGCAATTTACCAGTAACGAGGCTCAAAAAGCCGTGCTTGCCGGCAATAAGCAGGATATAGGCGCAAGCTTATCCAACGGGCTGTACGCCGCCGCAATAAGGCTGAACGGCGACGTTGAAGAGTGCTATAATCAGTTGAAGGCGTTCGACCCGCTTGGGGTTAATATGACTGGTTCAGGCAGCGGCGTGTTCGCCGTATTTGAAAACGACCAGTTTGCGCGGTACGCAAAGAGCAGGTATCGCGGCAAGCATACCTTTATTATGACCAAAACGGTTGTGCCGACCAAGGAGGAATGAAATGGCAGAAGAGAGATTGATTGACGAGGACAAGGACAGAAAGTACCGCATAAAGGTCAATGCCGACGGCGAAGAAGAGCTTGTCGTGGACGGCGACGAGGAGCAGCCCGAAGCCGAGGAGGAAGTTACCTTCGAGGTGGAGGAGCTGACCGAGGACAACGAGGAAGAAGCGGTTATGACTCCCGAACAGCTTGCCGCCAAGCGCGAGCGCGAGGAAGCCGAAAGGGCGGAGCGCAGACGCCAGGTGGAGGAGCTTATAAAAAAGGCGGAAAGCGACTGCAAGCTCAACAAGTTTGCAACCGCTCTGGAATACCTTGAAAAGGCGGAAGAAATAGACGGAGAAGACGGCGAAGTGCACGCGTTGAAGCTTGTCGCCTATACGCGCAACTTTACCGACTATTCGCAGGCGGTTGCCGCCGCCGAGGGCGTAGAGGACGTAAAGGAATACACCGCCCCCGAAAGAAAGGCGGAAATGCTTAAAAAGGCTTCGTCGTCGCTCGAAGCGAATATCGCTGAATCGAGAGCGAAGGTTGCCCAAATGCACGAGGAAAACGAGGGCAAGAAAGCCGAGCGCGCCGTCAGATTTTTAAAGGACAGAAAGACGGCAATAATAGTTTTCGCTTCTGTCTGCGCACTGTTCGCGGTGTTCTGCGCGCTCACCGGCTATTTCGGTTCTGTCATATATTCTGTGTCAACGGGTACCTATCTCATACTCACCTGCGTATTCGGCGGACTTTCGTTTTTCGCGCTCATCGCACTTGCGTTTGCGGCGCGCTATCTCAACATAACCTGCCGCAGGGTAAGGCTGAACAAGCGCAACACGTCCACGCAGCTCGGGCGCGACTTGCTTGCCGAGCAGGCTAAATTAAAGGCGTTAATTGCAATATATTCGGTACTTAAAGGCGAATAATGATATATCTCGACTACGCGGCAACCACGCCGCTCGATAAAGACGTGCTTAAAAAAATGACTCCCTATCTGACGACGGTGTACGGCAACGCATCCAGCCAGCACGCGTTCGGCAGGGAGGCGGCAAACGCCGTAATTGCGTCGCGCGACGGCATTGCAAGAATTATGGGCGTGCCGTCCAACTCGCTGTATTTCACGTCGGGCGGCACCGAAGCGGGCAACACCGCTTTAAAGGGCGTGTGCGCCGCCAACCGCGATAAGGGCAGGCATATCGTGCTTTCGGCAATAGAGCACCCCGCGCTGTTGTCGGCTGCCGAGGATATGCGCGCTTACGGCTATGATGTCACTCTCGTCAAGCCGGACGGGCAGGGCGTAGTCAGCGCGGACAGCGTAAATAAGGCAATACGCCCCGATACGGTTTTTGCGGGCGTTATGTCGGCAAACAACGAAACGGGCGTTATACAGCCCGTTA
Organism: Clostridia bacterium; assembly: GCA_029066845.1. GTDB lineage: Bacteria > Bacillota > Clostridia > Christensenellales > Borkfalkiaceae > Coproplasma. Next base: position 215,426 of record JAIEFR010000017.1, on the reverse strand, counting down.
AAGATATTTACGGGGTGTGCAGAGAGCGCGGCGTTTTCTTTTACTGCGACTGCGTGCAGACCGCGGGCGTGCTTCCCTTTGAAAACTTCCCGGCGGACGGCGTAGGTTTTTCCGCGCATAAGTTTTACGGCCCCAAGGGCTTCGGCGGACTGTATATGCGCCCCGACTGTCGTTTTGAACGGCTGATTGCGGGAGGCAAGCAGGAAAGGGGACTGCGCGGCGGCACTACTTACGTTGCAGGCGCGGTAGGAGCGGCGTACGCTCTGGAAAAAGCCGTTGCCAACGCGGAGGAAAACAATAAATATGTTGCGGCTCTGCGCGATTATTTTATTCGGAGCGTAGTGACGGAAATTGAGGGGGTAAGTCTGAACGGCGACAGTATGAGCCGCCTGCCCTCCAACGCCAACCTTTCATTCGACGGGTGCGACGGCGAACAGATACTGTTTGCGCTCGATTTAAAGGGCGTTGCGGTGTCCACGGGTTCGGCGTGCTCCGCGGGAGCGGTAACGGCTTCGCACGTGCTTACGGCAATGGGGTTGCCGGAAAGCCGAGTAAAGAGCGCGGTGCGCTTCACCTTCGGCAAGTACAACACGCAGGAGGAAGTTGACCAAACGGTGGGCATACTTAAAGAAGCGGTTGCAAGAATAAGAGGATAAAGAGAAAATAGGAAGAGGCGGCGTGCCTGTCGGGCGCGCCGCCTTTAATCATAAAAACAGAAGCGACGCTAACCCGAAGTTAACGCCGCTTCCGTATGATAAGGGGGAAAATGAATGAACAATTTAATGTGACGAAATATCGTCTACGTGTATAATTATACTAAACTATACAAAAAAGTAAAACAATATAAAAAAATTTTTTGTGAAATTTTATTTTATTAATTCACAACATTTTTTGTGAAATTTTTTCATTTCTTCACTTTTGCGAATAAATATTCCTTAATGTTGATATAAGTTTACATTATTCTGCACAAAAGGCAGGCGACGATTGTCGAAATGAAAGTTGCAAACAAAATAATTGCAATTGCTAAGGGACGGCGCTTTTTTTCACATTTAGCAAAATATACAACGGATATGTAAAAAACCGTTTCGCTGGAACCGTACAAAACGCAGGCGCAGCGCGATATGTAGCTGTCCGCGCCGTGCTCGGAAATAATCTGCGTAAGATAGGCAAGCGAGCCGCTGCCCGAAAAGGGTTTTATAAGTATCAGTTTGGAAAGCTCGGAAGGCACCCCCAAAACCGAAAAGACGGGCGAAAGCGCCCTGGACATTGCGTCGGATAAATGGGAACGCTCGAACAACTCGCACATAATAAAGGTACAGGCAAGCAGCGGAATCAGCCCCATAACGAACTTCACGGCTTCGCCCGCGCCGCGCGAAAAGGACGAAAAGACGTTCACCTTTTTAATTGCCGCGCATAGCAGCACGGCTATGAATATAACGGGTATTACGTACTGCATTTTGCCCTTTTGTCCTTTGCCGCGCGCTTTGCTTTAATCCTGTTGAACGCTATATAGAGCGCCGCGCCCGTAAAAGTCGAAACGAAGGTTGCTATAAGCGAGGGAATCGCAATATCGAACGCCGCCGTACTGCCCGCCGCCGCGCGCAATGCGATTACGGTGGTGGGAATGAGCTGTATGGACGTGGCGTTTATTATAAACAGCAGTTCCTGCGCGTAGTTGTTTTTATCCTTTTCCAGCGCGTTGACCGCCTTAACCGCGTATGGGGTTGCCGCGCCGCCTATTCCTAAAAGGTTGCAGCTTATATTCATAGTTATGCTTTCAACCGCTTCCTTGTTTTTTGTTTTGAAGAGGCGGGTGCACAGCGGCGATAAAAGCTTTGCGGCGCCTTGGGTTATGCGGCAGTCCTCGGCTACGGCAGAAAGTCCCATCCAGACGACGTATATGCAGAACAGTGTCAGACAGCATTTTGCGGCGTTCATTCCGCCGTCCAGCATAGCGGGCAGAAAGTCGGCGGGAGCGGTAAAACACATAACCGCCGCAGACAGCAAAAAAATTGTCGTAAAAATGGCGTTCATAAAGTAATAATATTTGTCCGCGCGTCCGAATATTCTATAAATCAATTTACTTTTAGCTAAGTTTATGATATATTTTTGTAGATATGAAAAACGCATTTTATTTAACTTCCGCAATAACCTACACGTCGGGCAAGCCGCACATCGGCAACACCTACGAAGTCATTCTGTGCGACGCAATCGCGCGCCTTAAGCGTATGCAGGGCTACGAGGTCATTTACCAGACGGGCACCGACGAGCACGGTCAGAAGGTGGAGCTTAAAGCCGCCGACAAGGGCGTTACGCCCAAGCAGTTCGTTGACGACGTCGCGGGCACCATCAAGTCGATCTGGGATTTGATGAACGTGTCCTACGACAAGTTTATCCGCACGACGGATAGTGACCACGAAAGGCAGGTTGCAAAGATTTTCAAAAAGTTTTACGAGCAGGGCGACATCTACAAGTCGTCGTACGAGGGGCTTTACTGCACTCCGTGCGAAAGCTTCTGGACGGAGAGCCAGCTTGTGGACGGCAAGTGTCCCGACTGCGGCAGAGAGGTAAAGCCCGCAAAGGAGGAGGCGTACTTCTTCAAAATGGGCAAGTACGCTGACAGACTGATTAAGCACATAATATCCCACCCCGAATTTATTCAGCCCGTTGCAAGAAAGAACGAGATGATGAACAATTTCCTGCTTGCGGACGAGTTTGTGGGCAAGAGCGACGAGGAGCTTTTAAAGGCGGTTGAAAGCGGCACGTTAAAGACCAAGCTGCAGGATCTGTGCGTTTCGCGCACGTCGTTTAAGTGGGGCATACCCGTTGACTTCGACAGCCGCCACGTAGTATACGTCTGGCTGGACGCGCTGACCAACTATATCACGGGGCTGGGCTACGACGTGGACAACCCCTCGCAGAAGTTCAAGGATTTCTGGCCTGCGGACGTGCATATCGTCGGCAAGGACATAATAAGATTCCACACCATATACTGGCCTATCTTTTTGATGGCGCTGGGCGTGGAGCTGCCCAAGACCGTATTCGGTCACACCTGGCTGTTGCAGGGCGGCGACAAGATGTCCAAGTCCAAGGGCAACGTTATGTATGCCGACGACCTTTCGAATATGTTCGGCGTGGACGCGGTGCGCTACTTCGTGCTACACGAAATGCCCTACAATTCGGACGGCATTATCACCTGGGAGCTTATAACCGAGCGCGTCAATTCCGATCTTGCCAACGTTCTGGGCAACCTCGTCAAGCGCACGGTTGCAATGACCAACAAGTACTTCGGCGGTAAGGTTGCGCCCACTGGCGTCAGCGAAGCCGTGGACGGCGAGCTTGCCGATACCGTGCGTTCGGTAAGGGACAAGATGCAGGCTAAAATGGACGAGTACAAAATTGCCGACGCGCTGGACGAGATATGGTCGCTGTTCAGAAGGGCGAACAAGTATATCGACGAAACCGCGCCCTGGGTGCTTGCCAAGGACGAGGCGAACGCGCCCCGTTTGCAGCAGGTTATGTACAACCTCAGCGAGGCGATTGCAATAGGCGCAAACCTTATAAAACCCTTTATGCCCGACACGTGCGCAAGCATTCTGAAGGAGCTGGGCACAAGCGAAAGGCAGTACGAAAAACTGGATAAATTCGGTTTAACCCCCGAATATTGCGTGACTAAAGAGCCCAAGACGCTGTTTGAGCGCATAAATTTCGAGGATATAAAGGGCAAAATAGAAAAAATAGCCGCCGCGCAAATGGCGGAGGCTGCGCCCGCTAAAGAAGAGGAGGAAGTGCCTCAGATCACTATCGACGACTTCTTTAAGGTGCGTATGCAGGTCGGTCTTGTCACCGCGTGCGAGGCGGTCAAAAAGAGTAAGCTTCTGCACGAAACCATTAAGGTCGGCAACAGAACGCTGTCCGTTTTAAGCGGCATCGCAAAGTACTACACGCCCGAGGAAATGGTCGGCAAAAAGGTAATCGTCGTCACCAACCTGCCGCCCAGAGAGATGAAAGGGCTTTTGTCCGAAGGTATGATTATCTGCGCGGAGGGACCCGACGGCACGCTGTCGGTCGTTTCGCCCGAAAAGGATTTGCCCGACGGCAGCTTGTTATCGTAATGTTTATAGACGTTCACTGTCATCTGGACCACGAAAACTACGGCGATATTTCCGCGCTTATAAACAGGTGCGCCGAGCAGGATGTGGGCAGGATTATAACCGTCGGGTTCGATTTACCGTCCTCGCGCCTCGCCGCGGAAATTGCGGAAGGGCACGAAGGAGTTTACTTCACCGCGGGTTTTCACCCCACCGAGCTTTCGAAGTATAAAGACGGCGACCTTGACGCAATAGCCGGTTTGTGCGCGCATCCCAAGTGCGTTGCTCTGGGCGAAATCGGGCTGGACTATCACTATCCCGATACGCAGAAGGAGTTGCAGCGCGAAGTGTTTATCGCACAGCTCGAGCTTGCGGACAGGCTTAAAATGCCCGTTCAGATACATTCGCGCGACTGCGCCGAGGATATGCTTTCGCTGCTTTCGGAGCATAAGCACCTTTTGCAAAACGGCGCGCTTATGCACTGCTATTCACATTCTACGGAGATGGCGGAGGAGTTTTTAAAGCTGGGCTTAAGCTTTTCGTTCGGCGGCGCGAGCACCTGGAAGAGCAACAAAAAAGCCAAGCGCACGCTTACGCTTTTGCCGCTCGAAAGCATACTTACCGAAACGGACAGTCCGTATATGCCGCCTGCAAGTGCGTACGGAACTTTTCCCAACACGCCGCTTGCAATACCCGAAATTTGCGCTTGCATAGCGGATATTAAGGGGTTAACGCCCGAAACCGTGCAAAAAGCGGTTATGGAAAACGCTTGCAGGCTGTTTAAAAAACTCGGCTGAAAAACCGAAAGCCGCGGCGTTAAACGCCACGGCTTTTTTAATCTTTTGTCTGGTATGCCCGCAGGTTATCCGCGGGGTACGTTACTTAGTATCTATATTTGCGCCGCGGATATACGCCGTGCGCGGAGGAAATTTATGGAAAAAGACGGGCTTAAATCTACGCTTGCCGGCAGCGGCTTTTCGTTCAAGAAAAAGTTCGGACAGAACTTTATTTCGGATACCGCACTGCTTGAACGCATAGTGCGCGGCGCGGGCGTGGACAGCGATACCACCGTAATAGAAATAGGCTGCGGCGCGGGCACGCTCACGCGCGCGCTTGCAAACGCCGCAAAGAAGGTTTACGGTTACGAGATAGACAACACTCTCCGCCCCGTACTTTCCAGAACGCTTGCGGGGCTTGACAACGTTGAAATAATTTTCAAGGATTTTATGCGCGTGCGCATAGACGAGCTGGAAAAGACTCTGCCGCCATATAAGGTGGTGGCTAATTTACCTTATTATATTACTACGCCGCTCATAATGGCGCTTGTCGAGAATTCGCAGAAATGTCAATCTCTCACGGTTATGGTGCAGGAGGAAGTCGCGATGCGGCTGTGCGCGCAGCCCGACACGCCAGACTACGGCGCGATTACGGCAAACGTTGCTCTGCGTGGCACGTGTTCCTTGCTGGAAAAGGTGGGCAGGGAACGCTTTACGCCCAGCCCCAACGTGGACAGCGCGGTGGTGCGCATTGACCTGTGCGAACGCCGTCTGGACGTGGAGGATACCGACCTTTATAAAAAGACCGTGCGCGCCGCTTTTTCCGCGCGCCGCAAGACTTTGGAAAACAATCTCGTCAACTCCTTTTCGCTGACGCGAGAGCAGGCTAAAAGCGTTATAGCCGCCTGTAATCTTGCCGAGGGAATCAGGGGCGAGGCGCTCTCGCCCGAGCAGTTTGCCGCCCTTTCGAAACAGCTGAAAGTAACGCTTTCGTAACCCGAAACATATACTGTAAAAAAATTGCGACCGAAAAATTTTATTCGGTCGTCTTTTTTTGTTCTTAAATGCTTGTCCGCAGCGTATATTTAGGATAGGGTAGGCAAGGGGCTTAACCCGAAAACGGTTAAATGTAAAAGGAGTACGAATTATGAATGAAGGCTTGGAATACGCACAAATGTTGGAAATACCCGTCAGCACAGTCAATGTCGTCAAAAAGAAAAGTCTGTTTTCGCGCAAGGCGAAGCCCGCGGACGATTTAAAGGATATGGTAGTGGACAGCGTGAACGAACGCGTTGGCGACGCATCCGCATACTATCCGCAGGATAATATTGGCTACGTGCAGACCGAAGACCTCACCGCGCCCGTCAAGGAAAAGAAAAAGATGGGTACCGCAGGCAAAATTTTAATGGCGGAAGCGGCGGCAGCGTGCCTTATTGCGGCGGGAATATTTTTGACCAACGTATTCGTGCCCAACACGGCTATCAACACCTTTATGGGCAGCCTTACCGCGGTAAAGCAGAAGGAAGCCGATTATAAGGACTTCACGCTTACCTCCGTAATAAGCGACCTTTCCGAGGCGGAAATCGCAGTCACCGACGACGGCGTTATCCACTTCACCCAGCAGGCTACCGTATATCCCGTATGCGACGGCGAGGTTTCGTCCGTTACCGAGCAGAACGGTCTTTACACGGTTAAGATTGCGCATACCTCGCAGTTCTGCAGCGTAATTACCGGGCTCGATACAGTATATGCGTCGGTCGGCGAGGCTGTTAAATCCAATCTGCCTTTCGCATATTCCAAGGGCGAAAACGAGGTTCGCGTAAGTATGTACGACGGCGAGACCTTGCTCAACTGCTACACGCTGTCAGGCGCGGTGCCCGTCTGGAATTCGTGAAGGTAAAAATACATCCGCTGTTCTTTGCGACAATGCTGTTTTGTGCGCTGTTCGGCGGTCTGCCGTCGGCGCTCATTTGCCTTGTGACCGCACTCCTGCACGAGAGCGGTCACATTTTTTGCGCCGCAAAAATGGGCTTCAAGTGTCAGACGGTCAAGATTATGCCATACGGCGCGGCGGCTATGTGCGACGTGGAAGGCATACGCGCGGGGGACGAGATTCGCCTTGCTTTGGCGGGTCCTCTTGTCAACGCGGCGGTATGCGTGGCGCTTGCGGGGCTGTGGTGGTTTTTCCCCGAAAGCTACGCTTACACCGATACCGTTATGCAGGCAAACCTTGCAATGCTTGTCGTGAACCTTTTGCCCGCGTATCCGCTGGACGGCGGCAGAGTGGCGGGGTGCGTGCTTGCAAAGCTGTTCAAAAAGCGCACGGCTTTAATAATTTTAAAGGTGATAGCCTCGCTGTGTGCGGCGGCTCTTTTCGTCGCGTTCTTCTTTTCTGGCTACAATCCCACGCTTATAATGTTCGCGCTCTTCCTCGTCTGTTCGGCAATAGAAAAAGCCCCCTCGGCGGAGCTCATCAACTTCTCGTCGGAAGGCAAGCTCAGTAGGGGGATAGAGGTCAAGTACGTATTGTGCGATAAAAACCTGACGTACAAGGACGCATTCAAGCGGCTGGACGACAAGCGTTATTTGGTGTTGCAGCTGTACGACAACGGCGTTGCCGACGAAATCACGCAGGACGAACTGTACGCCCAGGCGGGGGAACATTCCTTTTACGACAGGGTGTTTGACGACGAATTATCGGACGGCGCGAACGAGGAATGGCTTTTGGGCAAAGGTGAGGACTATTTTTCCAGGAAGGATTTGGAAAACAGCTCAACCGGCACTTTGCCGTCAGTCACCGCTTTAACGCACTCCGCGCCCAGCGAAACGGCGTCGTCTACCGCGCCCGAAAGCGAGCGGTAATCGTAGTTTATGGAAAACTCCTGCTTCTTGCTTTTAAGCAGTGCGCGCGTGTAGGAAAAGTGGCGCTTTAAGCAGCGTTCCACGCCCGTCACGGTGACTTCGGGTTCGACCTTGACGATGCAGTCGTAAAGGGCGAAAGTCGCGCCCGTAACCTTTTCGCGCGGCAATATATTGCGGGGTTGCGCGAATTTGCGGCTTATATACAGCCCCAAATCGTTTTCGAATTTCATATGGGCGAGGGGCGATTTCGTACCGTTTTCAAAGGCGTATATTGCGGGGTGCAGGGTGCAGTCCAGCGCATAGTGCGTGGCAAAGCCTGCGGCGTAGCTGGCGTTCGTGTCCTTTAAAATTTCAAACAGTTCAACTACGTTCACGCGGTGCAGCTTGCGCCCCAGGTTTGTCTTTTTAAAGTTGAGCTTATAGGCAAAGAACACGTCGCCGCCCTGCGCACCCAGCATATAGAGGGTGTGGTCGGAAATTTTGCTCTTTACGTCTTTCGTGCAATTTTCAAGAATTTTCTGTGCGCATATAGCGTGGGAAAAATAATCGGGCATATTATAAGTTTTCCCGTTTACAGTAAAATAAATACTGCTGAACCAACCCCGAATATTCTCCGAACATTTCCGTGAAGTATGCGTTTATTTTATTGCGGTCCTTAAGCGTGCCGCCGAAGTCCTCGCGGTATATCTTTTCTATCCAGGTGTCCACGGGAAAGCTTGCCGACTTGTGGAAGCCGAACAGGCACACGCAGTCGGCAACCTTTGGACCAATGCCGTGATAGGACAAAAGCTCCTTTTTAAGCGATGCCGCGTCAAGCTCTTTCAATTTGTCGATGCCCTCGGCGGAAATGCGCTTTGCCGTTTCCACAATAAACGCGTCGCGGTAGCCCGCGCCCAAAGCTTTATAGAACGCGGCGTCCCTTTGCGCAAGAGTGGCGGCGGTGGGGAAGGTATAGTATTCCTCGCCAGCGAAATCGCGCTTTTCGCCCAGCTCTCTGCATATGCGGGATATAATTCCCTTTATGCGCGGAATGTTGTTGTTCTGCGAAATTATAAAGGAAAAAATCATTTCCTCGGCGTCCTGGTTCAAAAGCCTTATGCCCTTGCCAAGCTCGCACGCGCGGGTAAGCACGGGCACGTTAAAATCCCGTATTTTGCGGTTAACCGCCGCATATTCCCGTCCCAAATCGAAAAATTCGTGAAAATAGTCGGGGTTCTCGCACTCGATAACCGTCTTTTTGCCGTCGGTATAAACGTAGCAAGCCTTGTCCGTAGTAAAGACTTTATAGCCCTCTTTATACGGCTCGAAGCGGAAAATCTGTCCGCATTCCAATACGTCTTTTGGGTTGAAATAGGTAGAATCGAAATCAATCTTTTGCATAAAAAATACAGCCTCTTTACAAGGCTGTATTTTATCATTTTTTTGTGACTGTGTCAATCTTTAAACGTCACGTCAACCGAGCCTGCCGAAAGGTCTACGTCAATCTTTTTGCCCGCAACGCTTCCCGATTGATTTACAAGGTTGCAGCTTCCCGCCGACTTGTCAACCGAAATCGAGTACTCGCTCTTGTCGCCGATAACCGATAACCTTACCGAGCCCGCCGAAAGGTCTACGTCTATCTTGTCGCAGACCACGTTGCTTACGTCCGCTGTGCCCGCCGAAAGGTCCACATCCAGCGAGGAGCACTCCGCACCGCTTATGGTGGCTTTCCCTGCGGAAAGGTGCGTTTTCAAATCGCGGCATTTAATGTTGCCTACGGTTGTTGAGCCCGCCGACATACTTATGCGCACGTCGCCGTATTCCCCGCCTGCAACCGTTGCCGCGCCCGCCGATAAGTCAAGCTTTAAATCCATAACATTGCCGTTCGGAACCTTGACCGTAACGGTGGGAATATCGCTCCAGCCGAACCAGTTGAAGTGCACGCGGTTTACGGGCGTAACTTTAAGCGTGCCAGCCTTCTCTTTCACTTCGTATCCGTAATTTATGGAAGTGGGGTAGGTGACTTCGATATTTTCGCCGTCGTAAAATTCCACGGCAATAGAGCCTGCCGAAATTCTCAGATCGAGCGTGGAGTTTTCCTCGGTCGAGTTAAAGGTATTCATTTCGTATTCGACCCTGAACCTCCAGCCGTTCAAAGCCCAGCCCGTAATGAATAAAGCTAATCCGACGGCAAATATCACTATGCCGATAGACAAAAATATTTTCCAAGCGTTCATATGTTTTAAGCTCCTTTTATGAAATTAGTGAGTTTTTTCCAGAGGAAGTGAGTCAGTAAACTCAGCGGGGCAAGTAATATCAAACCGCCGCCCACGTATATCAAACCCATTCCTATGCTTGCAACGCCTACACCCGCCGTGCAGGAGGAGGACGCAAGCATACCTATCGTTGCGCCCAGGGATATAAAACCTTCCACGATAGCGGTTAAAGGTGCGCCTATCATAAACGCCGTTGCCCACAGCATTATCACAACGAGTATCAGACTTGCGATTATATGCCCCGCGCTCTGCTTTTTCGGTTGCGCCTGCGCAGTTGCCTGCGGTTGGGGTTGGGGTTGCGGCTGCGGTTGCGGTTGCGGAACGCATATCGGCTGAACAAGCTGTTGCGCGGGTTGAGCGGGAGGAGGCGCGGGGTTGGGCGAAGGTGCGCCCTGCGGCGCACCGCCGTAGTTGTAATTATAATAATTGTAGTTATAATTTCCGCCGCTCGAAACTTTTGCCTGCGGCTCGCTCTTTTCGCCGTCCTTGCCGCTTTCCAGTATGCGGCGAGCAACGTCGTAGGGTGCGCCGAATTCCTCTATAATCTGCTCCTCGCTGATGCCCGCGTCGCGCTTGTCGGCGTACATTTCCGAAAAGTATGAAAAGAGCTTTTGTTTTTCGTCCTGCGGCATACCCACAAGATAGCTTTCAACTTCGTCCTTCCATTTAATATAAGTCATTTCTTTCCACCGAAAATTTTGAGATATATTGCATTTATCGCCTCAAAATCCCTTTTGCTTTCATTTAGTTTATCAAGACCTGCGGGGGTAATCTTATAGTACCGCCTCAGCCTGCCGTTGAATTCCTTTGTTCTGGTCGTAACTGCGCCGCCCGCTTCAAGCCGCTTCAAGATGGGGTACAGCGTGCTTTCGGATATTTCTATTACGCCCTGCAAATCTATTATTATCTTGTATCCGTAACTTTCGCCCTTGCTTATCGCGTACAATACGCAGGCGTCAAGCACTCCTTTTTTTATCTGTGCGTCCACGCTTCAATACCTCGCTTCGCCTAATATTATACATTACATAGTATGCACTGTCAAGTATTTTTATAAAATTATTGCAAAAAATATTTTCGGTATGAATTATGCACTTAAAGAAAGAATAGAGGAGATAAAGAAAAAACTCCCCTCGGAGGATATTCTGGTTTTCGAGTTCGACGCGTTCTCGGGCAAGAAGTTCGCCTGCATCTACGCCGACGGAATAGTTGACAAAAATATGATCGGCGAGCTGGTCATAAAACCGCTGCGCGCCGCCGACAAGGACGCCTCTGCGGAGGAAATTAAAAAGCTGCTCGCCTCGCCCGACGTCAAGGACGGCAAGAACAAGGCGGACGCCATAAAGAATATCTCGGACGGAAACGCCGTCTTGTTTATAGACGAAGAAAAGAGCTTTTATATAATAGGCGTTAAAAATCCCCCCGGCCGCTCGGTTGCGGAGCCGCCCACACAGGTCACCGTAAAGGGACCGAGAGAGGGCTTCACCGAGGATATAAAGGTCAATCTGGGACTTGTGAGAAAGCGAGTAAAGAGCGACAAATTTCTGGTGAAAACCATAACCGTCGGCGACGAAAGCCAGACGGCTGTGGCGATTTGCTATCTGGACGGAATCTGCCCCAAGGGACTGCCCGAAAAGATTGAAAAGCAGATATTAGCCAACGAAATAGATATTGTACCCGATTCGTCCTACGTTTCAGGCTTTATTTCGGAGCGCCCCAAATCGCTTTTCAAGCGCAACGCCACCTGCGAAAAGCCCGACATTTTCTGCGCGAAGATGTGCGAGGGAAGGGTGGGAATCATAGTTGACGGCTCGCCCATCGCGCTCACCGTGCCGTATATGCTGGTGGAAGATTTTCAGGCGGCGGAGGACTACTACGCGGTCAGCTACCGTTCGACCATACTGCGTATACTCAGGCTGACGGCTGTCATACTCGGCATACTGATGCCCGCAATATACGTGTGCGCACAGCTGTTCAAAATAGAGCTTATTCCCGCACAGCTACTATTTAAAATAGCAAGCTCGGTGGCGGGCATACCGCTGTCGCCGAGCGTGGAAATATTCTTTACGCTGTTCGTGCTGGAAGTACTAAACGAAGCTTCCATACGAATGCCCAAGTACGTCGGTCTGGCTCTGTCGGTAGTGGGCGCGCTGGTGCTCGGCGATACGGCGGTAAAGGCGGGAATTATATCTACGCCCGCAGTCATCATAATAGCGTTTTCGGCAATATGTCTGTACACCGTGCCCGACCTCGTGGAAACCTCCACGACGCTGCGACTGTTGTTCTTAATAGTTGCCGGCTCCGTTGGTACCTTCGGTCTGGTGATTGCAATAGCGTTTATTATGTGTTATCTGGTCACCGAGCAGGACTACGGCGTGCCGCTGCTTGCGCCCTATGCGCCGCTCATTGCAAGCGATATGCGGGACAGTCTTTACAAGTCCAATCTGTATACGCTTGACAAGCGTCCGCGCGTATTGAAAACTCAAAACCAAGTGAGGTTAAAGTCAAAGAAATGAAGGACAAAATTTCGGTAAGGCAAATCTGCTTTATACTGGTCGCGTACAACGCGGCAACAAAACTGCTTCTATATCCCACAAACGCCGCAAGCGCGGTGGGCAATGCGCTCATATTTTCCACGCTGTTCAACCTGGTGTTGCAGACCATCATAATCTGGTCGGTATCCTTTCTTAGCTCGCGCACGGATAAATCCTTTTTCGAGCTTTTGCAAAACACCTTCGGCACCGTTGCGGCAAGAATAATCTACGCGTTCTTCGCGCTCTATTTCCTTGCTTCCGCCGTGGTGCCTATGAACGAACAGCAGCTTTTGGTGCACGACGCTTTCTACGACACCATACCGTCGCTGATAGTCTTTCTGCCCTTCTTTATCTTTTCGGTATACGCGGGCGTAAAGTCGTTCACCAACGTCGGTAGATGCGCGGATATGTGCTTCCCCGTGTTCATTTTCACCGTAGCGTGCTTTCTCATTATGTCGGTTGCGGAGGGGGACTTTACCAACCTTCTGCCCATTATGCGCCAACCCGTTTTGAACGTGGCGGGGCTGAGCCTATCTTCGACCTTCCGCTTTTCGGAAAGCGCGTTCCTGTTGATGTTTATGGGTCACTACAAATATAAAAAGGGTGACGCCGCAAAACTCACGATTTCCTACGTTGCGGGCGGACTTGCGGTCATTGCGCTTATGGCTTCGTTCTATGCGCTGTACGGACCGCTCACGCCCACGCGCTCCTTCCTCGTAAACAACATCTCGGTGTTCTTCCCCATAGTCGGCTTTGTCGGCAGGGTGGACCTGTTCGTTGTGTACGCGTTCGACCTCGTGGTGCTGTTCGCAATAGTTTTAAACGTTCAGGCGTGCGTGCACTGTCTGTGTCTGACCTTCAATAAAAACTGGCGTATCGTGTACTCGCTGTGCGCAAACGCGGTGCTGATTGCCATTACCTTTCTTGCAAACAATAATTTTTCGGTATTGCAAAAAATTGCGGGCGACTGGCTGTGGATACCCGCGGTGCTGTTCGCTTATCTTATACCCGTGCTCGCCTGGGCGCTGAGAAGGAGGTCGAAGAAATGAAAAGACCCCGCTTGAAATACGCGCTCAGCGTGATATATCTTCTGGTTTTTGCCGCGCTCGCCTTTCTGTTTTTCACAAACGATTTCGGCTTGCTCGATTTAAGAAAGACTTCGGTAGTCATAGGCGTTGCGCTGGATATTGAGGAGGACGAGGTCGTCCTCACCGCACAGCTTGCCGTTCCCCAGCCTGCCGAAAACGGCGAAAACACCAAGTTCAACGTGGTGACGGGCAAGGGGGTTACGGTTGCCGCGGCGTTGAACGAGGTCAACGTTAAAACGGGCTTCTATCCCAAAATGGTCTTTTGTAAGCTGATAGTGCTGGGTGAAAGCTGTTTCCAAAGAGATCTAACCGAACTGTTGGATTACTTTTACCGCAACGAATATACGGGGCTGACGCTCAGAGTTGCGGCGTGCGAGGGTAAGGCTTCCGAGCTGATTGCCCAACAATTCCCGTGCGGCAATTCTGCTACCGACGTCATAGACAAGCTGCTCTCGTCGGAAGCCCAGGCTTCGGGCAACGTGGCGGCAACCACCGTAAAAGAGCTTGGCGAAAAGCTGTTTTCCAAGAGCGCGTGCGCCTATATGCCTTTCCTTGAAAACGGAATTCTGGAAGAGAGCGGCGGCGGTGAAGGAGGCGGCGAAGGCGGCGGCTCCGGCGGAAGCGGCGGCGGTGCCGGAGGTCAGTGCGAGGAGAGCGAGCTTACCTGCAACAAGTGCGCGGTATTTGCCGACGGCTATTGCAAGGGTGTGCTTGACGAAAAGCAGACCTTTGCGCTCAACCTTCTGTTCAGCGACGTCAAGCACGCGTTTTTGGAGAGCGGCTCGGGTGACGAGGAACGCGTTCTCGGACTGAGGGACTGCAAGGGCGGCGTGGATTTAAAGATTGAGGACGGCTCGCCCGTCGTGGAATTCAGCTTTAAATCGACCGCCAAGGTGCAGGACGAAGAGAATGGTTTTTCTACCGAATACGCAAAGGCGGAAAGAGTAAAGCCCGAAGTTTTAAGGGCGGGCGAGGAGACCGTAAGCGGACTGTTCGAATCGCTTTTCGAAAGCGCGCGCACACTCGAATGCGATATTTTCGGACTGCGCACAATGCTGTATAAAAACTACTACGGCAAGTACGAGCAGTACGCCGACGGGCTGTATAACGACGTCACGGTAAAAACCTCCGTAAAGCTTAAAAGTTCGCTATAAAGCGGCAAAAACCGCGTTGACTGCGGTATATATGCCGTTCAAACGGTAAAAAGCAGAGGCGGGGCGCGAAAAATTCGCGCCCCGCCCGAGCTGTTTTTTTACGGTAAGTTTATGCTATGCTGATATGCGCAAGCGTTTCTATTATTAAACGCGACAGCATTTTAATGTCCTTTTCGGTCACCTCTTCGGGGTGATTTTCGGAAAGGATGTCGGCAATCTTTTTCGCACCGTCACCCGTCACGTCGCGCTCGATTGCCTGCGCTATGCGCGCGGCTATGCTCTCCGTCTGCTCGTCGGGAACGTAGCCCTCAATCAGCGTTGCAATCACGCCCTCGGTCGCGCTCACGCTCTTTTTGCCGCGCACGAACTGTTCGTACCAGATGTAGATTACGGTGGAAAGCGCGCCCACGGCAAAACCGTGTTCTATAACCTCCACGTAGTTGTCGGCAACGAATTTAAAGCTCAGATGCAACAGCGCGGCATAGCCCGCGTACAGCGCACTTCCCACAATAAAGGGAAGGAATGTGAGCGCGCGCTTCTGCCTCTTTTTAAAGAGCGTGATTTTTGCAAGCTGCACCAAAACGCAGGTTGCCGCGGCAAGCGCAATCACGTCCAGACCGTAAAAAGTAAAGGTGTCTATAATTTGTATTATGGTCAAAATTTTCTCCTTTTCAAAATTATTTTCACCCGACTCTGAATACTTATAAGTTGCCGCGCGCGGAATAAAACGCGCGTCGTTAAAATAAAAATAAAATTAACCCGTGCGCATTTCACTTGCAACGCAGGGGCGGTATGTGATAAAATTCCGCTTATGAGAATGCACAGAAAATCACACCTGGACGAAAGACTGTCAGCCTGCGGCGATATACTTACCGTAGCCGATCTGACCGATAAGAATATGAAGCACGCCGCCGCGGAGAGGGAGGAGCTTGACTTTTCAAAGCTCTTTAAAAACTCCAACCCCGTCCGCTTGGAAATAGGCTGCGGCAAGGGCAAATTCGTCTGCGAGCTCGCGGCGCGTTACCCCGAAATAAACTTCGTTGCCGTCGAAAAAATTTCCAACGTTTTGATAGAGGCGGTGGAAAGGGCTAAGGCGGAAAATCTTAAAAACGTTCACTTCATAAACAGTGCCGCCGAGGTGCTGCCGCGCTACGTGAAGGAGGAGTCGGTAGATAAAATCTATCTCAACTTTTCCAACCCTCTGCCCAAGCTCGGCTACGTCAAACAGCGCCTTACACATCCGCGCTTTTTAAATATGTACAGAGCGCTTTTAAAGGAAGGCGGCGAAATAGTGCAGAAGACGGACGACGGCGATTTTTACCGCTTTTCGCTGGAAAGCTATGCGGAGTGCGGCTATGAAATTTTGGAAAAGTGCGAGGACTTAGCCGCGCTTGCCGACCCCGAAAACATTGTCACAGAACACGAAAAACGCTTTTCGGATATGGGCAAAAATATTTACAGGATAATTGCAAAAAGTTAAATGGAACCGCTATATATCGCGTTGATTTGCGTCGGATGCGTGCTTTTTATACTCCTTACCGCCGCATTCGTGCTCTTTTCGAACAACTGCATAACACGCTCCGACTACGTTATAGAAAGTGCGGACGCGCCCGAAAAGGAGCTGAAAATCGTGCACCTTTCCGACCTGCACGGCAAGCGTTTCGGCAAGGGCAATAAGTGGCTTATAAGGCGCGTGAAGGAGTGCAACCCCGACTTTATAGCAATCACGGGCGACATCATTCACAAGTACCGCGAGCGCGATATAGAGGTCGCCGCGGAGGCGTGCGAAAAGCTTAGCAGAGTCGCGCCTGTGTACTACGTCAGCGGCAATCACGAAATGCGCAGCACGCGCTACCGCGCATTATCCAAACAGCTAAAAGAGGCGGGCGCAACCGTGCTGGACGACGAGAGTATATCGGCGTTCGGCGTTAAGATAACGGGGGTAAACTGCGCGCATATCAAGGGCGGTAGATTCTATAAACTGAACGACGGAGAAGGGTTTAATATTCTGCTGGCGCATCTGCCGCAGTATATCGACAAGTACGCAATGGCGGGCTACTCCCTGACCCTTTGCGGTCACGCGCACGGCGGACAGTGGCGGCTGCCCTTTACTAAAATAGGCTTCTATTCGCCGGGGCAGGGACTGTTCCCCAAATACACTTCGGGCGTGCACGCGTGCGGCAATATGCGTCAGGTAATTTCACGCGGGCTCGGCAATTCTCAGTGTCCGCTGCGCCTTTTCAACCGTCCCGAGATTGTCACGGTAACACTGCGCCGCCCGCAGGACAACTGAAAATTTCAATAAAACAAAAAGCGACCGCGCAACTTAACCGTTGCGCGGTCTTTGATTTTTCTGTTTTGAATTTTACTTTATAAGCAGTGCAAGCAATGCCTTAATGGCGTGCAGCTTGTTTTCCGCCTGCTCGTAGACTATGCTCTGCTTTCCGTCTATAACCTCGGGCGCAACCTCTATGCCGCGGCGCGCGGGCAGGGGGTGCATAAATATAGCCGTTCCCGCGGCAACCGCCATAATGCGGTTGTTCACCTTGTAGGGGGCAAGCGCCGTCGCCTCCTCCTCGGAAAGCTGGGAGTGGTAGTGATAGCTGTCGGTATAAACTATGTCCGCATTCTTTGCGGCAAACAGGGGGTCGTCGGTAATGGTAATGCTTCCGTATTGCTCCGCCCTTTCAAGGTGCTCGGTCTTAACGGTAAAGGTTTCGGGCGTTGCAACCGCAACCTCCATACCGCACTTGACCGCGCCCATTAAAAGTGAAGCCGCAACATTGGTGCCCTTGCCGATATACGCAAGCTTTACGCCTTCAAGCTTTTTCTTGCGCTCCCATATAGTGTACAAATCGCTGAGCGCCTGCATAGGCACGAAATCGCTGTTGGTGGAGTTTATTACGGGTATGGGCGAAACTTCGGCAAAGCTTTCGAGTTCGGACTGGGCAATGCCGCGCGTGATAAGCGCGCCCACGCCGTAGCGCGAAATTACGTTTACAACGTCCTTTATGTTCTCGCCCGCGCGCATATCGTTTTCGCTGTAAGGCAGATTTACGCTGTCGCCGCCCAGCTGTTTAATACCTATTTCCAGCGCGGAGCGCGTTCTCAGCGAAGAATCGCCGAAGAGGAGCGCGATTGTCACGCCCCGCAGAATCGCAGTGTTTTCGTGCGCCGCAAACTTCGCCTTCATCTGCCGCGTGGCGTACAGCAGTTCGAACAACTCCTCGGTGGAGTAATCGGCAAGCTTGGTCATATGTTTCTGGGTTACCGAATAACTCGGAGAGTATCTGTTTATATCCATAAGCTTTTCCTTTTTATGCGCATAAAGTCATAAATAGTTTAACACTCTTTAAAATTTTTATCAAGTGTTTGGCAGCGAGAATACGCACCCGCAGTAATTTTGGCGGTACAATTCGTGCTCTTTGCTGAGCTGCAGGCTTCTTAAATATCCGTCCGCCTTTTTGAAATCGTTGGGCAGCCACTTAACGCCGTACTTTTCCGCAAGCCCGTATCCTATTTGGTTTATAAGCTCCGCGTTCTTCAACGGGCTCAAAGTGAGGGTGGTGGCAAAGTAGTCGTAGCCGTTGCGTTTAGCTTCAATTGCCGTGCGTTCGAGGCGAAGCTTAAAGCACGCCGCACACCGCTCGCCGCCCTCGGGGTAGCTTTCCATTCCCTCAACCGCGGAATAGTACACGGCGGTGTCGTGCTCGCAGTCGCATATGCCCGCCCAGCCCGTTTCGTTTATAAAGCGGATGAGCTCGGCTTTGCGCTTAAAATATTCTTCGTCCTCTATGTTGGGATTATAGAAAAACGCCGTCACGCCGAAGTGGGAGTGCAGTCTTTCCAGACAGGCGGAGGAGCAGGGCGCGCAGCAGGCGTGCAGCAAAAGGCGCGGCTTTGCGCCGTCCAGTCCCGCAATAATCTTCTTCATTTCGGCGTCGCAATTTTTCGCGTTCATAATTATATTGTACCGCACCGCGCCCCTCTTTGCAACAATTTATCCGCCCGCGCGGGGCGGCTTTATGCGCGCCTGCAAAAATTTTACGATTTTTTTGATAAAACAAGCGCGTAGAGGTTGGTAAAAATTTGCTTTTGTGGTATGATTGTCAAAAGGGAGAGCAAACAATGGCAAATTTACAACTTAAATCGGTCAGCAAAATATATCCTTCGGGCGCGCTTGCGCTGTACAAGGTCAATCTGGAACTCAAGAGCGGCGAATTCGTCGCCGTAGTCGGCGGTGAAAAGAGCGGCAAGACAACGCTTTTAAGATTGATAGCGGGTCTGGACGAAACCACCGAGGGACAGATTATAGTGGGCGACAAGGACGTCACGCAGGAGAGCTCGCGCGATCGCGACGTCGCAATGATATTCCAGGGCAATACGCTCTATCCCTCGCTCAATATTTTCGAGAATATGGCGTACGGTCTGAGGATAAGAAAGACTAGCAACACGGTCATAGAGCAGCGCGTCAAGGCGGCGGCGGAAATTTTAGGGCTCACCGACGTGCTCTACCGCAAGCCCAAGGTTCTCACCACAGAGCAGAAGCAGAAGGCTGCGTTCGGCAGGGCGATAGTCAGGGAGCCTAAGCTCTATCTTCTGGACGACCCCATTTCGGGCATATCCCCCGACGTCAGGGAAAGACTGCGCTCCGTGCTCATAAATTTACAGGTGAGAATGAACGGCACTTTCGTGTACGCAAGCAAGAACGTCAACGAGGCGTTGACTATGGCTACGCGAATGGTAGTGCTGCGCGAAGGCTTCCTGCAGCAGGTCGATACCCCTGCAAACCTCTACGATTATCCCGCAACCGCATACGTTGCTTTCACAATCGGCTCGCCCACGGTCAACTTCGTAAACGGCGCGACGGTGGAAAAGGACGGCGACAATGTGTATGCGGTGAGCGGCGGCGTGCGCTTCCCTCTGCCCGAGAATATAGTAAAGCGTTTTGCTTCGCTGGACGAATACGCAGGCACGGGCAAAAAGATTATTCTGGGTATCCGCCCCGAGGATATGACCGTAGGCGCGGACGGCTTTATAAAGGGGACGGCAGGCACCGTGGAGGAGATCGCCGGCACGACTTACGCGGATTGCGACTGCGGCGGAAAGCTTTCGTTCGTAGTCAAAGCGGAGGGCGTTAAAAAGGGTGACAGCGTTACCTTGTGCGCCGATATGACGAGAGTGTTCGTGTTCGACGCGGATACGAGATTGACGCTTCTCGAAAGGGACGAGGGCTACCAAAAGACCGACTTTGCGGACGCCGATTTCGTTCCCCTCGGTTACGCCGAGGAGGAGGCGTTGAAGAAAAAGTTCAGCCTTCCCAAAAAGGAAGAAAAGAAGAAAAGATAACAAAAAACCGATTGCGCCGCCGATAAGTTCGGCGGTGCAATCTTTAAAGGTATAAAAGTACCCGTTTAAGGCAATAACAGTACTACGGTTTTAAACGCCGTATATAAGGTGCCCAATTGGAAGTTGTACTCGACGCATTAAAGGATACGCTCATCGTATTCCCGTTTATCTTAATAATATATATGCTCATCGAGCTTTTGGAAAACGGCACGACCGCCGCCAAGAGCCGCCGTGCGCTTCAGGGTCCGCTTGCGCCGCTTATCGGCAGTGCAACGGGTCTTGTTCCGCAGTGCGGTTTTTCGGTTATGGCGGCAAGACTGTACGATTCGGGGCTTATCCGCACGGGCACGATTATGGCGGTGTTTCTTGCAACCAGCGACGAAGCGCTTATCATTCTGCTCGTCAACAGTCCGCTCAGCGCACAGGCGGCGCAGTCCATTCTTCCGCTCATTTTAATTAAACTGCTCGTCGCGGTATCGGCAGGATATTTAATCAATCTGATTATACCCGACAGGCACGCGGACGTTCAGCCGCTGTACGGCAACTCGGGCGAAATCACCTCATATTCGTGCGGTCACGACCACGCGGGCAAGTCCTCCGTCAGACTGTATATCGTCGAGCCGCTTCTGCACGCTTTAAAGGTCACGGCGTTTATACTGATAGTAAACCTCGTGCTCGGCTTCATTATCGCGGAGGTGGGCGAGGAAACCATTGCCAAGGGGCTGATAGGCGGCGCGTATATCCAGCCGTTTATCACCGCGGCGGTGGGGCTTATTCCCAACTGCGCGTCGTCCACGGTCATTACCGAAACCTTCGTCAAGGGCGGTATAACCTTCGGCAGCTGCATCGCGGGCTTGTGCACCAATGCGGGGCTGGGGCTGGTGGTGCTTTTAAAGAACACTAAAAAGATAAAAAGGAATATCCTTCTCGTAATTTCACTGTACGCAATAGCGGTAATCGTGGGTATAGTAATCAACGTCATCTACGCTGCGATAGGGCTATAAAAAAGTAAACAAAATTTACGGAAAATTCACTCGCAATTCGTTTGACTTTTTGCCGCGTGCTTTGGTATAATTTGTAAGCGTTTTGGTTTTATGCAAAAAATCTTTAAACGAGAGGAGGTGAATAAAGCTATGTCAACTATCAGAGTAGGCGAAAACGAATCCGTAGAAAGCGCACTCAGAAGATTTAAGAGAAAGTGCTCGCGCGACGGTATCATCGGCGACCTCAGAAAGAAAGAATTTTACGAATCTCCTTCCGTAAAGAGGCGCAAGAAGAGCGAAGCCGCAAGAAAGAGAAACAAGAACTGAAAAATTTAAACTCTACCAAAGCTGAAACTTCGGTAGAGTTTTTTCATTGAAATATATGTCGCAAAAACACGCTAAATGTAGACGGCGTGAATAAGTTGTTGTAAGGTGTATAATGGACGATATAAAGGCAATTGCAAAACAGGCAAAACGGCGGTTGGGCACCGACTTCTGGCGGAGGTGCAAGGAGGATGTGGATACCACCGCGCGCGAAGCGGAAAAAAACGGCAAGAACGCCGGCAAAGTAAAATCACACCTGTACGATAAAGTCAAAAGCGTTATCCGCGGCGAGGCGGAGGACGAATTCTATTTAAAGGTCAAAAAGCTTTTAGACGAGTACGGAGAAACCTCCGACGCAATAGGCAGACTGACCGACAGGGAATATTTCGAAACCCTGTCCTACGAGGAACGTCAGCGGTACACTATGGAGCTTTCAAGCAAATACCTTGCGGCACTGGAAAAATACAGAAAAGAAAAAGAGAGCGCGTTATAGTCAATTCCTTGATTATACGCGCCCTTTATGGTATAATACTAACAATACACTTATGAACGAAATACTTGCAAAACTCAACGAAGAACAGCTTAAACCCGTGCTCGATACAGAGGGCGCGGTTTTAGTGCTTGCAGGCGCGGGCAGCGGAAAGACAAGGGTGCTCACCTCGCGCATAGCGCACATTCTGGATAAAAGATTGTGCTCGCCTTCCAACGTGCTTGCCATAACCTTTACCAACAAGGCGGCGCGCGAAATGAAGGAGAGGGTAAGCGCGTTTTTGGGCGATATAGAAAATATGTGGATATGCACTATCCACTCTATGTGCGTGCGCATACTGCGCCGCTTCGGCGAGGCGGCTGGCATACAGCCCAACTTTTCCATTTACAGCGAAACAGAGCGCGCAAACGTAATTAAAAAGATTTTCAAGGAGCTTGACTACGACGAGAAGATTTTAAAGTCAGTCAAGTACCACATAGGCAACGCTAAGATGCTGGGGCTGGACCCCGACCTATACGCGCAGCGGTATAAGTTCGAGGAGAATATCAAACCCGCCGTGGAGGTGTACGAAAGATACAACGCTCAGCTCAAAGCGAACAATGCGCTCGATTTCGACGATTTGCTTGTAGAAACTCTGCGGCTTTTAAGGGCGCACGCCGAGGTGCGCGATTACCTTTCGGACAAGTTCCGCTACATACACGTGGACGAATTTCAGGACACGAATTCGGTGCAGTACAACATAATAAAACTGCTTGCTTCCAAACACGGCAACCTGTTCGCCGTGGGCGACGACGACCAGTCCATTTACGGCTGGCGCGGCGCGGAGATTGAAAATATTCTGCGGTTCGACAAGGACTATCCGCAGGCGAAGATATATAAATTACAGCGCAACTACCGCTCGACTAAGTCCATTTTAAACCTTGCCAACGTCATAATTGCAAACAACGGAAAGCGGCACAAAAAGTCGTTGTGGACGGACGCGGAGGATGGCGTGCAGCCCGAATACGTGCAGGCGGACGAGGAAAAGGACGAGGCGCTCTTTGCGGCAAAAACCATAAACGCCGCGGTATATGCGGGGGGCAAGTACTCCGATTTCGCAATTTTGATGCGTATAAACGCCCTCACGCGCTCCTACGAGCAGGAGTTTGCAAAGTACGGCATACCCTATAAAGTATTCGGCGGCTTCAAGTTCTTCGAGCGTAAGGAAATAAAGGACGTTCTTGCATATATGCGCCTCATTTCCAATCCGTTCGACGACGAGGCTTTTACGCGAATAATCAACGTGCCGCGCCGCGGAATAGGCGCAAGGACTCTGGAGGTTATGTCGCAGTACGCGCAGGACGAGGGGCTCTCGCTGTATGACGCGTGCATAGACGTGGACAGGCTTTCCCTGCCCGCGGCGGCAAAGTCCAAGATAGGCGACTTTGCAACGTTGCTTAAAAATTTAGTCGTTTCGGCGCAGAGCCTCAACGTGGGCGACCTCGTGCGCGACGTCATTGTTTCAACCGATTTGAAGTCGGCTTACGACGACCACACCGACGAGGGCGACGCGAAGCTTGCCAACCTCGAAGAATTTACCGCGGCGGTTGACGACTACGTAAGGCTCAACCCCACGGCTACGCTCAACGACTATCTCAACCAGGTCACGCTGGCTTCGGATACCGACGAGATGGACGACGGCGATTACGTCACTCTAGCCACAATACATTCGGTCAAGGGACTGGAATTCAACAACGTCATAATATGCGGACTCGAAGAGGGTATTATGCCCACCTCGCGCGCCAAGGACGACCCCGCGGCAATCGAGGAGGAAAGGCGGCTTATGTACGTCGCCATCACGCGCGCAAGAAAGCTTTTGTGGCTGACGCGCTCCAAGAGCCGCTATCTGTACGGGCACAGGGAAGCGACAATTCCCTCGCCGTTCGTGCGCGAACTCAAAGGCAATTTCAAGGCGCAGGAGGACGAAAGCTACGCGAGGCGCACATCGTCCTACGGCGGATATTCCGGCGGCTACGGAGGCGGCTATGGCTCGTACGGTTCGCGCAAGAGCTCCTACGGCGGCGACGGCTACGAGGGCGACTTCTGGGAAGGCACCACGTCGCGCGGCAGGGGACTTTACTCTGCTGACGACGGCTATTCGCCAGACCCCGTCCCTTCGTATTCCCAGCCGAAAAAATCGTTCTCGCCCGCATCGGCGTTCGGCGGCAACAAGCCTGCGGCGGCGCAAAAGACGGGCGGCAAAAAGTATTACGTCGGCTGTAAGGTCAAACACCCCAAGTTCGGTATCGGCACTGTAATCGCGCTTAAAAACGACGGTGCGGTGGTGGATATAGCCTTTGAAAATCAGGGCATAAAGGAGCTTTCGGCTTCGATTGCGCCCTTGGAGATTATATAATGAAAGACAGAGTTCGCTATCTAATCGACACGCTCAACAAGTGGGCGTACGAATATTACGTTCTGGATAATCCGTCGGTTGAGGACAGGGAGTACGACAAGCTGTACGACGAGCTTAAAGCAATCGAGGAGCAGACGGGGGTAGTCGAGTTCGACAGCCCCACCAAGCGCGTCGGCGGCGAGCCCATCGAAAAATTCGAAAAGCACGCGCATATTCACAGGCTGTACAGTTTGGATAAATCGGTAACGTACGATCAGCTTTCTGCGTTCTTCACGCGCATTAAAAAGGTGGTTGAGTGCCCCATATTCACCGTCGAATACAAATTTGACGGGCTTACTATGTGCTTAACCTACGACGGCGGAAAGTTCGTGCGCGCCACCACCAGAGGCAACGGCGTGGAGGGCGAGGACGTCACGGCGCAGTGCCTGACCATAAAGAGCTTCCCCCTCACAATCGACTACAAGGGGCTTTTGGAGGTGCAGGGCGAGGCGGTTATAAGGCTGTCCGTATTGGAAGAATACAACAGGACGGCAAAGGAACAGCTCAAAAACGCGCGCAACGCGGCGGCGGGGGCGATACGCAATCTGGACCCCAAGGTGACGGCGGAGCGCAAGCCCGAAATACTCTTTTACAACGTCAACTATATGTCGGAGGGCGAGCTGCCCACGCAGCAGGAGCACTTCGAATTTTTAAAGCGCAACGGCTTCAAGGTCTTTCCCTTCCTACGCATTTGCGGTTCGGAAGAGGAGGTCATTTCCGCAGTCGAGGAAATCGAGGTCGGGCGCAAGAGCCTGGACGTTTTGACCGACGGCGCGGTGATAAAACTCAACGACGCAACCGTGCGCGAAAGCATAGGCTACACGGACAAATTTCCGCGCTGGGCAATGGCGTTCAAGTTCGAGGCCGAGGAGGCGGAAACGGTCGTCAACAACGTGCGCTGGCAGGTGGGCAGAACGGGCAAGCTTACGCCGCTTGCCGAAGTCGAGCCGGTTGACCTCGGCGGCGTGACCGTAAGAAAGGCGACCTTGAACAACCTCGGCGATATAAAGAAGAAGGACGTAAAGATAAACAGTCGCGTGCTCATCCGCCGCTCCAACGAAGTCATTCCCGAAATACTGGGCTGCATAGAGCATACCGCGCAAAGCGTGGACGTGCAAAAGCCCGACAGGTGCCCTTTCTGCGGCGAGGAGCTTTCGGAAATAGGCGCGAATATTTTCTGCACAAACAGGCTGTGCAAGCCGCGCGTAGTTGCAACGCTGGCGCACTTTGCAAGCAAGGACGCAATGGATATCGACGGCTTTTCCGAGGCGACCGCAACGCTTATGTTCGACACTCTGAACGTGCGCAAGCCCTCTCAGCTTTATTCGCTTACCGCCGAAGATATAGGCAAGCTTGAAGGGTTTAAGGACAAAAAGATAAGCAATCTGCTTGCCGCGATAGAGAAGAGCAGGACGGTAAATGCCGACGCGTTTATATTCGCGCTGGGCGTGGACGGCGTGGGCAAGGTTGCTTCCAAAGCGCTCGTTGACAGGTTCGGTGGCGTGGAAGGTTTGCGGGCGGCAACCGAGGAAGATCTTATCGGTATGAGGGATATAGGAGCAATTACCGCGCGCAACATTATCAACTGGTTTGCCGACCCCGAAAACGCCGAAGAGCTGGACAAGCTTCTTGATGAAGTCACGCTTGTTTACAGGGAAAAAGGCGGTAATTCGGGCATATTTGCGGGTCAATCGGTCGTTTTGACGGGTACGCTGTCCTCTTTTACCAGAAGCGAGGCGCAGAAGATAATCGAAGAAAACGGCGGCGTCTGCCAGAGTTCGGTCACTTCCAAGACGACTTTGGTCATCGCGGGCGAGGCGGCAGGCTCCAAGCTTGCCAAGGCGCAGAAGCTGGGAATTGAGGTCATCGACGAAGAAAAATTCAAAGAGATGATAGGTTAAAAAGAAATAAAATAAAGCCCTGCCCCTCGACGAGGGGCAGGGCTCTTTTTTTCGTTATGAATTATTTTAAATACTTCTTCAAATCTTCTACGCGGTCGCACTGTTCCCAGGGGAGGGAGGGCTTGCCGAAATGTCCGTAAGCCGCCGTCTGCGAATATATGGGCTGCCTTAAACTCAAAGTCTTTATTATGGCGTAGGGGCGCATATCGAACTCTTTCACAAGCACGTCGGCAATCTCGCCGTCGCTCAGCTTACCCGTACCGAACGTATCCACGAAAACGGATACGGGACGGGATACGCCAATCGCGTATGCAAGCTGCAATTCAATCTTGTCGCACAGCCCCGCGGCAACCGCGTTTTTACAGATATACCGCGCCATATACGCCGCCGAACGGTCAACCTTTGTGCAGTCCTTGCCCGAAAATGCGCCGCCGCCGTGCGCGCACGCACCGCCGTACGTATCGACTATAATCTTTCTTCCCGTCAGTCCGCTGTCGCCCTCGGGACCGCCTATCAAAAACCTTCCCGTGGGGTTGACGAATATGCGCGTGTTTTTATCCAGCAGGTCTGCGGGCACGGTAGCCTTGATAACGTGCTCTATAATATCGGCGCGCAGCTTCTCCTGCGTTATGCTCTCGTCGTGCTGGGAGGATACGACTACCGCGTCGATGCGCTTAGGGCTGTCGCCGTCGTACTCAACCGTCACCTGCGTCTTTCCGTCGGGGCGGAGATATGAAAGAAGCCCGCTCTTTCTCACGTCGGTCAAGTGTCTTGCAAGCTTGTGCGCAAGGGTTAAAGCGAGGGGCATAAGCTCCTCGGTTTCGGAGCACGCATACCCGAACATCATTCCCTGGTCGCCCGCGCCAAGCTCGTCCTCGGCGGACTTTTCGCCCGTCCTGTTTTCAAGCGAGCTGTCAACGCCCTGCGCAATGTCGGGGCTCTGACCGTGCACGGCAACGGTAATTTTGCAGCTGTCGTATGCAAAGCTGCCGAAGGTGTAGCCTATTCTCTTAATGGTGCCGCGCGCAATGCGCTCGTAATCCACCTGAGCGGTCGTCGTCACTTCGCCCATAATCAGCAACCCGTCGTATGCGGCGCAGCATTCCACGGCGCAGCGGGCGTAGGGGTCGCGCGACAGTATGGCGTCAACAACGGCGTCGGAAATCGCGTCGCAAATTTTGTCGGGATGTCCTTCGGTTACGCTCTCGCTGGTAAAAAACTTTTTCATTAGTTACTCCTTCCAATGATAAAACCCGTTCGGTAACCGAACGGGTGCAAACTTCTTATTTTACCCATCGGTACGGTATTAGCACCTTGCAAAGCAGGTTGCTGTGTGGTCGCAGAGCCGTTCTCTCGCACACTCTCTATAGGTTACGCCGTCATTATATACCGCAAAGAAAATATTGTCAAATAAATTCTATATATTTACAAGTTGCTTTTTTTATGTTACAATCGTATTATGAACTGCACGCTCTGCCCGGTTTCCTGCGGTGCCGACCGTAAAAAGAGCGCCGGCTACTGCGGCGTAAGGGGCGTTAAAATAGCAAAATACTATCTGCACCCTTTCGAGGAACCCGTAATATCCCACGGCAAGGGAAGCGGCTGCGTATTCTTCTGCGGCTGTTCGCTGCGCTGTGCGTTCTGCCAGAACTACGAGCTGTCGCGCAACGAGCGCGGAAAAGAGATAACGGTGGAGGAGCTTGCGGGCATTTTCAGGGAGCTGGAGGAGCAGGGCGCGGACAACATAAACCTTGTCACGCCCACGCACTACGTCACCGAGATTGCCGAGGCGTTCAGGCTTTACCGCCCGAATATCCCCGTGGTATACAACACTCACGGCTACGAAAAAGTCGATACGCTGGAAATAGCGGACGGCTTCACGGACATATATCTGCCCGATTTGAAGTTTATCGACCCGTTCCTGTCGGGGCGGTACACGGGCAGGGCGGACTATGCGAAGTACGCGCTTCCCGCTGTTGAGTTTATGGCGCAAAAGCCTTTGAAGTTCGACGAAAGCGGCAAGATGCTTTCGGGGTGCATAGTGCGACATCTCATTTTGCCCCTCGCAGCATACGACAGCGTGAATGTGGCGGAGTTCGTTGCGACTTTGCCTAAGGACGTATATTTCAGCCTGATGAGCCAGTACACGCCGTTCGGCGAAGCGGACAAGTTCCCCGAGCTTAAAAGAAAGATAACCGACAGGGAGTATAAAACCGTGCTCGCCGCGGTGGAAAGGCTGGGGCTTACAAACGTGTTTTTGCAGGATAAAGAGAGTGCAAAAACCGATTTTATTCCTCACTGGGACTTTTAAAAAATGCTTATAAACTTTTCTTCCGTCGGCTTCGGCTACGGCGATAATTTAATATTTTCGCAGGTAAGCTTTGCCGTTAACGAGGGGGAAAGAGTGGGGCTCGTCGGCGAAAACGGCGCAGGAAAAACCACGCTTATAAAACTGCTTCTCGGGGAGCTGCTTCCCGACGAAGGCGAAATAATAAAGAAGAACGGAATACGGATAGGCTATCTAGAACAGAACGGCGGCTACGACAGCGCGAACACCGTCTACGGCGAAATGCGCGAGGTGTTCAAGGAGGAGCTTGCCGCAGTGGAAAAGCTTGCCGCACTCTCTGCCGAGCTTGCCGCGTGCGAGTACGGCGGAAGGGAGTATTCCACTCTCACGCAAAAGATTGACGCGCTCGAAAAATTCGTTGCCTCGCGCGACTGCTATAACGTAGACGTAAAGATTAAAACCGTGCTCGGCGGTATGGGTTTTTCCGACTTTTTTGACCGCGAAATTGCCACTATGTCGGGCGGCGAAAAGACTAGGTTAAAGCTTGCGCGGTTGCTTCTGGAAAGCCCCGATTTACTGGTGCTTGACGAGCCGACAAACCATCTTGACGTAAAGACTTTGTACTGGTTGGAAGACTACCTGCAATCGTTCAAAGGCGCGGTGTTCGTCGTGTCCCACGACAGGTACTTTCTCGACCGCGTTACGGGCAGAATTGCCGAGATAGAAAATAGGCGGTTGACGACATATTCGGGCAACTATTCCAAATATAAAATATTGAAGGCGCAGGCTTACGAGCGCGCGCTGAAAGAGTACGAAAAGCAGCAGGAAGAGATAAAAAAACTACAGACCTACGTCGATAAAAATATCGTGCGCGCGACCACTGCAAGAAGCGCGCAGAGCAGGGTTAAGCAGCTTGAAAGAATGGACGTTCTGGAAAAGCCTTTCACGCCGCCACGCCCGCCCAAGTTCAATTTCACTTTCACGCAGGACCCCGCCAAGGAAGTTATAAATATACGCGGTTTAAACCTTGAAATAGGCGGTAAACAGCTGATATGCGGGGGTCAATTGAGTATTTTGCGCGGTAGCAAGGTTGCAATCGTCGGCGATAACGGCGCGGGCAAGTCCACGCTTTTAAAGGCTATAACGGGCGGAAACAACCAATCGATTACTCTCGGCAGGTACGTCGCGTTTGCCTACTACGACCAGGAAATGACCAACTTAAACGGCGAAAATACCGTCCTGCAGGAGCTGTGGGAAAGACACGTTTCATACACGCAGACGGAGGTGCGCGCGTCGCTTGCGCGGTGCGGACTTACGCCAGAGGATATAGATAAAAAGGTGTCGTCGCTTTCGGGCGGCGAAAGGGCTAAGCTTGCGCTGTGCGTGTTCGAAAACGCACACGGCAACGTGCTTGTTCTGGACGAGCCTACCAACCACCTCGACCTGCCCGCAAGGGAGAGTTTAGAGGAGGCTTTAAAGGCTTTTCAGGGTACGGTTATTTTCGTTTCGCACGACAGATATTTCATCTCGGCAATCGCCGACAGCGTGGCTGAAATCGAGGACAAAAAACTCACGCTTTTCGAAGGCGGCTACGAGGGCTATAAAAAGCAGAAAGCGCTTGCCGCGGAAGAGCAAAGGGCGCGCGAAGAACAACAGAAAATGCAGGAGTTCGAAGCGGCTCGGGAAAACTCCTACCGCTCCAAAAAGGAGCGCGCAAGGGAAGCGCAAATCAAAGCCGAAGTAAAGACTTTGGAAAAGCAGATAGCAGACTGCGAACGCGAGGAAGAAGAGCTAAACGCAAAGCTTGCCGACCCCGAAGTGACGGGCGACTATAAAAAGCTTGCGGAGGTGCTCGACCTGTTGAAGGTCGTTCGCGAAAAACTGGACGAGTTGTATTCTCGCTACGGCGAGCTTATCGGATAAAGGAGTAACGGAGGGAAATTGAATGAAACCTCGCAACACTGAAACAACTGAAACGGAGGAAGAGTCGTTCGAGCTTTTGGAAGCTGTAACCGAAGAGGACGAAGACAAGCCCGACGTTGAACAGGTAATAAGGGAAGTACGCCACACCATAACTGCGGAAGAGACGTTCACGCTCGCAAAGGACGTGTTCGATTTGCGTTGCCTTGTCAAGTCGGTGTATTCCAACCGCGCGCAGATAATCAGGCGACTGAATATGTTCAGTACCGTGCTTTCGGCGGTATTCACATTCCTTTACGTAATGTTTATGGTCTTTTCGGGCGTAATGAAAATTGCCTCGTACGCTTCGCAGGTGGTTGCGTATACCATAATCGGCGTGCATATCGCGCTGACAATCGCGCTCATAACCATAAGCCTTGTATGGGGCTCCAGCGCCACTACCAAGAACGTAAAGCGCAAGAACCAGATGCTCAGAATTTTCCGCTTCGTCGTGCGCGTTGCGTCGCTTGCAATGGGTATCTCGGCGGTCATAATGACTATGGTTTCTGGCACTGGCGACATTATCTCCGTGGCAATGGATACGGTCGCGCTGATAATATCCATCGTGTTCGTCATCTTCTCCATTCTGCCGCTCATATTCGGCGGCTTTGCGGGACTTGCGCGCTGGCTTATGTCGCCCACCAAGGTCAAGCTTACGTTCTCGTTCGTCGTGTTGGAATGGTATCAGCTTTTAATGTCCGAAAGCGCAACCTCCAAAACCATACAGCGAGTTTCCAAAACTTATATGGACGATATAAGTAAATGCGTGGACGGCTATCTGCTTCCCGTGCTCGGCAAGCGCAAGGTGAGCAGTATAAACGCAAACCACATTTTCGCCGTAGTTGACCGCGCCCCGCAGGAGGACAGAGCGGTAGTCGAGGGTATTCTGAAAAACGTTTTCAGCTACGCCTTGGAGTGCGGCTATATAGTAGTTGACCCGTGCAGGGCAATGAATCTGGAAGGCAGTATCGAAGTGGAAAAGAAGAAAGCTAAGAAGGCGAAAAAGCCCACGCTTAAACAGCGTTTGACCAAGAAGGTCGGACAGGGAATAATCAATTCCATTTTCGGCGAAGAAGAGTAAAAGTAAAAGAAAAAGCAAATTAGCCGCGGTATATGCCGCGGCTAATTGTATATTTTATGTGGTTTTTCAGAACTCCAAACTCTTTTCGATGTACGTTTCAAGCTCGGATATGGGCAGACGAATCTGCTGCATACTGTCGCGGTCGCGCACGGTAACGGTATCGTTTTCAAGCGTGTCGAAGTCAACCGTAATGCAGTAGGGAGTGCCTATTTCGTCCTGACGGCGGTAACGCTTTCCTATGGAGCCCGTTACGTCGTAAGTTACGGCAAATTTCTTTGCAAGCTTTTTGTAGACCTCGTCAGCCTTGTCGGAAAGTCCCTTCTGCAAAGGAAGAATAGCCGCTTTGTAGGGTGCAAGGAAGGGGTGCAGTCTTAAAACGGTGCGCACGTCGTTCTTGGCTTCGTCCAGCACTTCCTCGTCGTACGCGTCGGTAAGGTAAGCAAGCACCATACGCTCCACGCCAAGCGACGGCTCGATAACGAAAGGCACGTACTTTTCGTTTGTAACGGGGTCGGTGTATTCCATACTTTCGCCGCTCTCGGTCTGGTGCTGGGTGAGGTCGTAATCCGTTCTGTCGGCAACGCCCCACAGCTCGCCCCAGCCGAATGCAAACTTATACTCGAAGTCGGTTGTCGCCTTGGAGTAGAAGCAAAGCTCTTCGGGCGAGTGGTCGCGAAGGCGCAGGTTTTCCTCTTTCATACCCAGCGAAAGGAGGAAGTCCTTGCAGTAATTTTTCCAGTAGTTGAACCATTCGAGGTCGGTGCCCGGCTTGCAGAAAAATTCAAGCTCCATCTGCTCGAATTCGCGCACGCGGAAAATAAAGTTGCCGGGGGTGATTTCGTTGCGGAAGGATTTGCCTATCTGACCGATGCCGAAGGGCACGCGCATACGGCTTGCTCTCTGCACGTTCTTGAAGTTGACGAATATGCCCTGCGCCGTTTCGGGGCGGAGGTAAACGGTATTCACGCTGTCCTCGGTTACGCCCTGATAGGTCTTGAACATAAGGTTGAATTTTCTGATAGGTGTAAAGTCGCTCTTGCCGCACGCGGGGCAAACGATGGACTTTTCATTTATGAACGCTTCCAAAGCGTCGTTGTCCATAGATTCCACTTTGACGTCCAGTCCGTGTTTCTGGCAGTAAGCTTCGACTAAGTTGTCCGCTCTGTGGCGGGTCTTGCAGTTCTTGCAGTCCATAAGTGGGTCGGAAAATCCGCCAAGGTGACCGCTCGCCTTCCAGGTGCGGGTGTTCATTAAAATAGCGCAGTCGAGTCCCGTGTTAAGCGTGTTTTCCTGCACGAACTTTTTCCACCAAGCCTTTTTGACGTTGTTCTTGAATTCAACGCCGAGGGGGCCGTAGTCCCACGTGTTGGCAAGTCCGCCGTAAATTTCGCTTCCGGGGAAGATGAAGCCCCTGTTCTTGCAAAGGGCTACCAGCTTTTCCTGCGTAACCTTTCTCTTGTCAGCCATAAAAATCTCCTTCGGCGCGCACTTGGCAATAATGCGCCCATAAAAAAATATAAATCAAGTGTATTCTTGCGCGGACAAAAAGTCAAGTAAATTGCAAACCGCCGCGCCAATTTGTAATATCCTGCCGTTTAAACCGTATTTTAACTGCGTTAAATTTTTAAATTTAATGCCTGAAATTATATACTTTGTCGCGCGGGTGTGGTATAATAGTCCTGAATAACGCCAAGGAGAACGGAAAAATTGCTTAGCGATATCGAAATTGCGGAGAGCGCAAAGCTTAAAGACGTACGCGAAATTGCAAAGAAACTGGGACTTGAAGAGGACGACCTCGAACTTTACGGAAAGTATAAGGCAAAGATAAATTTGAAATCTTTCAAGCCCAAATCCAAACTCGTTTTAGTCACGGCAATCAACCCCACGGCAAGCGGAGAGGGCAAAACCACCGTTTCCATAGGACTTGCCGACGGTATGGCAAAGCTAAACAAAAAGGTCTGCCTTGCGCTGAGGGAGCCCTCGCTCGGTCCCGTGTTCGGCATAAAGGGCGGAGCGGCTGGCGGCGGATACGCGCAGGTCGTGCCTATGGCGGATATAAATTTACATTTCACGGGCGATCTGCACGCGATAACGGCGGCGAACAATCTGCTGTGCGCGATGATAGACAACCACATCTTACGCGGCAACGCACTCGATATAACCAAGGTGCATTTCCACCGCTGTATGGATATGAACGACCGCGCGCTGAGGGACATTACCCTCGACTGTCCCGCGGGCAATATGAAGGGCTGCGAAAGCTATTCGAGAAAGGAGAGCTTTTCGATTACGGCGGCAAGCGAGGTAATGGCGATTTTGTGCCTTGCCAAGGACATTGCCGATCTGAAGACGCGCCTGGGCAACATAGTCGTGGGCGAGAATTCGAAGGGAGGCTTCGTGTATGCGCGCGAGCTTAAAGCCGAGGGCGCAATGGCAACCCTTTTAAAGGACGCAATAAACCCCAACCTCGTGCAGACTCTGGAAGGTACTCCCGCAATTGTTCACGGCGGTCCGTTTGCAAATATAGCGCACGGCTGTAACTCGGTAAGGGCTACGCTTGCGGCAATGACTCTTTCGGACTACACGGTTACGGAGGCGGGCTTCGGCGCCGACCTCGGTGCGGAAAAATTCCTTGACGCCAAGTGCAGAATCGCGGGTATAGAGCCCGATTGCGTGGTGGTGGTTGCAACCGTAAAGGCGTTAAAGCTGCACGGCGGTGCGGACAAAAATACCCTTTCGGACGAGAATATAGCGGCGTTAAAGGCGGGCTTGCCCAATCTTTTAAAGCACGTTGACAACGTGAAGACGGTGTACAAAAAGCCCGTAGTCGTCGCAATGAACAGGTTCTTTACGGACACCCCTGCGGAGATAGAAGCGGTTATGAACGCCTGCGCGGAGGCGGGTGCAAAGGCGGTGTTTACCGACGTCTTTTTAAAGGGCGGCGCGGGCGGCAAAGAGCTCGCCGAGGCCGTTATAGAAGCGTGCGAAGTTGAGAGTAAACTGCACTTTGCATATAATTTAAACGACGACATAAAGACAAAAATCAACGACATAGTCAAAAACGTATACGGCGGCGACGGCGCGGATTTTTCGCCCGAGGCTGAGCAGAAAATCGCGCTCTTGGAAGGCAACGGCGTAAAGGGCTTGCCCGTAATAATCGCCAAGACGCAGTATTCGCTTTCGGATAATCCCGCATTACTGGCGGCTCCCAAGGGCTTTAAAATTTTCGTGCGCGATATAGAGTACCGCGGCGGCGCGGGCTTTATAGTGGCGATTGCTGGCGCGATTATGCTTATGCCCGGTCTGGGTAAAATTCCCGGTGCGGAACATATCGATATTGATAGTGACGGCAAGATTACAGGACTGTCTTAATAGGTGAAAAAATGGAACTTCCCGAGGCAACAAACTTTATCGAACAGTATATAAACGAGGACCTTGCAAGCGGCAAGTACGAAGGGCGCGGCAACCAAATCGTGGTGCGCTTTCCGCCCGAACCCAACGGCTATTTGCACATAGGGCACGTAAAGGCGCTGTGCATAAATTTCGGCGTCAAGGAAAAGTACGCGGGCAAAATCAACCTGCGTATGGACGACACCAACCCCGCCAAGGAAGATTACGAATACGTCAATTCCATAATAGACGCCGTCAAGTGGCTGGGCTTCGAATACGACAACCTCTTTTACGCTTCCGACTACTACGACAAGCTTTACGAGATTGCGGAGAAGTATATTAAAGACGGCAACGCGTACGTCTGCGATTTGTCCGCCGAGGAGATTACCGCAACGCGCGGAACGCTCACCGAGCCGGGCACAGAAAGCCCTTACAGAAATAGGAGCGTGGAGGAAAATTTGCAGCTCTTCCGCGAAATGAAGGCGGGCAAGTATCCGGACGGCGCAAAGGTTTTAAGGGCAAAGATAGATATGTCTTCGCCCAACCTCAATATGCGCGACCCCGTAATTTACAGGATAGCGCACGTTCCGCACTACCGCCAGGGCGACAAGTGGTGCATCTATCCTATGTACGACTTCGCGCACCCCGTGTCGGACGCAATCGAGGGCATTACGCACTCGCTGTGTTCGCTTGAATTTGAAAACCACAGACCGCTCTACGACTGGGTTATAGAGAAGGCAGGTTTTGCACAGCCCGTGCCCAGACAGATAGAGTTTGCGCGTCTTAACATAACCAACACGCTTATGTCCAAGAGGTACCTCAAAAAGCTTGTGGACGAGGGCGTTGTCAGCGGTTGGGACGACCCGCGTATGCCCACTTTGATGGGGCTTAAAAACAGGGGCGTGCCTCCTATGGCGTTAAGAAAATTCTGCGCCGCGGTGGGCGT
This sequence comes from Clostridia bacterium, assembly GCA_029066845.1. Lineage (GTDB taxonomy): Bacteria > Bacillota > Clostridia > Christensenellales > Borkfalkiaceae > Coproplasma. The sequence continues at coordinate 179,528 of JAIEFR010000017.1, read as the reverse complement.
TGCCAAGAACTACGGCGTGGTAAATAACGCCCAGCTTGACGAATGTATCCGCGACGAACTCAACGTAACGGCGGAAAGGGCAATGGCAGTCACCGACCCCGTCAAGCTGACTATAACCAATTACAGCGGCGAGGAGGAGTTGGAGTTCGAAAAGAACCCCACCGACGGAAGCGGCGCAACCCGCACCGTAAAATTTTCGGGCAGCGTATATATCGACAGAAGCGACTTCGCGCTCGTGCCTCCGCCCAAATTCAAGAGGTTGTTCAAGGGCGGCTTCGTGCGCCTCAAAGCGGCGTATATCGTGCGCTGCGACGACGTTAAACTCGGCAAGGACGGAGAGGTGGAGGAAATACTCTGCACCTACTTCCCCGAAACGCGTTCGGGCAGCGAGGTCAAGAGCGATATAAAGGCAAAGGGCGTAATTCAGTGGGTGGACTGCAAGTACGGCGTGGACGCGTGCTTTACAAGCTATTCCCAGCTTCTGAAGGACGAGGAATACCCCGACCAGGACTACGCCGAAAGACTCAACTACGACAGTATAAAAACGTGCAACGGTAAAGTGGAACCCTACGCCGCCGAGAGCGGAGAGGGCAAGTGCTTCCAGATGATGCGCACGGGATATTACAAGGTTTGCGCGGCAAGGGACGGCAAGGCACAGCTATCCGAAATCGTGTCGCTCAAAGATAATTTCAACAAATAAACGGAGGATATATGTCCGCAATATTAATAGTTGCAGTCATTCTGGGAGCAATCTCGGGGGCTGTTGCAGGATTTTTTCAAAAGTTTACAAAATCGTCGTTCTGGGGAATAACAGCGTTGCTTACGCTTCTGTTCCAGATGGCGATAGGCGCGGCGGTTAAAAAGACCTCGGGCGGATTCGGCATTGCGGTGCTGGTCACCACGGTGGTCGTTCTGTTCGCGTTCAACGGTGTTGCTTTAATCTTACAAAAGCTGCTTATCAAAGTTGTGGAATCGCGCAAGCGCATTTCGCACTATAAGAACGTGGACGTCATCGAGGAAAACGAGGCGCTCATTCTGAACGCTGTCGATACGGGTGACAAACGCGAGTACAAAAATCAGCTTAAAAAGGCCAAAAAGATTAAGGATTCCGCAGGTGTCTGGGGCATAGTGGACGGCGTAATAGGCGCGGTAAACGGTTGCTTCAACGTACTTATGGGGTTAGGCGCGGCAATACTTGCCCTGCTTCTGTTCGTCGATTTGTCGCAAATAAGTTTATTGACTTCTATATTTGCCAAATCGCTCGGCTCTGGCAGCTGGACGGGACTGGGCACCAAGCTCGCTTTCGACCTGCCTTTGATCTGCGTGCTTTCGATGACGGTAAGAATAGGATATAAGAGCGGTATAAGCTCGGTATTCTCTTTCGTGGTAATCATAGGTATGCTCGTAGGATGCGGCATCGGTTCCTACTCGATTGCTTCAAGCAGTATGTGCGCGGGCGCGGTTGAAGGACTTAAAAACGGTATGCTTTCCGCTCTTACGGCAGTGCTCGGCGATACTGCCACGGTCATAGCGCGCTTCATAATTGCGGGCATAATCTTTTTACTGTCGCTCATATTCGTCATACTGGTCGGCATATGCCTTCCCAAAATCACGTCAAAGTTCAGGGAGAATAAAATCTTCTGCGCGGTGGACGGCGTGCTCGGCGCGGTAGTGCTTACGCTTGTCCTGCTGGTAATAATAATGGTTTTCGGCGGCATCGCCTATACGCTCAACGATTTGGCGTTTATGGAAAAATTCAATACGTACGCGGCGTACTCCAACATCGGCGACTGTATGTATTCGCACAATATAATGAACGGCGCGTTCCAGTCGTTGCCTCTGCGCGGATGGTTCGGCTCAGGTTCAGAGCCTGTCAATCCTACGCCAGAGGTTCCGGTAAACCCGACGCCCGAGGTTCCTACCGAGCCCATAATCACGCCCGAGGAAACTCCCGTGGAAGCGGCAATAAGGGCTTTGGCGGCATAATATGCAATAAGTAAATTACGGCGTGGACGAAAAATCGTCCGCGCCGTAACCTTTTTGTAAACTTGCTTAAACCTTATCGGAGAAGCTTTCGCAGCAGGTGCAGTGATCGCTTTCGCAAGTGCAGCCTACGTGAATCTTGTCAAGCGTGCAGTTGCATCCGTTGTGGTTATACTTGCAGTTGGAAACGTCGCAAGCAATACCGAAATTGATACTTTCCATTAAGTTTACCTCCGTTAAATTTATTGTGTGCGGTATTGCCCAAATTATACCCTGCTATTGACAAACGCGCCGTTTGTCTGTACAATATATGGTAACAGAAAAGGAGAAGCATATGAAGATTATTCTATTGCAGGACGTAAAGGGACAGGGCAAAAAGGGCGACTTGCTGGACGTCAACGAGGGCTATGCGCGCAACTTCCTCATCAAGAAGGGACTTGCGGAGGCGGCTACGGCGACCAAGATAAACGAACTCAACCAGAGGAAGACCGCAGACGAATACCACAAGCGCGAGGAGCTGAAAGCAATGAAGGCGCTTGCGGACGAAATAAAGGGCAAGGCGTTCCCCGTCAACATAAAGGTGGGGCAGAACGGCAAGGTGTTCGGCTCGGTAACCGCACAGGATATTTCCGACAGCTTAAAGGCGGCGGGTTACGATATAGACAAGAAGAAAATCGTGCTTGCAAACCCCATAAAGCTGGTGGGCGACTACGACGTCACCTTGAAGCTTGCCGAGGGCGTAAGCGCCAAAATAAGCGTGCAGGTGCGCGGCGAGGAATAAAATTATAATGCAATTAAAAGGGGCGGCTTGAAATCAAGCCGCCCCTTATTTTGTTTTGTTGTGAAAGCGTATTTTAATTAGCGCAAGCAATTAAAGGACTTGCCCCAAGGTGGCTCACCGCCCGCGGAAACCGCCGCCTCCGTGACCGCCGCCCGAAAATCCTCCGAAGTGACCGCCTCCGTGACCGCCGCCAGAATAACTGCCCGACGAAGGGCGGGAGGTAAAGGTGTTTACCATATTCAGATTAGCTCTGCGGATAACCGAGTTGAATACGACAAAGCTGAACATCGTGTCGGAATAGCTGCTCGTCGTCCACGCGGGAGGTGGAACGGTGAGCGCGGCAAACTTGTTTTCCCAGATGTCGGAAACGCCCAGCACTATCGCATAGGGCAAAACCTGATAGTAGTACTCGGGGTTGCCCTCCAACAGCGCTTCGAGCTTATCCTTTTCTGCGTACGTAATAAAGTCGCGGAAACCCACTATATGGTTGAGCTTTTCGGTGTACGCTTCCGTGCGGCTTATAATCGTCGTGGAAAGAATAACTATCGCAAAGCCGACTACGCACAGTATCAGCTTGGGTACGAGTTCGATTACGTACGAGGGAATGAACAGCGCATATACCGCGGTGCACACAAGCGACAAAAGCACTATGCCCGCATACATAAGGGTTATCTTTTTCTTTTTGTATTTCAGCGTGTTGTACTTTACCGACTGCGTCAGGGCAAACACGATGAACGCGGGGATAATCATAAACAGCGGCACGACGGTGAACAGCTTCATCGAAATGGTCGTCATTGCCAGAATGATGGGGGTAAGGCACATCAGCAGTCCGCCCATAAGCGCGAACAACACCGCCACGCCCATACTCTTGCCGTCGTACAGCTTGCTGTTTTCGGCGTTTACTTCCTTTGTCACTGCCTCTACGACGGGGTAGAAGGACTGCGAAAGCTCGTTTATCTTTACTATATCGCCGCTCTTGAAAAGCCCTTCGTACATAATGTGCTGGTGCTTGGGCGCGCTCTCGGGCAGGTGCTGCATAATTCTTATAAGCTCTATATCGTTTTCGTTCTGCAAATCGATTTTGATATAGCCCTTGTTTGCCCAGTAGAATATCAGCGAGGTAACGTCGCTCTGGTCCACGCGGTTGTCAATGAGCTTGCCCATTACCAGGGGACCCATTCCCGCGGGCGGCTGGGTGTCCGAAACAGGCGTAAGTCCGTCCTTGTTGAATTTTAAGAATTTAACCGCAAACAGCAGCCCGAGTATTACGCAAGCCGCAATTATTATATAGTAGGGGGTCATATCCGCCTTGGTGGAAAGCACGCCGTCGTTGAAAATCATCTCGACGGTAACGCCCTCGTAGGACGGAAGGTAGTCGTAATGAAGTGATATTACGCCGTTTTTGGGCGTTACGGAAACGCCGTCGCCTTCGCCCGCTTTGTTGGTGTAGCGCTTTGCATAATCGAGCCCGTCGGGAAGCTTCAACGTGACGTTGACGTCGTTGATTTCGCCCTCCGACCCGAAGCCCACCGCGTTCAGCCAGATTGCGTTTTCGCCTCTCGGTTTGGTTATGGCGTATTCGTACTTGATACGGTAGTAGTGCGTTTCGTTCGTCTTGTTGGAATAGTCGCCCATATCCACGGTGATAAAGCCCGCGTACTCGCGCTTTACCTTGTAGTCAAGGTGAAATTCAACGCCGTCTTCGCTCAGCTCGTAAGCCTGAATTTTTCTCACTCTGTCGCCCGCGTTTACGGGAATGTCGTGCATAATTCCCGTGCTGTCGTAACCGAGGTAATGCACGGCAAGGTCAAGCGTTACGTCCATAGTGCGGTCGGCGCGTATATCGTAGTTGACGTTGAAGGAGGTGAATTCGAAGTCGTAAGCGCCCGCGGCGTAAACCTTTTGCGCACCGTTTGCATTCACCGCAATGCACGTTACGGCGATAAACACGAGTATAAGCGCGGCTATAATCAGCGGCAGTTTTTTAATTGCTTTAATCATTTTTCTCACTTACATAAAAGGGCGGCAGTTAAACCGATGCCGCCCGCCTGTTTACCTTTTTTAAAATTTAACGGTAATATTTTTTCTTTCTTCCTCGCTGTCAAGCTGGAAGTAATTCATCTTTTCGATGTGCATAGACCTTGCGGCTATGGACTTGGGGAATATATCCTTTTCTGTGTTCAGCCTCTTGACCATTGCGTTGTAGTACTTTCTCTGTTCCGCAAGCTGGCTTTCGATCGATTTAAGCTGTGCCGACAAATCCAGGAAAGAGGGGTTGGCTTTAAGGTCGGGGTATTGCTCGGCAACCACGTTTATGCTTCTTATAGCGTGGGTAACCGAAGCGTCCGCCGCGATTTTCTCGTCGGGAGTGGTGGCGTGTACGGCTTGGTTGCGCGCTTTAACTATATTTTCAAGCGTTTCGCTCTCGTGCTTGACGTAGCCCTTTACGGTTTCCACTACGTTGGGTATGAGGTCGTATCTCTTTTTAAGATAGACGTCAATGGTCGATAAAGCTTCCTCGCAGTTGTTTTTAAGCCTTACGAAGCCGTTTCTCGCGCCGATGAACCAGCAGATAATAAACACTGCAATGAGCAGCAGCACCGCGATTACCGCAATAGCCACTATAACGCCCGTGCCTAAGGTTGCAAGTAAATTCATTTTTATTTCCTCCGTTTTTTTAAATCGAATTGGGTTTTTTCAGCTCGGCGATTGCGTTTTTCAAAAACGCCTCCGCGTCGGAATTTTTTCTGATAGCTTCCAGCGCGCCGTCAAAATCGAACCAGACGGCTTCGTCCAGCTCGGAAGTGTCCAGCGCGATTTCGCCGTTTTCGGCAATGACGACAAAGTTGAGCATCAGCACGTTGTGCGGCTCGTGGTAGCGGCTGGACATATACTTGTATTTTACTACGTTCAGCCTCGTTTCCTCGCGGAATTCGCGAGTGACCGTCTTTTCCGCCGTTTCGCCTTTTTTAACGTAGCCGGCAAATAAAATAAAGTCGTCCTGATTTTTGTGCTTTGCAAGCAGAATTTTATCCTTTGTTCTGTTTGTTACAACCATAGAAACGGCTGTGGCAAACTGCGGAAAGCGGAACTGTTCGCAGTGTTTGCAAAAAGGCACAAGCCCTTCCTGGTCGTGTACGTATAGCGCAAGTTTTTCCCCGCATACGGGACAATACATATTTTCCCCCTTGCCCGTGCCCGAATAGGCGCGGAAGCAAATTCATACAAATAAAGTATAATACCGCCGCCGTCAAAAGTCAATATCGCTTTTTTAAAAATAAGCGGCGTGCACGCATTTTTCACTTTTTAAAATGAATTTGACATAATTCTACTTATAATATATAATAAAGTACGTCGTTACTATTACAGGGATAAGGCGTACATATTACGTACGCGGAGGCACTTAACTATGAATTTAAAGGAAGCGCAGGCACTGCTTAAAAGGTATAATCAGGAGCACCTGCTGGAATATTACGAAAGACTTTCCGACGGGGAAAAGCAGCAGCTTCTTGCGGCTATAGCGGAAATAGATTTTTCCGTTCTGGAAAATCTGGACTTCGGAAAGGAGAGGAGCCTGGGCGTTCTGTCGCCTGCCGACGCGCTCACGTTGGAGGAGATTGAAGCAAAGCGCGGCGAGTACGAAAAAACCGGACTGGAAGCAATCGCAAACGGCAAAGTCGCCGCCGTACTGCTTGCTGGCGGACAGGGCACGCGCCTCGGTATAGACGCGCCCAAAGGCACGTTTAATATCGGCGTCACCAAGACCCTTTCGATATTCGAATGTCAGATGCGCAACCTCATTGCGGTTGCTAAGAGGGCGGGGGCGTATCCGCACTTATTTATTATGACCAGCACCATAAACAACGCGCAGACGGTGGCGTTCTTCGAGCAAAACGCTTACTTCGGCTACCCCAAAGGCAAGGTGCATTTCTACGTGCAAAAGACCGCGCCCGCAATTTCCACGGACGGAAAAATTCTTATGGAGGAAACGTATAAGCCCGTGCTTACGCCCAACGGCAACGGCGGCTGGTATTCCTCTTTAAAGGAAGCGGAGTGCGGCAGAATACTCGACAAAGAGAATATCGAATGGCTGAACGTTTACGGCGTGGATAACGTTTTACAGCGCATATGCGACCCCGTGTTCGTCGGCGCAACCATTGCAAGCGGAGCGGCTTGTTCGGGCAAGGTGGTAAGAAAGGTTTCACCCGAGGAAAAGGTGGGCGTGCTCTGCAAGGAGGACAGCCTGCCCGCAATCGTGGAATATTACGAAATGCCCGATAAACAGAAGACTGAAACGGACGGTCGGGGCAGACTTGTATACTGCTTCGGCGTAATATTGAACTATCTGTTCGGCGTGGAAAAGCTGAACGGCATTTACAAAAGCAAGCTGCCTTATCACCTCGCGAATAAAAAGGTGGCGTGCATAGTCGGCGGCAAAAAGGTCGTGCCCGAACAGCCCAACGGCTACAAGCTGGAAACGCTTACCGTCGATTTGGTCAAGCTTGCGGGCAGCTGCCTCGGCTTCGAGGTGGTAAGGGAAAAGGAGTTTGCACCCGTCAAGAACGCGACGGGCGTAGACAGTGTGGAAACGGCGCGCGCGCTGCTTGAAGCGAACGGCGTGGAACTCTGAGCCGTAAGGTGAAGTATGAAAAAAGGCTTAGCTTTTAAAAGAATATTTGCCGGTGTTGCCCTGTCCTCCGCGGTGGGGCTTTCGGCGCTTTTCGGCGGCTGTGCCTCGTCGGGAAGGGAAGGTATAAACGGCAAGGATCTGAATATATACGACATATACGAGGCGGCAAAGGCAGAATCGGGCAATCCCGATATGACTATGGACGAATTTTTAAAGCAGTATCTTTCCTATTCGCCCGCCGACCTCGAACACATTACGTCGTTGGAGGCTTGCATAAACAAATCGCTTATGGCAAGCGTATCCGTAATTTCAAGAATCAAAAAGGGCACAACTAACCGCTATCACGTAAGCAGCAGCGCAGGCTCGGGCATCATTATCGATATCGACAGGGAAAACGGCGATATGCTGGTGCTGACCAACTGCCACGTGGTATATTCGCCCGACGATGACGTTTTGGGCGACGGTTACAGCGACGACATATCGGTTTGGCTTTACGGCTCCGAATGCAGCAATTACAAGGTAAACAATAAGAACGCTATCAAGGCGCAGCTGATTGCCGCAAGCATAACCTACGACGCCGCGCTTTTAAAGGTTACGGGCAGCCAGAAGGTAAAGGTTTCCAAAGCGGAAAAAATGAACTGGTGTATGCGCGAGGAAAACTACGTCGGCGAAACGGTGTATGCGATAGGCAACGCCAACAGCGAAACTATGAGTGCGACCGTCGGATATATCACGAAGGACCTGGAAAAAATAACCGTCAACGCAGGCACGGAGGAAAAGCCCGACTACCGTTCGCACCCCGCAGTGCGCACGTCGGCGCCCATTAACCCCGGCAATTCGGGCGGCGGACTTTTCAACGGCGACGGCGAGCTTGTAGGTCTTGTGTCCGCCAGCAGCAAAACGTATGCCGACAGAGGATATGCTATCACCGCCGCCTCGACCAGGCGCGTGGTTAACAAGATGCTTAATTCCTATTCGGGCGAAAATACACGCGGAATATCTATTGTAGACCACGGCATAGAATTTACCGTAACGGACAGCTATTCGCCCGGGCTGAACGAGCACGGGGATGCGGAAATATGCGAGGAGATTACCGTGTCTGGCGTAGGAATGCTCAGCAGCGCGGTGGGAAAGCTCGGCATCGGCGACGTGATAAAGCATATAAAGGTAATCCGTCGCAACACCGTAGTGGACGAAGTGGAGGTTAACCGTATGCACAATATAGACGATATTATGCTTTCGGTAATGCCGAACGACTGCGTCGAATTTACCGTAAAGGGCAATTACGGAAATTATCACGTTTCGGTGTATTTCACTGTAAACGAGTTCAAAACGGCAGATTAAATTTATACTTAAAAGAGAGATATATGCAATCGTTAAAAGAGTTGTACCGCATAGGTGCGGGTCCTTCGTCTTCGCACAGTATGGGGCCGGAAGCGGCGGCAGTCAAGCTTAAAAATCTGTATCCCGACGCGCAGTTTAAAATTACGCTGTGCGGTTCGCTTGCTCTCACGGGCAAGGGACACGGCACGGACGCCGTACTTAAAAAGGTGCTGGGCGAAAGTGCGGAAATCACTTTCGACTGCGCGCGTGAAAATCTTCCCCATCCCAACACGATGTTCGTCACTGTTTTGCAAGGCGGCAAGGAGATTGCTTCCCACGCGATACTTTCGGTGGGCGGCGGCAGAATAGTCTTTCAGGGCGAAAGCATTGCCGAGGTGCCCGAGGTCTATCCCCTCAACAGCTTCACGGAGATTAAGCGCTACCTTAAAGAGGAGGATATGCGCCTTTCGGACTACGTGTTTTCGGTGGAGCCCCAGATGGAGCAATACCTTACGACCGTGTGGGAGCAGATGAAGGCGACGCTCAAAGAGGGGCTTAACGCCGACGGCGAGCTGCCCGGCGGACTGCACGTTATGCGCAAGGCGAAATACCTGTGGCAGAGCAAGCACATCGGCGAAACCGAGGAGATTGCGGAAAACCGTATGATATGCGCGTTTGCGTTTGCCGTTGCCGAACAGAACGCGGCGGGCGGTACGGTGGTAACCGCGCCCACCTGCGGTTCGTGCGGAGTTCTTCCCGCGGTAATGTACTATATGAAAAAGCAGCGCAAGTTCACCGACGAACAGATAGTACGCGCTCTTGCGGCGGCGGGCATTGTGGGAAATCTTATCAAGACCAACGCCTCAATAAGCGGTGCGGAGTGCGGCTGTCAGGCGGAAATAGGTTCGGCCTGTTCGATGGCTGCGGCGGGACTTGCAGAGCTTTACGATATGGATATAGAGCAGGTTGAATACGCCGCGGAGGTTGCAATGGAGCACCACCTCGGTCTTACCTGCGACCCCGTAAACGGGCTGGTGCAGATACCCTGTATAGAGCGCAACGCCGTTGCGGCAATGCGCGCAATCAACGCCGTCAACATTGCAAACTTTTTAACGTACACGCGCAAGGTATCGCTGGATACCATTATCACCACGATGTACGAAACGGGCAGGGATTTGTCGGGGCGCTACCGCGAAACTAGCGAAGGCGGTCTTGCAAAGCTGTATAAGGAAGAAAAATAAAAAATAAATAAAGCCCTTGCGCATCGCGCAAGGGCTTTTGATTTTACAGTTTATACGGCGTAACCTGATATACGTAGTAGTTCAGCCAGTTTATATAGAACAGGTTGGAGGTGGACGACCAGTTCATTTTTACCTTGGTCATCTCCTTGTCCGCAAAATAATTTTCGGGCGGCTTAATGGGCAGTCCCTTGGCTTTGTCGCGCTCATATTCGCGCTTCAACGTTTCGCGGTCATACTCCATATGCCCCGTCACAAAGACCTGGCGGTTGTCCAGGCTCTTTATTATGCTCGCGCCCGCCTTCTTGGAATACGCTAAAATTTTCAGCTTTTTCTCGTTCTTTATGTCGTCGGCATAGATAATGGTGTGGCGGGAGTGTGGCATATGGAATTCGTCCGAAATGCCGCGCATAAGCGGTTCCACTTCGCCGTCGTTTATGCGTTGGTGGGCGAATATGCCGAAGCATTTTTCTTTAAGCGGATGTTTTTTGATTCCGTAAAAGTAGTGCAACGCCGCCTGCGCTCCCCAGCAGATGAACAGGGTGGAGGTGACGTTCGTCTTCGTCCAGTCTAGAATTTCTTCAAGCTCCTTCCAATACGCAACGTCTTCAAATTCCAGATTTTCCACGGGCGCGCCCGTTATAATCATTCCGTCAAAACGCTTGTCCTTCACGTCCTCGAAATTTTTATAAAATCTTGAAAGATACTTCGCCTCCACGTGCGTGGGATTGTAGGTCTGCGTGCGCACCAGCGTCACGTTTACCTGCAACGGCGAATTGGATAAAAGGCGCATAAACTGCGTTTCCGTCGTTTCCTTGGTGGGCATCAGGTTGAGTATGGCAATTTCAATAGGGCGTATGTCCTGAACGTCCGCGCGCCCCCTGTCCATAACGAATATCTTTTCGCCCGTCAGAATTTTGTATGCGGGTATGTCCTTGTCAATTACTATCGGCATAAGATTTTCCTTAGCGTGATTTTGTTAGCTAATATGGCTGATTTAAATGTTTTCAAGCGCCTGCTCTATATCGGCGATAATGTCATCGGGGTTTTCTATTCCCACCGAAAGCCTTATAAGATTTTCGGGTACGCCCGCTTTTTCAAGGTCGGCTTTTCCAAGCTGCCTGTGGGTGGTGGAAGCGGGGTGCAAAACGCAGCTTCTCACGTCGGCAACGTGCGTTTCCTGCGTAATCAGCTTAAGGCTCTCCATAAATTTTGCGCACGTCTTGACGTCGCCCTTTATGCCGAAGCTCATCATTCCGCCCTGACCGTTGGGCATATACTTCATTGCAAGTGCGTGGTACTTGTTGTCGGCGAGGGAGGGGTGTCTTACCCACTCGATTTTGGGGTGCTTTTTAAGGTACTGCGCAACCTTAGCCGCATTGGAGGAATGCTTCTCCATTCTCAGCGCAAGCGTGTCGCTGCCTATGTAGGATAAGAATGCGTTCTGCGGCGACATAATCGCGCCTATGTCCCTAATCATCTGCGCGCGGCATTTGGTGGCGAATACCGCCGCGGGAAGGTCGGCATACACAAGTCCGTGATAGCTTTCGTCGGGCTCGTTGAACGCCGCATATCTGGGGTTGTTCTTGAAATTGAAGTTGCCCAGGTCTACTATAACTCCGCCCAGCGCAGCAGCGTGACCGTCCAGATATTTGGAGGAGGAGTGTAAAATTACGTTTGCGCCGAACTCCTTGGGACGGCACAGCGCAGGGGTTGCAAGCGTGTTGTCAACGGCAAGAATAACGCCGTGCTTTTTGCATATGGTTGCAACCTTGTCAAAGTCGATAACGCATATTGCGGGGTTTGCAACCGTTTCCACGAATACCATCTTGGTCTTGTCGTCGATAAGCTTTTCGATTTCTTCGGCGGACGCGTCGGGGTCGAACAGCTTGCACGCAATGCCGAGCTTGGGCAGAGTCACCGTGAACAGGTTATACGTTCCGCCGTATACCGCCTGGGAGCAAACTACGTTGTCGCCCGCGCCCGCAACGGTCAGAACCGCAAGGGTGGTGGCGGACATTCCCGAGGAACAGCCTATCGCCGCAACGCCGCCTTCGAGTGCGGCAACCTTTCCCTCGAACGCCGCAACCGTGGGGTTGGCAAGGCGCGAGTAGAAATAATCCGCGCTCTTCAGATCGAAGCAGTCAGCCATAGCCTGCGTGTCGCCGTAGAAAAAGGTGGTGGACTGGGCAATGGAAGGTATTCTGCTTTCGCCCGTCTTGGGTGTGTATCCCGCCTGTACGCACAGCGTATCCAGTTTGTAGTTTTTCATAATCGTAAAGCTCCTTAAAATCGGGTTTAATAATCTTTCAGTTGTCGTTTGGTATCGCGCTCTATATCGCGCTTTTTAATGCTCTGCTTCTTGTCGTAGTTCTGTTTGCCGCGGCACAGCGCAACCTCAACTTTAATAAGGTTGTCCTTAAAGTAGAGCGCAATGGGCACGAGGGTCATTCCCTTGGCGTTTATCTTACCGACGATTTTGTCTATTTCGTACTTGTGCAGCAAAAGCTTTCTGTCGCGTTTGCTGTCCCTGGAGTTGAACGCGCCGCTCTTGTCGTACACGGGTATGTGCATATTTTTAAGAGTGACTTCGCCGTCCCTTATAAAACAGAAGCTGTCTTTAAGGTTGCAGTTGCCCGCTCTCAGCGACTTGACCTCCGCGCCCTCCAGAACTATACCCGCCTCGTATTTCTGTTCGATGAAATATTCGAACGAAGCGGACTTGTTGTAAGCAATCTGTTTCATAAAAATATTATAAACCTCTTTGATGATATTGTAAAGTCAAACGAGGGTGAATTGCACGCGGCGCGTGCCCAAATCGCAACCCGCAACTTTTATTTTAATCTTGTCGCCTATGCGGAAGGAGTGGCGCGTGCCCTTAAGCGCAAACTTTTCGGGAATATATTCGTAGCGGTCTGCGGGCAGATTTTCAAAGCGAATCATACCCTCTACGGTGTTAGCAAGCTCGGCAAATATTCCGCTTTCGATAACGCCCGAAATGACGGCGTCGAATTCCTCGCCCAACCGTTCGGACATATACGCCAGCTTATAGAGGTCGTCCACGTCGCGCTCGACTGCGTCCGCCTGTCTTTCGCGCTCGCTCGTGTCTGTTGCCGCAACCTTTGCGCTCGCCGAATATTTTGCGCGCGTCTTGTCCAGTTCGCCGTGCAGTATGTCCTTTAAAACGCGGTGAATAAACAGGTCGGGATACCGCCTTATGGGTGAGGTAAAGTGACAGTAGCACGCGCTTGCCAGACCGAAGTGCCCCTTGTTATCCTCCGAATATCTCGCCTTCTGCATAGAGCGCAGCATAACCTTGTTGACGACGGAGGAGTAGGGCTTGTCCGCAACCGCCTGCAAAATTTTCTGGTAATCGGCGGGGCGCGCGTCGTTTATATCGCCCTTGGCGTTCACGCCCAAATCGCGCAGAAAGCCGTATAATATGCTTGCCTTTTCGGGGGCGGGCTTTTCGTGTATGCGGTACAAAAAGGGCGCCTTTTTGCTTTCCGCAAGCTCGGCAACGCTCTCGTTTGCGGACACCATAAACTGCTCTATAATGCGGTGGGAAATCTCTCTTTTATACTCGGGAATGACTATTTCGCCCTCTTCGTCAAGGTATATATGCGCCTCTTTTACGTCCAGAGCCACTTCGCCTGCGCCCGTTCTCTTTTCTTCGAGCAGCAGGCAAAGCTTTTGCATATCCCTCAGCATAGGGGCGATAGCGGGGTACTCGCCGTCGACGGCTTCGCCCTTTTCGAGAATGGAAGTGACCTCGTCGTAGGTCATTCTTTTATCGCTTCTGATAACGCTTTCGCACAGCTCTACGCCCGTCTTTTTTCCGCTTTGGTCAAAGGTCATAAAGCAGGTCAGCGCATATCTGTTTTCGCCCTCGTTCAGACTGCACGCGCCGTTGGAAAGAGCCTTGGGCAACATAGGCAGAACGCGGTCGGGGAAGTATACGCTTGTGCCGCGCGCATAGGCTTCTTTATCAATGCAACCGTTGGGTTTAACGTAGTGGCTTACGTCGGCGATATGCACGCCCAGACGGTAGCCGCTCTCGGTTATTTCAAGCGAAACAGCGTCGTCTATATCGCGCGTATCTACGCCGTCGATTGTCACGGTCAACAGCTCGCGCAGGTCGCGCCTGCCCTTTAAAACCACGGTTTCCTCGGCAACCTTTTGCGACGTGTCTTCAACGTACACGGGGAAGTCCGTGCGCAGATTGTAGCTGCGTATAATGGCTTCTTCCTCGGTATAAAAATCGCCGTCCTCGCCCAGCACTTCAACTATTTTTCCGCCCGGCGCTCTGTCCTTGGGATAGCTCAGAATTTCGGCAACCACCTTGTCGCCGTCGCGCGCTCCGTTTAAAAGGTCGAGGGGGATAAATACGTCTGCGTCAAACGCGCGGTCGTCGGGAATGACGTAGCCGGCGCGCCTGTTCATTACCAGTCTGCCGACAATAAGCTTCCTTCCGCGTTCGATTATCTTTATAACCGTTGCCTCGTCCTTTGTGCCCTTCAAGGGTACGGCAATAACGCGGTCGCCGTCAAGTGCGCCGCCAAGCCGTTTTTTGGGCACGAAGAAGTCGTTTTCACGCTCCGCCTTGCCGTCGGGAATCAAAAAGGCGTAACCCTGCGGATTTGCTTTAACGCGCGCCTGAAAAGCTTCCGCCCGTTCGCGCGCCGAATATCCGCCGTGATTGTGTTTTGAAAATTTTCTTTTATGCATATGTAAAAATTAAAAGCGGCGGTAACTTTCCGTTCCGCCGCAGTAGAAATTCTTTTTTATATCAGTTGAGGATAAGGGTCACTACGTAGAATGCAATGGCAATGACCGAAAGCACGCCCAGGCAAATCCACGTCCATTTCTTCAGCTTGCTCTCTATGGACTGTCCTTTGTTTTTGCCGAAGAACGTTTCACTCGAACCCGTAATACCCTGAATACCTTCCGAATTACTCTGTTGCAAAAGAACTAAAATTATGGCAACCAGCGACGCCAGAAACATTGCTACGATAGCAATGGTAGTCAGTACGACGTAGGTAATGTACTGCGGATCGCCCATAGCGACAAGAAGATTATACATTAAAATCAACCTCGTTCAATCGTTATTTACCGAGAAATTATAACACAGCCCAAATTATTTGACAATGAAAAACACGCGTTTTTTAAAAAATTTATTCAAGTTTTTTACGCCGCTCGCCGAATTTGTTTATGATAAATATTCCCAGGCACACCAAAACTATTGCAATCAGGGTGTAAAAACTCAAAAGCTGTTCGCTCTCCTGTAAGATAATTGCGGAAAACACCGCGCCGAAAAGGGGGTTGGTGCTCTTGTAAACGGCGACCTTGGAAACGGGGTTGTACCTCAGCAAAAAGCCCTGCAATGTAAACGCGCAGGCGGATAGAAAACCGAGGTACAAAAGCATAAACGCCGCGCCCACGCTGATGTGCGGAATCGTGCCGCCGAAGCTTGCGCCGATTATAACCAGGACTACGCCGCCGATTAAAAACTGATAGCCGCAAAGCGCGGTGGTGTTTTCGTGCTTGGAAAAGATTTTGACAAGTCCCGCGGCAACGGCGGAGGACAGCCCAGAAAAAATCAGAAAGCCTTCGCCCGTCAGCGTAAACGTAAAGGAAAAGTCGCCGCCTAAGTTTATAAGAATAACGCCGCCGAAGCCGAGTATACAGCCGGCAAGCTTGATAAGATTGAACTTCTCCGTGCGGAAAATAAAGCACGCGCAAAGTATGGTAAAGAATACGCCCAGCCCGTTCAATACCGAAGATTTAACGCCCGAAACGCGCGACAGCCCGATATAGAAAAAGGTGTACTGCATAGCCGTCTGGAACAGCGCAACAAGCAATACCCGCCATATATTACGGGGTTTAGGCACTAAAAAGGCACGTTTTTGTATCGAACCGAAGATTATTACCAGCACCCCGGCAAGCGCAAACCGCACGCCTGCAAACAGCATAAGGGAGGGCACGCTTTGGCGGTCGATATGAAAAAGCTCGTATCCGATTTTAACGCACGGGAAAGCGCTTCCCCACAGCACGCAGCAGAAAATCGCGCACAGTGCAACCACCCAGGGCTTTGTAAAAAACTCCTCGGGCGTAAATTTTTTATCCATATTATATATAATATTTACTTAATAAGACTTTTGCCCGTCATCTCCGCGGGAACGGGCAGACCCATAACCGTAAGCAAAGTGGGGGCAAGGTCCGCAAGTATTCCGTCCTTGCGCAGGGTCGCGCCCTTGTACTTGTCGGAAATAAGCACTACGGGAACGGGGTTAGTCGTGTGCGCGGTGAAGGGCGAGCCGTCGTCGGATAACAGCCTGTCGGCGTTGCCGTGGTCCGCGGTTAAAAGCGCCGCGCCTCCCATTGCAAGAATTTTGTCAACAACCTTTTTCACGCACTCGTCAACCGTGCCCACCGCCTTGATAGCGGCGGAAATCACGCCCGTGTGTCCAACCATATCGCAGTTTGCAAAGTTTAAAATAATCACGTCGAACTCGCCGCTGTCCAGCTCTTCCAAAACCTTGGCGGTAACGTCGTACGCGCTCATTTCGGGCTGCAGGTCGTAGGTTGCAACCTTGGGCGAAGGGATGAGGTCGCGCACCTCGTTTTCGTTGGGCGCTTCCACGCCGCCGTTGAAAAAGAAAGTAACGTGCGCGTACTTCTCGGTCTCGGCAATTCTCAGCTGCTTTCTGCCGCACTTTGCAAGATATTCGCCCAGCGTGTTGTCCAAAGAGGTCTTGGGGAATGCAATATCCACGCCTTCGAACGTCGCGTCGTAAACGGTAAAGCAAACGTATACGGGAGCAAGGAATCCCGTCTTTCTCTCGAAGGCAACGCCCTTGGGAACGACGAAATCCTTCTGCGAAACGGCGCGGGTAATCTCCCTTGCGCGGTCGGGGCGGAAGTTGAAGCAGATAACGCTGTCGCCCTTTTCCATAATGCCGACGGGCTTGCCGTTTTCGTAAACCTTAATGGGCTTGATAAACTCGTCGGTCACACCGTTTGCATAGCTCTCTTCAACCGCCTTTGCGGCGTCCGTGCAGGGCGCGCCCTCGCCGAGGGTGAGCATATCGTAAGCCTTCTCGACTCTGTCCCAGTTGTTGTCCCTGTCCATCGCGTAATATCTGCCCGCAACCGAGGCAATCTTTCCGCAACCTATTTTATTTATATGTTCCTGCAGCTCGCGGATAAAGCCCGCGCCCGAAGTGGGGGAAACGTCCCTGCCGTCCATAAAGCAGTGCACGTAGCATTCCTTAACGCCGCGCTTTTTCGCCATTTCCAAAAGCGCGTAAAGGTGGGTGATGTGGCTGTGCACGCCGCCCGTCGATAACAGTCCGTAAAGGTGCAGCTTTTTGCCGTTTAACGCGGCGTTGTCCATCGCCTTGATAAGGGCGGGATTTTCAAAAAAATCGCCGTCGGCAATCGCCTTGGTTATTTTGGTTAAATCCTGATAAACTATGCGCCCCGCACCCATATTCAGGTGACCGACTTCGGAGTTGCCCATCTGTCCGTCGGGCAGACCCACGCTCATACCGCTTGCGCCGAGGGTGGCGGAGGGATACTCGTTCATAAGCGCGGTAACGTTCTTGCTGCCGTTTAAGGAAATCGCGTTGCCCGCGCCCGCCTGTGCAAGTCCGTAACCGTCCATAATAATAATCGCATAAGGTGTTTTTGCCATAATAAATTACTCCCGCAAAATATGTTTTTCACCTGTATTATATAGATTTTTTTCGCGATTGGCAAATAAAATGTCGCCCGACCCACAACATATTGTGGCAGAAAAAGTAAAATTATCTATTATTGAAAAGTTTGTCGAAAAGTATTGTAAAAAAACAACTCCCGTGATAAAATATAAGTGCGCTACAACTGAATAACACTATTTTTCTGTATTTTTTCATCAGGTTACAACGGCATAAGTGTACCCTTCTTTTCCTGATGAAAGTCTTGTTATTCGGAAATTGTAGCGCAACTATCAAGGGCACATTTGAGCGGGCGTTCCTTGATAGGAGCGCTCTTTTTTATTTGCCCGCAAAGGAGTAATGTTTATGAAAATTAAACGTAAAACTTTTTTGGGAGGGTTATTAGCTGTTCTCTGCGCGTGCACTGCGGTTACTTTCGGCGCGGTCTTTTCGCCTAAAAATACGGTAAGCGCGGAAGCGGCGGTTAAACCAAGCGACGCCGTTGAATGGACGGGGTTAGGTAACTATCAGAAGTATGAAACAAACTATAATACTAACAGCGGCTGGGGAGAAGGACTTACTCTTTTGGGTATGGGCGCTCCTAACGCGGCTGCCGGCGTTAGTTCCTTTGACGCGAGCGCGGCAAAGGCAACGGGTACAAAAACTAAGGTAGCAACACGATGCTACGTTGTGAATTATATACACTTTAAGGCAGTTATAACCGTGCCTGCCTATACCGAATATGATATATCGATTTCGGAAACGATGTACATAAACGCAAAAGTTGATAATAGCGTAGGAGTAGCGCACGCCTGGGCGGATTTTTACTATTACGGTGATACGGATAAGTCTGCCGACGTGCAATTCGGATACGTCGGTACCAGCGGCTATAATGAAACAGCTTATATCAACCCCGCGGGCGTAGACCGTTATCATCATAATATTACGTCTACGGTCGCAGGCTCTAACAAAACGTACAGTCCCGTCGAGGTGTACGCGGATACTTTGACCAATAATACGGGCAGCAAAAAAGAGTACACGTTATATTTCGGCTTTTTCACGGGAACTATAGCCGGTTCGTCGTACGCTTATACTTACAACGACTGGGCGCAGATGACAACGGAAATTTCGGCTACGCCTATAGACGTTCCCGAGGTGGACGTCAGCTCTATCACGTATGACGGACAGAACCATAACTTTACTTTCACCTACGATAACGTGCGTGCGAGTATGATCAAAGCGGAATATGTCAACACGGCGGGTACTAAAACTACAATTTATGATAAAGCTGCTTCAACCGGCATAAACCCGCTCAATTCAAGCGACGTAATGACGGCAAAGGAAGCAGGCACATATACGCTGTATTTCGATATAAACAGTAATTGCGGCGCGGTGTGGGATACCTCTAAGGACGACGATCAGGACACGCAATCCGTAAGCTTTACGATTGACCCCATAGAGTTGAGTACGCCGCAGGGCGCCCAGATAACAGCCGGCTACAATGGAAGCGCGTTGACTATAAGCGACGCCGATTCCGTGCCTTCGTGGTACGATAACCTTAAATATACCGATAATACAATAATGACTTTATCGCCCGCGAGCGTGACTAACGCAAACGAAGACGGATATACGGTTACGGCAACAATCGTTGCGGTCAATAATTACGTCTGGTCGGATAAGGCAAGCAACTCTTCCGCCGCGCGTACGTTTACTTACAAGGTAAACAGACAGCCTCTGACAATTGCTTTTGAAACTAAAGACGGACTGCCGGTCGCGAAATTCAGCGACGAAAGCGAAATCTTTTCGTGTGATAAGGATAATGCCGGCAAGCCTACGTTCACACTTAAAACCAAGTATTACAAGGACGGAGCGCACCCCAACAGCGCGGTTGACAGTCCTAACAGTACGGGCAACTGGGTTGCAATGGCAGTGGTTGACGGTACCGGCGCAACGAACTATAAGGTGGACGCGACGGAAGCGTTCAATCTTTCCAAAAAGCAGGTTGCGTATCCTGCGATAAGCGGAAGCGCAAGCGAGGAGTACGACGGCACTTCGCAGGAATTTACCTTTACGGGATTCGACGGCACTACTATGAACACGCCCGCCGTTCCTACGGGTGCGGACAGCTTTGACGGCACAACCTTAAAGGTGACTAACGTAGGCAAGTATACGCCTGTGTTCACGCTGAAAGACGATACGCTTTACGCGTTTTCCGGCACGGCGCCCGGAGCGGTTGAAATTACCGCAAAGCCGGTTGTAATCGTATCAGCCGGTACAAACGCGGCCTCGTGGCAGAGGAAAACCAAAACCGAGTTGGACTTCAACGTGACTACGCCGCTGTGCGGAAGCGACACAACGCTTAAATTTGAAGTAAGCTATACGCTGAACGGCGGTGCTCCCGTGTCGGTAAATGCAAAAGATATTGCGGTGAACGGCACTTCGTGCAAGGTAACGATAGGTACGGGCTTTGCAAAGGGCAACTATGTGCTTACCGTAAAGGTTGCGGACGGCGAGAATTATTCGGGAAGCGTTACGCACAACTTTGAGATAACCGCGCAGGGGCTCAGCCTCGGCAGCAACGATATTAAATGGACGATTGCCGGTGATACATACATTGCCAACGATTATGACGACGGAAGCGCCATATACACAATGGAGTACACTGGTAAGCCGCTGGATCTGACTAACGTAAAGGTTGATTTCAGCAGCGCTTCGGACGCGGCGTATCTTGAACAGGACGGCGATCTGACGGGCACGTTTATAAACGCCGTAAACGTCGATACTTATACCGCAACTTTTGCAATCAAGGCGAAGGACAGCGACCAGAACTCCTGTTCGGACGGACCTTTCACGCTTACGATAAAAATCGTTCCCAAGAAGCTTGACTTCTCGAAAGCGGAGTGGGAGTATTCGTCAGACAATGGCGCTACCTGGACGAAGATTACGGCAACGAATAAGCCCTCGTATACGGGCGACCCTATATCCGTACGTGTTTCGCCCGACTATATGAAGGGTTTGGGGCTTGACCTTGCGGCAGGAGATTACACAACCAATTATAATAATTCGGACACTTACACACAGCAGGGTTCAAACACTACTAACGTGTATATCGCGGTAAACAATCCTAACTACACGACGGCGGATGAGGTCGGCAACGTAACGTTAACCTATAATTGGGAAATTACTGCGCGTGCTTTGCCTTACTCTTGGAGCGGTACGCAGGCGGTGGAAGTGGGTAACAACGCATTCGAATTCCCCGCAGTAAAGTTTGACGACGGAAAGGATTATTCGCAGTATTACGACTACGTTTATACCGTCAACGGCACGGACTACACGCTTGAAGACCTCAAACAATACATAAAGGATAACTGGTCTGAAACCACGCCCGTAAGCGGTACGGTGCGCGTACAGATGAAGAGCGGCGTGACTGAAGTCAATATCAAGCAGACTTCATATCCGTTCTCGACGGGTGCTCCAAAGACGGCAATAAACGTTGAAGTTACGGGCAGCGGCGCGGAGTACGGTTTAGTTGATTTCGCACTCAGCGTTGTAAGAGGAACGGCGGACGAAAGGGCGCGCGTCGAAGTTAAGGTTGCGGGCGGAACGCTTACCGAGGCTAAAACTTTTGACGGAAACGCTCCCGAACTGGTTGCATTCGTAAACGGTTTAGACGTTGGTAAGTATACCATAACCGTAAGTTTAAAATCGGGCAACGAAGCTTCGTACGTACTTACGGCAAGCACGTTTGAATTCGAAGTTCTGATAAGAAAAATTATAGTTCCTCAGGTTACTAAGGATATAGTATACAAGGGCGATTATATCAATCTTGTTGATTACCTTGACAGCAACTATAATGCAAACGTTATGAGTATGCTCAGCGGCTACACCAACAAAAATGCAGGCGCATATACCGTTACGTTTAAGTTGAAGAGTAGCAACTATATGTGGGTTGAGCCTGCAAGCGCCGAACCTGCCAGCAAGTTGCTTGCAAAGGCGTTGTTTAAGAACGAAATCAGTATAAATAACTCCGAGCTTACCGCAACCCTTGACTGGTCAATTAGTAAGATAGTGCTTTCGACGGACGGCTGGAATTTAAAGAGCAAGGAGGGCGCAACCCTTAACGCGCTTGCCGATTATCAGAATATGATAACGGCAAACGGACTGGACGTTGCGATAGGTTACAGATACTACGACACCAACGGCAACCTTTTAGAAGAGCCTGTATTGAAGGGCGGCGAAAAGTACATTGTCGAAGCGTATCTTACAGGTGCTGATGCAATCAACTTCGAGTTTGTGGACGGAACTGACGATATAAAGAGCGTGTCCGCAAGAAAGGATTACACGGTGCCTCAAAGCGCCGCGGCGGCGTTCTTTGGAAACGCGCTCAGCTTTGCCAAAGCCAATTGGCTGTGGTTCGTAATCGCGGCGTTGGTGCTGTTATTCCTTATAATACTTATCTGCATAATTGCAAGTGCGAAGAAGAGAAAGCGTAAGCGCGAGGAGCTTGCCGAACAGCGCAGACTCGAAGAAAAAGAGGAGCGCGAGCGCAAGGAAGAGGAGCGCAGAGAGCGCGAAGAACAGCGTCGTCGCGAAGACCGCGAGGAGAGAATGGCGCGTATGAATCAGCAGCAAATGCCGCAGATGATGCCTCAAATGATGCAGATGCCTCAGATGATGGGTCAGCAGATGCCGCAAATGCAACAGGCGCAGTCAATGCCTTCTGGCGGCGGCAGTGCAAGCGAGCTGGCTGAAATCAAGGCGGAAATTTCCGCACTCAGGGCTGAGCAGTCACTCAGGGATATTTCGGCACTCAAAGCCGAACAGCAGGTTACTCAGACCAAAATAGATTTGCAGTTTGCAAACCTGCTTGCGCGTATGGGCGGCGAGCAGAGCGTTCAGGGCGGCGCGCCTATGAACTGGCTGGAAGAGATGGTTGACAAAGCCGTACAGAAGGCACTGTCAAAGAACGATAAGGCGGAGGCGCAGACCGCTAAGACAGATAACGCTGCGGCAACGCAGGTGCCTCCCGACGCGGTTATGACGACCGTCACGACCACCAAGATAGACACGACTAAGAAGCCTGTTCAGAGTGCGGCTCCCGCACCTGCAACGAGGACTGTAGTACGCAACTACGTTGCGCCTATGCCCGTGGACGACGGACGTGTGTTTGACGTCGGCGGCTTCTACACTCCCGCAGATCCCGTAACCGACAATATCGACGACGTTCTCGGCGGCGAGGACAGGAAAGATTAAGAGCAGTAAAACAAAAGCCCCGCGGCGTTTGCCGCGGGGCTTTTTACTATATTAAACTTAGTCTTTCTTTTCCTTCTTAGCTGCGGGCTTCTTAGCAGCTTCCTTCTTGGGAGCCGCAGCCTTAGCCGTCGTCTTTGCAGCGGGCTTGGTTGCCGCCTTAGCCGTGTCCTTTTTGGGAGCCGCCTTCTTTGCGGGAGCCTTTGCGGCTTTTTCAGTCTTAGCGGGCTTTTCTTCTTCCTCGGCTTTCTGTTCCTTAGCGGGAGCCTCGGGCTTGTTTACTTTATCCAAAAGCTCTCCGACGGACGCCTGCAACTTGGCAAGCGCGGCTTCCGCGTCCTGCTTGTTGTTCGCCTTTACCGAGTAATAAATCTTCAGCTTGGGTTCGGTGCCGGAGGGACGTACGCACACGAAGCTGCCGTTCTTCAATTCGTAATATACGCAGTTGCACTTAGGGCTTCCGATGGGGGACTTTTCGCCCGTAGCCATATCGCACTTCTCGTCCTTGGAGTAATCGCGGAAGCAAGCCACTTCGTAAATATCGAACTTCTCGACGGGGTTGACCTTAAGCGCGTCTACCACGGCGTTCATTTCCTTCATTGCGTTCAGTCCCTTGTACTGAATGGAAACGTTGCAGTCGAGCACGTAGCCGTAGGTCTTATAAATTTCGTTCAGTCTGTCGAACACAGTCGTGCCCTTGTAGGTGTAGTAGCAAACCATTTCGGCGCACAGCATCGAAGCGACTACCGCGTCCTTATCTCTTGCGTGCGTGCCGCGTAAGTATCCGCAGCTCTCCTCGAAGCCGAACACGTAGGTGTGGGAGTTATCTCTCTCCCAAAGCTTGATTTTTTCGCCGATGAATTTGAAGCCGACGGGCGTTTCGAACAGCTCTACGCCGAAGCTCTGGCAGATCGCCTTTGCCATACCCGTGGATACGAACGACTTAACAACTGCCGCGTTTGCGGGCAGTGATTTGTCTTCTTTGAGTCTGGTGAGTATGTAGTCAAGAAGGAGTATGCCGACCTGGTTGCCCGAAAGCGCTTCGAACTCGCCCTCGTCGTTCTTTACGGCAACGCCCAGTCTGTCGCTGTCGGGGTCGGTGCCGAATACTACGGTTGCGCCTATCTTGTTTGCAAGCGCAATGCCCATCGAAAGGGTTTCCTTGAATTCGGGGTTGGGCACGGCTACCGTCGAAAATTCGGTGTCCTTTTTAATCTGCTCCTGAACGACGGTTGCGTTTATGCCTATCTTTTTGAGTATTGTGGTGACGGGTATATATCCCGAGCCGTGTACGGGGGTGTAAACGAGTTTCAGGCTCTTTCCGCAGGTCTTGACCGCCTTTTTGGAAAGGGTGAGCTTTTGAAGCTCCTTATAATACTTTTTGTCAACCTTTGCAGGTACGGGAACTATGTATTTCTTTCTCTGCGCAATGGTGGGGGTAGCTACCGCAAGGTAGTCGGTAATGGCGTTTATGCTGTCTACGACGACCTTGGTGTCCTCGGGGCTCATCTGCGCGCCGTCCGCACCGTAAACCTTATAGCCGTTGTATTGCTTGGGGTTGTGCGAAGCGGTAATCATAATGCCAGCAACCGTTCCGAGTGCGCGCACTGCAAACGAAAGCATAGGAACGGGGTGCACGTCGCCGAACAGATAAGCCTTGATGCCGTTTGCCGCAAGCACCTCGGCGGCGGTCTGTGCAAACACGTCGCTCTTCAGACGCGTATCGTAGGAAATAACTACGCCCTTGAGCTTTGCTTCCTCGCCCAGTCCCTTGATAAATTCGCTCAAGCCCTGCGTGGCGCGGGCAACGGTGTAAACGTTCATCTTGTTGGTGCCGTAGCCTATAATGCCGCGCATACCCGCGGTGCCGAATTCGAGCTCGGCGCCGAAGCTGTATTCTATTTCTTCTCTGTTATTTCTGATAGAAGCGAGTTCGCGCTTGCCTTCTTCGTTGAGTCTTTCGTCCTCAATCCAGCTTTCGTAAGCCTTTTCAAAATCCATAAAATTCCTCCTGAAAATCCCCCGCATACGTTTAATCGTATACAAAAATAAAATTTATTATGACAATTCGTCTTTTTTATTATATAAAAAAATCCCCCCTTTGTAAAGGGGGAAATGGAAAATTTTATACAAGTATTGTATATTTTTTTATTCGTCGCCCTTAAAAAACTGCTCTAAGGTGGGGGCGGCTTCCTTTTTGGGACCGATAACGGTATATTCGTCCACGAAATATTTAAGCTTGTTGCAGTCGAAATAGTTGACGAACCAGAAGCATATCACGATGAGCGCGGTTGCGGGCATAGTCAGAAGCAGTCCCGCACCGAAGGTGAAAATCGTAGCCGCCACGTTCAGGGCGATTATTATAAGTCTTAATACAAGCGCGTTGGAAAATACGCAGCCCGTGTTTTTGCCCTTTCTGGAAAAGGTGTAGGCAATCGCGCTTCTCTGCGTTGTTTTAGCGTGGATAAGCGAAGGCAGCCAGTCCGCGGTAAACGTGAATTTGACCGCCGAAAATACCATAAACAGAACCGCCAGCAGGAATATCTTGATGAGTACGGGCACGAAGCTCAGTCCCACGAATACCACCGCCCACATAACGGTTATGCAGAGTAAATCGTATAAAAACGCGATGGGCGCGTAAATTGCGGCGTACAGCAGCGACTGTTTCAGATTTTTGAAGAGCGTTACGGTGAAATACGATTTTGCGTGCATCGCCATTCTGTCGTTTACGAGTGCGCCCGTAACGTAGTCGCCGACGGCTGCAAGGAATTTATAGATAAGGTAAACGACGGCAATGCACACGCCCGCAATGCTCACCAGCCACGCCTTTTCTTCGATAAGGTGTCTGAACGAACGGAGGGCTTCCAAAACCGCCTGCAAGCCGTCGTGCAGCTTGTCGGTGTTCAGCTCGATGACGTCCGCCCACAGCTGGGAAAAGGTCGTGTTAAGCTGTTCGTACTGCGCCGTGCCCAGAATGTTGTTCATCGTGGGTATTACCACCGCACAGCCGAGCCCCGCGCATACGGCAATTATTATAAGTCTGTAAACGAGCACCTTATAAGTGGTCGCGAAATTATCAACGAATACGTGAAATGCGTGTTTAAACTCCATAGTGTGTAAGTCCTGATTTATTGTCTTAGTTCGCAGATTTTTCCTACGGCTTTGTCGCCGTTTATAACAAGATAGAGGTAGGTGTTTACCGCATACCGTTTAAGCGTGCCGGGGTTGAAAAGCGTAACGCCGCCAACCGTTCTTTCCGTCGGCGAGTGGGTGTGCCCGAACAATGCAACGGTGCAGCCTTCCTGTTCGGCTGCGTACGCAAGTCGGTCGTAACCCGTTTTAACGCCGTATTTGTCGCCGTGGCAGGCAAAAATTTTTACGTCCTCAACGTTCAGTACAAGCTCGTTTTCGCCCAGCCTTGTAAAGTCGCAGTTGCCGTTTAAAAGGTAGGTTTTGTCGGGAAATTCCCTGCGTATAATCTGTCCGTCGGACGACGTGTCGCCCAGGTGGATTATAAAGTCGCTTTCGGCAAATACGGGGAAAAGCTTTTCCATCGCGGCAATATTGCCGTGCGTATCCGAAATTACCGTAACCGTTTTCAAAGCTTGCTCCTCAAATCGCTCAGCGCGCGGAAGCGGTGGGAAACGGAGTTTTTCTCCTGCTCGGTTGCTTCGCCGAACGACTTGCCCAAATCGCTTGAAAAGAACAGACTGTCGTATCCGAAGCCGCGCTCTCCTATCTCTTCAAAGAGTATGCGCCCCTCGGTATAGCCCTCGCCGAATACCGCCCTGCCGTCTAAGCCGATATAGCATACCGAGCAGGCAAAGCGCGCGTTGCGGTGGGATACGCCGTCCAGCCTTTTCAATAAAAGCGCTCTGTTCTCTGCGGAGCCGCCGCCGGAAAAGCGTGCCGAATAAACCCCGGGCGCGCCGTCAAGCGCGTCCACGCACAGCCCCGAATCGTCGGCAAGCACGGGGCATTTAAGCTTGTCGTAAACGGCTTTCGCCTTGATATAGGCGTTCTCTTTAAAGGTCTTTCCGTTTTCTTCCACGTCGCCTTCAAAGCCCGCTTCCTTCATAGTCACGAGTTTAACGCCCTTAAAAATTTGCTTAATTTCTTCGATTTTATGCGCGTTTCCGCTTGCAACCACAATCTTTTCGGGTAAGCCGTTGGTATTCATAAACATATTATATAATACGGTTTTCAAAAAGTAAAGCGTAAAACGATTGGTTTTGCTGATACCGAGTCGGTTGACGTTTAAGCAATTAAAGGACTTGGCTGCCGCGACGCGCGGCTACCATTTAAGGTTGTGCAGTTCGCCTTTGACGTTAAAGTTTTTAAAATCCAGCTGCCTCAACGCCTCGTAAACGGCTATCGCAACCGAGTTGGAAAGGTTTAAGGAGCGGAGGTCGCCTATCATAGGTATGCGCAGGCATTGGTCGGGGTGCTTTATCAAAAGCTCCTCTGGCAGTCCCTTGGTTTCCTTGCCGAACACCAGAAAATCGCCCTCCTTGAACTGCGCGTCGCAGTGGCGTTTTCTGCCCTTGGTGGTGTAGAAGTAGAAAGTGGAGTCCGCGTTTGCTTTCGCAAGCTCTTCGAAGCTGTTCCAGTACGTGATGTCGGCGTACTGCCAGTAATCCAGCCCCGCGCGCTTTAAATACTTGTCGCTCACCTCGAAGCCCAGCGGCTTTACAAGGTGGAGCTTGCAGCCCGTAGCGGCGCAGGTGCGCACGATGTTGCCAGTGTTCTGCGGAATTTCCGGCTCGACCAAAACGATATTAAACATAAAAATCAACCTCTTGCCGTATTTTATCACAAAACGGCGCGTATGCAAAACTTTTTTATTTCATTTGACAAAATACGCGTATAGTTGATACAATTTAAAATGAGCGGATATGGCAATCTTGCCACGGCTCATCGGAGAAGTATATGGCTTTGATTATAATAAATTGCCTGTTTTTCATACTCGGCGGCATAGCCGTTTTTATGATAGGTATGGATATGATGGGTAAGAGTTTGGAGATTGCCGCGGGTAAGTCTATGCGAAAGCTTATGGGTAAGGCGGTGAGAAACCGCTTTGCCGGCGTCGGTACGGGCGCTGCGATAACGGCTATCGTAAACAGTTCCGCCGCAACCACCGTAATGATAGTGGGCTTTGTAAACGTCGGCTTTATGACCTTGACTCAGGCGGCTTCGGTAATTATGGGCGCGAATATAGGTACGACTATTTCGGCGTTTATAATGGCTCTTTCCTCTGCGGGCGGTCTGGACTTAGAGGTTGCGTCAATCTTTGCTCTGATTGCGTTTATAGGCTTCGTGCTTACCATCGTAGGCAAAAAGAATAAAATCAAAACCGTAGGAAATATATTCGAGGGTATAGGACTTATATTCGTCGGCTTGCACGTTATGAGCGGTGCGGTTGCAGAGCTTATGGCAAGTGATGTGGGCAACGCCGTTGCAAAAATGTTTATAGCGCTCGGCAACGGTAAAAGCTCGCTTACCTGGGAAATTCCCGTACTGTTTATTCTCGGTGCGGTTCTGACCGCGGCAATGCAGTCGTCGGCGGCGCTGACCGCTTTGGTTATATCCCTGTCTGGCGGAGGACTTATCTCTCTGCAGATGGCAATGTGCATAATTCTGGGCGCAAACGTCGGTACCTGCTTAACTTCGCTCATATCTTCGATGGGAGCTTCAACTAACGCAAAGCGAACGGCTATGATTCACCTTCTGTTCAACGTAGCTGGTTGTTTCGTATTTATCTGGCCTGTTGCCTTTGCGGGTAATTATATCGCGGACTTCTTAAACCGCGGGATAGGCAATACACAGTGGGAAATCGCAGTTTTCCATATGGTTTTCAACATAACTACGACGCTTCTGCTCGTAGGATTTATAAAGTATATAGTCAAGCTCGCCTGCATACTTGTTCCCGAAAAGAAGACGGGCAAGCAGGAGGGTGCGCAGGATATCCTCGACGAACGTCTGTTAAAGACCCCCGCAATCGCCGTCGGTCAGGCGCGCAGGGAAATACTGCGTATGGGCAACCTTGCGTTCACCAATTATAAAAGGTCGCTGGATATGCTGCTTTCTGGCAAGATGGACGGCAAGGAACAGTTCGACGAAACCGAGCGACAGATTAACGAAATGAACAAGCAGATCACGCAGTTCCTCATAAAGCTGTCCTCGCAGGAAATTTCCGAAACGGACGAAAAGAAGGTTTCGTCCTTCTATCACGTGACTTCGGATATGGAAAGAATTGGCGACTATGCCGAAAATATCACCGAGTACGCCGAAAGGCTTACCGTTACCGACGCCAAATTTTCAGACCACGCGGTGGAGGAAATCAGGCAGATGGATATGCACCTCACTGAGCTTTATAAGAACGTGGAGCTTGCGTTTGCCGACCACGATTTGCGCTATATGTCCAAGATAGAAGAGGAAGAGGAAGCGACGGACGCAATGTGCAAGACGATGCAGCAGTCGCATATCAGGCGTACGGACGAGGGCAGGTGCAATCCCGAAACGGGCGCCGTGTTCCTGCAGCTTGCTGTCAATATGGAGCGTATCGGCGACCATATGTTCAATATCGCAAACTCGGTTAAATCGTACGTCGGCAACCCTGCAAACAATTAAAATTTTTCGCACTAATTTTTTAAAAGGGCGCAAAAACGGTTGACAAAGGTAGGGGTATCTTATAGAATAATAAAGCTTAGCGAAAGCGGTAGCTTTATCGCGGGGTAGAGCAGCCAGGTAGCTCGTCGGGCTCATAACCCGGAGGTCGCGAGGTTCGAATCCCGCCCCCGCAACCACATTATTCCGCTTTCGCTTTTGTATGGCGACGTAGCTTAGTTGGTCTATAGCGGCCGGTTCATACCCGGCAGGTCGGCGGTTCGAATCCACCCGTCGCTACCACGTAAATAACAATTCTGCAAAACAGATTTTTATACATAAAACTTAATTTTAGGCCCCTTGGTCAAGCGGTTAAGACATCACCCTTTCACGGTGGTAACATGGGTTCGATTCCCGTAGGGGTCACCAACGGAACGCGGCTAGCGCATTATGCGCTAGCCGCTTTACCATTTTATTACCAAAATGTAAATCCGTTGGTGACCCCTACAGCTGCGAAAAACCGCTCGGTTCGAAGATTGCTTTGCAATCGCACGAGCACGCTTGCGCGCGCAGTATTCCCGTAGGGTGGGTTTGATACAGAGATAATTGTGTTTTTTATCTTTTATTATTTGTTACATTTTACTCTTGCAATTTTTGTCTAAAATTGGTATAATTTGTAAAAGAGGTATAATTATGGATAAAAACGCACTTTATGAAACAATTAGTTCTAAAATTAAGTCTTTAAAAGAAAATTACCCGAGCTTGAGGAAAGAATCCGATGAGCACATTTTTACTGTTTTATGTGTTAAGTCGAATTTCTTTAAGAATCCCTCTCTTTCGTTTAATGATAGTGATATAGAGAATATTTTAGTAGATTCAGTAAAAGACGGTGGTGTCGATGCACTTTTGGCTGATCCAAATTCGGAAACGAATAATATGATTATTTGTCAATCTAAATATTACCAATCTATTACTTTTGATGCGGT
The DNA here is from genome assembly GCA_029066845.1 of Clostridia bacterium. GTDB lineage: Bacteria > Bacillota > Clostridia > Christensenellales > Borkfalkiaceae > Coproplasma. The sequence continues at coordinate 149,034 of JAIEFR010000017.1, read as the reverse complement.
TCGTGATGCAGTTGCAAAAATGATTCTATTTTATAAATCAATGATGCGCGGAGAGTATGAAGAGGTTAATACTAAAGTTCAAAGAGCATTTTTGTCGCTGAATGCAGAAATAGGTGAAGAATCAAAAGTTTGTTTTGTATTTTATACAAGTGCGCCTAAAAGTGGAATACGTGAGGATCGTATACAAAAATTACTACAAGAGCACGGATTGGATACTATAAATTATGAGATTCAACTTTATTTTGCAGAAGATGTTGTAGACGAAATAAAGGAATCTGAATCAAGAAGACCAACTGTTGAAAATGGTAAAATAGCAATTGATAAGGCAAATAATTTTCTAGAATATAATGAAGATGCTATTATTGTTAATGTTTCTGCATTTTCAATTAAAGAATTATTTGCAATGCATAGTACCAATTTGTTATCACGCAATTTAAGATATTTTGTTAAAAAGCGAGATATTGATTCATCTATTAATGAAACAATTAGTAAATACCCAGAAACATTTTGGTTTAAAAACAATGGCTTGACAATTATCTGCGACGACTTTGATGTCAGCGGTAGAGAAGTTAAATTGAAAAATTTTTCAATAGTTAATGGAGGACAGACAACTTCATTATTACATAAAAGCAAAGAAATAAATAAAGAGCACGATTTTTATCTTCCCTGCAAAATAATTAGGACATTAGGTGAAACGGAAGATGATAAGAATTTATTTAGTTTAGAAATTGCTAAAGCTACAAATTCTCAAAAAGCTATTAAACAAATAGATTTGAAAGCTAATGCACCCGAGCAAGTAAGGTTCGGAAATGCTATGAGGAATGTGGGAGTATTCTATCAGACAAAACGTGGAGAAGTAATTCCAAAGGACTATAAAGAAGATTATAAAAATACGGATTTGGTAGAAGTGGGCAAATTGTGTTTGGCTGGAATATTTCAATTACCTGGGTCAAGTAGATCTAAACCTTCTTCACTCTACTTAGAGAAATATTATACGCCTGTTTTTAATGAGGATCAGGCGCAAATTTGTTCGTTGATAAAAGAGCTACTTTATATAGATACATATTACAGAAAATCCTTTATACAACGCTTTGATAAAGAGCACGAAGAATCCCCATTTGCGAGCGAAGTTATTCCTTTCGCGCATAATGCGCGCACTATATGTATATCTTTTGTGACTTTTGCCGCTAGATATTATAGCAAAAATATAAAATTGTCAGATTTAAAGATTATATTTGACCATATAAATAAAGACAAAGCTTATGATGATTATTACTATGATATTTTTAAAGATATAGATGGGTTTAATATGCTCTTTCCCAAAAAGCTTTTCGATAATAAAGATAAATATGACGAAGTGTTATATAAGCTTTTTGAAGTTATTATTTTATCGGGTAGAAGATATTATAGCACTAAGAAAGAATTGGATAGTACTTTAAATGAGTCGAATTTTTTGAAAATAGATAAAAATTATTATGCTATTTTAAAGTTTGATTGGGACAGTATATCTAGTAAAATTACAGAAATTTTTAAATTAATAGTATTATGAATTTTGATTATTACGTTAAGTACTTCAAAATGCTTGAAGATAGATTGGCAACTACAGAAAAGTTTGTAGCTTTTGAAAAAGAAAATATAAATACATATTCCATAGAATTTGCAAGTATAATTTTTGATTGTTGTAATCTTATAAATGGTTTCTGTTCCGAATTATGTAGAGAAGCAGACATTAATAAAAAAAATCTCAATATAACAGACTTTAAAAAGTATCTGCTTGAAAATAAATATAATACAGATACTTGTGTTTATTGTAGGGGGTTCAAATGTCAGCCGTGGGAAAACTTTAAAAGTGAAGAAACAAAAATATCGTGGTGGGAAGATTATAATCTTATTAAACATACAGGGGAAATCAATTTCCATAAAGCCACATTAAAAAACGCAATTTCCAGTATGGCGGGTATGTTTTTATTATTATTTGAAAACGATATGATACATAGTGGGTCAACTATGTGTAATTGGCACGGTTTATTCGATTATGCCGGGAATATATTTGATAACTAAAATTACAATGAATATTTAAAATATAGTTCACTAACAAAACCAGGCGGCAGCGGAAGCTGTCGCCCGTTTTGTTTTGGTGCGGATAACAGGATTTGAACCTGCACGGTTGCCCACAGGATTCTAAGTCCTGCGCGTCTGCCAGTTCCGCCATATCCGCTCGTCGCGGCAAACGCCGCTCAATTATTTTAAAATATAAGCGGAAAAAAGTCAATGTAAATCACTTTCAAAAATGCGCGCGCGGTGGTATTATAACTATATGATACATTCTATGGGCGGCGGCGTGATACGCGAATACGAAAATCTTATATACGTTTTCGTGCAGATAGAGGACGGCTTGGACAAAGGCGTCAAGCGGTGGTATATATCCCCGTTCGTTTTGATAAAGGTCGGCGACAGGGTAGAAGTGGAGTGCGGCACAAAAACGGCTTTCGCCACCGTGCTCAGGGTGGAAAACGTGACCGCGCAGACCGCTCCGTTTCCCGTCAACCGCACGCGCGAAATTCTGCGCATAGTGCCGTGATTTGTCGGCGCACGTCAATTCACTTGACTTATCGGACGAATGGGTAGTATAATAACTTGCAGTATCGTTGTGAGAGGACTGATATGGGGCTTAAAGCTATCGGCGAATACGTCGAAAAAAGTAAAGTCACGCATATTTTAAGGCGCGCTCTTTCTTCATACTTTTTTCCTCTGGTAACGGCTTGCGTTTCCCTTGCCTGCTATTACCTTGGCTGGGACATAGTCACGATTTGGTATATGTGCATATGCGGCACTGCGATAATGGTCTGCTGCAAGGACGTTACGCCAGTAATCTGCATATTCCTTTTTCTTAATATTTTAGTATCGCTCAAACACAGCCCCGCTTATATGGGTGCGGCTTCGGATTATTTTGTGCGCCCCGCCATACTGGGACAGGAAATAGTCGCGGTGGCGTTCTTTGCCGGCTCGGTTATATTCCGCCTGGTCACGGGCATCGTCAGCCGCCGTTTCAAGCTTACCCCTATGTTTTTCGGTATGGTTGCGCTGTGCGTTGCATTTGCACTCAGCGGACTGTTCTCAACGCGCTATACGCCGCTCAATTTAATGTACGGTCTGGCGCTTTCCGCAACACTTCTGGGTATTTTTACTTTCGTTTGCGGCAATATACAGATTGACGAAAAAACCTTTATAAGAATTGCTTTCTATCTGGTCGCACTGTTTGCGACGGTTGCATTCGAATTGCTGATTGCATACTGCACCTACGACGGGCTGATTGTGAACGGCAAGGTGGTGAGAAGCTTGCTCTTTTTCGGCTGGGGCACGTATAATCAGATGGGAATGATTTTGACGCTGACCCTTCCCGCCTGGTTCTATCTTGCGGGCAAGGACAAGTACGGCACCGCTTATTTGGTGGGCGCGCTTTTAAATCTGCTTGCGTGCTATCTGTGTTTCTCCCGTCAGGCAATGCTTATGGGCTCGGTCATATTCGCGGCGTGCGCCGTTTGGCTGCTGATATGGGACAAAGGCAGGAAGAGAATTATAAACGCATCGGTTATGGCGGGCATACTCGTTATTGCCGCAATAATTCTTGGTGTCAAGCATAAGGACGTTTCATATTTCTTTTCGTCGTTCTGGGACGCGCTGGAAACGGGCAGCGGCAGAATAGCCATATGGAGGGACGGGCTCAGGAATTTCCTCACAAAACCGGTGTTCGGTGTGGGCTTTTACAACCCCGCGGCGGAGTACGGCGACGTGGGATATTTCAGCGGTAATCTTTCCTATTCCATACCGCGTATGTGTCACAACACGGTCTTGCAAATCGTCAGCGCGTGCGGGCTTGTCGGGCTGATTACATACGTCATACACAGAACGCAGACTGTCATTTCGTTTATAAATAATATTACTCACGAAAGGGTATTTATCGCAATGACGCTTGCCGCACTGTTGCTGGTATGCCTTTTGGACAACCATATTTTCTATTTTTTACCGACTATTGTTTATGCCGTGCTCGTTGCGCTGCTATCGGTCACCGAAAAAAAGGTGTAAAGGCGCAAGGGAACGGAAACGATATAAATTTGCAGTTTAATCAACGGAGGTCACAATGGAAGAAGATAACGGCTTATCTTTTATGGAAATTCTCAAAGTCATCTTTAAGAGAATCTGGTGGGTACTTGGCGCAACGGCGGTGGGCCTTTTAATTGCCGTGCTCGTAACGCAGCTCTGGTACAACAAGCGCGTGCAGTTCTTTGAGGTCAATTACGAAATAGTTTACCCCGACAGCGCAAACGGCAAATATCCCGACGGCAGCGACCTGCTTGCTTCCGATGCGATTTCGTTGACTATGCTTACGGCAATAAGGGACGGCGCATATTCAACCGAGGACGCAGAAGAATTCAAGAGTATCGACGTGGAAGAGATGCTCACCGAAGACGATATATCTATCTCCGAGGAGATAACGCAGACTGCGGGCGGCGGAATAAAGAGGACGTACAAGCTCACCGTTTCGGCAAAATATTTTACGAGCGACGCGCAAGCCGTTTCGTTTATCCGCACGGTAGCCGCATACCCCGTAAAGCGCGTTAACTCTATAATCGACACCAAGGAATACGGACTGTATTTCTCCGTGTACGAGGACGCGAAATCCTACGACGCAAAAATGGAAGCGCTTCTTTCGCAGAAGACCTATCTCGAAAGCGAGTATACCAAGCTCAATAATTACGGCAGCACGGTGGAAGTCAACCTTGCATCCCTGCACAACATTTTTACTGCCGAACAACAGCAGGCGCTTACGGATAATATAACTGCTAACTACTACGTGTACGATACCGAAAGCTATAAGGCGAACGCGGATACGCGAGAGAAAGCACTTAGAGCACAACAGGAAGACAATAGTAATATAATTAAAGAAGAAGTAAATAAGCGTGGCGATAGCAATCCTAATGAAGCAAACACCAATCCTTACGACCAGATTATCGCAGATCTCGTTCGCAAGAATGCCGAAATAGAGAACGAAATACTGGCGATAGGTGAAACCAAAACGGCTATAGAAAAATACACGCAGGAAGGCACGGACGAATATAAAGCAAAGCAGGCGTTCGACGCTCAGCTTGAAAAATACCGCACCGACCTTTCAACCGCAACCGAAGCGCTTAAAGCTGTAAGCAAGACGATATACGGTGACAATTCGCGCGTGATATTCGCAACCAATAAAATAAAAAGGCAGGGCGGCACGGGTACTATAGTTTCGGCATTGATAGGCGCGGTAGCGGGACTGCTCGTTTCTGCGGTTGTCGTATGCATTATCGATTTGCCCAAGTACAAGAAGCGCAAGCTTGCAGGTGCGGGCGCTACGGAACCCGAAGCAAAGCCCGAACCCGAAACGGCTGAAGGTGTTGAAAAAGAAGACAAGAGCAAAAACGACTGAATGTGACAAAATAAATCACAAAAAGCATCCGCATTTGCGGGTGCTTTTTGTATGCGCCTAAAATCTTGCGGGAAATGACTTGCAATACGCGCGGCAATATATTAAAATAAAGACCGTGAGGACGCAATGAAGAAAATCGCATTAACTCCCAAAAATATAGTTTTATCCGTATTCGTTGCGGCTGAAATTATCATATACGTAATATTTAATATCCTTGCGGCAGTACACCCGGACGACCCCGTCTACGTCAAGTACGCGGGCGTAATACTGTGCCTGGTCGTGTCCGCCGTAATGATTTGGTTTTACAGGGACAGGGACGCGGTAGTTTTAACCTGCGCGTTTTTCTTTACTGTCGTTTCGGATATGTTCTTGCTTGTTCTGGACGATCTGCTGGAAATAGGCGTGGCTACGTTTATAATCGTGCAGTTCGTCTATTTGTACAGGCTGTACGCCGACAGACTGAAAAAAATCTGGATAACGCTAGTCGCCCGCGCCGTGGTTTTCGTAGTAGTCATAAGCTTGCTGGCGGGGCTGGCTACGGTCAACCTGCTGATAGCCGAAGTGACCATCTATATCGTAATGCTTGTTGCCAACTGCGTGGACGCTTTCCTGCTTTCTAAACGCGGAATAAAGAATATATTGTTTGCCGTCGGGCTGGTGCTGCTTCTGTGCTGCGACATCTGCATAGGGCTTTACCAGGGCGGTATGATAGGCATAGATTTGCCTGCGAAAACGGCGAATACCATACAGTCGTTGATATGGATATTCTATATGCCCTCGCAGGTGCTTATCACACTCACAGTCAACCGCGGCGGAATATGCGGCAAGGTAACGGAAGATGAACGTGAAATACAAAAAACCGCTTAATATAGCGCTTACGGTGCTGTTTATAACGGCGCTTACGCTCTTCATACTCACCTTTGCCATCGGCTTGCCGATATATTGCCGCTTCTTTTACTACATTCAGATTAAAACGCTGAAAATGGAGGAGGCGACTGGCTGGTCGTATCAGACCATAAAAGGGGCTTACGACGAGGTGCTTAATTATTTAACGCTGCCGGGTCGTCCGTTCGGCACTGGCGAACTTGCGTGGACGGAAAGCGAGGCGGCGCACTTTGCCGACTGCAGGGTGCTGTTCAACCTCAACCTGTCGGTGTTTATAATTTCGGGCGCGGTATGCCTTACGCTCATACTTTTAAACAGGTTTAAAATTATAGAGCTTGCGCGCATTAAAGGGCACCGCCCGTATCTTATTTCCGCGGTGGTGGCGGTTGCCTTGCCCGTGATAATCGGCGCGCTTGCGGCAACGGATTTCGACAGGGCGTTTATGGTATTCCACGCAATATTCTTCCCCGGCAAGGACAACTGGACCTTTGACCCGCGCACGGAACAGATAATCGAGGTTATGCCCGAGGAATTCTTTATGAACTGCGCCATAATTATAGGCGTCGGGTTAATTGCGTTTGCGGTTGCGCTTATCATTGCGGACGTGGTGCTTACGCTAAAGGATAAAAAGCGTGCGGCTCTGGAAAAGGCTGCTAACGAAAATAATTCGGTTGAGGGTTGATTTACGCCCCGACTAGTGATATAATATTTTCGTAATAAATATATACTTATTTGAGGAAGTTTTATGAAAGAACAGAGTGTAGTAACCGATTTACGCAGACAGGTCTTTGCGGAAGTGGCGAGCGTCGCATACGACTCGGATAACGTGGCGGACGACATCGAGGCAATACCCTATAAAATCACTCCCGACGAAGAGCCCAGGTACAGAGAAAATATTTACAGGGAAAGGCAGATAGCGGCAGAGCGCGTGCGCCTTGCAATGGGACTTTCTCTCCGCCCCGCCAACAAGCCCGTACATATCACCGCGGGAATAGACGGCAGTAATATTTCGGATAAGTATTACGAGCCGCCCCTAATGCAGGTCATTCCCTCGGCGTGCGACAAGTGTCCCGACAACGTTTACGAGGTCACCAATATGTGCCGCAACTGCGTTTCGCACGCGTGCATAAAGGCTTGTCCCAAGGGCGCAATTTCCATAGTCAACGGCAAGTCGTTCATCGACCAGTCCAAGTGCATAAAGTGCGGCAGGTGCAAGGCTGCGTGCCCTTACGACGCAATAAGCCACAGGGTGCGTCCCTGCGCGCAGGCTTGCGGTATCAAGGCAATATCCACGGACGAATACGGCAGAGCCAAGATAGACAACAGTATCTGCGTGGCGTGCGGTCAGTGTATGTCCGCGTGCCCCTTCGGCGCGATAGCCGACAAGTCGCAGATATTCCAGCTCATACAGTCCATAAAGAAGGGCGACAGAGTTATCGCCGCAGTCGCGCCCGCAATCGCGGGACAGTACGGACCTAAAACCACTCTCGCAAAGATTAAAACCGCGCTGTTAAAGCTCGGCTTTGCGGATATGTACGAGGTGGCGGAGGGCGCCGACCTCGGCTGTATTGCCGAAGCCAACCACTACGTGAACGAGGTGGCTACGGGCAAGCTTCCCTTCCTTCTGACAAGCTGCTGCCCCGCGTGGGCGGTGCTCGCCAAAACGCAGTTCCCCGACTTCGTGGAGGAGGTTTCGCAGGAGCTTACGCCAATGGTTGCAACCGCGCGTAAAATCAAGGAAAGGGATCCCGAAGCGCGCGTCGTGTTTATAGGACCGTGCGCCGCCAAAAAGCTTGAAGCTTCCAGAAAATCGCTCCGCAGCTTCGTTGATTTCGTGCTCACGTTCGAGGAGCTTGCGGGTATGTTCGCGTCGCGCAATATTGACCCCGCGGTGCTTGAGGAAAGCCCCCTGCGCATAACGCACACCACGGGCGCGGGCAGAGGGTACGCCGTTGCGGGCGGAGTTGCTGCGGCAATAGAGCGCACCGTAAAGCAGTACTATCCCGATACCGAGGTTAAAATAGAGCACGCCGAAGGGCTTGCCGACTGCAAAAAGATTTTAATGCTTGCAAAGGCTGGCAAACTCAAAGGCTGTCTTATAGAGGGTATGGGTTGCCCCGGCGGCTGCGTCGCGGGCGTAGGTACGATTATTCCTCCCGAAAAGGCCAAGGTGCTGGTTGAAATGTTCTCCAAGAACAGCGAAAACCAGATTCCCGAATCGGAATGGCTGGAATATGCGGAAAGACTAACTAAAATGAAGTAAGAGTAAAAAAAAGCGCCGCGGCATTGCCGCGGCGCTTTTGCATTATACTTGCTATTTTGTTTTGCGTGTGATAGAATAGACCTATGAAATTTATCGAACTTACCGTGCATACCACTTCCGAGGGCAGCGAGCTCATCGCCGACGTAATGTGGCGATATACTTCCTACGGCGTTGCCATTTCGGACGTAAAGGACGTAATCGCTCTGCAAAGGGATAAATCCGCCTACTGGGACTATATGGACGACGACCTTGTGGCAAACGCTTCGGGCGACGTTCTCGTCAAAGCGTTTATCGCGCTTTCCGACGCGCAGAAGGTCATTCCAGAAATCAGGCGCGACATCGAAGAGATTGTCGCAAACTGCGGCGGCGCGTTGCCTTTGGGCACGCTTGAAACAACAAACCGTGAAATCGAGGGCGACGACTGGATAGAAATCTGGCGCACTCATTTCCGCCCCATACATCTGGGCAAAGTGGTCGTCGTACCAGAATGGATAGAGTACGAAAAGGCAGAGGACGAGCAGGTAGTCAAGCTGGACAATAATATGGCGTTCGGCACGGGCGAGCACGAAACGACCTCTATGTGCGTGGAGCTTTTGCAGGAATATATCACGCCCGACAGCGTATGTATCGACGTCGGTTGCGGAAGCGGCATACTCGGCATTTCCGCCGTCAAGCTGGGCGCAAAGCAGGCGTATCTTACCGATATTGACGCGGTTGCTGTGGAGAGCGCAAAGCATAACTGCGAGCTTAACGGCGTAACCGATAAGGTCGTGGTTGCGCGTTCCAATCTTCTGGACGACAGCGCGTTGAAGGGCGATATTATGCTTGCCAACATAACCGCGGACATCTTGGAAAATCTTGCGCCGTCTATACCCAAAAATTTAAAGAAGGGCGGCAATCTGATACTAAGCGGAATTATTGACGAAAAGCTGGACCGCGTCGTGGAGGTGTACTCCGCGCAGGGCTTGCAGCTTATAAAGAAAGTAAAGAAAGGGGAGTGGAACGCGCTTGCGTTCAAAGGTTGAATGAGCGCGCCTAAAAGGTTTTTCTGCAACTTGATAAACTACCCCGAAGATACGGAAACTGTACTCGACGGCGAGGAATTCGTTCACGCCAAAACTGTGCTCAGAGTGACAGAGGGAACGGAGATTACCCTTCTGGACAACGCGGGCAACGAGTACGCGGCAATCGTCACCAAGGTGGAAAAACAGCGTTTGACGGCGCATATTACGGGCGTAAACCGTGGCGACAGGGAGGCAAAGACACCCATTTATCTGTTGGTCGGCGCGTTGAAGGGCGACAAGACCGAGCTGGTTGTGCAGAAGGCAACAGAGCTGGGCGTTGCGAAAATAGGCGTATTCAATTCTCGCTACTGCTCGGCTTATATGAACGGCAACAAGCTCGAAAGACTGAACAAGGTGGCAAGGGAGGCGGCAAAGCAATGCCTGCGTTCTGTTGCGCCAGAGGTTGAATATTTTGAAAATTTCGAAAGCGCGTTGGCTTCTGCGGAGGAGTATAACAACAAGCTTTTCTTCTGCGAATTTGCAAACGGCTCGGACGTCGATCTGAAATCGGTCAGCGGTTCTACCGCACTTGTCGTCGGCAGTGAGGGCGGCTTTGCGGACGAGGAATTCGCCCTTGCGAAGAATTCCTACGGCTTTGCGGGAATGAGCCTCGGCAAGCGCATATTGCGTGCAGAAACCGCGGCGGTTGCGGTGTGCGCGCTTGCGGCTTTCTCGCTGGGAGAGCTGGAATGAAAGCGGTCGTATTCACTCTCGGCTGTAAGGTAAACGAGGTGGAAAGCGCCGCTATTATGGCGGAGCTGGAAAACCGCGGCTGGGAAGTTTCGGACGAGCTTTCATACGCGGATATATACGTTTTAAATACCTGCGCGGTCACTAAGGAAGCGGAAAGAAAGAGCAGACAGCTCATTGCGCGCGTGCGCAAATTCAACCCGAACGCGCCGCTATACGTTTGCGGCTGCGCTTCCCAGAAGGACGGCGGTCAGTTTGAAAAAGAGGGCGTGCGCGCAATTTTCGGTGCACGAGAAAAGCAGCAAGTCGTTTCGGCAATAGCCAACGATTTCGGCGGTTGTGGGTGCGAAAAGCTGGGCTTTCCCAAGCAGGTCAAAACGCGCGCCTTTATCAAGATAGAGGACGGCTGCAACAACTTCTGTTCGTACTGCGTAATACCCTATCTGCGCGGTCGCGTAACGTCGCGCGCGGTGCAGGATATAGTAGAAGAAGTCAGGGCGTGCCCCGCCCCCGAAATAGTGCTTACGGGCATAAATATTTCGGCTTACGACGGCGACGGACAAGGGCTTGCGGGACTTATAAACGCTCTGCATTTTACCGACAAGCGCATAAGGCTGGGGTCGATAGAGTGCAACGTTATAGACGAAAATTTAATGACTGCGCTCAAAGGCTTAAAGGACTTTGCGCCGCAGTTTCATCTGTCGTTGCAGAGCGGTTCGGACGCCGTGTTACGCGCAATGAACAGACACTACACGCGTGCCGAATATCTTGAAAAATGCGCGCTCATCTACTCGCACTTTCCCGACGCGGCGATAACCACCGACATAATAGCGGGCTTTTGCGGCGAGAGTGAAAAGGACTTTGAGGACAGCCTTTCTATAATAGATGAAGCGGGCTTCGCAAGGGTGCACGCCTTTGCGTTTTCGCCCAGGGAGGGCACGCGCGCGTTTACCCTTCCCGACCTTCCCAAAAGCGTAAAATCCGAACGTTTACACGCGCTCATACAGGCGGGCAAGGCGGCGGAAGAAAAGTACGTAAAAGAGCGGTTGGGGCGGCAGTATTGCGTTATCTGCGAGGAGTACGACGGCGAATACACCTGCGGCTACACCGAGGGATATATAAAGGTTTACGTTGAGGGTGAGCATACGGGCAGGCTTGAAGTGCGGCTTGAAAAGCTCTTCCGCGACGGCGCGGCGGCAACGGTCAATAAATAATAACGGGAACTTTAAATGGAAAAAAGCGAACGCAAACCCGTGAGGGGCAAAAACGTAATAGCGGTCTTTTTCAGACAGACTTTCAGGAGGCATTCGGGCGAGGAGTATTCCGAACTGCTTACCCGCGGTATGCGCGGCGACGGCGGAGTCAACAAGAAGTACCCCTGGGCGTATATCAGATTGTTTACGCTTATGCTCATTCTGTACGCCGTCTTTCTTTTGATAGTGCGCTTCACTTCAAACGAATTGTTCATACCCACGATAGACGTTCTGGCTTCGTGTTGCATCAACCTCTCGTTCCTGCTGTTTTTATACGAGCTGTATCCGTGCAGGGATCTATCGTTTATGTCTGTCTGCCTTGCAATGCTTCTGGGCGGCGCGATGGCAAACATAATTTCGCAGATACTATTCAATATATTCCCGTCGAGCAACCCGTGGCTGAGGGCGGTATATTCGGGCTTTTTCGAGGAACTGCCAAAAGCGGTTGCCGTTATAGTGGTTATAGTCACGTCGCGTAAAAACTCGCCGCTTGCAGGCTTTTTGCTGGGCGCGGCGGTGGGGTGCGGCTTCTCCATAGTGGAGGATATGGGCTACATTTTCATACAGGCAAACGAGATGCCCGTTATGAACCTTACCACCATAATCGAGGTTTCCGTGGCGCGCGGAGCTTCGGCGGTGTGCACGCACACGCTGTGGACGGCTGCCGTCGGCTGGGCGTACTGCCACTTCAAAAGGCACCTTGCCAACATTGCGTTTTATCTTGTTACCATTCTTTCGTGCGGACTGCATATCTGCTGGGATTTGCCGCTCGGAAATATCGCGCTCGGCTTCGTGTATGCGGGCTGTGCGCTGGTGATAAGCGTGGAGTGCGTGCTCATTCTCTGTTTCGAAAGGAAGAAGGTTTACAGTCAGAGTAAACTGCCGATGGAGGAGCTCTATAAAAACGTCGCCGCCGTGCGCGAAATGTTCGAGCAGGCGGAGCAGGAGGACCTGGCGGTAAAGTCGCTCAGCAAAAACGATCCGCTGTACTGGAAGCACTGGGGGCATTTATCGGTTGCGCTGGGTATGTTCCTGATGGCTATCATAGCCATTTGCTATTGCTCTATTCCCTTCCGCGAAACATATGGAAGCGAGGTGTTTACCAACTCGGAAGAATTCAGAATCTTTATGCAAGAAGGTATAGAGTTTAATTATAACGATAATCGCCAGTACGACGATAGTGCAACGACGATTTCAGATCCCGAAATAGCAGATAGAGTTTTTCAAATCGAATATAATGACGGTATAGAGTATCGTTATATTTATACGAAAAATCGTGATGATTACAGTCAAAAATATTACTATTTCCCGGTAACGGTTTGGGCAATTGTTGGTGAAGATAGTGAATATTACAAAGAAGGAAATGCAAATGTTTATTATAAAGAGGATGTATACAACGACGGAAAACTTTACGCCTCGTTTTTCCGCGTAAACGGTAGCGTTACCGGTTACAACTTCCGTCGCAACGGCGACGTGGAAGTGTTCATCTACAATCCTGCGTTCGTGCGCGATTTGAGCGATTGGAAATATCTGTCACTGTTCTGTACGTTTGCGGGGTTATTCGGCATATCTGCCGTGTGCTATATTTCATTATTCATTAAAAGTTGGAGGGTCAAAAAATTATGCTCGACGGAAAATGCGTCTTTTGCAGAATAATCAAGGGGGAAATTCCCGCAGCTAAGGTTTACGAGGACGACAGAATGTGTGTTTTCAAGGACTTGGAGCCCAAGGCGAAGGTGCACCTTCTCGCCGTGCCCAAGTCGCACTTCAAGCTTCTGTCGGAAGCGGGGGAAGAGGACGCGGAAATTTTAAAATATATGCTGACCAAAATTCCCGACATCGCCGCGGAGAACGGCTGTGAGAACGGTTACCGCCTGATAATAAACCAGGGCGACGACGCGGGGCAGACGGTTTTTCATCTGCATATCCATATACTCGGTGGTCAGCCTCTGGGCGATTTGTAAGGTAAATAAAATTAAAGCCTGCGCGGAAGAATTTCCGCGCAGGCTTCTTTTATTACAATCTTTATATCAGCTTTGTTTTGCCTTGACGCCGACTCTTGCGCCAGCAGTCTTTTCTGCGGCGGCGGGCTTAAGGCGGGAGGTGCCTTTAAAGAACAGCGCAATTGTGCCGGGACCTGCGTGCGCGCCCGTGCAGAGGTCGTAGTAGTTCATAACTATATCCTTTGCACCCAGTGCCTTAATACGCTCTGCAAGCTCCAAAGCCTCTTCCTCGCAGTCCGCGTGGGCGATTGCAACCGTCTGGTTTTCGGGGTCTATAACGTTTTCCTTAAATGTTTCAATAAGCTTGGCAATGGATTTCTTTCTGCCGCGCTCGTTACAGAAAACGGTCAGCTTACTGTTTTCGTCACCGTGCAGTACGGGTTTGATGTTCAGTATCGTGCCCGCAATCGCAAGCGCGGTGGAAACTCTGCCGCCGCGTTTTAAGTATTTAAGCGAATCGACGGTACACACGCCGTGAATATTGAATTTGTTGCTCTCAATCCACTTATGGCAGCTTTCTATATCGTCGCCGTCGTTGGCAAGCCGCGCGGCATACAGAGCTACAAGTCCCTCGCCCAGCGATGCGTTCGCGCTCTGCGAAACGAGTATTTTTCTTTCGGGATATTTTTCTTTCAGCTCTTTCGCCGCTTCAACCGCCTGATTGTACGTGCCGCTTATTCCCTCTGCAATGGTGATTATAAGCGCGTCGCGCCCGGCTTCCAGAGAGGGGGTAACCGCGGTCATAATCTTATCGGCGTTTACAAGCGTCGTCTTGGTGTCCGCGCCATCGCGCATAGCGGCGTAAAACTTCTTTGCCGTTTCCGCAAAGGGAACGCCGTCCTCATAGCAGTTTATTTCCTTGCCGTTAATAAGACAGGTATACGAAATAACTTTTATTTCGTTTTCTTTAATAATCTCGTCGGTAAGGTTTGCCGCCGAATCGACGAATATATCGAAATTTCTCATTTTTGCCTCCATTAAGGTGAAAAAGGTAAACCCTTTCACGGTTTTGGGTAAATTTTGATGTACTAATATTATAACCAACGCAAAAAGTTTTTACAACCTCGTCAGGCACTTTAACGGTCTACACTTTCAAAGTCGGTCTAAACGGCAAAATTTCACGACTCTACCGCAAAAATTTCACACTCTACTGTCGGTAGAGTGTCCAAATTATTTGCTATTTACCCTTTTTCTGTGCTATACTTTTGGTATGACGGATTTAAAAGAGATAATCGCCGCAAATCTGACGAGATTGAGGCAACAGGCGGGGCTCACCCAGCTACAGCTTGCGGATATGTTAAACTATTCCGATAAAGCCGTATCCAAGTGGGAGCGCGGAGAGTCCGTCCCCGACCTGCGCGTGCTCATTCAGCTTGCGGAAATATACCATATAACGCTCGACGATATAGTTAAGGAGCAGCCCGAAAAAGTCGTCAAGCCCAAGCTCAACCTCGAAAAAAAGCATCTGCTTATAACGCTGCTTTCGGTCGGACTTGTGTGGGTTGTGGCGACGGGGATATTTATGATTCTGTACTACATTACGTCGGTGCGCTCGCAGGCGCATTTAACGTTTGTAGTCGCGCCGTTCATATCCGCTGTCGTTCTGGTGGTCTTTTCCTCGATTTGGGGCAGGCGGCTTACCACAACGCTGGCGGCTTCGGCGGTAATCTGGTCGATAGCTCTCATAGTTCACGTGTTCGTCGCGCTGTTCGCAGAGGGCGTGCCCATCTGGCCGTTCTATATAGTTGCGGTAGGCGTGCAGATTCTGGTTGTGGGCTGGTTTTTGCTGCGCAAGCTCTACAAGCCCAACCGCAGACATAAGCTTTAAAAAAATCTATGGAAGAACAAATTACGCTTTCTGAAAATTCCAATAATACCGTAAAGGTAGATTACGAAAGGGTGCTGGAACTCGCGCTGGAAATAGGCGTGGGTATTCTTTCGTGCGGCGGCTCGGTTTCGCGCGTGGAGACGGCGGTGGACAGAATCTGCCGTGCCTACGGTGCCGAGGAGGCAAACGTTGCGGCGTTCCCTTCTATGATAATCGCAAGCGCGCGCACCGCGGACGGTCACGAACACTCCTATATGAAAAGGGTGTATTCGACTTCGAACAACCTCGCGCGGCTGGAAAAGTACAATCAGCTTTCGCGCGATATATGCTCCAATAAATACCCCGTGGAGCAGGCGCTTAAAATGTGCTTCGAGTTAGCTCATTCCAAAACGCGCAACAAGTGGGTAACGATAGCGGGTGCGTCACTGGTTTCGGGAATATATTCTATATTTTTCGGCGGCACCATAGCCGACGTTCTACCCGCACTTTTAGTTGCGTTTGTTATGTCTTTGCTGAACGAAGTGTTGTCCAAACGTTCGTTGAACGCATACGCAACCACGTTTTTATTGTCTTTGGTTGGCGGCGTTTTAAGCGTATCGCTGTGCAAGCTTTTAAATTTGATAGGGCTTCCTTGCCAATGCTCTTACGTTATGATAGGTACGATAATGATACTTATCCCGGGGCTATTGACGACTAACGCCGTGCGCGATATGTTTACGGGCGATTTGATGAGCGGCACGTTCCAGCTATTAAACGGAGTGCTGCTTGCAGTCGTCATTGCGGCAGGTTACGGCGTATCCATATTTGCGTTGAGGCCCATTGCCGACTTTACAAAAGGTACGTTTACAGGGTGGTACTACTTAATCGAAAATACTACGTGGTTCAGAGCGCTTATGCTTATGATATCCGGCACGTTGGGCGCCGGTGCGGTGTGCCTGTTCTTTAACCTTAACTTAAAGCGCATAGGTTGGGCGCTGCTGGCAAGCGTTCTTTCTTTGGGCGTGTACGTCGGTATGCTGGAAGCTTTCCATTACAACAACGACTACGTGTTTTTAATCGTGCTCGTTCCAACGCTGTTTGCGGCGATTTTATCGGAGTTTATGGCGAGGAAGATTAAAATTCCCGCGACTATTATTTTGGTGCCCGCCATTATTGCGGTTGTGCCGGGCAGCTCGCTCTATTATACGATGGAAGCTATCGTTACACCGCAGATGGCTACTATGTCCGCTATGGAGTGGGGAGCGATATGCCTTTTAACACTTCTGAGCATAGCGGTTGGAATTTGTACGGTAGCCGTGCTGTTCCATCTGTTTTTGCCCGTCAAACTCAAATTCTACAAAAAGAATAAAATCGCGTTCCTCAAAAAAGCCGAAAAATTTGCAAAGGCTCAAACGGAAGAAAACAATCAGACAGAACAGGAAAATCAAGATAAGAAAGATTAAGGAAGACAACTATGGATTTGAAAAAACTTGCGTCAACTTTAATTCCCGACGATAATCTGCTCCCCTTGGAGGAGTACGAAAAGGCGTATCCCGAAAGACAGCTGGAAAAGGGTGCGGAGGTCACAAGACTTGCGCCGTCGCCCACGGGCTTTATACACCTGGGCAACCTGTACAGCGCGCTTGCCGACGAGCGCATAGCGCACACCACGGGCGGCATTTTCTATCTGCGCATAGAGGACACCGACTTAAAGAGAAAGGTGGACGGCGCGGTAGAAAGCGTTATCCGCTCACTCAACTATTTCGGAGTAAACTTCGACGAGGGCGCGGAGATAGATTCGCCGCTCAACAAGTACGGTCCCTACTATCAGCGTCAGCGCGCGGATATATACCGCGCTTACGCGAAGGACCTTATCGAGCGCGGACTGGCTTACCCTTGCTTCTGCACGGAGGACGAGCTAAACGCCGTTAGGGAGGAGCAGACAGCGGGCAAGGAAATCACGGGCTACTACGGCAAGTACGCAAAGTGCCGCAACCTTTCCGAGGAGCAGATATACGCCAACTTAAAGGCTGGCAAGCCCTTCGTAATAAGGCTTAAATCGCAGGGCGACACGAGCAACAAAATCACCTTCCGCGACGCAATTAAAGGCGATATAACCGTAACCGAAAACGATCAGGACGTCGTAATCTTAAAGTCGGACGGCATTCCCACCTATCACTTTGCTCACGCCATAGACGACCATTTTATGCACACCACGCTGGTCATCCGCGGCGAGGAGTGGCTGTCGTCGCTGCCCATTCATCTGGAGCTTTTCAAGGTGCTCGGATTCGCGCTTCCCAAGTACGGACACACCTGTTCTTTAATGAAGGTGGATAACGGCGTAAAGCGCAAGCTTTCCAAGCGCAAGGACCCCGAACTGTCCCTCGACTATTACAGAAGCGCGGGCTACTATCCCAAGGCGGTGGTCAAATATCTTATGACTATTTTAAACTCCAATTTCGAGGAGTGGGAAAGAAAAAATCCGCAGGCTGACTACCGCGACTTCAAGTTCTCTATAAGCAAGATGGGCAAGAGCGGCGCGCTGTTCGACATAGACAAGCTGAACGACATTTCCAAGGCGGAGCTTTCCACGCTGTCGGCGGAGCAGACCTACGACTTTTTAAACGGTTGGGTGCAGGAATTCGGCACGGATAAGGACAGGCAACATTTTGCCGACAAGCAGTATATAATAAAGATATTGAATTTAATTTGCGGCATAGGCGGCAAGAAGAGGCGCAAGGATATAGTGCGTGCGGAAAGCGGCGTCAGAATGATTGACTACTTCTTCGACGATACGTTTGCGCCCGACTATTGCTACCGCTTCGATAACGCGACGGTGAACGCCGTAATAGAAGGTTTTGCCGCGGTATATGACGAGGCGGACGACAATTCCGCGTGGTTTGCAAAGGTCAAGCAGATCGCCGCGGACAACGGCTTTGCCGCAGAAATGAGCGACTACAAAGCCAACCCCGAAAGCTATAAGGGAAGCGTTGCCGACGTTGCGGAGATTTTGCGAATTGCCGTAACGGGAATGCCAAACTCCCCCGACCTGTGCACCGTGATGGGCATACTCGGAAAGAGCCGCACGCTTGCAAGACTGAACGCGGGCAAGAGATGAAATTTTTGTGAATACGCGCACGTGCGCACACATAAAGGTTGACATCTTAAGTTTTGAATAATATCATAATCAAAAATAAATTTATAAAAGGTTAAAGCTATGTTGGAATTAAACGACATAAAAAAGGACTACTACGTCGCGGGCGAAACCGTACAAGCGCTTAAAGGCATAAGCTTAAAATTCAGGAAGAGCGAATTCGTGTCTATCCTCGGTCCGTCGGGCTGCGGTAAGACAACGCTTTTGAATATTATAGGCGGTCTTGACAAGTACACCTCGGGCGACCTCGTTATCGAGGGCACCAGCACCAAGCAGTACGGCGACAGGGACTGGGATACTTACAGAAACCATTCCATAGGCTTCATATTCCAGAGCTACCACTTGATTCCCCACCAGACCATTCTGCAAAACGTAGAGCTTGCGCTTATGATTTCGGGCGTATCCAAGCAGGAACGCAGACAGAGGGCGCTGGAAGCTCTCGAAAAGGTTGGACTGAAAGACAAAATCAACAACCGTCCAAACCAGCTTTCGGGCGGTCAGGCGCAGAGGGTTGCAATTGCCCGCGCGCTTATTAACGACCCCGAAATAGTGCTTGCGGACGAACCGACGGGTGCGCTCGACTCGACTACCAGCGTGCAGATAATGGAGCTGTTGAAGGAGATTTCCAAAGACAGGCTCATCATTATGGTCACGCACAACCCAGAGCTTGCCGAACAGTACTCTACGCGTATCGTAAGACTTCTGGACGGCGAGGTGGTGGACGACACGATGCCCTACGACGGCGCGGACGAAAAGCCTGCCGAACCCGTTGCGGAACAGACTGCGGAGGCGGCGGCACAGCCCGAAGGCGTTGAAACGCAAAGTGTAGAGGGCGGTGCAAAGACCAACAAGGGCAACAAGAAAAAGACGTCGATGTCCATAGGTATGGCGTTGTCTTTGAGTCTGAAAAACCTGCTTTCCAAGTCCAAGCGTACGGCAATGGTTTCGGTTGCGGGCTCAATCGGCATAATAGGCGTGTCGCTCGTGCTTGCGATTTCCTCGGGCGTGCAGAGCTACATAAGGAATATGGAGGAGGATATGCTTTCGGGCAACCCCGTGGCGATAACGCGTTCGGCAATCGACTTCTCGTCGCTTATGGATATGTCCAACTCCTCCAAACCCAAAGTAAATATCACTAAGCTCAACGACAAGCTATACGTTCAGTCGCTGATGGAAACGCTGGGCGGACTTGCAAAGGACGTAACAAAGACAAACGAGATAACCACGCAGTATATCGACTATATCGAACATATGGACGCGGAGCTCACGCACGTCGTGCAGTACGACTACGGCTTCTCGCTTGCCAACAACATATATACAAACTTTAAGGTCAAAAACGAGGGCGATTATTCCGCTTCGCAAGTAACGTCGGTTGCGGCTATCCGCGGAATGTATCAGCAGATTTTAAGCGAACAGCCCGCGTATTCCAACTTTGCGGGTACGGTAGCAAGCATATCGACCTTCTCCGAAGTTCCCGATAACTACGAATACGTTTTAAGCCAGTACGACATCATTGCGGCTGAAACATCTTCGGGCGTTGTCTACGACGCAAAGCAGCTTTCCGTTGAACAGCAGAAAGCAATCTTTGCCGACAAGCAGTCGCTCATAATGGTTGTTGACGACAGTATGATAACCGACATTGCGCTCGGTCAGTACGGCTACTTTACGCAGGAAGAATTCTTAAACTACGCGTTTGACGCAATAAGGGATGACGACGGCACCAACGAAAGCTATAACGAACAGCTAGGACTTGTGGGCAGCGGTATCACCAACGGTGAAGCCGACCCCGAAAACGGTCTTGCAATAACCGGCTTTATCGGTCCCGATTCCAAAAAGTTCACCTGGTATCCCAACGACGAAGTGTATTACAAGTACACCACCCCGATGGGCAGTCAGTACTACCATATGCCTTACCTTGAAAACAACTTCTTATACAGGGCTGCGGGTGAACAGAACGGTGTGCCTTATCCCGCAATGGAAATACCCTTCCCCGAAGATTCCGACCTCGATAAGGATAAGGGTTTGCAGCTTGACGTAAAGCTCATTCTTCAGAAGAAGTCGGGCATATCGTACAGCTGCTTAGAGCCCGGGTTCTACTATACAAACGCGCTCACAAAGCATATGCTGGAGAGCAGCAGGGAGAGCCGGATTGTTAAAGACATAGAGGCTTCGGAAAAAGGTTATCTCGACATACTGCCCTATTCGTTCTACTACACCGCGTACGATAAGGTTGACGGCAATACCGTATTGACGGAGAAAAAGGGAACGAGCGCCATTTACGAAGGCGGCAACTTTATGCACCTTATGGCATCGGGTTTGAGTAGCACGGGCAGCAGCGACTTGCTGCACGTTACGGCGGCGTTTATGGGCGGCGGCAAGCTTCCCTCGGCAATATACATATATCCCACGGACTTCGACGCCAAAAACGCGGTGTGCGAATATCTCGACAAGTGGAACGAAATGTGCGAAAACGGCGACGGCTACTGTGTGATCGAAACCGTAGAAAACGATGACGGAAGCGGACTTGTAAGCGCCACCGAATATGCGCTGAATTCAAGTATGAAAATCACCTATACCGACGCGGTGGGAATGATAATCAATATGATTAACACAATGATTCAGATGATTACCATTGCGCTGGTCGCGTTCACCGCGCTGTCGCTAGTCGTGTCCACGGTAATGATAGGAATTATAACCTACGTGTCCGTCGTCGAGAGGGTAAAGGAAATAGGTATTCTGCGCGCCGTCGGTGCAAGAAAGAAGGATATAAAGAGGCTTTTCAACGCGGAAACGTTTATTATCGGTCTGGTCGCTGGCTTGTTCGGCATACTGGTTACTTACCTTCTCTCGCTGGTCATAAACGTCATAGTCGTGGCGCTGGCGGGCATATGGGGAATTGCGGCGTTGCCCTGGTGGCAGGCAATTATTATGGTGCTGATAAGCGTAGGACTTACGCTCATTTCGGGACTTATCCCCGCGGCAGCCGCTGCAAAGAAGGACCCCGTGGTTGCGCTCCGCACCGAATAACTGCAACCCGTTTTGGATATAATTTCTCTGTAAGGAGAATTTAAATGAAAAAGCGTTTTAAACTTTTAACCTGCGCGCTGGCTTCGGCGGCTTGCATAGCCTCGGCTTCGGCTTTGGGCGGCTGTTTAAAGACAAAGACCGTAAGCGGCGAAATGCACTACAATTCGTGGGGCACGGAATACGGCATTAAAGTGGAAGTGGTTGTGCAGAACGATAAGAAGGGCGACAGGATAAGAAAGCTCACCGTAGTGGAAAGCGACTACGTGGAGGCTTCTCCCGCAATGAACGGCTGGGACCCCAAGGTCTGGGAAGATAATCTGCAAACGCTTTTAACCGCATACCGAGGTGCATACGTTGCCGATATACTTGCGCTTGACGTCGCAACGGGCAGCTCGGGCGCGCCCCTTACAACGGGCGACGCGGGCTTCAACAATTTCGGCGGCGAGTATATAATCACGGACGCCACGCTCGGCTCTGCAAGACTGCTTTTAGCCGTGCAGGACGCGCTTTCCAAACTTTAAAATAAAATTAAAAGCGGCGCTTGCGGCAATTTGAAAGCAGGCGCCGTTTTATATTGCAATAAAAGTCTTTTTGGGTTATAATGTAAATATGTTTAAAAGGCTAGTTAAGTGCGGCGCCGCGTTTGCGGTATGCGCCGCGTGCGTTCCGCTTGCCGCGTGTGCGCAGGACAGAACCGTGTACGGAAAGAATTACTACGCTATGGGTACGGAGGCAACCTATCTTGTGGCGGCAAAGACCGAAAAGGAAACTTTCGACGACCTTGCCGCAAGGGTGGGCGACTTTCTTGCCGCAACCGAGCGTTCGGTAAGCGCTACCGTTGCTCAGTCCTACGTTGCAAAATTCAATGCGGCGGAGGCGGGCGCGACGGTTGAAATCGACCAGACGAGTTACAGCCTTTTCACTCTGGCAAAGCAAATCTACGCGGATACGGACGGCTATTTCAATCCCGCCGTTTGGTATTGCGAGGATCTGTTCGGCTTTGCCTACGGCATTTCTTCGGTGGATTTACGCGAGAAGATGCCATACGACAGGGAGGGCGCTCTCGACGGCTTCGGCACTCTTCCCGACGAAAAATACGTGACTGCTTTCTGTGAACTTGCCTCACACTTCGGCGAAGTGGTTTTAACTGAGGAGGAGGGCAGATATTACGCCGTCAAGCCCGATTTTACCGTAAAGGTGGAAGGTGACGACAACGAGTACTCGCTGAGGGTGGACTTCGGCGGCATTGCCAAGGGCTGGTGCGCCGACAGAGTGAACGAAATGATGGACGAGGCGGGCATATCCTACGGCTATTTCAATTTCGGTATGTCGAGTATGAGCCTGAAAAAGTACGCCTATAACGATACGGGCGACTACACCGTTTCGTCGGGCGACCCGCGCAACAGCGGTGCCGATTACGTTACCCGTTCCGTGCAGGATACCGCGCTTTCAACCAGCGGCGACAATATGCAGTACTTCGTTGTTGACGGCGTGCGTTATTGCCATATAATCGACCCCACGACGGGCGCGCCCATAAGGACGGGCGTCGCTTCGGTAACGGTGTACGGCGGCTCTGCGGCGGAGGCTGACGCGCTCACGACTGCGCTTGCCGCAATGGGCAAGCAGAAGGCGGTGGAATATATCAACGAAAAGACGACCGACCAAAAGGTGGTTATGCTTGTGTTCGAGGACGGCGCGGGCAAAATAATTACCAACTGTCCGCAGGATATAGAGATACACAATAAGAACTACGTCGTTATAAATACGGTCGTGGACGGCAAGATAGTGCTCAACTGAAATGTCGCTGAAAAAGATTGAACAGGTAAAGAACTCAAAGTGGTTCTCCATATGGGATATGATAGCGTTCGGCGCGGTGATACTCACCTCCGTGGCGCTCATTATCGCGTTCACCGTCGGCAGGGACAAGTCCGCTCTGGACGGCTTCTACGTTTCATATAAGGGCGTTCAGGTGTATTCCTACGATTTCAGGGACGGGCACTCCGCCGTGCTTTCGGAGGACAATATAGAGGTGCTCAGCGAGAATAAGGACGGATTGACTCTGCGCTTCTATACGGACGGCAAAAAGGGCTACAACGATATTTCGGTTGACCTGAACAAGAGGAGCGTGAGCGTTACCGAAAGCAACTGTTCGGCGCACAAGGACTGCGTTTATACGCCGGCTCTGACAAGCAATTCTTCAACGCCCATTATCTGCACTCCGCATTCGCTTTCGGTTTGTCCGCTTACCTTCGACGACGACGGAATTATATAAATACAAAATAATAAACGCGCGGCGATTAAAAATCGCCGCGCGTTTTTGCTTTTTAAAAATTTTAGTCTTTCTTTTCTTCCTTGGCGATTTCCACCTTTCTCTCTTCCTTGGTTTCCACGGTCATATCCGCTTTGGGTTCCCTGTCGATTATTATGTGACGGGGGCATACGGCTACGCAGGTCTTGCAGCCAGTGCACTTGGTGTAGTCGAATACGGGCAGGTTGTCAACCATTGTAATCGCGCCGTGAGGGCATTTCTTCGCGCACATCGTACAGCCTATGCAGCCAACCTTGCACGCGTTCATAACGTCCTTGCCCTTGCACTTGGAGGAGCAGGCTACGTAAACGGGGGCGGAGGCGGGGATGCGCTCTATAATGTGCTTGGGGCACGTAGTAATGCACGCGCCGCAGCTTATGCACCTGTCGGGGTCAACTTCCGAAAGCTTATCGGAAATTTTAATTGCGCTTTCGGGGCATACGTTTTTGCAGTCGCCGCAGCCGAGGCAGCCGTACTTGCACACCTTGTTGCCGCCGAGCAGCGACGCGTTTGCGGCGCAGGTGGGGTTGCCCACGTACTCGAAAGCTTCGGGCGCGTTGGCAAGTCCGCCGTTGCATTTAACCACGGCAACCGTGCGTTCCTCGTCTTTGAGCTCTATTCCCAGAAGCGCGGCAATTTCCGCCTTTTTTTCGGGGGAGGTGACGTGGCAAGCGGTAAGCTCGCCTTCGCCCTTTGCAAGCTTATCGGCAAAGCCCGCGCAGCCGCTGCATCCGCAACCGCCGCAGTTTGCGCCCGCAAGGTTTTCCAAAATCTTGGTCACCTTTTCGTCCATATTCACTTTAAAGACCTTACCCACGATGAGTATAGCCGCAACTATAACTATTGCAATCGCTGCAAATATTCCTACGACAATGCCGACCGTCTTCCACGTTTCGGCGTTCACTTTGCCGAGTTGAACGAGTAAATTCGTCATATCTTCCTCCTTAAACTATATAGGTGAATACGGTGAACGCCATACAGATAAACGCCGCCGTAATCATCGAGATAGGGAAGCCCGCAAGCGACTTGGAAACTTTCACACACTGGAGCTTTTCTCTCAGACCGCTCATTATAACCATAACGAGTGTGAAGCCGATGCCTGCGAACAGTGCGTATAAAATCGCCCAGCCCGTGTTCATAGCCGCGCCCTTGAGTATGGTGGACATATCGCCTATAACCAGTTCGCACACGCCAAGCACGGCGCAGTTGGTGGTAATCAGGGGCAGGTAAATGCCCATTGCCTTGTAGAGCGAGGGGGAAACCTTCTGTATAATCTTTTCCAGCATCTGCACGAGCGACGCTATTATGAATATGAACAGAATAATTTCAAGGAACTGGAAGTCCCACCAGGCCGTCTTCATAACGTAGTTGTAAAGGGGGTAGGTGACTGCGGTTGCAATAACCATAACCAGCGTTACCGCCACGCCCATACCCAGCGCGGACGAAGTCTTTTTGGAAACGCCCAGGAAGGGGCAGATACCGTATGTCTTAACGGTTATAAAGTTGTTGGTCAGAACCGCCGCTAAAATAATCGCAATAAAAGTACTCATACGTTAGCCTCCTTTGCGCCGTCCTGAACGTCCGCCTTTGTTTCGGGTGCGTTGTTTGCAAGGCTCTCGCGCGTTAAAACGTTTGCCTTAACTCTGCGCGCCCTCTGGAAGGTGTCGATGATATAGGTGAATACCGCAATGCTTAAACCGTACACGATGAACGAACCAGCGGGGGTTGCGAACATACCGATGGTGAAGGACATTATTTTAAGTCCGAATATGGAACCGCTTCCGAGGAACTCGCATATGATGCCCATTACCGTAAGAGCAAGGGTGAATCCGAAGCCGTTTGCAAGTCCGTCAACCGCGCTTTCCAAAACGGTGTGCTTGTTTGCGAACGCTTCCGCTCTGCCCAGTATAATACAGTTGACGACTATCAGGGCAAGGAAGCCGCCCAGACTGTCGTACAGGTCGGGCACGAACTTTTCGAGTATCATTCTCGCAAGCGTAACAAGCGTTGCTATAATTACGATATAGCAGGGTATGCGCACTTCGTTGGGAACGATTTTGCGAAGCAGCGATATGAGCATATTGCTCAGAGTTAAAATGACTACTACGGTAAGTCCCATACCCGCCGCGCTCGTTGCCGAGGATATAAGTCCCAGGGTAGGGCAGGTACCCAGAACAAGCATAAAGGTGGGGTTGGAGAAAATCAGACCGTCAAGAGTAATTTTGCCGTACTTGTTTTTCATCACTCGTTACCTCCCTGTGCGTATTGTCCGTATGCCTTGTCGTAGTTCGCGGTTGCAAACGCTCCCGCCATATAGCAGAGGTAGTTAGATCTTGCCGCCGTCGCGCCGGTTTTCAGCTCGCCGTCCGGATTGTATCCGTCGTTGGCGGTAAACGGTGAAATCAAAGCTTCTATATCAGCAAGATTTTTGCCTTCAAGGTTTTTGGCTTCGGGCGACATCTTATCCGCATAGGAAGCGGGGGAGGAGCCGTTTTTGGTTATAGCGTAATAGGTGATTACGGGAGTTGCGTTTTCCACGTTTACTTTAACGGTTATTTCGAACGCCTGCGCAGGTCCGTTGGATGTCGTTACAATATTGTAGGTAACTTCCGTTCCGCTCACGGAAACCGTAGTCGCTTCGTCGATGCAACCGCCGTACTGATAGCCGTCGAATTTGGAAACAGAGCCGAGATACTTTGCCGAAACGTAAGCCCTTGCGCCGTTCGCCGCGTTGGATATCGCACCCATAGAGAAGGTTGCGCCCGTCTTGATTCCCTCGGTGTTGAAGCTGGTAAAATCTTCGTTATCCTGTTTTGCAACCAGGCTGTCCAGCGCTCCGCCGCTTATCTTGGAGATATAGGACTGACCAACGTTGCTGTCAATTGAAATCTTCTTTACTATTGCGCCTTCCGCGGACGCGTTCACGCGCACCCAGCAGGTAACCGTGCCGCCGCTGAAACCGTCGCCGCCCGTCACCTTTAAAAGATAGTCGCCTTCGTAGGTGGTAATCTTATAAACTTCGGAAATTGTTGCCGAGGTCAGCGCAACGTCGCCGTCAACGCTGTCAATCTCGTATGCAACCTCTTCGCCGTATATCTTGGATATTGCCCTGTCAAGCCTCTCTTCCGCCGAAACGTAGAAGAGGGAGTTGCATATGGTAAGCAGTATTCCGCACACCAGAACTATGGAAAGCAAAACCGCAATACACTTGAACGCCGTGCTCTTGAAGAACTGTTTAGCCGTCATATCACTTGCCCTCCTTTTGCTTTTTTACTTTTTTGTAGCCGAAAGGCTTTCTCACGATGTACGTATCGATGAGGGGCACCAGCAGGTTCATAAGCATAATGACGAAGGATACAACCTCGATTTTGGTCAGGTATCTGAGTACCGCCGTCAGCACGCCCAGGGCCACGTAGTAAACTATCTGTCCGTATATGCCCTTGGGCGAGGTTACGTAGTCGGTCGCCATAAATATCGCGCCGAACATCAGACCGCCCGAAAGCATATAGTCGAGGAACAGCTTTATCTCGAAGGTCTTGCTGCCGATTGCCGCAAGGCAGACGGAGAGGAAGCACGCAACAATTATATACAGGAGCGGCTGCCACCATTTGATGACCTTGCGCACAACCAGATAGATATAGCCGATAATCAGCGCAATCTTGCAGGTTTCGCCTATGCAGCCCGCAACGCCCGTGCCTATGAACAAATCGATCAACGTCATCTTGCCCGCCTCGTTGCCGCCAAGCAGCCAGCCCGAAAGGTGGGTTGCGTCTGTGAAGAGGTGACTGTCAAGACTTATAGGCTCGTAAGCGCACGCCGCGTAAACGGTAATCGAGAAGCTTATAAACATAAAGATTCTTCCCGTAGCCGCGGGGTTTACAAGGTTTTTGCCCGTGCCGCCGAACACCATCTTTACGATAGCTATCGAGAATATCGCGCCTATAAGCACCTGGTACCACTTTGCGGTGGGGGGAAGTATAAGCGCAAGGATAAGTCCCGTCACGATAGAGGTGTAGTCAAACTGCTTCCACCATTTCTTGCACACCTCGCCCGCGTGCTTGCACTTGTCGGAAAAGCCCTTATTCGCAATAAAGAAGTATACGAACTCGGTAGCCACCGCCGCAAGAACGGAGGTTATCTCCAACACGAACGCGTTCAATCGGAAGAACACTATTGCCATAACCGCCGCGGGAATAAGCGCGATTATAACGTCCAGCATAATGCCCTTGGTCGTCCGTTTGGATTTAACGTGAGGAGGAGTGGATATTACTACGCTATTATCCATTTTTGGTCTCCTTGTCGTTTTTTTCTGTTTCTTTGGGTTGCTCGGCTATCTTGCCGTCCTCGGTTAAGGGAACGGTAGGCGCCGACCTGCCCTTCTGGTCCACGTGTTTGTCGTGGGGTACGTTGGGCGCCTTCTGCGTACGTATATACGCCTTGGTCTTTCTTATCGCCTGGATAAGCGGCCTCTTTGCGGGGCAGGTGTATTCGCACGCGCCGCACTCTATGCAAGCAAGCGTGTTGCCCAGCTTTGCCGCCGCCTCGAAATTGCCCGCCGCCGAATAGAACGCCGTCTGCATAGGCATCAGGTGCATAGGGCAGACGTCCGCGCACATACCGCAGTTGAGGCAGGGGGTGGGATCCTCGGCAGCCGCTTCCTTAGCGGTCATAAGCAGCACGCCCGAAGTCGTCTTGTGCGTGTACACGTCGTAAGTGGCAAGCGCAAGTCCGGTCATAGGTCCGCCCTGAATAACTTTACGGGGCGGTTCGCTCTCGCCGCCGCAGTAGTCAACTATAGCCTTAACGGGAGTGCCGACCTTCACCCAAAGGTTCTTGGGCTGTTTTACGGCTCCGCCCGAAACGGTAAGAATTCTTTCGTAGAGGGGCTTGCCCTTTTCAACCGCCTCGCACACCGCAAACGCCGTTGCAACGTTCTGCACTACAACGCCGCTGTCCGCAGGCAGCTTGCCGATGCCGACCTTTCTGCCCGTGGTCACGTATATGAGGTGCTTTTCGCTTCCCATAGGGTACTGCTTTTTGAGTATTACGGGCTGAATGTCGTCGTACTTTTCAAACGCCGCAATGCAGTCGGGCTTGTTCGCCTCTATACCGATTATAATCTTGTCCACGCCCAGCGCCTTGGCAATCAGCCGCGCGCCGCGCGCAATCTCGTCGGTGTTTTCAAGCATAAGCCTGTGGTCGCAGGTGAGGTATGGTTCGCACTCCGCGCCGTTTAAAATAAGCGTGTCAACGGGCGTTCTGGGCGCAACCTTAACCGCAGCGGGGAAGCCCGCGCCGCCCAGACCTACGATGCCGCACTCCTTGATGCGCTGTTTAATCGCCTCGCCGTCGGGGTCAGTCAAGGGGGGCAGGTACGCCTTTTCGCCGCTGCCGTCGCCTTTAATGACGATATAGGTTTCGGTTTGACCGTTCGCACCCGAAAGGGGCTTTATATCCACGACTTCGCCCGCAACGCTTGCAAACACGTCCGAAGATATGGCGCCGTCGGCTTTGGCTATCAGTTCGCCCTCTTTGACTTTCTGTCCCTTTTCAACGCAGGCCGCCGCGGGTTTGCCCAGCGATTGCGAGAGGGAGATATAGACCTCCTCGGGCGCGGGCATAACCTCCGTAGCCATTCCGCACGAAAGCGACTTTTTGTCGTGGACGTGGATGCCCGCAAAGAAGGGTTTGCCTTTTATTGCTTTCAATATTATTCCTCCTTATTACTTTTCTCGGGTGATAAGCTTCGCAATACTGCGTTGCGCTCCGCGCCGCCTCAGTCGTGTACTTCTGTGTACACTCCTGTCGGTCGGTGCTCGCGCTCCTTGTCTTGCTCGCTTCTGACCCGAGGGATTAACTTAATTTTTTCTATATTTTTCAAGCCCGTCACGCGCGTAAAAACTTTGGTGGGTACGCGCTTGACTGTCAGCGTTACCGCCGCGCCGATAAACGCGCCGGACAGCACTCCCAGAAGAATGAGATATGGTGCGTAGTAAAATGCAAGCGGCGTTGCGGATAACAGCACGAACACCGCGTTCTGCGTAAGGTTGTGGAAAGCCGCGGCAATCACGCTTACGCATATAACCGAAATTTTCGGGTGGACGCAGTAGAGCAGAACAGAGCTGACCGCCATAGATACGATACCGCCCGTAAAGCTGTATAAAACCGCGGAAAGGTTGCCTGCGAACACCGCGCCGAGAATAGTGCGCACACCCACGATGATAAACGCCTCCAACGGCGAATATATGACGAGGGCGATAAACGAAAAGGCGTTTGCAAGTCCCAGCTTAGCCCCAGGTATAAACAGAGGGGGGAACAGGTTTTCTATAAGAAAAGTTATCAAACTCAGCGCCGTCAGCACGCCCAGCACCGCAAGTTTCTTTGCCGTAAAGCGTTTTTCACCCATATATACCCAATTATATACTATTTTTCCCAAATAGTAAATATCAAAGTGCAAAATTAAGTTAAAAATATTCTTAATTTGTGCCGTCGGTGCGTATTGACAAAAACGGCTTGAAATATTATAATGACGTGTGGAAAAATAAAAAGGAGATAAGGTGATGGAATACGAATACAAGCGTAAGAATTATTACAAGGAGGCGGACGGGAAGGAACTGAAAGCCATCTTCGAATATGCGGAAGGCTATAAGGACTTTCTGTACACTTCCAAGACCGAGCGCGGCGCAACGGCTACCGCAAAAAAGCTGTGCGAGGCTAAGGGCTACAAGCCCTATACGTTCGGCGACAAGATAAAGGCGGGCGACAAGCTCTACTTCGTAAACCGCGACAAAAATATATTTATAATCAGAGTGGGCACGAACGACGTGGCTAAGCACGGCGTAAAGATTATGGCGGCGCACGTTGACAGCCCCCGTCTGGATTTGAAGCCCAACCCCTTGTTCGAGGATAGCGGAATGGCGTTCTTAAAGACGCACTACTACGGCGGCATCAAAAAGTACCAGTGGCCGACAATTCCTCTTGCGCTGCACGGCGTGGCAATGCTTCCCGGAGGTAAGCGCGTGGACGTCTGCATAGGCGAGGACGAGGGCGACCCCATCTTCTACATATCCGACCTTCTGCCCCACCTCGCGCAGGAGCAGAGCGCAAAGCCTCTCGGCAGTGCAATCAACGGTGAAAACCTCAACGCAGTGCTCGCTTCCATTCCCGACGGCGACGAGGACGCGGGAGTAAAGAGCGCGGCTTTAAAACTTCTGCACGACAAATACGGCATCACTGAAATAGATTTCCAGACCAGCGAGCTGTGCTTCGTTCCCGCAGGCAAGCCCCGCGACGTAGGACTTGACCGCGCGCTCATATCGGGCTACGGTCACGACGACAAGGTGTGCGCTTATCCCGAAATGACCGCGCTTTTCGACTGCAATTCCAAGGACACCATTATCGCCGTTTTCGCCGACAAGGAGGAGACGGGAAGTAACGGCGTAACGGGTATGCAGTCGCGCATTATCCTCGATCTGATAGAGTGCGTTTCCCGCGCGCTCGGCGCAGACCCCGTGCTTGTAAGATACAATTCAAAGTGCGTTTCCGCCGACGTCACCGCGGCTTACGACCCCGCATATGCCGACGTTTACGAAAAGCGCAACGCTTCGTATATACACTGCGGCGCGTCGCTCACCAAGTACCACGGTTCGCGCGGTAAGAACTCCACCAACGACGCTTCCGCCGAAATGGTCGGGTACCTTCGCGACGCCTTCGACAAGGCGGGCGTTATCTGGCAGACGGGCGAGCTAGGCAAGATCGATATAGGAGGAGGCGGCACCGTTGCAATGTATATCGCCAACCTCGGCATAGACACCTGCGATATGGGCGTGCCCGTGCTTTCGATGCACGCGCCCTACGAGGTTGTTTCCAAAGCCGACCTGTATTCTATGCACAAAGCTATGATAGCCTTCTGCGAAGCATAAAAGAAAAATAATAACGCCCCGCGCAAAACTTTGCGCGGGGCGCTTTTTTTATGTTATATCCCTGACTATACTCCGAATATCGCCTTTAAAATCAAACCGAAAATAAAGGTGGCGGTGGCGCCTATAAGACCTAAAAAAATCTTGTAGAGAATATCCTGCCGTCTTTGTTTTTCCTTGCGCTTATAGGCAAGTCCGCTCTCTTTAAGCGAAATAACGTACATTCTTTCGCCCTTGCGTTCGGAAGAAATCACGTCTAAATAACCGTCGGTCTGCAATGCGTAAAGGGCGTCGTCCAGCCGTTCGTAGCTGTACTTTCTTCCGGCGGGAAGAATACTCATAATGTCCATAGGAGAAATCAGACAACCGTCGGTGCCGTCGCAAAGGCAGTACACGGCGCGCATCACGTCGTTTTCACAGCGGCTCAGCATATCACAGCACCGCCCCTAAAACGGCGGCAACGCAACCGCCCAAGGCTCCGCCCGCAAACGCGCACAGCGCGGATATCGCGTAGAATCTTTTGGGGATAGAGGGAGCCGGATTTACGGCAACGGCTTCCGCCGCTTCAACGGGCGCAGGCTCTTCCTTGACGACGGGCTCGTACCTTTTAAACGAGCATATGCAAAAGGCGTTGCCGCGCGCATACTTGACGTCGATATATCCGCCGCCAGAAAGATTTTTAAGCGCGGCTTCCAGCGTCTCGCGGTTGCGCATATCGTCGGGCAACGCGTCCAGAAGTTCCTCTTCGTAATAAATTTTATATCCGCCCGTGCCTGCTTCGCAAAGCTGAGCGGAAAGGGTGGTGCAGATTTCTTCCATTTACTTTTAATAATGGTACAAAATCCGCAATTTTATTCGTGTTTAAAGCTATTTGGCGGAAGCGGAAAGGCTCATTCCTATAACGAATACGATTATGCCCGCCGCCATTACGATATAGCTCAGAATTCTTATTATTTTACAAGCCTTGATTTCGCCGTGCTTTTTCTGTCCGTTCAGAAAGGAAACGCACGCAAGCTCGGAAATCATACTCGATATAAGCAGGTATACGCCCGCGCCCTTTATGGCAAAGGAAATGCCGAAAAGCACGCACCCCAGGGCGAAACAGACTGCGGCAATGTAAAAGCATAAAAGGCTGTTTTTGCCGCCGTTTTCTTCGGGCTGAGCTTCGGGCTGCGCCTCGGTTGAAACTTCGGTGCTTTCTTCTTTTTCTTCCTGCTCGTTAATGTCTTGTTCACTCATCGCATCTGTCCTCCGTGTGTGCGTTCGGCGCAACTAAAATGGTCTTGAAGTCGGTGTAAACCGCAAAGCCCGTGTGTGCGCCGTTGGGCTTTTTAACGTATTTTTTCAAGGTAAAATCAACGGGTACTTTGTCCTTCTCTCGCGCCTCCGAATAGTAGGCGCAGACCTCCGCGGCAAACTTAATCACGCCGTCGTCCGCGCTCTTGCCGTCGGTCAGAATACCGACGTGGGAGGAGTGGAAGGTCTTTGCGTGCAGCCATATATCGGTGGACGAAAGTCCTTTTGTAAGTCTGTCGTTCTGCAGATTGTTACGCCCGCAAATAACGGTAAATCCGCCGTAAACGAATTTGCGGAAGGGGCTTTCCACAGCCGCGTTTTTGTTCTTCTTTTTGCCGTCTGTTTTTGGCGCGGGGATAAGCGAAATGGATATTAGCTCCTCCTCGGTTTCAGCAAGGTCGCAAAGGTTTTCTGCGGCGTTCAGGTTGCCCGCAATGCTTTTGAGATAGGCAAGCCTTTGCTCGCTTTCGCTCTTCTGCGCGGTGAGGTTCTGCGCCGTGCGTTTAAGCTTGGCGTACTTCTTATAATACTTCTGCGCGTTTTGCGCCGGGGTAAGCCGCGAGTCGAGTTCAACGGTGATTTTGCCGCAGTTCTCGTCGTAATAATTTACCGCTTCAAACGCGCTCATTCCCCGTTCAAGGGCGTATATATTGGCGGTAATAAACTCTCCGCGCAGTTTTACGTCCTCGCATTTCTCACATTCGGCAAGCTTTTCGTATATGCCCGCAAGCCGCTTTTCAACCTTCTTTTCGGCGGAGGACAGCGCGGAAATAAGCCTGCGCTTCTTGTCCGCAAACAGCTTTTTCTGAACGGAGTACGTGTAATATTCCGCCTGCGCTTTCAACAGATTTTCACGCTCTTTCGCACCCTCGGTTGCACGCGCTTTAAAGTCAACGGCTTCGTCTCCGCGGTACAAAACGCAGGGGGTGTAGGAGGGGTCGTTGATGTAGGAATATACCTGCTCCGCCGTGGCGTTTTCGCCGTAAAAGTTTGCAATATCTTCGGCGGTTACGTAGGCTATGCCCGTAACTCTGTCGGCTATAAATTTAGCTAAATCGCCCGTCCTGTCTTCGAACAAAAGCTTTAACGCGTTCAGGTCGGTCGGGTCAACCTTGTCCTGCTTTTCGGGCAAGAGGTATTTCGCGCCTCCAAGCGTCACGCGCCGTGCACCCGTTTCCAGCGAAGCGGTCTTCAATGCTCCGACTATAATTCCGTCCTTCGTAAGCACCGCGTTGGAGTACTTGCCCATAATTTCGAGGTACAGTCGCATATCGGCGATTTCGAATTCAGAAAAACACTTGAAGTCGAAATACAAAACCCTCTCGAACCCGACCTGCCCGACGGCGGTGATTTCGGCGTTCTGCAAGTGCTTTCTCAAAAGCATACAGAAGTTGGGCGCGACTTTGGGGTTGGGCAAATCGAAGCTTTCGCCCGCGCTCACCCTGCAATATTTTGCCGAAAGGTCTATATCCAGTTTAACCGTGCCCGAACGCGTGTATATTAAAAGGGAGAGCAGGTCCTTTTCGGGCTGATTAATTTTTGAAATTTTTCCGCCCGTGAATAAAGCTTCAAGCTCCCTTACGACGTATCGCAGCGTAAACGCGTCCTGTGGCATAGTCAATCCTTCAAGCAAAAGTTTTTACCTAGCCATTATATCCCAAAAAAAATAAAAAGTAAATTGTATACGGTCTTAAAAACGCTTTTCAAAACAAAAGAATTGTGTTAGAATATTATCCGTATTAAAATAATCGGTATTTTCAATCAGGAGAACATCAATGAACTACACTTTCGAAGCATCTGAAAAAAGCACAGTCAAGCTCGTAATAAATTTCACGGGTGAAGAATGGAAGAAGGCAATCGACCAGGCGTATCTGAGAACGCGCGGCAAGTATGCCGTTCCCGGTTTCAGAAAGGGCAAGTGCCCCAAGCCCGTAATCGAGAATTACTACGGCAAGGGCGTTTTCTTTGACGACGCTTTAAACGTACTCTATTCCGAGCACTATCCCGCAATAATCGAAAAGGAGAGCGCGAACTTCACCGCAGTCGGCGCACCCGAGCTTTCGGTTGACGAGTTTTCGGACGAGAAGGTCGTACTCACGGCGATTGTTCCCGTAAAGCCCGAAGTAAAAATCGGCAGCTACAAGGGTTTAGAAATCAAAAAGTATGAATATAATGTGACCGAAGAGGAAATAAAAACCGAGGCGGATAAAATTCTTCTGCGCGAGGCTAAGACCGTTGAGGTCACCGACAGAGCGTGCAAGAACGGCGATACCGTAAATATCGACTTCTCCGGCTCCGTGGACGGCGAACAGTTCGCCGGCGGCTCTATGGAAAAGTATGACCTCGAACTGGGAAGCGGCTCGTTCATTCCCGGTTTCGAAGACCAGGTTGCAGGTATGAAAATCGGCGATGAGAGGGACATAAAGGTGACCTTCCCCGCGGATTATCAGGCTGACAATTTAAAGGGCAAGGAAGCAACCTTCCACATCAAACTGCACGCAATCAAGGGCAAGGAACTTCCCGAGATGACCGACGAATACGTCAAGAAGCACGCGGGCAGCGAAACGGTAGCGGCTTATATGGAAAGAGTCAAGGAGCGTCTTGAAAACAAGGCGAAGAACGACAGCCGCGACCAGACCGAAAACAGCATATTACAGGCTATATGCGCAACCTGCGAGTGCGAAATTCCCCAGGCTATGATTGACGGCGAAGTGGACAATATCGTACGCGACTTTTCGCAGAGGCTTGCATATCAGGGCTTACAGCTCAAAGATTACATCGAGTATATGGGTCAGACGATGGAGCAGTTCAGGGCGCAGTTTGCCGAGCAGGCAAGAAGCCGCGTGCTCACCCAGCTCGTAATCGAAAAGATTATAAAGGACGAAAACATAACCGCAACTCAGGAAGAGATAGAAGCCAAGATTGCCGAGCAGGCGGCTTCGGTCGATAAGTCGGTTGACGACTACAAGAAGAACCTCGATTCGAGAAGAATGGAGTATATCGCAAACGATATAGTAATCACCAAGCTCTTCGATTTCCTGACGGCAAACAACAAGCTCGTTGCTTGAATAAACCGTTTTTAATAGTTGAAAATATCCTGATGCGGCGGCTTTACTTATTTAATTGTTTTGCCGCCGTAAAAATAATTATCGAAATAAATTTGCTTGAAAAGGAGAAGTAAACAATGGCAAACGAAAAGAATGCGCTCGTTCCCTATATCGTGGAGCAGACCTCGCGCGGAGAGCGTTCCTACGACATCTATTCCAGACTTTTAGAGGACAGAATTATATTTTTGAGCGGCGAGATTGACGACGCGGTTGCAAACACCGTCGTTGCCCAGCTCATCTACCTCGAGCACAAGGACCCTGCCAAGGACATCAATCTGTATATCAACAGCCCCGGCGGCTCGGTTTCCGCAGGTCTTGCAATCTACGACACGATGAACTATATCCAGTGCGACGTTTCCACCATATGTATAGGTATGGCGGCTTCGATGGGCGCGTTCCTGTTGTCCAGCGGCGCAAAGGGCAAGAGGTTTGCTCTCCCCAACAGCGAGATTATGATTCACCAGCCTCTCGGCGGCGCGCAGGGTCAGGCAAGCGACATCAAGATTGCAGCTGAACACATCTTAAAGACCAAGAAAAAGCTTAACACCATACTCGCGCAGAACAGCGGCAAGCCGTTGGAGCAGATAGAGCGCGACACCGACAGGGACAACTATCTCTCTGCGGAGGAGGCTCTAAATTACGGACTTATAGATAAAGTTTTCTTCAAGAGATAATTTTCCGTAAAATCGGTCTATAATAAATATCGACAGCGTCGGCAAACGCAAATTTTTTTAAGTCGGCGCTCGGGAGTTTAAATGAAAAATCAGAAATTCTGTTCGTTCTGCGGCAAGCCCGAAGATTTGGTCAAAAGGCTTATTGCAGGTCAGAACGATTCGTTCATATGCGACGAATGCGTGGAAATTTGCAGGGATATGATTCGCGATACGGTGGAGGACTCCGTAGAGCCCGTGCCCCTCAAAAAGCCTTCCGAGATAAAGGACGAGCTGGACAAGTATATCGTCGGTCAGGACGAGGCGAAAAAGGTTCTCTCCGTTGCGGTGTACAACCACTATAAGCGCATCAATAACAAGCTCAACAAGGATAATGACCTTGACGAGGTTGAAATAGAAAAGAGCAATATTCTGCTTCTCGGTCCCACGGGCTGCGGCAAAACCCTGCTTGCCCGTACGCTTGCAAGAATTTTGAACGTGCCCTTCGCGGCTACGGACGCAACCACCTTAACCGAGGCGGGCTACGTAGGCGAGGACGTGGAAAATATTCTGTTAAAGCTTATCCAGAACGCCGACTATAACGTGGAAAGAGCAGAACGCGGCATCATATATATCGACGAAATCGACAAGATAGCAAGAAAGAGTGAAAACGTTTCCATCACTCGCGACGTTTCGGGCGAGGGCGTACAGCAGGCTCTTTTAAAGATTATCGAAAGCACGGTTGCAAACGTTCCCCCTCAGGGCGGCAGAAAGCACCCCCAGCAGGAGTGCCTGAGGATAGACACCACGAATATACTGTTCATCTGCGGCGGCGCGTTCGTCGGGCTGGACAAAATCGTGCAGGCGCGCAAGGATACTGCGTCGCTCGGCTTCGGCGGAGAGGTCAAGACGGCGGATACCGATACCTACAAGGCGTTGGAGGACGTCAAGCCTCAGGACCTTACCAAGTTCGGTTTGATTCCCGAATTCGTAGGGCGCGTGCCCATCGTGGTTGCGCTTCATCCGCTGGACGAAACTGCGCTTGTCAATATTTTAACCGAGCCGCGCAACGCGATTATTAAGCAGTACCAGAAGCTTATGGCTCTCGACGGCGTAAAGCTCACCGTTGAGGATGAGGCGGTAAGGGAAATCGCGCGCACCGCAATCAATTTAAAGACGGGCGCAAGGGGACTGAGAACCATTATCGAAGGCTTTATGACCTCCGTAATGTACAAAGTGCCGTCGGAAAAGAACGTCGAGGAAGTAATAGTCACGCAAAAGTGCATTACGGACAGGGCGGAACCCCGCATTGTATATAAGAAAAGTGCATAGTTGCATCGTCGTGGGGAAGTAAAGCTAC
This sequence comes from Clostridia bacterium, assembly GCA_029066845.1. Classification (GTDB taxonomy): domain Bacteria; phylum Bacillota; class Clostridia; order Christensenellales; family Borkfalkiaceae; genus Coproplasma. The sequence goes on along the minus strand of JAIEFR010000017.1, from coordinate 110,784 downwards.
TTCCCCTTTTTGACTTCTCTGCTTATAAGCTTCGCAATACTGTGTCGCGCTGCGGCAACCTTCAGTCATTTACTTCATTGTAAACTCCTTCAGGTTTTCCTCACGCTCCTTGTCTTGCTTGTTTCTAAACAGAGGGATAAAGAGGTTTAAAGTATGTCAGAAGAAGAAAATAAATTTTATCCGGTGGTGACGCTGCGCGGCAGAGTTGCTTTACCCTGCGTGACGACGTCGTTCGACGCGGGTCGTCTTTCCACGCTTGCTGCGCTTAAATGCGCGCTGGACAAGGGCAAGTTATTCATAGCCGTCACTCAGAAGGACGAGAAAAAGGACGAGGTGGGCGAAAACGACGTTTACAGAACGGGCACGCTTTTTTCCATTTCACGCGTGACCAATCTGCCCGCCAACCGCGTGCGCGTTACTGGCAAGGGACTGTACCGCGTCAAGGTCAAAAAAATAATTGCCGAGGACGGCTGTCTGCAGGCAACGTGCGAAAAATTCCCCTTCGCCAAGAGCGAACCCGAGCTTGAGGAGGCGTATTTCCGCAGTGCGAGGTACGCAATAACCGAAATTTTAGAAAGTCCTTCCAACAGGCTTATCGGCGAGGAAGTCGTAAACGTTTTAAAAAACGGCGAGGACAAGGAGGAGTTCGTCTATACCGCGGCAAACACCATAAAACTTTCGGCGGCAAAGCTTCAGAAAATTCTGGAAGCGGACAAGCTGAGCGAGCAATTCGATATGTTGTACCGCTATCTTAACGACGAGCTGGAAATTTCCAAGCTGGAAAAAAAGATTTCGGCAACGGTTAAACGCAATATAGAAAAGGGGCAAAAGGACTTTTATCTGAGGGAACAGCTCAAAGCCATTCATACGGAGCTCGGCGACGACGAGAACGAAAAGCTGGAGCTTGAAGACGCGATAAAGGCAAAGGGTATGCCCGAAGAGGTGGAAAACAAGGCGCTTAAAGAGCTTTCGCGTATGTCGCGTATGCCCACGTCGTCCCCCGATTACAACGTTTTGCGCAACTATATCGACTGGCTTCTGGATTTGGAATGGAGCAAGACGACTACGGATACCGAAAAGCTTTCGGACGCGGTTGCGGTGCTCAACGCCGACCACTACGGTCTGGAAAAAATAAAGGAAAGAATAACCGAATACCTTGCCGTATTAAAACTTACGGACGGTATGAACGCGCCCATACTGTGTCTTGTCGGTCCTCCCGGCGTGGGCAAAACGTCGGTTGCAACCTCGGTTGCCCGCGCGTTGAACAGGCATTTCGTGCGTATGAGTCTGGGCGGTGTGCGCGACGAAGCGGAAATCCGCGGTCACAGAAAGACGTACGTAGGCGCAATGCCCGGCAGAATAATCGCGGCAATCAAGAACGCAGGCTCGATAAATCCCGTGTTCCTGCTTGACGAAATAGACAAGCTCTCTTCCGACAGTATCCACGGCGACCCTTCGAGCGCGCTGCTGGAAGTACTCGACCCCGCGCAGAACTCGACCTTCCGCGACAGGTATCTGGAAGTGCCGTACGACCTTTCCAAGGTGCTGTTCATAACCACGGCAAACGACCTTTCCACAATACCCGCGCCCCTTCTGGACAGAATGGAAATCATAGAGCTTTCGGGCTACACTCAGGAGGAAAAGCGGGAAATAGCAAAGCGCTATCTCGTTCCCAAAAAGCGCGAAGCCAACGGACTTAAAGAGAACGAAGCGGTGTTTACCGACGGCGCAATCGACGCGATAGCCGATGGCTACACGCGCGAGGCGGGTGTGAGATCGCTTGAAAGACGCATTGACGCGGTATGCCGTAAAGTTGCCGTAAAGAAAGCCAACGGCGAGGAGTGCGGTAGCGAGATTACCGCCGAAAAAGTGGAAGAATATCTGGGCGCGCCCCGCTATAACCGCGGCGACGAAATGCCCAAAAACAACCTCGTGGGCGCGGCAACCGGTCTTGCCTGGACGGCGGTGGGCGGCACTACGCTGACCATCGAGGTGTCCGCAATGCAGGGCAAGGGCGACGTCACTCTGACAGGCAAGCTGGGCGACGTTATGAAGGAGAGCGCCCGCGCCGCAATCAGCTATATCCGTTCCAATGCGGAAGATTTCGGGCTGAGCGACGAGCAGTTCAATTCAACCGACATTCACGTTCACGTGCCCGAGGGCGCAACCCCCAAGGACGGACCGAGCGCGGGCATAACTATGGCAACGGCTATTTTGTCCGCATTTACCAAAAAGCCCGTCCGCCGCGACGTTGCAATGACTGGTGAAATCACCTTGCGCGGCAGGGTTCTGCCCATAGGCGGCTTAAAGGAAAAATCACTTGCGGCGTACCGCATAGGCGTGCGCGACGTCATCATTCCACAGGACAACGTAAAGGATTTGGAGGACGTGCCGCAGGTGGTAAAGGACAACGTTCACTTTATTCCCGTGGACAGTGTGGGCGACGTGTTCAAAAACGCAATAATCGGAATATAATTTATTATGCAAACTTATACTAACGCAAAATTCATAACAAGCGCTGCAAGCAAGGAGCAGTTTATCGTAACTGATAAGCCGATAATTGCCGTATGCGGCAAGTCCAACGTAGGCAAAAGCTCGTTCATAAATATGCTGGCTAACCAGAAAAAGCTTGCAAAGGTTTCGGGCGAGCCGGGGCGCACGCGCCTTATAAACTACTTTGATTTCGGCGACTTTATTCTCGCCGACTTGCCCGGCTACGGCTACGCAAAGGTTTCAAAGACCGAAAAGGAAAAGTGGGCGGAGCTTCTGGACGACTTTTTTAAGGACGAATGTATGCCTGCGCACGTGTTCGCGCTTTGCGACATCCGTCACGAGCCGACCTCGGGCGACAAGGTTATGGTCAACTTTCTCTATTCGCGCCTCATTCCTTTCACCGTAATTGCGACCAAGGCAGATAAGCTTTCGAAGGCGCAACAAAATAAATCGCTCACCACGCTTTCCACCGCGTATACCTGCGGCAGGGACGCAATAGTGCCCACGTCCGCAAAGACGCGCCTGGGGCTGGAAAGGGTGATAGAGGAAATAAACAAGGTCATCGAAAGACATTACGACAGAGGTGATTAATATGGGATTTTTAACGGGTAAAACGGTAATTATCACGGGTGCGGGCTTTGCCGCGCTCAGCGACGGTCGCTGCGGCTCAATCGGCTACGGCATTGCCACGGCGTTTGCAAAAGAGGGCGCAAACCTCGTTATAACTGGCAGAAACGTAAAGAAGCTTGAGGACGCCAAGACGGCTTTGGAGCGCGACTACGGCGTCAAAGTTCTGGCTGTTTCGGCGGACGTAAACGCCGGTGCGGACAACCTTAAAGTGGTTGAGGGCGTAGTCAAATCGGCTGTGGAACAGTTCGGCGGAATAGACGTGCTTATAAACAACGCGCAGGCTTCGGCTTCGGGCGTTACGCTTGCCGACCATACGACCGAGCAATTCGACCTGGCGGTATACAGCGGCTTATACGCAACATTCTATTATATGAAGGCCTGCTATCCCTATCTCAAGGAGAGCAAGGGCTCGGTAATCAATTTTGCAAGCGGTGCGGGACTTTTCGGTAACTACGGTCAATGCGCGTACGCCGCGGCAAAGGAAGGCATACGCGGACTTTCGCGCGTGGCGGCAACCGAGTGGGGCAAAGACGGAATAAACGTCAACGTAATCTGTCCCATTGCCTGGACGGCGCAGCTTGAACAGTTTGAAAAGAATTATCCCGACGCATTCAAGGCAAACGTCAAGATGCCTCCTATGGGGCACTACGGCGATCCCGAAAAGGAAATCGGCAGGGTATGCGTTCAGCTTACCCATCCCGACTTCAAGTACCTCACGGGCGAAACGCTCACGTTAGAGGGCGGTATGGGATTAAGACCGTAAATAAAAAGCAATATAAAAGGCGGCTTCCGTAACGGCAGCCGCCTTTATTCATTATGCTTATTGTCTGTCCTTCAAAGGCACGTAATCGCGCGCGGGCTGAACGCATTGATATGCGGGGCGGATAATCTTTCCGCCGTTTGTCAGCTCCTCTATGCGGTGCGCTGACCAGCCTGCAATTCTGGAAATTGCAAACAGCGGCGTATAGAGGCTCTGCGGCAGGTTGAGCATAGAGTAAACAAATCCCGAATAGAAGTCAACGTTGGGCGTTACGGGCTTGTTTATGTGCTTGTGCTCGGCAATAAGCCTGCCCGCCGATTCCGCAACGGTGTTGTAAAGCTCGAATTCCTTTTCGCGCCCCTTCTCGACGGCAAGCCTGCCCGCATACTCTTTCAGAACCTCCATTCTGGGGTCGGAAAGGGTGTACACGGCGTGACCCATACCGTAGATGAGTCCCGTCCTGTCGAAAGCTTCCTTGTTCAGAATTTTGTTCACGTAATCGGTGACCGAGCTTTCCGACCAGTCCTTCAGGTTTTCCTTTATGTTTTCGAACATCTGGCAAACCATCAGATTGGCGCCGCCGTGCAGGGGACCTTTAAGGGAGCCCAGCGAAGCCGCAACCGAGGAATATGTGTCGGTGCCCGTAGACGTGGAAAGGTGGGTGGTGAAGGTGGAAGCGTTGCCGCCGCCGTGGTCCGCGTGCAGAATAAGGCATATATCCAGAACCTTCGCCTCCAGATCGGTGAAGGAATTGTCAATGCGCAGTATGTGCAGAATGTTCTGCGCGGTAGAGTACTCGGCAATCGGCTTGTGTATGTACATCGAGCCGTCGTTCGTGTTGTAGTATTTGTAGACCCTGTGCGAGTAAGCCGCAATCATAGGGAATTCGGCAATGAGCTGCAAGCTCTGCCTTAAAACGTTGCTTACCATAACGTTGTCGGGGTCGGGGTCGTAGCTGTAAAGGTTGAGCACGCACCGCGAAAGCATATTCATCATATCCTTGCTGGGCGATTTCATTATTACGTCGCGCACGAAATTGCGGGGCAGCACCCTGAAATCGGACAGCATCTGTCTGAAATACTCCAGCTCGTCCGCCGTGGGAAGCTTACCGAACAGCAGAAGGTATACCGTCTCCTCGAATCCGAAGCGGTTTTCCTTTACGCAGTTTGATATTAAGTCCTTTACGTTGTAACCGCGGTAGCGTAGTATGCCGGGAATGGGCGTTCTCACGCCGTCCTTTTCTTCCCAGCTGGTAACTTCGCTTATTTCGGTCAGTCCGCAAAGCACGCCCTTGCCGTTCTTGTCGCGCAGTCCGCGCTTGACGTCGTACTTTTCGTACAGCTCGAGGGGGATGTCGTCCGTCTCCTTAAGCTGGTTGGCAAGCCGCGAAATCGTATGCGAATATTTAACTATAAGGTTAATCTCGTTAAAATCCAAAGTGGTCACCAATTCAATAATTTTATTTATTATATCATTAGTTGCACAGCCGTGTCAACTTGCTTTGCGCGGACGGCGGCCGAAATGGAAACAAATAATGAATATTTTTTCAATTTTGTGCATAATCTTGCATTTATCATTTGTTGTAAACGCTATTGACAAAACGCGCGCGGTAACTTAAAATATTGTGTACGGGTTTGATTTTTCAAAATCCGGTTTATAAATTAAGTATACGATAGCAGGAGATTAAAGCGATGCAGCAGGTAAGATTGGTTTCGGCGGACGACAAACTCGTGGTTGCGCTGACCGGAGAAATTGACAGTGCGACCAGCGAGGATTTATACGCGGAGGTTGCCGCAATGTACCAAAACGACAAAAAGGACGTGGTATTCGACTGCGCGGGGCTGGAATTTATAGACAGCACCACGCTGGGCACATTCGTCAAGATTTTTAAAAATCTCAAGGCGGACGGACACAGACTGATACTCAAAAATTTGCGTCCCAGAATTAAAAAGCTTTTCGAAATCTGCGCTCTGGACAGAATTATGGAGTTTGAATAATGAAGGACTTTAAGGTTGAATTTAATCTTGCCGACAGCGAATATATGACGGCGCTCCGCCTTGCGGTGGGCGCGGTTTGCGCGGCGGCGGATACCGACGTGGACGGCGCGGAGGATATGAAGGTCTGCGTTACGGAAAGCTGTCTTATCTTAAAGGCGTGCGGCTTTAAAAGCGTAAAGATAACTCTCAACTGTAAGGACGGCGTGCACGCAACCGTGAGGGGAGAGGGCGGAACGCCCGTAAGCAGCGACAACGAATTTTCGCTTGCGCTCATTTCGGCACTGGTTTATAACTGCACGCTGGAAGAGAGCGACGGCGTTATATCGGGACTTGTTTTGACTTTATGACCAACGAAAGAGCAAACGAGCTCTTCCGTGAGTACCGTAAGACGGGCGACAAAGCTATAAGGAACGAGCTTATCGAAAACTATATGTACGTGGCGCAGATATTGGCCAAAAAATTTGCGGGGCGCGGAGTGGACTACGACGATTTGTTGCAGATTGCTTCCGAGGCCCTTATTTCGGGTGTGGAGAAATTCGACCCCGACCTCGGCTATATGTTCTCTACATACGTAACGCCCACGATTACGGGCTGTATACGCAACTATTTCCGCGACTATTCCCGCTCGGTACGCGTGCCCCGTAAACTGTACGCGCTCAGCGCAAAGGTCAAAGAGGCGGTAAACGAGTTTTATAAGGTCAACGGCGTAAAGCCTACCGTCAAGCAGCTCTCCGAACAGCTGGGTGAGAGCGAGGAAACAATTCTGGAAGCGATGGAGTGCCGCGCTCCCGTCAGCCTCGATTCCACGGTCAAAGGGGAGGATAACGATGTTCCCCTTTACGAAGTCATAGCTGACGGCCGCAACTCCTTCGAAAGCTTTGAAGACAACGAGTCGTTAAAGACGGAGATAGCAAAGCTCAGCCCGATAGAGAGGGAGGTAGTCGCACTGCGCTACATACAGGGCAAATCCCAGGCGGAGGCGGGCAAAATTCTGGGCGTAAGCCAGATGTTCGTTTCGCGCGCGGAGCACAAAATAATAGAAAAACTGAGGGAGGCGTTGTCCAAGTGATTACTTTCGAAATCGACGACATCAACGAGATGAACGCCGAACTGTGGCGGTTTATCGAATATCTGGAGGGGAGCGGTGTGGACGCCGACGCTGTGTTTGACAGCCGTCTTGTTTCGTGCGAGCTGATAACCAACGTGATAAGGCACTGCGGCTGTTCGGCTCTGTTTTCGGGTATACTGTCCGACGGCGAAATAACCATAACCGTACGCGCCTCGTCACCTGTCGGCGAAATATCCGTGCCCGACTTGCCCGGTGTACTTGCGGAGAGCGGTAGGGGACTGTATATCGTCAACGCTCTTTCGAACGGCAACGTAAAGATTAAGGGCGGCAACGTTACCGTAAAAATATCAACCAAAAAATAATAGTGTACAAAAAAAATTCGTCCGCGCGGCATCAACCGCGCGGACGTTTTAATTTGTATTCAATTATCTGCCAAGCTGCTTGTACATCTTGCCCATAAGCGCGTCGGACAGCTTGTCGCGGTATCTGTTGATGTGTACGAACACCGCGGGGAAGAAGTCTGCATTGTCGCCCTTGATGTGGTAATCGGGAACGCCGTTTACAGTGCCCTTGCTCTTTTTAATGAATACTTCAACGAATTCAACCTTTTCCTTATCGGTAAGCGTTTCAAGGAATTCGTCGGTATCGCCGCTGTACACGTATATGGTTTCGGGTACGGGTGCGGGAGCAGGTTTTTCAGCCGCCTTGGTTTCCTTCGCCTTAGCCGCAACGGGCTCTTCCTTTACTGGCTCCTCGGGCAGAGGCTCTTCTTCGGGTTCATAGTCCTCAAAGGTGGGCTGGTCGTATGCAGGTTGTCTGTACAGAGAAGACCTGTCGTAGGGAGAACGCTCGTATGCGGAGCGGTCATAAGCAGAGCGGTCGTATGCCGAACGGTCAAACGTAGGCTGTTCGTATGCGGGCTGCTGATACTGAGGCTGCTCGTAAGTGGGCTGTTCGTATACGGTTTGCTGGTATACAGGTTGTTCAGCCGCGGGCTGTTCGTATACGGGCTGCTGTTCAACAGGCTGCTGGTATGCGGGCTGTTCATAAACGGGCTGTTGTTCTGCAACAGGCTGTTCGTAAGCGGGTTGCTCGTATACAGGTTCGTAAGCGGGCTGTGCGTATACGGCTTCCGCCTCGTCGGGCTGGGGCTCGAAACCGGGGTCGGCAACCGTAGAGTTTTCAATTTCTTCAACGTTGGTCGCGCACTTCTTTGCTCTTGCAAATTCAACTACGGTGCGAACAACAGCGTTGATAAGCGCAAACAGCATTAAAGCTGCAAGCAGGTAGAGGTAGATGCCGGGCGTTACGCCCTGCTTCATTATACCAAGAATTATAAGCAGTGCGGCGAATACCAAGGTCGCGCCGTATCTTACGAGTGCGAATATATTCAGTCCTGCGTTGCGTGCGGGTAAACCGTCCTTCTTGTATTTCGCGCCGACTGCAAGTCCGATTGCGTCGCATACGAAATTCAACAGAACGAGTATCGATATAAGAATTATAAGAACGTAAAGCGTTCCGATATACGCGCCGGAACCGAACACCGTTCCCGCCGCGTCCTTTATAGCGTAAAGAATTCCTACGCCGTCAATGCCCATTCCGGTGGGAAGGGATATGCCGCTGAAGAACGCCGCCTGAACGCCGCTCTTAAGTTTAAGCGACAGGTTGTCCAGAGGGTTGCCGAGCAAGCCGACGAATACCGCAACGTCCAGTATGCTTATTACGGCAAGCGTGGAAAGTATCGCGCCGATTGTCTTGGAAACGCCCAGGCTTCCCTTGGTCAGTACGGACTGGATAATAGCCGCAATAAGCGCGCCGCCGAGGGGTATAAGCATATTGAAATTGTTCCACGACCATCTTGCGCCGCCAGTAGCCAGCGAAACGAAATAGGTGAGGTAAACAATATAAACTGCGGTGATGATAATCGCGCAAATCTCTATTGCAAGCGCGCACTTCACACTCGTTTTCTTGTGCTTTTTACCCAGGCAAACGGGTATAATCATAAACAGCGAAACCACGCACAGAAGAGCGTAGAGAACGCAGGTAAGCGAAGCTATATCAAACTTGCCCGTGTAGACGTTTATGAACCAGGGAATGCTTGCGGGAATAAGCTGTTTTTTAGCAAAGGGTGCAAGCACGTTGTCAAGCATCGAAGGGAGGTATCTGAGTAACATCCTCTCCGATAAATCTCCGAAGCCCCAGTTGAAAAGCGGAACAAGCAGTCCCGCAAGAAGGCAAACTACGGTGATTAAATAGGTAACCAGGACGGTTATCTTTTTAGACTTGTTTTTTCTTTCCTGTACGTCAACCACTGCCGTTTCTTCTACAACGCTCTCTTCAACGTTTTCGGTAACGTTTTCGGTGGCGCTGTCGGTTACGGCGATTTCGTCGGTAAATTCGTTTTCTGCCATAAATTCATTCTCCGTTCGGTTTATCATAATGCGCCGGTTGCCCGGCGTGACGCCTTTACAGTCGTGCCGAAATACTTTCAGCTATGTCTAATTGTAGTACAAATGCGCGCGTATGTCAAGACGTATATGGATTTTTTTACCTTAAACTTACATTATTTTTGGCGGTTGACCGCATAATATGGCAAAGTTAACGTCATCGGTTTATGCTCCGCGGCTTGTCCTACGGTAATATTTTAGACATCTTCTGCGCTTATAATTCATTTTTATTTCAAACTGGTTGATAAATCGTAAAATAGAGTATATAATAAATATAGTGCCCGTGCGCGGAAAAATACCGTTAATTGCGGTATATGTGCGCACCAAAGGCGAAAAACGGAGCCGAATATGCTTAAACAAAACACAATTCCGGCGGGCGGAAGTCTGCTTGACGGACTCATAAAAGAGGGGCTTGAAAACAGACTTAACGTTATGCCGTCCGCACTCGATCTGGGCGGCTATGCGCGCGCTTTCGAGGATAAGGATCTGGTATCAACCTGTCTGTGTCTTTTCGAAAACGACCTCAACGTAAGCCGTACCGCGGGCAAGCTATATATGCACCGCAACACGCTCATTTACAGAATTGCCAAGCTTAAAAAACTGACGGGACTGGACGTGTGTAAATTTTCGGACGCCGTCACTTTTATTATTCTGTACCGTTGTTATAACGGGGAGGCAGGGGTAAGATGAAGAACAATAAAGCGTTGAAAATTTTTCTGACGGTGACGGTTGCGCTGGTCATCGCGGCGGCGGCTTTCGCGGCGGGATTTATCACCTCGCGCTTCACGCGCGGCAGGCAGGCGTCTTCCTACGAATGGCTGATTAATACCATAAAGGAAAACTACTACGAGGACGTTCCCATTGACGATATTTCGGAGAGCACGCTCAAAGGAATTGCGGACAAGTATCTCGACATTTATTCGGCTTACTACACGGCGGAGGAATACGACGCGCTGGTGGCTTCCAACAGCGGCAGTAAGAGCGGCGTGGGCATAAGCTACGCGTTCGTGCCGGACGGCGTTCACCCCTCTGGCAATAGCGGAGTTCTGATAGAGAGCGTCGTCGGCAACTCGCCCGCTTACGACAGCGGACTGCGCGCGGGTGAATTCGTCACGGCGGTGGAGCACGGTTCGCAGAAGACTGAAATTACTTCGAGCGACGACTTTTCTAACTGCATCGATTCTTTCGCGACGGGCGAATCGTTCACCTTTATCACCGACCGCGGCGAGTACGAGCTTTCCAAACAGAACTATACGGCAAGCTACTGCACGATGTACACTTCAACCGCGCAGTGGAGTATCGTATACGACGGCAGCGGCGGCAAGACGGTGCGCACAGACGGCGGAATTAAATGCCTGCCCGACGGAGCGGCTTATCTTAAACTAGACCAGTTCTACGGCAACGCCGCTTCGGAAATGGCTTCGCTTATAGAAATCTTCAACGCGCAGAGCTGCACCTCGCTCATTCTCGATTTGCGCGGTAACGGCGGCGGCTACGTAGACGTAATGTGCGACATTGCGGGCATTTATACGGGACTGCTTACCGAGCGCAACAAAATAGGTATGATTGCCGTCTATAAGAACGGCAGGCAGGAGGGGTATTCCGTAAAGAACAATTACAAGTCGTCCGCCTGTCTGCCCGCGGGCACCAAGGTGAGCGTGCTTGCGGACAACGGCACGGCTAGCGCGTCGGAAGCGCTGATAGGCGTACTTATCGACAACGGTGTTATAGATTACGGCGACGTCTATGTTTCCGACTTCTCGGAAAACTATCTCGCCTTTTCGCATACGGCGGACAAAAACTGCCGCACCTACGGCAAGGGCATTATGCAGACGACTATCCGCAACCATCTCACGGGCGAGGCGTTAAAGCTCACCACGGCAAAAATTTACTGGCCTAAGGGCGAAGTCAGCATACACGGCGTGGGGCTGAACGTGGAGCAGGGTTGCAAGACGGTCAAGGCGGAGTGGGACGTCACCTACGGCGACGAACAGCTTGCTCTGGCAGTAAAAGCCATCTACGCCAACTGAATAAAAATGAGTAATTATGCAAAAGAGCCGACCTTTCGTCGGCTCTTTTTTTAACGCGGTTTTTTAAATTTTTTAATTCTCACGGCGTCGAAGATTATGCACACGGAAAAACCGTTTTCGGTACGCGTAACGTCCATCGAGTATTTTCCGTCCGCTTCGAAGTACTCAGCGCACACGCCTTTTAAATCGCATAAGAAAAGCTCTTTTTCCTCGTCTGTCATCTGCTCGCGGTCTGCCGTCACGTCAATGTTCATACGCGTTCCCTCATTTTACGTTTTATAATTCCCTTCACGCCTAAATACTCTCTCACAACGCCGTAGGTCTTTTTGCCCTTGCCCGAAACAAACGCGGCGGCAAGCGCAAACGCCTTTTTGGTGCCCGAGCGCATTTTGTTCAAAGGCAGTGACAGATCCTCGGGGATAACTCCCCACAGCGGAAGGCGTACGACGGTTGCAAATTCCTGCGGCGTGAGTATCGCGCCGTCGAAGACCAGCCCGCCGTTGACTTTGTTTATCAGAAGCCCTACGTCCTTGAACCCCGCGTCCTTGAGCTCTCCGCCCCGTTTTTTCGCACCCGTCAGGGAGGTGTGGTATGGGTCGCTCACAAGCAACGCGCGGCGGCACGCGCTTCGCGCGGTTTGGTCGCAGATTACGTAATCGAACAGCGGCTCGCACTCGGCAACCGCCTTTTCCACGCAACCGCCGTCCTTACAGCCCAGAGAGGGCAGAACGTAAAGGTTGGGGGAGGAAGGGTGCTGCAAAATCGCCTGCTTGACGCGGCACGCACCCGTTTCCACGTCGGCAAGGGTATAGACGTTCAGCCCCTGCAAACCGCTTGCCTGCAGTCCGCTTGCGCACTCCGTATCGCCGTCCACAATAAGCGTGCGTTCACCCGCCTCGCTCAGTGCAATTCCCAGCTTTACGGCGCACGTCGTCGTGCCCGCGCCGCCCCTCGCGCCAGTCATAAAAATCACGTCCGACATATGACAAAATCTCCGTTGTAATTTTTCTTGTCATTATATATTATAGTTTTAGGCGGTTTTTGAAAAAAATTATCGTTTTTTGTAATATTTTAACGCGTACAGTAATACTTTTTTATGACAAGCACCCTCAAAACCATTGACAACGGTGTTTATAACTATTATAATAGTTTTATCACGGATAATGTCATATCGTGCGCTGTTTGTCGATAGGTCCGTGAAAGAGATAGCAAAATGAGTAAATTTTCACTTAAAAAGTTAATAGCTACGGCTTTATCGGTAACGGCTGTTGCAACTCTGTCCGCAGGCGCGGCGGGTTGTGTTCACAAGTCCACCGATTTAACCGAGCCCGATAATATAGAAATCACAAGGCTTGCGCCCCCGGACGACGGAAGTCTGCCCACCGCGCACACCTGCGCGGAAAATCTGGCGTACATAGTTTACGTCTTCGACAGTCAGGAGCAGTATCATTCCTATTCCTACGGCGTAACCGCCGCTTCCATAGCAACGCAGACCACGCGTAACTTCCGCGACTATAAGGACGGAGTGCTTTTAACGACCGACTTGACCTATTCGTCGATGGTCAAGAGCGGCACGCAGACCTGCACGGTTCAGAACGCCGACGGCGAGTACGAAGTTTATTTCCGCACGAGCGAAGCTCCCCAGGCGGACACCCTGCCTTCCGAGGCGGTGTGGAGCGAGGAAGCTCCCGTTATCTTTAATGAGCGTTCCTATCACTACACCTACGGTCTGCTTCCCAACGAGCTGTTCAACTACATAGTCAACGAAAACAACATAATCGACAGCGAACAGATAAAGGTAAATGCAGACGGTACGTACACGCAGAGTTTCACGCTCGACCCCGTAGCTTCCACGTATTTCTACCAGTTCGGTATGAAGACGAGGGGCGGACTGAGCGGCTACCCCGAATTCCAGAGCATTACTTTCTCGGTCACCTTCGACGGCGGCTGGAAAATACTTTCGGCAAGTATGCACGAGGTGGCAAACGTCAACAAGGGTATAGTCGTTTCCTCGGTTTCCGACTTTGCAACCGAGTACTGGTACGGCGACGACCACTTCGACGACGCGCATTACGCCTATTACGACAGCTATTATAAAAAATATCTGGGCGACGACAGCCTGGAACAGGGCGGTTCTACCGACGAAAAGCTGGTAGTTGACGTTACCAACGTGCTTTCGAACGGCTTCTCGCAGATAATGAACGGCGGTGCGCAGTTCGAAATTACCGCAAACCTCGGCAACAACACCTACGTCGGCTACGCGTTTGTTTCGCTTGACCTGTCCGACCCGCTCGGCACGCTCGTACTTAACCTCAGCCTCGGCAAGAGCTTAAAGGAGCAGACGCTGTATATCGAATACGAAGACGGCGAAATTGCGGCTTATTACGGTAAGGACTTCGCTTTAAACGGAAATCTTGCCGAAGTCAAGCTTGCCGTAGGTCAGTTCGGCGACGTCATTGACAAAATTACGGCGGCGTTCGGCAAAAACGGCGACCAGGACCAGACAACGGATACGCAGACCGCAGAGGAAGGCGTTGACCCTATAAGCGAGTTAATGAACGCTATGGTTATCACCGCGGGCGAAAAGCAGGCGGTGCTCACTCTCGATACGGACGATCTGCTGGGTCTCGGTATCGGCATTGACGCAAGACTGGTGTTCGGTATAAACAACAACGAAATCACGTTCCGCGGCGGCAGCGTAGGCGGTCTGTCGATAGGCGGCGAAACTGTCGATTTGGGTCTTACCATACTCACCACAACCGCACCCAGGATAACCCGTCCTTCCGAGGAGGAGGGCGCAAATCTCGCCGAATACATTGCGGACGTTCATTCCCTTCTCGGCGCGGATTTGATTAAAGTTAAGGCTAACCTGCGCGGCGACGACGAAAAAGTAAAGATTGCGGGACTTAAGGGCGTAAACGCCGACGTCACCGCTTACGTAGACATTGACGATATAACTGTCGGCGCGGACGCGGACGTTTCCTATACGTACCTCGGACATAAAATTTCCGCAACGGTAGGCGTCTGGTACGGCTACGACCCCGCAAGCGACGGCTACGGCAAGGCGGTAGTAAGCTTAAAGCAGCTTAACGGCGTGCCCGTCAATATAAACTTAAAGTGCGACATCAAAGAGGTTGCGGAAGCGGTTACACAGCTTCTGACTTTACCCGAGGCGCAGTCGGCTTCTGGCGACGGTCTGATTAAGATAGTAAACGGCGCGCTTTCCGCAGATTTCTCCGGTCTGCTCACCGAGGTTTACGCAGACAAGGCGTCCATTAAAATAGGCGTAAGCGTAGACGCGCTGCTCGAAATGTTCAACGTAAACGCGGGCTTAAAGTTCGGCTCGTGCACGCTGAAATATCAGAGGGGCGAGGGCGTTTACGGCGGCAGCCTTTCCGCAAGTCTTCCCGCGCTCGGCTTCGATATGAGCGTGAGCGGTGCGGACGGCGCAATCGAACAGCCCGATTTCGATAGCTGTCTCGATCTGACCGACCTTATCAATACCGCGGGCGCGGTGTGGAGCGAGGTTGAAAGCGTAATAGAGGAGCAGAGCATCGCGTTTGAAATAGAGCGCGGCACAAGCTATCTTTCGCTGGACGGCATCGTAGTAGATATCTGGGGCGAAGGCGAAATCAGCTGGAAGAAGGGCGGTGAATACGTTGCGCTCGACCTTGCAATGGCAATAACCGAAAAGGCTTCGGACGTTGCAACCTTCAAATTGATTTACGATAAAAACGCCGACGGCACTCCGCTGGTTAAAATGGCGCTCAACGAAGTCGGTCTTGAAATCTACAAAGAAGATATAGATTCGGTAAAAGCAGGCTTCAACGATATATATAATAAGGTAAAGGGACTTTTCGGCGCGGATACGCAGACTGCGGCGCTCACCGTAGAGGAAAACGACGACGTTTCGGGCAACGACAAGCTTATGTCGGCGCTCTTCGGATTGCTCGCTTCTGATAAATGGGTAAGCGTTCTCAACGATTTAACTTTGACTTCGGACGGCAAATCGGTTGCCCTTAAATACCTTTCCGAAAACGCGGCTAGCGTGGAAATAGGCGCGGACGGCGCGCTCACGCTCAACTACGAAGCGGCAATCGGCGAAAGGTTCACAATGGGCGGCGGCGTTACGGCAACGTCGGTGACGGGCAGCCTTATCCCCGCAATCGAAAGCAAGTTCGAAAGCTGCAATATGTCCTCCTCTAAGGACGGCAGCGCGGGCTTTGTGCGTCTTGCCTACGACTTCCTGTTCGAGGCTATTTCCTCCGTATCGGTTGAAAATATTCTCGGTTCCAGCACCTACGCGGTACAGTTCGGACTGAACGGCGACAACTGCAATATCGAAGGTCTGGAAAACGTATACGTAGGCGCGGAAATTTACGTAACCGGTGAAAAGGGAGAGCAGGGCAAGCTTGCCGAAGCCAATCTCGACATAGACGCCGCGGGCGTGATAATCAAGCTCAACGTAATAACCGAAAGGCGCGGCAACAACACCCACTTCTATATAAATCTCAGCCAGGTTGCGGACATAAAGCTTCCCGACCTTAAAATGGTTGCAACGCAGGACAGCTTGTTCAAAACCTTCGAGGTGCTGTTCGATACGCTCAACAATACCAACGTTCTGGAAGTGCTTGGCAAACTCCTCGCAACCGACGGCAGTACGGAAACCGCGGAAGGCGGTGAAAACAGCGTAGTTATCACCGACGATACGAAGACTAAACTTGCTTCGCTTCTCACAAATATTCTCGAATTCAATTTCAGCGAGGCTGTAGTCGCCACCGAAACCGAGGGCGTGCTTACGGCAACAATCGACCTCGACAACGTAGTAAGCCAGCTCGGCTTCAACACGGGCAAGCTCGGCACGGTAGAGGCGGTTATAAACCACAACAGCCACTCTATGAAGACCAGCGGCAAGACGTTTGTTGCAGACGCCGACGGCAACGAGGAACTTAAGGAATGGATATATCTCTCCTCCGAGCTGACCGCAAGGCGCGACTACTCCAAATTCGAAAGAGCCGACTATATCTCGATTGAATTCTTACCCACGCTGATACAGGATATCGTCAAGGTTGCGACGAACAACGGCGAGCTGCGCACTCAGTACACGCTCAGCGGAAGCATAACCGCAAAAATAGTCAATATGCTCGACGTCAATATCGATACCATAACGGTAACGGCGGGCATAGACGGCGAAAACGGTCTGGTGCTCAACGCGGTAATGCACGTCAAGGAAACCAAGGTTCTTGGTATGGGTATTGCCGAGGGTACGGCAGGCATAACTTACCGCAACGGACTGCTCACTCTTGCAAGAGGGCTCAACACTTCAACGCCCGAATACAAGATTATGACCTTCGACTACTTTATGGATCATATGCTTTCCAAGAACTCCGTTCTCGAATGGCTGTTCAGGATAAGCGGCTGGGATCTCATAATGAGCTTCGTAAAGGCAGACGTCAGCTCTGGGCTTACCACCACGCAGGACGTATATCTGTACAACAAGACGGAGCAGAAGACCGAACAGGAAATTTCGATGTACGATTTCGTTGACGCTCTCCGAGTTATGACGGACGGCAGGGAAACGGCAGTGTTCGGTAACTATTCCGCACTGGAAAGCGATCTGGGTGTATACGATAATTACTACGGCTTTGCGCTCAACGCGGGTACGGTTACAAACGGCGTGCTCACAAAGCTCAATGCGGCTATAACGCGTACGGACGCAGGTCTTGACAGCGTGAAGGCAAGCGGAGCAATTCAGAGCTACGTAACCTTTAATGCAAATCTGAAATTCAACTGCGACTGGTCGGATGAATACGCTACGGGCACAACCCTGCAAAGCGGCAAGACCGCGCCCGATCTGTACGGCAAGGCAATGGCGGAGGCGGAAAAGGCAAACGAGCTTCCCGACTTCGAATATACCGCAAAGAAGCCCGAACAGGGTTACGACCAGAAGTTCGGCTGCTTCTCGGTAACGAGCGGCAACAACGGCTACACGTTCACTACCGAATATTCCAACGTTCTCTATTCGCACAAGCTCACCGTGGTGGGACTCAACGGCGAAAAGCAGGAGATGGAAGTAAGACACGGCTCTACCGTATATCTCTACGATAACGACTCGCCCGTATATGCGGACGCGGCTAAGACTGACCGACTGCTCTATACCACGGGCGACAACGGCGAGCTGAGCGGCACGCAGTTCATAATGAACGGCGATACGGTCGTTTACGCGACCACTGCAAAGAGCGTCACGGTAGTCGTTCACAACGGCAGCGAGGAGCATATAGTAAATTCGTTTGTCGGCGACAAGGTGCCCGTTTCGGTAACGGGGCTCGAAACCGTGCAGGTTCCCACCTATGAGGACGGCACGCCCGTCGGCGCAGACGACGTAATAGACGGCACTCAGACGACGTTGCATATCTACGGCACTTTCGTAAAGAGCGAAACCGTTATAAACTTCGTTAAGTACACCTTCAACGCAAGCACGCTTTCGTATACTGCAAGCGGCAAAGCGGCTGGCTTTAACGATTACTACTCGGTAAAGGGCAACACCCTCGTGCTTGAAAACGTGATAGGCGGCTACCCCGTAACGGCGATAGCGGCAAACGCGTTCGCCAACACCGAAGGCAAGCCTATAAAGAGTGTGGTTGTACCCGAAAATATCGTGACCGTGGGCGAAAACGCGTTCCTCGACAACTTGGATATGGAAAGCGCGGTATTCCTTGCGGAAAACGTGACCTTCCTCGGCAAGGACGGAAACTCCAAGACGATGCCTTTCTACGGCTGCTCCGTAAGCAGTAACGAGGAGAAGACGGCGCTCACCGTTTATTACAACAATATCGTCGCAAACGGCGGCAACTGGAAGCATTTCAGATACGTATCCAAGGTGTTCTCGTTCAATTTCTACATAGGCGATAACGGCGGCGCGGCTTATTCGAAGGGTGGCTGGCAGTACGTTGACTATAACGTAAACGTAGACCTTAACGGCGTAGTCGGCAGCACGCTGACGACCGAGGCGGTTGAAAATATTCTCAGCGGATATTTCCCTTACGTGACTGCGGGCGCGTATGCGGGCAGCGCTTACGAAACCACGGTCAACAAGGCGCTACAAGCGGGGCTTGCGAATATGAGCTTCACGAGGGACGGCATAACGTATATGTGCGACTACACCGTAACCTCCGCAACGGAAAACGGCAAGACGGCTTTGACTTTCAACGTTACTTACAAAAAGACGGCTGAAATCTACGTTTACAGCGAACTCGCCTTCAGTATGTTCGGTACGGATATTGCGGCAAACACGCTCACGAAGATGAACGTTCCTATGGACGGCGACGATATAAATCTTCCCGAACCCACGCACGCAACGCACAATTTTAAGGGGTGGACGAAGAGCGAAGAGGACGGCAAGCTTATTTACACGGCAAGCTGGTTGAAAAAGAATACGTACACAATTACCGTCAATATAAAGAAAGGCTTTTCCGACAACAACAATATTTACTTGAACGGAGTAAATTTGGGTCAGAATAAAACTCCGGAAATAAAAGTGTACGAAGGCTCGGTAAGCATCAGCGTCGATTCGAACGCGAACAGAATTTATATTACCGACAGTGCGAATACGTATTATATCGAAGTCAAGGAATTATCGCTTAAAGGCTTTAAATACGCAGAATCGGGTAAATTGCGTAGCGTTACTACGGGCGATATCGGCGACAAAACCATAAGCACCGATACGACCATAACGGTCAGCTATTAAAAATTTTCAAAATGAGAAGCGCGCGGCTTTTAAAAAGCCGCGCGCTTTAATATTTACCGCCGAATAAGCATAAACTATCATATGAAACTTTTGCAGCAGATTTTAAGGGAAGCGGGTGCGGATCTGGATAAGTCGTTCACGGTAATTCCCTCGTTCGGCGGTTATTTCAAGTCGGTAAAGCGCGTGGAGGACTACTCGCCCGAGCGCATAGTTCTCTCGCTCAACAAGATGCGGTTGACAGTGGTGGGCGAAAAGCTTATAATAGACAAGTATTTTCAGCAGGATTTGCTCATTCGCGGTAATATTTCGGGGGTAAGCTTTGAATAATATCGTAGAATTTTCAATCACCTGCCCGCCCGAAACCGCATTAAAAAAGCTGTCAAAGGCAAATATTGCGGTATTTAAGCTTAAAAAACACGGTTCAACGCTCACTTTCGGCGTGTTGCAAGAATATTCGGAAAAAGTTTTTGCAATTTTCTCACATCCGTGCTATAATGTAGCCGTAAAGCGGCACAGCGCCAAAACGCGGGCTGTAACCTTTATAAAAAGGCGGTTCGGTCTGGTAATCGGCGCGTTGATTTTCGCTACCACGGCAATAGCTTCGGGTAACCTGGTAATGCGCATAAAGGTCACGGGCAACGGCGCGTATCTCAGCGGACAGATTATCTCTATCGCAAACGAATGCGGCGCGCGCGAGTGGTCGCTCTGCAAAAAGCTTGATACGCCTTTGATGCAGGCAAGAATTCTGGCGTTGCCGGACGTCAATTTCTGCTCCGTTCAGCGCGAAGGTGCATATCTTATAATAGACGTGCGTACCGAGGAGGAGCACACCGCAAAGGTAAATTACCAGCCGCTGAAAGCGGACGTTGCGGGCGAAATTTACCGCATAGTCGCAATCTGCGGCACGGCGGAAAGGGCGCAGGGCGATAAGGTCGGCGCGGGCGACGTGCTCATTGGCGCGTACGAGCTGACGGAGGAAGGCGAAAGCAATCCCTGCCTTGTCGTCGGGTTTGCTGAAATCACGGCAAGCGCAAGTCTGTCGCTCTATTACGATAAGGAGAGCGATGAAAACGCGCAGGAAGCGCTCAAAGCCGCAGCTCTGTATTCGGACAGAATAGTGTCGCAGAGCTATACGGTTGCGCCGTGCGACGGCGGAGTCAAATACGACGTGACTTTTTCGTACATAGAAACGGTCGCCATAAATATGGAATAAACCGAAGAGGTGTTTTATTGGATATCGAAAGAAGAGTAACCGCCGCTAATATCGACGAGCTTTCAAAAGTACTCGGCACGTTTGACGAAAATTTAAGCGCGATTTCGCGTGAGCTTAAAGTCGTTTGCCGTGTGGACCAGCTTGATATAATTATTTCCGGTCCCGACGAAAACGTGCATATCGCCAAGGAGGTCGTAAAAAACCTTCTCGTGCTTGCCGAAAACGGCGAACGCGTGGACAGCGGAAGAACGGTTTACTGCATAGAGCTCGCCAAGGAGGGCAGGGCTTCCGATATTACCAAGCTGTCCTCGGGCACGGTGGGCGTAACCTTCCGCGGCAAGCCGATAAAGTGCAAGACGGTGGGGCAGAAGGCCTACGTTGACGCAATAAAGAAAAACACCGTCGTGTTCGGCGTCGGTCCCGCAGGTACGGGCAAGACCTATCTTGCCGTATGCCTCGCGGTGCAGGCGATGAAGCAGAAGCAGGCGGAAAAGATAATCCTGACGCGTCCCGCGGTGGAAGCGGGCGAAAAGCTCGGCTTTCTTCCCGGCGATTTGCAGACCAAGGTAGACCCCTATCTCCGTCCGCTGTACGACGCGTTGCAGGAAATGCTGGGCGTGGAAAGCTACACCAAGCTTATGGAAAGGGGCGCAATCGAAATTGCTCCGCTTGCGTATATGCGCGGACGTACTCTTTCCAACGCGTTCATAATTCTGGACGAAGCTCAGAACACAACCAAAGAGCAAATGAAAATGTTCCTCACCCGTTTAGGCGACGGAAGCAAAATGGTCATCACGGGAGACGCTTCGCAAATCGATTTGCCCGAAGGCAAAAAGAGCGGACTCATCCACGCGACAAGCTTGCTTAAAGAGGTGGAGGGCATTTCCGTAATAAATCTTACTGATAAAGACGTTGTCCGCAACACGTTGGTTATGCGCATAGTGCGCGCATACGACAAGGAGAGCGTCGGGAGAAATAAAATTGAAAACCAGACTGACTAAAAAGGCGGCGTGGCTGGGATTGCTGATGTTCGCGCTCAACGTCATTATATTGCTGGCGATAGCCTTCTTAATGATAGAGCTCAATCAGACAACGCACGCTATCGATTATATAACCGAAAATCCCAGCAAGGTTGTTTTCGTCGTTGCGACGGTACTCTTCCTGTCCGTACTTACATACGGATATCTGTACTTCGAAAGCAGCGATATTCTCGGCAACATAATACGGCTTATCGAAATGTTCGCACTTCTCGATTTGTCGCTGTTTTTAAACTTCGTATTCGGCAAATATATCGACCCTCACGCCCGTCCGTTCGGCTTCTTTGCGATTATGTGCGCAACGCTTCTGGGCAGGCGTCAGGCAATGTTTTTGAATATTATAAACACCATTCTGATATTCATAATGGATATCAATATCAACCTCGTTGACGCGGCTTCCGCGGATATGTGGCAGTACTGTGCGGGACTTTTGATTACCTTCTGCGCGGGCACGATGGTTGTATTTATTTCCCACAAGATTAAGACCAGATTACAGAGCATTATGATTGTGTTCATACTGCTCGTGCCCATCGAGCTTATCATAGGCATAATGGAAATTCTTATAACGCTCAACGGCACTTTCGAGTGGATACTGCTCGGCTACGGCGCACTCGGCGCACTGTTCAGCACGCTGCTGTTTATAGTTCTGTTGCCGCTCTTCGAGCTGATGTTTGCAGAACTCACGGTATTCCGTCTGCGCGAAATCACCGCGCCCACCGCGCCGCTTATCAAAAAGCTCAAGCAGGTGGCGCCCGGTACGTTCAACCACTCGGTAGTCGTATCCCAGCTTGCGGAGGCGTGCGCCATCGCGATAGGTGAGGACAGCGAACTTACGCGTGCGGCGGCTTACTATCACGACGTGGGCAAGCTTGTCAAGCCCGATATGTTCACCGAGAACCAGACCGACTACAATATGCACAACGAGCTTTCGCCCGAGCTTTCGGCGGACATCATCCGTTCGCACACTCGCGACGGCGCAAAGCTCATCAAAAAGCAGCACCTGCCCGAATTCCTTGCGGACGTTGCCATTCAGCACCACGGCACGCTGCCCATAAAATACTTCTACGCCAAGGCTCTCAAAATGACCGACGGCGAGATAAGTATGGCAAACTATTCCTACGTGGGACCCGTTCCCCAGACGCGAATAGCGGCTATTATAATGATAGTGGACGCGGCGGAGGCGGCAACCCGCTCGCTTTCGAACAGAACGCCCGCCAATATCGAGGCGCTTGTCGGCAGCCTTATCGAGGAAAGAATCAACCTCGACCAGTTTGTTGACTGCAACATTACTATGCGTGACCTTACTATCATAAGCCGCACCATAGCGCAGTCGCTCTCGGGCGTTTACCATTCCAGAATTGCCTATCCCAAAATCAAAATCGGCAAGAAGAACTGACGGCGGAAATAATGACAAAGTTGGATATATATTGCGAAGAATACGATTTTTCAGCGCTTGCAGAGGCGTTCGGCGGCGAGGTTGCCGCCGACTGTCCGCTTGCGCTGGAAATTGTTTTTACGGACAAGCAGGAAATACGGCGGCTCAATAACGAGTTCCGCAAAAACGACAAGGTGACGGACGTGCTCTCGTTCCCCACGCTGGACGGCATCTGCGAAAAGGAGCTTAAAGCAAAGGACTTTCCTTACGACGTGGACGGCGACGGCGTGCTGTTTCTCGGCTCTGTCGCTATCTGCACGGAAGTTGCAAAAGAGCAGGCGGAGGAGTACGGTCACCCTTACGAAAGGGAGCTCAACTATCTTGCCGCGCACGGGGTGTGCCACCTGCTGGGCTACGACCATATGACGGAAGAGGACAAGCCCGTAATGCGCGCAATGGAAGAAAAGGTGCTTGCGAAAATGCACCTTGCGAGGGATTGAATGAAGAGCGGATACGTAGCTTTAATAGGCAAAGCAAACGCGGGCAAATCAACGCTTGTAAACGTTTTGGTTGGCGAAAAGGTGGCGATAGTTTCGCCCAAGCCGCAGACCACGCGCGACGCGATTATGGGCATAATAACCGAGTCCGACTATCAGATAGTTTTCGTCGATACGCCCGGCATTTACAGGGCTAAAAACGCGCTGTCGCAGATGATGTCCAAGACGGCGGAAACGACGGCTAAGGGCGTGGACCTTATCGTGTACGTTCACGACGGTCACGCGGGAATTACTGATAGCGACGTAGAGCTTATGAAGCGCTATTCGGAAGGAAAAATCCCCGTCATAATCGCATACACGAAGATAGACATTATGCCGCGCGAAAATATCCCCGCGGACGTAAAAAGACTTTACGAAGCAGGGGTGGAGTGCGACGTTTACCCCGTGTCCGCGCGCAAGGGCATAAACCTCAAAAAGCTTGTGGCGGCAATAGTCGAAAAACTTCCCGAGGGCGATAAAGTCATAGAGGACGACATAGTTTCGGACAAGAGCGAAAGGTTTATGATTTCCGAAATTATGCGCGAAAAAATTCTTTTGAAGTTCGACAAAGAAATTCCCCACGGCGTCGCAATTATTATCAACACGTTTGAAAAACAGGATAACGGCGTCTACGATATCAATTTGGATATAGTTTGCGAAAAGTCCAACCACAAAGCAATACTTATAGGCAAACAGGGCGCGGCGTTAAAGGAAGTAAGCTCGTTTGCACGCAAGGATATGGAAAAGTTTCTGGGCGCAAAGGTGTTCTTAACTACGTACGTCAAGGTCAAGGAGGACTGGCGCGACCGCCCCTCGCTTATGGAAAGCTTCGGCTACGGCAAAAAGTCGCAGTAATAATTTGTAAAAAACCGCGCACTCTATTTGTAAAAGGAGGGCGCTATGCGGGAAAGGGATAACGACGCAGCCGAGCTTGCCTGGAAGATGTTTGAAAAGACGGGCTCCGTGAGCTACTATATGCTGTACAAAGAACTCAAAGGCAATAAGTAATTTCCGGTATGGATAACATCAAGGTCAACGCGCTTATGTTGCGCGCAACCGACTATCTGGACAACGATAAAATACTCACCCTGTTGACTGCCGAGCGCGGCAAAATAACCGCGGGCATAAAGGGAGTTAAAAAGGCGGGCGCAAAGCTTAAATTTGCCGCCCAGCCCTTTTGTTTTGCAGAGTATATTCTTGCGGAGCGCGGCGGCAGATACACCGTAACGCAGGCAAGCGAGTGCGAAAGCTTTTACGAGCTTCGCACCGACGTAAACAAATTCTACGCTGCCTGCGCCGTGTGCGAAACGGCAATTGCCTTAACCTACGAAGGCGACGAAAGCGGCGCGCTCTTTTCCGACTGCGTAAGGGCGCTTTCCGAAATGTGTTCGGGCGACGAGGGGCTTGCCCTTGTCAAGTTTCTTCTCTCTGCGCTCAGGGGCGCGGGCTACGGCGTTTCGCTAAACAACTGTCCGCAGTGCGGCGCGAATCTTGCGGAAGCCGAAAAGCTGCGCTTCAACCTCGATACGGGCACGTTTTTGTGCTGGGATTGCGGCGCGGGTGCGGGCGCAAGCGGCAGCACCTTCAAAACGCTTTCGGCGGCTGACGGCAAAGCTGCCGGTGAAGTGACGGATGACGGCAAAAAACGCGCCTTAAAGCTGTTGAGGGAATACCTTGTCTACAAGACCGACGCGCGTTGTTTAAGCCTGTCGGAATACATAAAGCTTATTTAAATCAAACTCCCCGTGCGGGAGTTTTTTATTTTATCGCTTTAAACGAACAACTTTTGGCAGATTTTTCCGTAAAGTACTTGAAAAAAAATGCCGTATAGTTTATAATAAAAAGGTCAGAATATTAAACGAAATTCAGGAGGAAATTTATGGCAAAAAAATATTGCTACCTTTTCACCGAAGGTAATGCAAAGATGAGAGATCTCTTGGGCGGCAAGGGCGCAAACCTTGCGGAAATGACAAATATCGGTTTGCCCGTTCCGCAGGGCTTTACAATCTCTACCGAAGCCTGCACACAGTACTATGAGGACGGCAGGCAGATTAACCCCGATATCCAGAAAGAAATTATGGAATATATCGAGAAGATGGAAAAGGTCTGCGGCAAGAAGTTCGGCGATAAGGAAAATCCTCTTCTGGTTTCCGTTCGTTCGGGCGCACGCGCTTCGATGCCAGGTATGATGGACACCATCTTGAACCTCGGTCTTAACGAAACGGTTGTTAATACCATAGCTACCAAGTCGGGCAATCCCCGCTGGGCCTGGGACTGCTACAGAAGATTTATTCAGATGTTCTCCGACGTCGTTATGGAAGTCGGCAAGAAATATTTCGAAAAGCTCATCGACAAGATGAAGGAAGAAAAGGGAGTTGAATTCGACGTTGACCTCGACGCGAACGACCTCAAAACCCTTGCAAACCAGTTCAAGGCGGAGTACAAGGCTCAGCTTGGCAAGGACTTCCCCGACGATCCCAAGGAGCAGCTTTTCGAGGCAATCAAAGCGGTATTCCGCAGCTGGGACAACCCCCGCGCGAACATTTACAGAATGGACCACGACATCCCTTACAGCTGGGGTACCGCGGTAAACGTTCAGATGATGGCGTTCGGCAATATGGGTGACGACTGCGGCACGGGCGTTGCGTTCACGCGTAACCCCGCAACGGGCGAAAAGGGCCTTATGGGCGAGTTCCTGATGAACGCCCAGGGCGAGGACGTCGTTGCAGGCGTTCGTACTCCTATGCCCATCGCAAAGATGGCGGAAGTGCTCCCCGACGTGTACAAGCAGTTCTTAAAGGTATGCGACACGCTCGAAAAGCATTACCGCGATATGCAGGATATGGAATTCACCATCGAGCAGGGCAAGCTGTATATGTTGCAGACTCGTAACGGTAAGCGTACCGCTGCGGCTGCTATCAAGATTGCTTGCGACCTCATCGACGAAAAGATGATTACAGAGCAAGAGGCTTTGATGCAGATTGACGCAAAGTCGCTCGATATGCTTCTGCACCCCCAGTTCGACCCCAAGGCTTTGAAGGAAGCGGACAAGAATAACGTTGTCGGCAAGGGTATCGCGGCTTCCCCCGGTGCGGCTGCCGGCTCTATAGTATTCACCGCAGAGGACGCGGTTGTAATGGGCAAGAAGGGCAAGAAGGTCGTTCTCGTCCGTCTTGAAACCTCCCCCGAAGATATCGAGGGTATGAAGTTCTCTCAGGGTATCTTAACCGTTCGCGGCGGTCAGACCTCTCACGCAGCGGTAGTTGCGCGCGGTATGGGTACCTGCTGCGTATCCGGTTGCGGCGACATCAAAATGGATGAAGAGAACAAGTGCTTCACCCTTGCAGGTAAGGTTTATCACGAGGGCGACGGCATTTCGCTCGACGGCTCGACTGGTAACATTTACGATTGCATTATTCCCACCGTACCCGCAGACCCCAACAGCGGCTACTTCGGCAGAATTATGGAGCTTGCCGACAAGTATAAGGCGCTGGGCGTAAGAACCAACGCAGATACCCCCGCAGACGCAAAGCAGGCGGCGGCGTTCGGTGCTCAGGGTATCGGTCTGTGCCGTACCGAGCATATGTTCTTCGACCCCGCAAGAATTGGCGCATTCCGCGAAATGATTTGCTCGGATACAGTAGTGGAGAGGAAGGCTGCGCTCGCTAAAATCGAGCCTATGCAGCAGGCGGACTTCGAAGGTCTTATGGAAGCTCTGGAAGGTCAACCCGTAACCATTCGTTTCCTCGATCCTCCTCTTCACGAGTTCGTTCCCACCGACGAGGCGGATATTGCGGAGCTTGCTAAATCGCAGGGCAAGACGATTGCGCAGATTAAGCAGATAATCTCCGACCTCCACGAGTTCAACCCTATGATGGGTCACCGTGGTTGCCGCCTTACCGTAACCTATCCCGAAATCGCCGTTATGCAGACCAACGCGGTCATCAAGGCGGCTATCGCAGTGCAGAAGAGGCACAAGGACTGGAAGGTCGTTCCCGAAATTATGATTCCCCTCGTTGGCGAGGTTAAGGAACTTGCGTTCGTTAAGAAGACGGTTGTCGAAACCGCAAACGCAGTTATCAAGGCTTCGGGCGTTGACCTCAAATACGAAGTCGGAACTATGATTGAAATTCCCCGTGCGGCGCTCACCGCTGACGAGATTGCAAAGGAAGCGGAGTTCTTCTGCTTCGGTACCAACGACTTAACGCAGATGACTTTCGGCTTCTCGCGTGACGACGCAGGCAAATTCCTGCCTTCGTACTATGCTGGCAAGATTTACGAAAGCGATCCGTTCTCCCGTCTGGATACCGTCGGCGTCGGCAAGCTTATGGAAACCGCCGTCAAGCTCGGCAAGGGCGAACGCAAAACGCTTCACTGCGGCATCTGCGGCGAACACGGCGGCGATCCTTCGTCCATCGAGTTCTGCCACAATATAGGTCTGGACTATGTTTCCTGCTCGCCTTACCGCGTGCCCATCGCACGCCTCGCAGCCGCACAGGCAAACATCAAGAATCCCAGAAAGTAATTAAAAGTATATAAGAGCCCGCGCGGCGGTAAGCCGCGCGGGCTTTTTGCGTATTGACAAACCGACAGGGATAATGCTAAAATTTATGTATCCTAACAAAAAGGCAAACGGTATGCAAGAGAAAAATCAAAATGCTTTCGACGCGTTGGAACGGCTGAAGGCGGGAAATAAAGTTTACATAAATTCGGCTAAAGGCGCGGGCGACATTTCGCCCGAAAAGCGGCTTTATACAAGCAAAAACGGACAAAAACCGTACGCCGTAATTATAAGCTGTTCGGATTCGCGCGTAATTCCCGAATGTATTTTTTCGGCGGGTATAGGCGATTTGTTCGTAATACGCGTTGCCGGCAACGTCATCGACAATCATCAGCTCGGCAGCATAGAGTACGCAGTGGAGCACCTCAGTTGTAAGCTGGTTGTCGTGCTGGGGCATACGCAGTGCGGTGCGGTCGGCGCAGCCGCAAAGGAAAACGGCGGGTTTGTCAGGTTCATAACCGACGAAATAAGGCGCGCTATCGGTCTGGAAACGGACGCAGTAAAAGCAAGTATTCTCAACGTAAAGCAGAGCGTTAATAAAATACGGCAACTTATAGGCAATTCCGAAGACCTGCAAATAAAGGGCGCGCTGTATAACACCGAAAGCGGCGTTGTTGACTTCGGTTTGGATATTTGATTATGGAAGATTTAATTGAAGTTTTATTGCAGATTTTATATATCGCCTTTCAGAAAATGGGCGGAAATCCTCAGTTGGAAGGCAAACGGAAAAAGCGGCACACCGTTCTGTGCAATGTGCTGCTTGTTATCGTATGCAGCGTAATTCTGGGCTGCCTGGGCACGGGCATTGCGTTCTTAATCGTCGGCGGAAGTTTACACATTGCGGGCATAGTGCTGGTGTCTGTCGGTGCGGGCGTGCTTGCGTTGCTCATCATTTTTATAGTAACCGCAATTTTAGTGGGTTTAAGAAAGCTTAAAAGCAAAAAAGACGACAAAATAATAGATATTGATTGAAGGGCGCATACCTGCCTTGCGTTTGCCGTTTTTGTGTGATAAAATAAATTCAATATTACTTCAGGATGAAATTATGAGTTATCTGTCGCTAAAAAACGTGAACAAATGCTACCGCACGGGTGAAATCGAGGTGGAGGCTTTAAAGGACGTATCGTTCGACCTCGAGGACGGCGAATTTACCGTGGTGCTAGGTTCTTCCGGCGCGGGCAAGACTACGCTTTTGAATCTTTTGGGCGGTATGGACTGCGCTACGTCCGGCGAAATCGTGCTTGACGGCAAAGACGTAACCAAGCTGAACAAGCGCGGACTTACAGAATACCGCCGCAACGACGTCGGTTTCGTCTTTCAGTTCTATAACCTTATGCCCAACCTCACCGCGCTGGAAAACGTGGAAATAGCGGTGGAGATTTGCAAGAACGCCCTCGACCCCGCAACCGTACTCACCGAAGTGGGACTGGGCGAGAGGCTGAACAACTTCCCCGCACAGCTTTCGGGCGGCGAGCAGCAGCGCGTTTCCATTGCGCGCGCAATGGCTAAAAACCCCAAATTGCTGCTCTGCGACGAGCCTACGGGCGCGCTCGACTACGTGACTGGCAAGCACATTTTAAAGCTTTTGCACGATGTTTCCAAGCAGCAGAAAAAGCCTGTAATAATTGTTACGCACAACGCCGCGCTCAAGGATATGGCGGACAAGGTGCTCCACATAAAGAGCGGCCGCATAGAGAGTATGGAAATCAACTCAAATCCCCGACCGATTGAGGAGATTGAGTGGTGAAAACTTATTTAAAAACGCTGCTCCGTGTCTTTAAAAAGCACTTCACGCGCCTGTTGTCCATAATCTTTATGGTTGTAATCAGCGTCGGTTTTATTGCGGGCATAGGCAGTGCGGTAGACAAAATCAATTATTCTCTCACCGACTATTACCGCGCGCAGAACGTCAGCGACTTTATAATCAAGAGTAAGAAGGACGGAGGTTTTTCGCAGTCGGAAATTGACGAGGTCAAGGCGAGATACGGCGAGAACAACGTCAACGTCGGTATGTCGCTGGACGCCGAAATAGAGATAGACGGCGAAACACAGCTTGTAAGATTATACTTTTTCGACGGCGAACAGACGGTCAACAGGCAGACCGAGCGCGAAGTAAAAGAGGACGTCGAGGCGGATATAAAAATCTGCGCGGAGGAGGGGGACAACAAGATAAAGGGTGTTCCGCTCGGCACGCAGATAGAGCTGAATTTCAAGGATATTTTGACGCAGCTTGCGGACGGGGGAACGCCGCCTGTACTTACGGCAATACCCGATAAAATGCTCACGAAAACGGTCACGGTAACCAAGACCGTGCTTTCGCCCCTGACATTCGGCGTGGACGGCGAGCCGAGCTATAAAAACGGCGAGGACGTGGAAATACCCGACAATATAAACGCCGTAAACGAGTTGATTACGGTCGATAACATTTTGTATTTGCCGTTTGATATCGTGCCCACGGTGTTTTCGCAAAAGCTTCTTCCCAAGGGCGATTTGTACGTGGCTCTGGACAACCGCAACGTTTTCAATGCGTTCGGCAAGGAATATAAATCCTATCTTGACGGAGAGCAGAGCGCACTCACGGAAATGCTTGGCGGGGACGAAAACGTGCGCGCTCTTACGCTTTACGACAATTACAGTTTCAACGCGCTCGTATCATACGGCGCAAAGGTGCGCGGCATCTGCATAGTTTTAATGATTGCCTTCCTGCTTGTCACCGCGCTCGTCGTTCTTTCCACAATGACAAGACTAATAGAGGAGGAACGCGCGCAGGTTGCGTGCCTGAGCACTCTCGGCTATCCTTCGTGGCGAATAATTTTCAAGTACGCGCTGTTTGCAATGATAGGCTGCGGTATCGGCGGAGTCGGGGCGTACTTCGTGGAAATGGGCGTTGCAACCCTTCTGTACGTGGTGTTCAACTATTCGTTTACAATGCCGCCTATGACGCCCAGAATAACGCTGTGGTTCTATCTTGCGGTGTTCTTCGGAATAGTGCTCGTCACGCTTATTTCAACTGTGCTTGCAGGGCACAAGCTGACGGCGGATAAGCCTGCCAACCTGCTGCGCCCCAAAGCTCCCAAAGCGGGCAAAAAGGTCTTTCTGGAACGCATACCGTTCATCTGGAATTTACTTTCGTTCAAGTACAAGTCAACTACGCGCAACGTTCTGCGGTATATGAGCCGCTTTTTAATGACGGTTATTGCCGTCGCGTTCTCGACGGCTCTGGTGCTTGCGGGGCTTGCGCTTCTGGATCTGTGCCTGTTCCACGGCATAAACTCGCCGTCGGTAATGGCGGTTGCCGTGGTGGTGGTAGTGTTTGCAGGGCTTCTGACAGCAGTGGTCATATACACGCTTACAAACATCAACATAAGCGAGCGCAACCGCGAAATCGCAACGCTGATGGTTCTGGGCTATCACGACCGCGAGGTGGCGGGATATATCTACCGCGAAGTGTATATAGATACCGCAGTCGGCATACTTTTCGGCTATCCGCTGTCTGCGCTGCTCATATGGGCGGTGTTCGGCGTTATGGGAATGGGCACGCTGGGCGGCGTAAGCTGGTTCGTGTGGCTCATTGCGCCGTTTGTCGTGTTGGCGTTCACCGCGTTCGTAACGCTGCTTCTGCGCCGCAAAATAATTAAAATAGATATGAACGAATCATTAAAAGCAATAGAGTAGTACTTAATAAAACGGAAGCGGGGCGGACTTTTAAAAAGTCCGCCCCGCTTAATTTCTTCTTGTTTTACTTTGCAAGCTCTGCCGCCAGCTCTTCAAGCTGAGCAATCGCCGCGCCGTCAACAGCGGAATTTACGGTTACCGCAGTTTCGCAGAAGGATACGTTCTTAAAGCTTTCGAAAGCCGTACGCATAAGCTTAGCCGAAATGGGCGCCCAGCTTCCGTTCTGGATAAAGCCAACCGTGCGGTTGCTGTAATTTTTTACTTTCAGCTTGTTTATAAACGCATCCGCGCAGGGCATAACGCCGCCATCGTAGGTGATGCTTGCCATAACCAGCTTGGAGTACTTGAACGCGTTTGCAATCGCCTCAGCCGTATCGCAGCGGTTCAAATCGGCAACCTCTGCCTTAACGCCGCGCGCCTGCAACAGCTCGGCAAGCTTTTTTGCGGCGGTTGCGGTATTGCCGTACACCGAGGCGTAAGCAATCAGAACGCCGTCTTCCTCGGGCGTGTACGAACTCCACAGGTCGTATTTGCCTAAGTAATATCCCAGGTCCTCTTTCAGCACGGGACCGTGGAGGGGGCAGATTGCGTTTATTTTCAGCGTGGAAGCCTTTTTCAAAATGCCCTGAACGGGAACGCCGTATTTGCCGACAATGTTTATGAAATATCTTCTCGCTTCGTCCAGCCAGGACTCGTTGTGCGAAAGCGCACCGAATTTGCCGAAGCCGTCCGCGGAAAACAGTATGCCGTCGGTTTTATCATAGGACATCATAACTTCGGGCCAGTGCACCATAGGCGCGAACACGAAGGTTATTTTGTGCTTGCCAAGGTCCAGCTCGTCGCCATCCTTAACGGTCAGCTTGTTTGTAACTATGTCGCCGTAAAATCTCTTAATCAGTATAAAGGTTTTTTCGTTGCCAACGACGGTTGCCGACGGGTATTTTTTAAGGAAAGCGGGTATGCTTGCCGAATGGTCGGGCTCCACGTGCGAAACTATAAGGTAGTCGGGCTGCGCGCCGTTCAACGCGCTTTCCACGTTTTTAAGCCACTCGTCAGCCTTGCGTATATCAACGGTGTCGAACACCGCAATCTTTTGGTCCGTGCACACGTACGAGTTGTAAGAAACGCCGTGCGGGACCTTATACTGACCCTCGAAAAGGTCAATGTCAAGGTCGTCTACGCCTACGTATTTAATGTCTTCGGTTACGTTAAACATAATAAATTCTTCCGTCAATTTAATTCGGTTTTAATAATACACGCTTTCAGAACGCAAGTCAACTTTTAAGGCGGCAAATAATCAACTTACATAAATTAAAAACGGCACGGTATACGCTTGCTTTATTGCGCATTCGTGCTTATAATAGTTGCTATGGATTATCTGGTAATAGCTCTGATAACTTTCATTTCGGGTGTGGTCGGCACGGGACTCGGCGGAGTAGTTGGCGCGGTTATGAAACGCGATTCGCGTAAAATCGTCAGCCTGCTCTTGTCGTTCGCCGCGGGCATAATGCTTGCCGTCGTCTGCTTCGATTTGATGAGCCAGCCGATTGAAATGATGAGGGCGGAAGAAAGTACGATGCTCAAACTTACGCCGTTAATCGTCGTTGCCGCCGTCGCCGTGGGCTACGGCGTGGTGTATGCGCTCAACTATTTTATCGACAAAAAGACCAATCACGAAGTCAAGCATATCGACGAAAACCATCCTGCAACGGCGGACGATCTGGACGAGCTTATCCATTCCAACCACTACGAAACGCACAAGGATTCGAAGTCCAATCTGTTTGTTGCGGGGCTTGTAATGATGTTTGCGATAGCGCTGCACAACCTGCCCGAGGGTATGGTTATAGGCGCCTCCTACGCAACTTCGGACGTGATGACCGACCTGTTTACGGGCAGCGGCTTTATTATGGCAATCGTGATAGGCTTGCACAATGTGCCCGAGGGTATGGCGGTGTCGGTGCCGCTCATTTCGGGCGGAATGAAAAAGCCCAAGGCGGTGGGGCTTACCGCGCTCAGCGGTCTGCCCACGGTGTTCGGCGCGTTGCTCGGTTTTGCACTCGGCGGCATTAACGATATAATGCTGGTGCTTTCTCTGGGCTTTGCAAGCGGCGCGATGCTGTACGTTGTATTCGGCGAACTGTTGCCCGAATCCATATTGATGTGGCGCAGCAAACTGCCCGCGTTCGCCCTTTTCCTGGGCGTAATAGCAGGCTTCCTTCTCGTAATGTTTTAATTATTTTAAATAGGAAAAGCCCTTAAACGGATATTCCGTTTAAGGGCTTTGTTGTTTGCGGATTAAACTGATTAGCCTTCGTAGCGGTCGAGATTTGCGCGGATTGCTTCGATAAGGCGCTTTTCGGACGCGATTTTCGTATCTCTTGCAACCTTCGTGCAAACGGACGTGCTGTAAAGCTTGGAAAGGTCATCCACCAAGTTCTTGAGGTGGGTGGTGTCAAGGATGTTTACCGAGCCGCAGAGTTCTTCTTTGGTAGGTGCCTGTGTTGCAGGTGCGGGTGTGCTTGTGATGTTCTTGTCCATAGATTATATCTCCTATAATAGATTTTTTGTCTTTGTTACTTTACAAAATAATATGACTGAAGCACCGCAAAAATGCATAAATCATTTAAAAAATCGTTATTTGACATTGTAAGCCGAACGGACTATAATTTTAATTGCATAATATAGAGCGAATCGGATGACGTATTAAAATGAGCAAAAGTAATATCTGGATAGATGAAGAAAAAGGAAAGCCGGCAATTATATTTCTGTCAATATCTCTTGCGCTGTTTCTTGTCTTTATCGGTTTTTTTGCGTGGCACACGGCAAGGATGCGTGATTTCGAATTGAATTACGTAAGAACGACAGGCACGGTTATCGGTGTAGACACACATCACAGTTCGAATGGCGTTCACAGTGCTTCGCGCACGGATTATTACCTTATCATCTCTTACACGTTTGAGGGGCAGGAGCACACGTTAACGGACAGAGTGGGGCATAGGTCTATCAAACGCGGTACGATAGGTTCGTCTACGGAAATTTACGTAAACCCGAAAAACCCCAATCAAGCGGAAAAGGTCTCTTCGTCGGGCTTTGTTTCGATTATCTGCGCCTGCTTCTTTGCATTTTTCTGTGTTACCTATGCGGCAGGTATGAATCTTTTAGTGAGTATTAAAAGGAGTACTTTCAAAAAGAGATTTATATTTGTATGGGGAATGGAAATTTTGCTCGGAATCGTGTTTTTGCTGTTGTTCTGGCTTGGACTTCCGAACAGCGGCTTCGGCGAAGTTTTTGTCCGTATAAATGGGGCAATCGGCGTAACCGTGGTGTCCTGCCTGGTGTTGTGTGTGACCTTGCTTGACGGAATAATTACTTACAAGTTAAATTCCAAAATACGGTAGTACAGCATTACTTTTTGCATTAGGATATAATAAAACAATGAAAATCGGAATAATTACCGACGTTCACAGCAACGTTGTAGCTTTAGACAAAATTATTCAAAGGTTCAACACGGAAAAGTGCGATGTAATTATATGTTGCGGTGATATAATAGGCATCGGACCTTATCCGGAGCAAACCGTTCAATATATGATGTCGCTTCCCAATCTTATTTGTGTCCGCGGAAACCACGACCATTACCAGTTCAGAGGGATACCGGATAAAATAACGGAGAGTGAGAAGTTGCATCACTTGTGGATTAAGTCGCTTCTCTCTGAATCCTCGATAATTTTTTTAAAAGCGTTGCCTCAGAAAGCGGAAATAACCGTCGAAGGGCATACGCTATCGGTTTTGCACTATGCGGTCGATAGCGAAAACAGGTACGGGTTTGTAAAAAATCCGACAAAGAATGATTTGGATGAGTTATTTTCGGAAGTTGACGGCGAAATAATT
Organism: Clostridia bacterium; assembly: GCA_029066845.1. Lineage (GTDB taxonomy): Bacteria > Bacillota > Clostridia > Christensenellales > Borkfalkiaceae > Coproplasma. The sequence continues at coordinate 75,326 of JAIEFR010000017.1, read as the reverse complement.
TGCTACGGGCACGACCATAAAAGGCTTATCTGTCAATCCGATAAAAAATTGTACATAAACGTCGGTTCCTGCGGTTGCCCCGAAGATGACAAAAATATTGCAAGGGGAGCAATTCTTAACATAAATAAGGAAAAAATCAATTTGGAATGTGTTGACGAGACATATGACGTGAATGAAGTGGTAGAGGAGATAAAGCGTTTAAATTATCCTGCGGCAGGAGAAATTCTCAAATATTTTTACGGCGTTAAATAAACGGCGAACAGACGGGGTTTTAATTTGCCCCGTTTTTTGTTGCTCTAATTGTATATTTTTTTGCGGAAATAACTATATTTTAATAGGTATGGAAAAGAGTCAAATTAAAAAAATCGTAGTTTCGTTTGTTATAATTGCATTGGTTGCAGGTTTGGGAAGCTTATTTGTGAACCTGGGTATGGATTGGTTTAACGCATTAAAAAAGCCGACTCAGTGGTTGCCGAATTTCGTTATTCCCATCGTATGGTCGGTTGTTTATGTAACTTTCGGCGTTATCATTTTTATCTGGTATAAAGATGATGATATACCGACTTCTACAATCGTTTTAATGCTGATAAATGCGGTTTTAAACGTACTGTGGTGTTTAACGTTTTTCACTTTAAAACAGCTGTTTTTGGGAAATATAGTAATACTGCTGAATTTGATTGTGGGTTTTGCGTTAATCGTTGACATTATAAATTATAATAAGATTTACGGCTATATTTTAAGTATATATCCCATTTGGCTTAGTATTGCAACGACGCTAAATTTGGCATTATGGATTTTGAATTAAAGATAATTAAAGCCCCCTAAGCGTACCGCTTCGGGGGCTTATTAGTGTATAAGTAGTAACTTAAATTGAAGCAAAATAAGAATTACTAATATCAATAGCGCTGGATGACAGTGTAATTATTGTTGCGCCTAAAAGGTCCTCATTGTAATAAGAAAAGCGTGAAGACTTTAGTCCGTACACAAGTCGTATACCTTGATAAAGAATATCGCAGTTATTTATATGTTCGTGTCCACAAATAATGGCTTTAGTGCTGCCAAGTTCTTTTGCAACGCTGAAAAACCCGGAATTTATGCTGCCTGGGGAAATTCTTTCCCTAAATGTTCCAAAGCCTGTACTTTCGCCGTTTTCAAAAGATATTCGTGCATCTTCAAATTCCGGTACAGGGATATGAAAAAATGCGAGTGATGGAACAGTTTTTTCACCGTTTTGCTCTTTTATAAAGTTTACTGTTTGTTCGTACCATTCGATTTGATTTGTGTGTATCCAGTCGTAACCGCCTTGTCCATCGTACATATTGCTGTCTATTAAAAATAAGCTGTAAGCAGTTTTGTGCCCACTTTCTTTTAGATTAATAACGTAATTACCGACGCCGTCTACCCCGTCTTCGCGCTTATAAAATATACAATTTTTTGCAGCGATAAACTTATCCGCCATTGTATCCTTAGTTAAAATGCCTTCGGCGTCGTGGTTGCCAAATACGGGAGCCCACGGTATATTATAACTTTCCATATTGTCTACCAAAGTATCTAAAACGTTACTGTGTTGCGGTACTTCCAAATTGTCGCCGGTAAGTATGATGAGGTCGGGCTTTTCTTTTTTGACGAGCTTGTCTATTTCAACAAAAGCTTCGTTGCAAGCATCAATGTTCGCAACTTGAATATCGGCGAGTTGCATAATTTTAAAATTGTTATGAAATTTCAGCTCAAATATGTAATCTTTTGTGGCGTTAGTGCAGCCGCCTAATACGGTAAGAGAAATTGAAACGGATAAGATTAAAACAAAAAAACTTAAGAATTTTTTCAACATTAGTAGGTGCTCCTCATATTATTAAACAAGATAACACTAAATTTAGTGTATGTCAAATAAAAACACGGCGTTTAGTGTAAAATATTTTTATGAATACGTTTGGGCAGAATTTGAAATCTGCGCGTAAAAATAATAAAATCAGTCAAAAGGACTTTGCCGAGCGATTGCAAACAACGCAGCAGCGTGTAAGCGAATGGGAGTGCGATAAGGTTGAACCGTCACTTTTTAATATTTTAAAAATATTGAAAGTGCTTGAAATCACTTTTGAGGAATTAACCGACGGTATTGAGGAATAGTATTAGTTTTGATAAAAGGCACGAACATTTTTGTTCGTGCCTTAAAAAATAGTAAACTGCCGTGGCTTGAGTCCGAACCCACATACAGCAAAAAAGACAGGTTTTAACCTGTCTTTTTCGCTGGTGGAGATAAGGGGATTACTTCGCTACGCTCCGTGCGACCGCTACGCGGGCGGGCGAACCCACAGGGGTTCTGTTTACCCCTGACTCATAAAAAGCGGCAACAGTCGTGTTCGACTGCTGCCGCTTTTGGTGGAGAATTAGTAACCTAAAACGAATATTTATAAGTCATTTTCTTTTAAGGACTTTTACTTTTGCAATATTCGTCCCAAACTTCTTGTTCTAATTTTTTAATTTTACTTAAACCAGATTTGCCGTTTGTATCTAAATACTTAAAATTTGCCATACGCATACAAAAAGCATTTGAATTTAAACCTAAACTTTTGGCTAAAATTCTTGCTTCAATACTCGGCATTCCATTAAGATAAGCATTAAGAGCAATTCGAGTTTCTTCTTTTGTCCATTTATGTTTTTTCACGAATATCAAACCTCCAACCGAGTTCGTAATTTTAAATAAGTGGGCTGAAAACCTTAATGAAGTCTAAAACATACGGATAAACAGTTTCAACCATTTCATTAAGCGGTTTATTTATATAGAATTTTTTTTGTATTCTTCTAACAGAATTGCTTGTTTTTCCGTGTTCAACCCATTCAACTATATAACCTAGCTGTTTTTCTATTTCTTCCTTTTTTGCATATAATTTTTCAAAAAGCTCAATATTTTGATTTATATAAACCTGTACTAAAATGACATTATCACGGTATTTGTATTCACAACAAATCGTCTGCATTGCCATAGGCGAATGATTATTTATATTTCCAGCAGCCTGATTTTTGCCACCCTTAACGTGAGTAACGTAAAATTCATTTCCCATTTTTTCAACATATTCGTCAAAGTATTTCCAAAAAGTATCTTTTGCTGTTTGAGCGTCCATTTATTATCTCCTATTTTAATTTTTAATTTATTGTTTTCTTTCTAATAATAATTTTTTAATATCAAAAATTGCTCTTATAGCGAACAATATAGACGGTATGAGAGCAAAAATACCCATAAAGGCAAAGCCGTCTTTTATGAAATGCGGTTCAGTAAATATAGTGATGGCACCCATTAGGAAAAATACAGCTAAAACACTTGCCAATATTGCACGCACAATAATTAGTTTTTTGTTTTCGAGTTTTGTAAACCACCAAAAAACTAAATAAAATACAAGAACTTTTATCATTTTATATTTTTCCTTATAAAAAATTTGTCGTTTTCAATATCGTAGTAATAACCACGCTTTGAACCTTGACTTTTGACAATGGGCAAACCCATATCAATTAAATATTTCATATTTCTGCCGACTGTCTTTCTATCGCAAGCTATATCAATATCATTTAAGTAATCGGCAATAAATGTTTGCGTTACAGGGTAATCAGAAGAAGAATAACAATATAAAATTTTTAAAATGTGAACTATAATTGTTTTCTTTGCGGTTTTATTCATTTTTCTATACCCCTCATTTATATTATAACATTTGCAAGTGGACAAAACTCGCCCATAACATTATAAAAATTATAGCAAAATAAAATTTTTAAATCTACAATTTTACAACACATTTTTAACTTTGGCACTGTGGCGGGTGCTTGATATAACGAGCGGCGCACTTCGTGCGCCGTCAAGCACCCGCCACAAAAGAAAAAACCTAATAAAAAAGTAAGATAAAAACGCCGCAGGGACGGCGTTCGCCGCTAAACCGCTTGGCGATTCGCCGTTTCCCTTGCGGCGGTTTATTTTTTAACCTTATGCTTTTTTAGCATAGGGTTATTTTTTATTTTGTACGGCTTTTGCCCTTGACCGAAAACCGCCGTTTATGCCCGAAAATGTGTGCTAATGTGGGTTTTCTGCTCTGCAAATGTTAGGTTCCTGCACAGAAAAACATACGACTTTTCACAAATTTTTGTACTTAAAGATATGTAAGGAAAAATTTTTACGGCTATCTTTTGCAAAAAGGTTGTAATTTGAAATTTTTTGTCCTGAAAGATATGAAAAGTTTTTCAATGTGGCAAATACCTTGCCACATTGAATGTTATAAAGATTTCGCAAAACCGTCAACTTTTCAAAATTTTTGTACTTAAAGAGTTGAGAGAAATTTTTATAAGTCGCAAAAACCTTGCGAGTTTATGAATTATTTTTTCAAACAGGAAATTAGTCTTCCTGTTTAAACAGTATAACTTGATTACTCAAACCCGAAGAAATGTGAAGATTATCTTTGGTTTTCCGCAATTTTAGTTAAGTAAATACTCTGGAATACGCTGATAAAAGTTGCTTACAATTAAACCACAAAAAATTAAGGAGGTGCCAAAAGTGCTAAAAACTGAATTAGAAACTGAAACGATAGGCGAGCCTAAAATTTCAGTATTGCCCGAAGCTGAACAGCAGTCATTTTTTGAAACGCTTTTGGCACGCATTAAAGAATTAAAAGAGCAAAATGAAAAATAAGGAGTTTTATTTATGCCATACAGAGAAACCAAAGTATATTTTGACGGCGGTCATTATATAGCAATACCGCCCGAAAACTTTCCGAGCAGTACACGCAAAAGGAAAAAGCCTAAACCACCAAAACCCAAGCAAGACGGAAACGCCTCACCTACACCCAAAGAGAAATTTGAAACGGCGTATGCGGAAAGTCAAGCACTACCAAAGCGAAAGCGAAAAAAGTATATCAAAGAAAAACTGAAAGACGAATTTAAGAACGCCGAGCAATTAAAAGAATTTGTCGCACAGAATATCGAACGTAAGAAAATCAACGCATATAAACGCAATACCCGATTATGGCGAAAGATTTACACGCAAGGCGAATGGCATTACTTTGTTACGTTCACTTACGATAACGCCCTACACACGGAAGAAACATTTAAGAAGAAATTGCGGAACACTTTAAAACACGCCGTTTGCCGTAACGGTTGGAAATATATCGGCGTTTGGGAACGTGCGCCCGAAACAAACAGACTACACTTTCACGGAATATTTTATACACCGAAAATGATAGGTAAAATTACGAAAGTTAAAGATTACAGCACGAAAAGCCACCGTATGCAGACAACTTATCAAAACACTCACTTTTTAAAAGAGTTCGGGCGTAATGATTTCAAGCCTATTGAAATACCGCTTGATATAACGCAGTCCGTAAAATACCTACTCAAATACATAGAGAAGTCGGGCGAGAAATTAGTTTACGGCGGTAAACTACCCACTTATACAAGGTCGGACATACTTGATGATGACGTTGCCTGCCCTTACGGCGTGGACGATAGAAAACTACTTTTATTTGACAGTTTTCGTTGCATAGTTGACGGCGAAATTTTAGGAAAAGTCAGTCCCGAAATATTAGCCCAAATGCCTAAATGTAACTGACTGTAAATATTTTGTCTATCGTCCGGCGGAGCGTAAACGAAAACGCACTTTCCGTCAAGGGTAAAGTGCATTGCCGTTCGGCAACCCTTGACCGGTAAGCGAATAAAAAGAAATTAAGCAAACTGCCATTGCGTTTCCGTTTGTTCGCCCCTTGTCGAAAGACAAAATAAAATTTAAGGAGTTTTAAGAACTATGAAAACAGCAGTTATCTATGCCCGATACAGTTCGGACAGCCAAACAGAACAGTCTATTGACGGACAGTTGAGAGTTTGTCAAGAGTACGCAAGAACTCACGATATAATTATTCTCAATACCTATATAGACAGAGCAATGACGGGAACAAACGACAACCGCCCTGATTTCCAGCGTATGATTAAAGAAAGCAGTCGGCGAGAATGGAATTATGTTATCGTTTATAAATTTGACCGTTTCAGCCGTAATAAGTATGAAACGGCTATGCACAAAAAAACGCTTAAAGACAATGGAACAAAAGTTGTTTCCGCTACCGAGTTTGTACCCGATACACCCGAAGGCATAATCTTTGAAAGTATGCTTGAAGGTTACGCCGAGTACTATTCCGCAGAGTTATCGCAAAAGATACGGCGTGGCAATAACGAAAGCCGTAGAAAGGGCAACCTTACAGGCGGACGAGTTCCATACGGTTATAAGAACGAAAACAAGAAAGCCGTTATCGTACCCGAACAAGCCGAAGTTGTACGCTTCATTTATACGCAGTATGCACAAGGCGTATTTGTAAAAGACATAATAGCCGAGCTTACGAGCAAAGGTATTTTGTATTACGGTAAAAGGTTTGTTACAAACACCGTTTACAAGATATTAAAGAACGAACGCTATTCGGGCATTTACCGCTATAATAACGAAGTGTTTGACAATATCTATCCGCAAATAGTATCTTCTGAAACTTTTGAGAAAGTACGCAAAAAGATTTCAGCCAATAAGTACGGCAAGAAAAGTGAAGAAATTACATACCTTTTAAAAGACAAAATGATATGCGGTTATTGCGGTAAATCTATCGTAGGTGAAAACGGCACAGCACGAAACGGCGAAAGACGGTATTATTACAAATGTCGTGGGCGCAAAGCAAATATAACAGACTGTCATAAGCAGGCAATGCGTAAAGAAGTTTTGGAAAATATCGTACTTGACTGTATATTGCAGGAACTTAATTCACTGCAACGCATAACGGAAATTATAAACGGTCTTATGTTCGAGCAGGAACGGCAAGCCAAAAGCGATACGGTATTAAACCTACTTTTAAGGGAACAGCGTTCAATCGAAAGTGCAATACAAAACATTATGGTTGCTATTGAAAAAGGTGTTATTACAAACACTACTACCAAGCGTTTAAAAGAACTTGAAAGCAAGCAAGAAGATTTAGAAAAGCAGATACTTATAGAAAAAAGCAAATCAATAGTAATGCTGTCTGAAAACGATATAAGAGAGTTTTACTTGCAAGCGTTAAGGTTAGAGCCTAAAATGCTTATAAACAGCCTTGTCAAACAAATAATACTTTTTGACGATAAAATACAAATACAATTTAATAGTCCAATAAAATTAAGCCCTGATGATGAAAATCGTCGGGGCTTTACTATTAGCACAAAAGTTATTAAATTTGCATACAAAGTACCGCATCGCAGAGAATTAGCGAAATTCGAGTTTACAATAGAAATCTATATATAAAGCCGTAGAACAACGGCTATTTATTCCACAGTGCTATTGACTGAAACCTTTCTTGCGGTGTGTTTGTAGGCAAATAAGGGCGAAACACAGCAACCCGACTGATAAACAGTCGGGTTTTGGTTTGCCTTTGGCGCACGAGCCTAACACACCGCAATTCCAGTCAATAGCCTTTTGCGGCATAAACCGCCGTTTAATCAATACTTTTATTTATTATGCGATAAAAAGTCTTGCCTTCGGTATTAAATTTTCGTAATTGTTCAGCTGTCATTTTTTCACAAGTTATGAGTTCAATATTCTTTTTATTTTTTAAATCTTCAAAAGCGAAAAAAATGGAATTATCCATTTGAGCTTGTTCTTTACGAGATAACCCCCTAAACAATTTATTTTTTACTCGTTCCATTGCGCTTTCATATTCTCCTCCATATACGAATAGATAGTGCAATATTGTTTCCTTAATGTTCATTTTCACACCTTAAATAATTTGTAATATAAAAGCAACCTAAACTTGACACTTTAAAAGTGGTTCGTTTTAGGTTGCTATTGGTGGAGATAAGGGGATTCGAACCCCTGACCTATACGTTGCGAACGTATCGCGCTACCAACTGTGCTATATCCCCGTAACGCATTATATTTTATCATTGCAATGCGCAACTTGTCAACAAATTACGAAGGATAGATGAACACAATTTTAAAAGCCCCGCGGCATTCGCCGCGGGGCTCATTTTAAGTTTTGTTGTAACCAAGTTCGTCAATCAACCAAGCAGTTAAAGGACTTGGCTGCGGTGGCTCACCGCTTACTTGCCTGCAAGCTTCTTATAGCCTTCAAGTCTTGCCTTAGCAGACTCCTCGGTCTTCTTGAACAGCTCGCCGGCAACTTCGGCACCCTGCGTCTTAACGAGGGAAGCGTAGCGCGTTTCGCCTGCAAGGAACGCCTGGTAGTCGCCCGTAGGATCCTTGGAATCCAGCGTGAATACCTCGCCTTCGGGGTTGTATCTGTAAAGCTGCCAGTAACCGCAGTCAACAGCCGCCTTTTCTTCAAGCTGGCTCTTGGTCATATTGATACCGTGGTTGATGCAGGGAGCGTAGCAGATAATGAGGGAAGGTCCGTGATAAGCTTCCGCCTCGCTCAGAGCTTTAAGAAGCTGTGCGGGGTTGGAGCCCATAGCGCACTGTGCAACGTATACGTAGCCGTAGGACTTTGCAATCATACCGAGGTCCTTCTTCTTGACCCTCTTGCCTGCGGAAGCGAACTTGGCAACCGCACCGATGTTGGTGGACTTGGAAGCCTGACCGCCGGTGTTGGAGTAAACTTCGGTATCGAGTACGAGTACGTTTACGTCCTCGCCGCTTGCAAGTACGTGGTCAAGACCGCCGTAACCGATGTCGTATGCCCAGCCGTCGCCGCCGAAGATCCAGATGGATTTCTTTGCAAGGCAATCCTTAGCATCGAGAATTTCCTTAACGAGAGCGTCAGCCTCGCAGCCGCAGTTGTGGCAGCCTTCCAAAGCCTTTACAAGCTCTGCGCTAGCCTTCTTGCTTGCTTCTCTGTCCTCGAACGCCTTAAGGTAAGCCGCGCAAACCTTAGCGCCTTCGCCGTTCCAAAGCGTAGCAAGCTTTTCAACCTTAGCCTTTACGGCGTTTCTTCTTGCGGTGTAAGCAAGGTTCATACCGTAACCGAATTCCGCGTTGTCCTCGAACAAGCTGTTCGCCCAAGCGGGACCTCTGCCTTCCTTAGTGGTGGTGTAGGGGCACGTAGGGGAAGAGCCGCCGTAAATGGAGGAGCAACCCGTAGCGTTTGCAATAATCATATCTTCGCCGAAGAGCTGGGTGATAACCTTTACGTAAGGAGTTTCGCCGCAGCCTGCGCACGCGCCCGAGAACTCGAACAGAGGAGTGCAGAACTGGCAGCCCTTAACGGTTTCCTTCTTGAACTTGGAGGTGTCAACGGGAGGAAGCTCAACAGCGTATTCCCAGTTTTCAGCTTCGCCCTTAGCAAGCGAATCTGCAAGAGGAATCATCTTGATTGCGCCGCCGTCCTTTACGGGGCAGACAGTTGCGCACACGCCGCAACCCATACAGTCGAGGGGGGATACCTGCATTCTGTACTCGTAACCTGCAAGACCGGTAGCAGCCTTGGTTTCAAGGGTAGCGGGCTTAGCCTCGCCGGTCTTAACGAGAGCGGGTCTCAAGCAAGCGTGAGGGCAAACGAAGGAGCAGGTACCGCACTGGATACACTTTGCAAGGTCGATTTCGGGTACGGTAACCGCAACGCCGCGCTTTTCGAACTTGGTCGTACCGGTGGGAACGTGTCCGTCTGCATTGAACTGCGAGCTCTTCAGCTTGTCGCCTTCGAGGTAGAGGATAGGCTTAATGATTTCCTGATAATATTTGTCCGCGTGGCCCTTAATCATCTCTGCGCCCGTGGTTGCGTTAGCCCAAGCCGCGGGAACGTCGATTTTTACAAGGTTGTCGCCGGAAGCGGAATCGATAGCGTTGTAGTTCATCTGAACGACTGCGTCACCCTTTCTGCCGAACGACTTCTTAGCCATATACTTCATATATTCTACAGCCTGCTCGTAGGGCATAATCTGGGGATTAACGCGGAAGAATGCGGACTGCAGAATGGTGTTCGTTCTGCCCTTCAGTCCGAGCTCGCCCGCAATCTTGATAGCGTCGATAACATAAAGATTGATTTTCTTCTTTGCGATGTCCTGCTTAACCTTTGCGGGAAGGAAAGATTCCAGAGCCTCAACCGTGGTAGCGGAGGTGTTGATAAGCAACGTGCCGCCTACCTTGATGTCGCTCGTCATATCGTAACGGGTAACGTAGGAAGGGTTGGAGCACTGAACGAAGTCCGCGCTGTCGATGAGGTATTCGCTCTGTATAGGCGTATCGCCGAAACGGAGGTGGGATACGGTGATGCCGCCCGATTTCTTGGAATCGTAGAAGAAGTACGCCTGAGCGTGCTTGTCCGTGTGGTCGCCGATAATCTTAATGGAGTTCTTGTTTGCGCCAACAGTACCGTCGGAGCCGAGACCGTAGAATTTGCAGGAGGTAGAACCTGCGGGAGCAGCGTCGAACTTCTCGGAGAAGTCGAGCGAGCTGTTGGTAACGTCCTCGTAAATACCGATGGTGAAGTGGTTCTTGGGCTCTTTCTGTTCAAGGTTCTTATATACAGCCTTGACCATCGAAGGGGTGAATTCCTTGGAGCCTAAGCCGTATCTGCCGCCAACGACCTTCACGCCGCCGACGCCCTTTTCGAGGATAGCCGAGCAAACGTCGAGGTAGAGGGGCTCGCCGAGGGAGCCGGGCTCCTTGGTTCTGTCGAGTACCGCAATCTTCTTGCAGGTCTTGGGAATAGCCGCAACGAACGCGTCCGCAACGAAAGGTCTGTAAAGGCGGACTTTGATAAGACCGTACTTCTTGCCCTGTGCGTTGAGCTTGTTGATGGACTCTTCGATTGTTTCGCAGCCCGAACCCATAGCAACGATAACTTCGGTAGCCTTGGGGTCGCCCACGTAGTCGAACAGGTGATATTTTCTGCCGCACTTAGCCGATACGACGTCCATCATCTTCTGAACAATAGCGGGAGCCGCAGCGTAGTAGCTGTTTGCGGTCTCTCTGTTCTGGAAGTATGTATCACCGTTCTGCGCGGTACCCTTCTGAATGGGATGCTCGGGGTTGAGCGAGCGGCTCTTGAAGTCAGCTATGTCGGCTGCAATGCCTACCTGGTCGCAGATAGCGCGGATTTCGGCATAGTCGTCAGCGTCGTCCCAAACATCGATCTTAGCAACCTCGTGGGAGGTTCTGAAACCGTCGAAGAAGTTGATGAAGGGAACCTTGGTCTTCAGCGTGGAAAGGTGAGCAACCAGAGCAAGGTCCATAACTTCCTGAACGGAACCGTCGCAAAGCATTGCAAAACCGGTCTGGCGGCAAGCCATAACGTCGGCGTGGTCGCCGAAGATGTTCAAAGAGTGAGCCGCAAGTGCGCGCGCCGAAACGTGCATAACCATAGGCATAAGCTCGCCGGAAATCTTGTACATATTGGGAATCATCAGTAAAAGTCCCTGCGATGCGGTGTAGGTAGAAGTCAACGCGCCCGCGCAAAGCGAACCGTGCACGGCACCGGCAGCGCCGCCCTCGGACTGCATTTCTGCAATCTTAACTTTCTGACCCCACATATTGGTTCTGCCTGCGGTTGCCCATTCGTCCGCAACCTCTGCCATAGGCGAGGAGGGGGTGATGGGGTAAATCGCCGCTACTTCCGAAAAAGCGTAGGCAACGTGGCTGGCGGCGGTATTACCGTCGATAGTCAATTTTTTCATTCAAAAAACCTCCGTAATATGTTTTTTAATTTTTTTATCTTATTATAATAAGGTGTATATTACATACACCTATACAATTATAAACCGATAACCATAAAATGTCAATATGCGTTTTGTGTTTTGTAATAAATTTTTTAAAGATATAATGTGAAAAAAATTTTATAATTCTTTCGTCAAATTCACTTTAAAAACCTTGTTAATTTTTCGCGCATTTGCTATAATTTTTAGGAAATGCTTGCGGGCATTATCGACATTTTAAGGTGCTTTTATGGAAGAGCTGACTACTAAGGTCGAAAACGGCGGAGATAACGTAACGGAGGGCGCGACTGCCGCGCTCCCCGATTTTGCCGTTAAGATGGACAGGGTCGGCTTTTCTTATGCCGACGGGCAGCCCAACGCGGTAAACGACGTCACGCTGGAAGTTAAGCGCGGCGAATTTCTTGCCGTGCTCGGTCACAACGGAAGCGGCAAGTCCACGCTTGCAAGGCTTATCTGCGGACTTTTAACCGCCGATACGGGCAGTATAAAAGTGTGGGGCTACGACCCTGCCGATAAGGACCAGCTCGGCGAAGTGCGCGCCCACGCGGGCGTGGTTTTCCAGAATCCCGACAACCAGATGGTGGCTTCCATAGTGGAGGACGACGTCGCTTTCGGCCCCGAAAATCTGGGCGTTCCGCGCGAGGAAATAGGCGAAAGAATAAGCTGGGCGCTTGCCGCCGTCGGTATGGAAGAATACAGACATTCCACCCCGACAAGACTTTCGGGCGGACAGAAACAGCGCATCGCGGTTGCGGGCGTGCTTGCAATCAAGCCCGACGTTTTAATTCTGGACGAAAGCACGGCAATGCTTGACCCGCGCGGCAGAAAGGAAGTAACGGAGGTCGCCGCACGCCTGAACAAGGAAGAGGGTATGACCGTCATTTTAATCACGCACTTTATGGAGGAAGCTCTGCTTGCCGACCGCGCGGTTATTATGAACAGGGGAGAGATTGTCGCCTGCGGAGCACCGCAGGAAATTTTCGAGCGCGGCGAGCAGCTTGAAACCTACAATCTGTGCCTGCCCGAGATAGGCGAAATATGCAATAAAATCAAGGCTGCGGACATAGATATTCCCACCTGTCTGCGACCCGAGGAGCTTGCCGCCGAGCTTAAAAAGCAGGCGGATAAACGCGGCTTTAATCCCCGCCCGTCCGCACAAACGGACGACGCGCCCGACGGACAGCAAGCGCGCGAGTGGGATATTGATATAAGCAATTTAACTTACACGTATTCGGCGAAATCGCCCTTTGCAACACAGGCTTTAAAGGGCGTAAACCTTCATATATCGGAGGGCGAATTTTTCGGAATTATAGGTCACACGGGCAGCGGCAAGTCCACGCTCGTGCAGCACCTCAACGCGCTCATCAAACTGCCGCAGGCGCAGAAGCATTATAGAAAACCCAGGGTGAAAAAGGGGCAGACGCCTCCGCCCGAAAGCTCGCTTGTGATAGGCAAGTACGACCTTTCCAAAAGGAAGTGCGACTGGCGCAATCTGCGTGCTGACGTGGGTATGGTCTTTCAGTATCCCGAGTATCAGCTGTTTGCCGAAACCGTGTTTGCGGACGTCGCTTTCGGCTTGAAAAATTTCCGTCCCGGGCTTTCCAAGGAGGAGGTTGCACAGGCTGTTAAAGAGAGTCTGGAAGCGGTCGGCTTGAACTACGACGAGGTGCAGGACAAGTCGCCTTTCGATTTGTCTGGCGGTCAGAAAAGGCGCGTCGCCATTGCGGGCGTGATAGTGACCAAGCCCAAAATTTTAGTGCTGGACGAACCCGCGGCGGGGCTGGACCCTCTCGGCAAAAGGGAGATTATGAAGCTGCTTCATTCGCTCCACGGCGACTGGTGCAAGACGGTCATAATCGTATCCCACGATATGGACGAAATTGCCGAAAACTGCACGCGTGCGTGTGTCGTTTCCAACGGACAAATCGTCGCCTGCGACAAGCCCGCGGGCTTGTTCAAGAGAGCGGAGGAATTGCAGGCTTTGGGGCTGGACGTGCCAGTTACCGCCAAGATATGTGCCAATCTTTCCGCATTGGGGCTGGATTTGGAGTGTGATTTTACGTCGCGCGATTTTGCCGCGGCGGTAATATCCGCGCTCGGGGGAGGCGGCAATGCTTAACGACGTAACCTTCGGGCAGTACTATCCCACAAAATCGTTCGTGCACAGGCTCGACCCCCGTGTAAAACTGCTGTTTTTAATCGCGTATATCGTGATGCTTTTCGTCGCAAAATCGTTCTACGGACTTGCGCTGTGCGGCTTGATTCTGGTCATCGCAACTATAGCCGCGCGCGTGCCCGTCGGGTCGGTGCTGCGCTCCGTCAAAGGCGTAATTTTCATACTCGCGTTCACGTCGCTTCTCAACATTTTCTTCCACGGCGGCGAAAACCTTTTGTGGGAGTGGCGGTTCATTCATATCTATTTAGAGGGCATAATATTCGCGGTCTTTCTTACCTTCCGACTGTTTTTCCTGGTTATGGGCTCGGCTCTCTTAACGCTTACGACAACGCCCGTCAACCTTACCGACGGACTGGAAAGTCTGCTGTTTCCGCTCACTTTAATCAAAATTCCCGTGCACGTTCTCGCGCTGATAATGTCCATCGCGCTCAGGTTTATCCCCACGCTTATGGACGAAACAAACCGCATAATTTCCGCGCAGAAGGCAAGGGGCGCAAGCTTCGATACGGGCAACATATTCAAGCGCGTAAAGGCAATCGTGCCCGTGCTTATTCCCCTTTTAATCAGCGCGTTCCGCAGGGCGGAGGAGCTGGGCGACGCAATGGACGTCCGCTGCTATTCCAGCGGCAAAAAGCGCACCAAATACAAGAAGCTGAAATTTACTGGGCGCGATATAGTTGCGGCTATATTCGCGGCGATAATGATAGCCGGCGTAATTCTTTTCAATATTTACGGCTATCGCATCTATCCGCAAATCTATCAGTATCTGGTGATATCGTGAGGTATGTTCTTTCGGTTGCCTACGACGGCACGCATTTCAACGGCTGGCAGGTGCAAAGCAATGGGCGCACGGTGCAGGGGGAGCTTAACGAAGCCGTATATAAAGCGTTCGGCGAATGGGCTGTCGTCACCGCAAGCGGCAGAACGGACGCGGGCGTGCACGCCTTAAATCAGGTCTGCCACGTCGATTTGTCGGCGGATATTGCGGGCGAAAAGCTTGCCGACGCGCTCAACTGCCGTCTGCCGCAGGACGTAAGCGTACTGCAATCGGCTGTCGCGCCCGACGGGTTCGACGCCAACCGTTCGGCAAAGAAAAAGACCTATTGCTACAATATGTACTTTGCGCCGCGCCGCAATCCGCTTTGCGACAGGTTCGCCGTTTGGATTAAGGGAAAAGCGGACATAAATAAGATGAAAGAGGCCGCCGCGTACTTTACGGGCGAGCACGACTTTGCGGCTTACTGCGCAAGCGGCTCGCAGGTCAAAACGACGGTTAGGACGGTGTACTCCGTAGACGTGATTTCCGAGGGTGGCTTTGTAAAAATAGAGGTGTGCGGCAACGGATTTCTGTACAATATGGTACGCACCCTCGTCGGCACGGTGCTGTGGTATTCTTCGGGCAAGCTTGGCGCGGAAGATATTCTCGCCTCGCTGAACGAATGCGACCGCAACCGCGTGGGCAAGACTATGCCCGCCAAGGGGCTGGTTTTAAAGAGCGTCGATTACGGCACGGATTTGTTCGGTCTTTAATTTCACGCGCTTTTCACACAACCGTTTTAATCTTTATACACACGG
The DNA here is from genome assembly GCA_029066845.1 of Clostridia bacterium. Classification (GTDB taxonomy): domain Bacteria; phylum Bacillota; class Clostridia; order Christensenellales; family Borkfalkiaceae; genus Coproplasma. The sequence continues at coordinate 59,926 of JAIEFR010000017.1, read as the reverse complement.
CGAATAAAATAGAGAAGTAAACCCAAGAGAGGTTTTTATGGAATTTTTCGAAACGGCGGACCTTGCCGAATTACTGTTTTTCACCGACGTCTACAAGCAATATATGTGGGCGTATCTGCTCATAGCGGGGCTTGTGTTCGCAATCCTCTACGTGTTCAAGGCGGTTGCGCTTTACACGATTGCAAAGAGGGAGGGCTACAAGAACAGCTGGATGGCGTTCGTTCCGCTAATCAATACCTACTACGTGGGCGTGGTGTCGGATAAGAATAAAATCTACGGCGCAAAGCCTCAGTATATTTCGCTTGCGGCGGCTCTTGTGGAAACGGCGTACGTCGCGCTGGGCATACTCTACTACGTGGCAAAATTTTTGATTTTCAAGGGCGGATACGCCGCGCCCGAATACGGCACTTTCGTGCTGGCGGGCGGCACGACGATGGAAATACCCAACGGCAACTACAACCCCGTCAACCTGCCCGAAAATCTGGACTGGGCGTGGTGGGTGTTAAGCCATTTGCAGGACTATATAATGTACTGGGTACAGCTTGCCTTAATCATTTTGAACGTGTTCCTGCTCATAACCTTCTTCCGCACCTACGCTTCGTCGAGGTATCTGCTGTTCTCCATACTGTGCGTAATCTTCCCCGTGACGGGCATCGTTATGTTCGCAGTAAGAAACAACAAAGGACAGAATTACGCCGAATACGTCAGGGAACAGCGGCAGAGGCAGTACCGTATGTATCAGGATTATATGCGCAACAGCCAGGGCGGACAGTTCGGTCCCGGCGGTCCTTACGGACAGGGCGGCAGCTATTACGGAGGCAATACCGACCCCTACGCACAGCAGAGACAGAACACGCCTCCCGAAGACCCTTTCGGCGGACTGGGAGCCTCGGGCGGTTCGTCCGAGAGCGGCAACGAAGGCGGTAGCGCAGACCCCTTTGACGATTTGAAAAACTGAAATAAAATTTTGAAAAGCGGGAGTGCAAATTCCCGCTTTTGTATTGCAAATTTTTATGCGGCGTGCTATAATCGGGGTATAAGAAATTTTTATGGAAAATCGCATTTAAAATATGACAGAGGTTTTGATTTCGGCAATAAGCACGCCGTCGGGAGTGGGCGGCGTGGCAATAGTTAGGGTGAGCGGTGAAGGCGCGCTTCGTCTTGCCGAAAAAATGTTTTCGCCGTCGGGCAAAACGGCGGTTAAAGACTTTGCGCCCAATTATATGTACACGGGAAAAATTCTCTGCGACGGCTTTTCCGATTACGGAATGTGCGTGTATTTCAAAGCCCCCAAAAGCTATACGGGGGAGGACGTCGTGGAGTTCCACTGCCACGGCGGCACGGAAATTGCGCGCGGCGTTTTAAAGGCAACGCTGGCTGCGGGCGCACGGTCTGCAGAGCGCGGCGAGTTTACAAAACGCGCGTTCATAAACGGCAAACTTTCGCTTTCGTCGGCGGAGGGCGTTATAGATATGATTAACGCCGAAAGCCTTGCCGAGGTGCGCGCGGGTGGTCTGCTGTACTCCGAAAAGCTGACCGGCGAGGTCAAAAAAATTCAGTCCTCGCTCACGGATATTCTGGCGGGCATCGCCGCCGACACCGACTATCCCGAGGAGGATATAGACAAGTGCGAGCTTGCCTCGCTTTCAACCGATTTACAGGCGATTTGTCGCTCTCTGGACGGCTTGATTGCGGCATATTCGGGGGGTAAACTCATAAAAAGCGGCGTTTCGGTGGCAATTTGCGGCGCACCCAACGTCGGCAAGTCGTCCCTACTGAACGCCCTTCTTGGTTACGATAAAGCAATCGTTTCGCCCGTTGCGGGCACCACGCGCGACGCGGTGGAGGGCACAATAATAATTGACGGCGTAAAGTATCACCTCACCGATACGGCGGGCATAAGGGAGCAGGCGGGCGACATAGAAAGCATAGGAATAGAGCGCGCAAAACGCGCCGTCAACACTGCCGACGTGGTGGTGTGCGTTTCGGACTGCGCCGACTTTTCCGCGGCGGACGGAGTGGAAAAGGACAGGCTTTTAAAGGTGTTTTCCAAGGCGGACGGTAGCAAGCCGTTCGGAGGTTACGACGTTGCAATATCCTCGCTCACGGGCGCGGGACTGGAAGATTTGAAATCAAAGCTCGCGGCTAAGGCGACGGGCGGCAGGTCGCTGGACAACGCCTACGTCATTGAAGAAAGACATTATTCCGCATTGAAGCGCGCAAGGGAAAAGCTTGCCGCGGCGGTTGCGGGAATGAACGATTTTCCTTTGGATATAATCTCTCTTGACATAAGGGAGGGCTGGCGCATACTCGGCGAAATCACTGGCGAGACCGCTGACGAGGAAATTATAAACACGGTTTTCGCAAAATTCTGCGTGGGCAAATAAGGAGTGTGACAATATGGTTAATCTCGAATTGTACAGGGTGTTTTATACCGTTGCAAAATTCGGCAGTTCTACGCGCGCGGCGGAGGAGCTTTTCATCTCCCAGCCAGCCGTTTCGCAGGCGATAAAACAGCTTGAAAACCAGCTCGGCACGACTCTGTTCAACCGCACCCATATGGGAATGGAGCTTTCCACGCAGGGAGGCAAGCTTATATTCAAACAGGTGGAGGAAGCGCTAAGACTTTTGGACGACGCCGAAAGCAAGCTTTTAGAGCTTAAAACCACCGCGACGGGCACCATAAGGGTGGGCGCAACCGACGCGATTTTTTCGCATATACTCGCCGATAAAATCGTGGCTTACAACGCCAAATATCCCGCGGTAAAGTTCGAGCTTTTAACGGGTACTACGCCCGAAACGCTGGAACAGCTCAAAGAGGGCAAGTGCGACGTCGGCTTTATAAATCTGCCCGTTGACGACAAGGACGTCAACTTCACGGGTACGGTAGCGCACCTTTCGGACGTGTTCGTCGCGGGCGGAAAATTCGAACATTTGAAAGGCAAAAAGGTCAACCTTGCGGACTTGCAGGGCTATCCGCTTCTGATGATAGAAAGCAACACAATCGCGCGCCGCGCACTGTCCGCGTACACGCAGACGCTCGGCATACAGCTTCACCCCGACATAGAGGTGGAAAACTGGGATCTGATGATGAAGTTTGCAAGCAGCGGTATGGGCATAGGCTGCGTTCCGCGCGAATACGCCGCGCCGCTTCTCGAAAGCGGAGAGCTGTTCGAAGTGGACGTCGTGCCACATCTTCCCGTGAGAGGCGTGGGCATTGCGCTCCCCAAAAGCACCCCCGTGCAGTACGCACTGAAAGAATTTATTTCAATGTTTTAGAGGTTATTAAACATAAATCGCCCGACGGTAAATGCCGTCGGGCGATTTATTATATTTATCACAATATATCTTTCATTTGGTACATACCGGCGGGTTTGCCCGCAAGCCACTTGGCGGCTTTAACCGCGCCTGCCGCAAACACCTTTTTGCTGCGCGCCGAATGGGAGATGGTTATAATCTCGTCCTCGCCGCAGAACATAACGTCGTGTTCGCCGACAATGGTTCCGCCGCGCACCGCGTGCATACCTATTTCGTTGCCGCGCTTTCCGCAAATTCCTTCGCGGCCGTTCACGTAAGGTTTGCCGTTATCGAAAGCCGAGTTCACGCTGTCAGCCAGCATAAGCGCGGTGCCGCTGGGCGCGTCAACCTTTTTGTTGTGGTGCTTTTCTATAATCTCTACGTCAAACTTTTCACCCAGAGTCTGTGCGGCGCGTTTTACCAGCTCGCACAGAAGATTTACGCCGAGCGAAAAATTCGCCGTTCTGAAAATCGCAACCTTTTCGGAAGCCTTTTTGATTTTCGCAAGCTGCTCATCGGTAAAACCCGTCGAGCCTATAACCGCGGGCACGTTGTTCTTTACGGCGTATTCCAGCTCGCCTTCCAGAGCGGCGGGGGAGGAAAAGTCTATAATAACGTCGGGTTTTTCTTCAATATCTCCAAAGGAGGAATAGACCTTTAAACCGCCTATATTGCCGCCCCTGGCATCTATTCCGCACGCGGCAACCGCTTCGTTATCCTCTTGCAGAATGTCGATAACGTTTGCGCCCATCTTGCCGCAGGCGCCGCAAACCGCAACCTTAATCATAACTTTATACCAACCTTATCGATGCACTCGCGCATAATTTTCTTGTGCGCGTCTTCAAGCTCGGTCAGAGGTGCTCTCGGCACTCCCGCGTCCAGACCTATCATATCGCAGCCCGCCTTGACGGGTATGGGATTGACCTCGGTAAAGCACGCGTCTATCAAAGGGAGTAAAGCGTCCTGAACGCGGTTTGCGTTTTCAAGGTCGCCGCTTTCAACGTATGTATAAACTTCCTTGACCTGCTTTGGCGCGATGTTGCTGGCAACCGAAATAATGCCCGCGCCGCCTATTGCCAGAATGGGCAGGTTGAGGTTGTCGTCGCCCGAATATACGTCGCAGTAGGGGCGGACTCTGCGCATTGTTTCGCAAATCTGCTCCATATTTCCGCAAGCTTCCTTTATGCCCGCCATATTGGGGATATGCGCAAGCTCTTCTGCTGTTGCGGGAAGAATATTCACGCCCGTACGCGGCGGCACGTTGTATGCGATAACGGGTATTTTAACCGCTCCGCAAATCGCCTTGTAGTATTCGACTATGCCCTTCTGCGTGCACTTGTTGTAGTAGGGGGTAACGCACAGAAGTCCGTCCGCGCCCAGCTTTTCGGCAAGCTTGCTCGCCTCAACCGCCGTAGCGGTGCAGTTGCTGCCCGAACCGAAAATGACTTTTACGCGCCCCGCAATTTTTTCAATTGCGTATTTCATAACCGCCGTCTTTTCTTCCGCGGTCATAGTGGAGGGCTCGCCCGTCGTTCCAAGAATAACAAGCGCGTCGGTGCCGTTTGCAATCTGATATTCTATCATTTTGCCGAACGAGTCGAAGTTTACGCCTCCGTCCTTATAGAACGGGGTAATCATAGCCGTGGCAGTGCCCTTAAAAAAACCTTTCATAATTCCTCTTAATCGAAATAACCTTTGCTTGCAAGCAGTTCGGCAAGCAACACCGCACCGCCCGCCGCGCCGCGCAGCGTGTTGTGCGAAAAGCCTATAAATTTATAATCGAACAAATTGTCCTCTCTCAGCCTGCCGGCGCACACCGCCATACCGTTTTCGGTGTTCCTGTCAAGCTTGGGCTGAGGGCGGTTGTCTTCCTCGGAATAGTGTATAAACTGTTTGGGAGCGGAGGGGAGGTTGAGCTTTTGCGGCTCGCCCGAAAATTCCGCCCACGCCGATAAAATCTGCTCCTTGCTCGGCTTGTTTTCAAAGCTTACGAAGCAAGCCGCGGTGTGTCCGTCCGAAACGGGAACGCGCAGGCACTGCGCCGTAATGACGGGGGAGGTCGCGGGCACTATCTTGCCGTTCTCAATATCGCCCCAGATTTTAAGGGGTTCTTTCTCGCTCTTTTCTTCCTCGCCGCCGATATAGGGGATAACGTTATCCACAATCTCGGGCATAGTATCGAAAATTTTGCCCGCGCCCGATATTGCCTGATAGGTCGTAACCGCCGCGCACTTGATTCCGAATTTTTTCAAGGGGTGCAGAAGGGGCACGTAGGATTGCAGCGAGCAGTTGCTCTTTACCGCAATGAAGCCGCGCTTTGTTCCCAGGTGCGCCCTCTGCGAAGCGATAACTTCCAGATGGTCGGCGTTGACCTCGGGTATAATCATAGGCACGTCGTCCGTAAAGCGGTGCGCCGAGTTGTTGGAAACTACGGGGCACTCCAACTTTGCGTACGCGTATTCCAGCTCGCGAATCTCGTCCTTTTTCATATTGACCGCGCAGAAGCAGAAGTCAACCGAAGCAGCGATTTTTTCCTTGTCGGCTGTCGCGTCCATAACGACAATGTCTTTCAGCTTCTCGGGCATAGGGGAGGACATAAGCCATTTCTTGACCGCGTCCTTATACTTTTTGCCCGCCGAGTTTGCGCTTGCCGCAAGGCAAACGGGCTCGAACCAGGGGTGGTTTTCAAGCAACAGGGCAAATCTTTGTCCGACCATACCCGTCGCGCCGATAATACCGACTTTGTACTTTTTCATAATTATATTCTCCGCAATAAAATTTGGTTAGTGTAAAAATGCGGCGCAAAACAATAAGCGCCGCACCAGATAATAATTTAATCTGCCTGCAAATAGCGCAACACTTCAAGTGACAGTCGCACGGGTATTAGCCTGTGCGCCCAGCCGCAGCGTATGGCGTATCCGCGGCTTCGGCGGCGATGCCCTTTCACCGTAAGCTATCGAACAGCCATAAGTTCAGCTTGCGGGTAATAATGCTCTGCCGCTCCTCAATTTGCATACAAATATTAGCACAGTGCGGTATAAAAGTCAAAGAAAATTGTATTCTTTTTTCATTCTTTAAAGCAAATCAATTGAAATAATTTTACTTATGCTGTATAATAAATGAAAAACGCGCGCTCCGTGTATTGACATACGGGCGCAGAGGTATAGTTTTAATGGCTGAATCAAAGGTTACCGCTCTCGAAGGGAACGAGCTTGCGGACGACTACGTACGCACCCATATTCCGCAGGGACGCTGGGGCGATACGTGGAACTTGTTCAAATCCAATTTCGTCAAATTCGTAATAATAAACGTCTTTACGCTGCTCTTCTTCGTGCCCGGCATAGCGGTGGTGTATATGCGTTCGGTGTATATCGGTCAGATGGGTATTATGTATCCTTTCTCGTCCAACCCGCTTTTCACCTATCCGCTTACGCCCAGTATGCAGTCTGTGCCCGAAGGTATAGTGCTTTCGGCTGATTTGCTGTTTTGTTCGCTCCTAATCGTCGCGGGCTTTATCGCCTCGATTGGTCTTGCGGGCGCTTGCTATTCAATCAAAAAGCTTATCAACACGCACGGTCAGTTTTCCGTAAAGGGCTATTTCCACGGCGTTAAGGTTTGCTACTTCAACGTAGTGTTCCCCGTAACCGTATTCCTGGTTTTCTTCTTCGCTTCCTGCTGTATTTCCGACTGGGCGGCGTTGCAGATTGCAAAGGGTTATTCAAAGGGCGGTCCTATCACGGCGCAGGTGTTTATGATTATCGCCAACGTCGTTGTAGGCGTAATATGCTTTTGGGTGCTTGCGGTGGGAGTAAGCTATAAGGTCAAGTTCAAGTACCTTATCAAAAATTCCTTTGTGCTACTGTTCGGCACCATATTGCAGTCGCTTCTGATGATTGGCTTCTCGCTCATTCCCGCGTGGCTGCTTTTAATCGGCAAGGCGACTATGATTTTCACAATCATAGGTTACGCGGTATTCATTTTCTTCGGCTTCTCGTTCATAATTCTCTGCTGGCTTGCGTACACGCAGTGGGTATTCGATATGTTCATCACCCCCGCGGTCAAGACCGAGGAGGAGGCAAGAAAGGCTAATCTCACGCCCAAACAGCTTGCAGCCGAAAAGGAAGCGGAAGAAAAGTCCATCGCGCGCGAGCTTCTTGCCGCGGGCAGGAGCGAGCTGGTAGGCAGACCCCTCCGCCCCATAGAAGGCGGTACGGAAATAAAGGAAATAGGCGTGGCTTACGGCAGAGCGGACATTATGCGCGTCACCGAAGAGCGCGCAAAAATTCAGAGCGAAGTGGACGCGTACGTCGAGGAGCACAAAAAGGACACGCGCTACGTCGAATACGAAAAACTGTTTGCCGAGCGCGAAAAGGCGCTTTCCACCAAGGACAAGAAGGGCAGGAACAAAAAGCTTTCCAGAAACAACCTGCTCACAAAATAAATTTATGGCACAAAGTTATACCGCGCTTGGCGGCTGGTTCGAATACTTAAACGCAGACTGCGACTATTTAAAATGGTCGCAGTATTTGTTAAATAAAATAAAGGGCGCAGGCAACTATTCCAGCGGGCTGGACATAGGTTGCGGCAACGGCTATTTTACGCGCGCGCTCAACAAGGCGGGCTATAAGGTTGACGGAGTGGATATTTCGGAAAGTATGCTTTCGGTCGCGCGGCAAAAGGCGGCAAAAGAAGGCGTCCGCTGTGAATTTTTATGCGGCGATATAACCAAACTGAAAGTGTGCCGCAAAGTCGATTTCTGCACGGCGGTCAACGACTGCATAAACTACGTGTCCAAGGATAAGCTCAAAACGGCGTTTGCACGCGTATATGCCGCCACCAACGCAAACGGTGCGTTCTTTTTCGATATAAGCAGTCACAATAAAATCCGCAATATTATCGGCGAAAATCTTTTCGGCGAGGACGGGGAAGATATTTCCTATCTGTGGTTCAACAAGCAGACCGAGGACGGCGTGCAGATGGAACTGACCTTCTTTATTAAGCAGGCGGACGGTCGCTACGAAAGGCGTGAGGAAACGCATATACAGTACGCCCATACCGAGGAGGAAATAATCGCCGCTCTGCACGAAGCGGGGTTCGCCCGCGTGGAGAGCGAGGGACACCTCGGAGGCGACAAGAGCGAACGCATACAGTTCGCGGCATTCAAAAAGTAATTCAAGGGGACGGGTAATGGATAAAATTTTGCGCACTCTTATATGTGACGGACAGATTTCTCTTTCCGTTCTCGAAGCGACGTCGCTCGTGCAAAGGGCGGTCGAAATTCATAAAACCACGCCCGAGGCTTCTGCGATTCTGGGCGGACTTTTAACCTGCGGAGCGTATATCGCTTCGTCGTTGAAGAGCGAGCGCGGCTCGGTATCTTTGACGGTAAAAGCTAAGGACGGCGACGGCGCGGTGTCCGTATCGGCGGACGCGGATTTGCACGTGCGCGGCTATGCGGACGGCACCTGCTCGCATACCTTAAAGGGCGGCGCTCTCACGGTCGTGCGCGAGGACGGTTTTTCAACGCGTCCCTTCGTAGGCACTTGCGAAATACTGTCGGACGATATTTCGGACATACTGGAAACCTACTTCGGGCAGAGCGAGCAGATACCCACGGCTGTTGCGCTCTCTACCGAGTTTGATAAAAACGGCAAATGCGTCTGGGCGGGCGGCGTTGTAATGCAGCTTCTTCCCGATGCGCAGCAGGAGCAAATAGAGCTTGCGGGCGACGCTTTCAATACCTACAAGGCAGGCGCGGCGGAAAAGTTTTCTAACGCGGAAAATATCTATAACGAATATTTCAAACAGCTTGCAAACGACGAAGTAACGGCTCTCTTTCCCGAATACAGATGCAACTGTTCGGAAGAAAAAATCCGCGGCGTTCTCGCTTCCGTGGGCAAAGCCGAGCTTTTAAAAATCTGCGAAGAGCTGGGTGAAGTCAAGGTACATTGCCACTATTGCAATAAGGATTACATATACGATAAGAAGCGTGTAGAGGAAATTTTTTAAGTAAATGAACAAGACGGACCGTATCGATTTAAGCGCCGACAGGCTCATATCCATTGCAGCGGACTGCGTGGAGGGGCACGACTATATTGCGGCGCTCAAAATGCTCAATAAAAACGCTGTACTCAACGGCAACGACGAGGACTCCTATATGTTGTACGCCGAAGCGTTTGACGATATGGGTCTGTACGAAAAATGTATTAACGGCTGGTTCAAGTACATCGATTACGCCGGCGACGGCGCCGACCTTGCCGAAGCTTACGAGGGCATTGCGGTAAGCTTTATGAATATGGGAATGGACAGCTTTGCCGCCTTCTATTACAACAAGCTTTTAATGGAAACGGACACCGAGCTCACCGCCCAGAACAGACAGGAAATTATAGAATCCTTTTTAAAGACCGAAAAGCCCGCTTTAAGGTTCGCCTATCCGCCCCAGCTTGTGGACTATTCCGAGGAGCTGGAAAGCGGCGTGGAATTTATGAAGAAAAACCAGTTCGACGACGCCGTTGCGGAGTTCGACAAGGTTGACGAAAGAAGCGAAAAATATCTTGCCGCGCGCAACTATATCGCAATGTGCAACGTCATAAGCGATAAAAACGAGCAGGCGGAAGCGGAGTGCCTCGGCATTTTAAAGCGCGACCCCGACAACGTTCAGGCGCTTACCACCCTTGCCGCGGTAAAGAGCCAGCAGCACAAATCGGAGGAGGCAAAGGAGCTTGCTTTGCGGCTGCTTGCAATCAACCCGGAAGAGGACGAGGAGCTGTATAAAATCGCCACGGTGTGCTGCGAAAACGGTATGCACGAGCAGGCTTTTTCCATTTTCTCGCGGCTGGACGAAAGGTTTGCCTTCGACTGTTCGCTTTTGTTTTTCAAGGCGGTTGCGGCTTACAATTCGGGCAGAGCGGAAAAAGGACTGGAAATTTTCGATACGCTCCTCACGATATATCCCAACGCGGTCACCGCGGACTACTGGCACTTTTTCGCTACGGGCGAAGCCAAAAAGGATGCGGACAAGCGCAAAATTTTAGAATACTTTTACCGTCTACCAAAAGCCGAATGCGAGGCGAATATAAGCTTTTTAACGGCGTTCTGCCGCCTCAGCGACAAACAGGCGCAAAAGCTCTGCCGGGAAGCGGACGTCACGGGTATGGTGCACTGGTGCTTCGACGAGGGCGACAATAACGCCTCGTACGAACTTAAACTCTTGGGCGCTATGAGCGCCGTAAAGGGCGGTCTGGAAGACACCGTGCGCGACATTTTGCTTGACGCGTTTTTGCAGGACGGCGTCAAGCTGGAAGTGCTCAGCGCACTCGTTCAGCAGAACAGGGAGGGCGAATACGGGCTTGTCGTGTGCAACCTCTACAAAAAGGTGACGCTCGTTCCGCTGGAAATAGGCAAGAACAAGAAAAAGACTTTCCTGCGCGCGTACGGACTGGCGTTCTCGCGGTTTGCAATGCTCGAACCCGAGTACCCGTTTATGCTGTGCGCCGCAACCGAAAAGCTGTATACGCGACTGGAAAGGGAGGGCAAACTGGACGTCTGCCGTTCGGTGCCCGTGCTCGCCGCCGCCATAATGAAGTTTTCGGAAGTAAAGGAAAGTGGTTTAAAGGACGAACAGCTATGCTCTTTCTTCGGCGTAACCGAGGAAAAAGTAAATTCAATATTGGAGTTGGTTAAATGAAGCTCTACGATTTCGACGGAATGTTCGACGAAAAGTTGTCCGAATACGTAAAGAAAAACGCCGACAAGTACAGAGAAAAGGAATGGGAGGACATCATTCCCAAAATGTACGCGCGCTTCGGCGATACGGTAATTAAGTCGCTCGGCAAGTCGCCCAATCAGTACTATGCCGATATGGACGACGGTCAGTTGGTCGCCCAGCTCCGCGCGCACTTAAAGCAGGGCGTTGCGGTAAGCGAATTTCTGTGCAACGCGATAGAGAGCAGAAAGCCCGAAAAACTGCTTATCCCTCTGCTCAGCGGCACTGAGGACGAAATTGCGTACGCGCTCAATCTTCTAGGCGCAAGCCGCGAAGCTTTGCCCGAATATATGCGCCTTTTGACGACTTCCGAAAACGAGGACGTCCGCAACACCTGCGTGGACAATGTAAAGGAGTTTGCCGACGACGTGAAGGAGCAGGCTCTCGACTTCTATAAAAAGGGCGTGCAGAGGGAATATATGCTGGAAATACTCTCGCGCTGCGTAATCCGCGACGACGAAATTTTCGATATACTTATCAAGGAATTCCGCACGGGCGACGACGTGCCTATGCACGCAAGCTATCTGGCGGCGTACGGCGACGAGCGCGCTCTGGAATACCTCCTCGACAAAATCGACGAGGAGGGCATAACCTTCATAGAATACCAGGAACTCAAATACGCGATAGAGAGTCTGGGCGGCAGCTACGAAAAGGAGCGCGACTTCTCCAACGACCCGTACTATCAGGCGATAAAGGCGCACAGCGCAAACGAAGTGGACATTTTCGGCGAATTGCCCGACAAAAAATAAAATAGAACATAGCGATTAAACCTCCGAAAAAGGGCAATAACTTTTTCGGAGGTATTTTTATGACACAATTGACGTCAAAAGAACTTACTATGATTGCCGACGCCCTCACGTTCGAAGGGCTGATTTGCAAAAAGGCGAGGGCATATTCCAAGTCGCTCACCGACCCCGACCTTGCCGACTGTATGTGCCGCATAGCCGACGAGCACCAGAGAAGATATAACGAACTGTTGAAGGTAATAGGAGGTTAAGGCAAATGAAGCTTACGAAAATGAACACCCAGCTCAACGAAAAGGACGCAATTCAGGATATGCTCGAAAGCGAAAAACAGCTTATGTCGTTCTACACGACCGCGCTGTTCGAGGGCAGCTCCAAGAGCCTGAGAAAGAGTTTTTCCACGCATCTCAACTCGGTTGCGGAAAACCAGTACTCGCTTTTCAGCCAGATGTCAACCCGCGGATATTACACGCCTACGCCCGCGCAGAAGCAGATGATTGACCAGACGACCGAAACATTCAAAAAGGAAAAGAAACAGCTCGAAGCGAACTGATTTGTTCGTAGATAAAGGCGGCGGCGCAGTTGCGCCGCCGCCTTTAGTTATCTAATTTAATTTTCTCTGAATTCGTCTTACTTCACGGCTAGCAGGCGTTCAATCAGCTTGTAGCCGTCGGCAACGTACGTGCCCGTCTTTGCCGCTTCGTCCTCGGTGTAGCGCACCGCGCCGTTCGAAAGGTTTTTCGCATTCGAATAAATGAGATAGGGCACGGGTTCGGAAACGTGCGTCTTGCAGGCGCAGGGAGTGGGATGGTCGGGCGTAACCAGAACGGCGTATTTTTCGCCCGCACTTTCCAATCTTTCGCACAGCGTGGGAATAACCACGTTGTCAATCTGCTCGATGGAGTATATCTTGTGCGCAACGTCGCCGTGATGTCCGCATTCGTCGGGCGCTTCCATATGGATATAAACGAAATCAAGTCCGCCGATAAGCGCGTCCGCCGCGGCTTCCGCCTTGCCCTTAAAGTCGGTGTCGTAATTGCCCGTCGCGCCTTCAACCTCGATAACGCGCATATCCGCAAGCATACCTATGCCCTTGACAAGGTCAACCGCAGAAATAATTCCGCCTTTCAGCGCGTGCGCCTTTTCAAAGGGGCTGAGCGCGGGTTTTGTGCCCTCGCCCCACAGCCATATGGAGTTCGCGGGGCGCTTGCCCTCGGCAACGCGCTTTTTATTTACGGGGTGATCGGCAATCAGCTTTGCGCTCCTCTTCATCATTTCAAGGTAAACGCCGCCCAACTCGCCCTTGGGCAGATGCTCGGTTATCTTCCTGTCGGAAATGTCGTGCGGAGGGGTAAGGTCGTGCCCGGTCACGCCGTTTTTAACGACAAGACAGTGCCTGTATGATATGCCCGAGTATAAGGTAAAGCGTTCGTTGTCCAGGCTGCTTTTTAAATAGGCGATAAGCTCGGCGGCTTCCTCGGTGGAAATTTCGCCCGCCGAATAATCGACCATAGTTTTGTCTTCGTAAGTTTCCTCGTCGGAAAGGGTGACAAGGTTGCAGCGCAAAGTCACGTCCGTATCGGTCAGCTTAATGCCCATCGAAACGGCTTCCAGAGGCGAACGCCCAGTGTAAAAGCGGTGGGGGTCAAAGCCCAGCACGGACATATTGGCAACGTCGCTGCCCGGCTTCATTCCGTCGGGAACGGTCTTGCAAAGTCCCACTTCGGAAAGGGGTGCAAGCTTATCTAAGGTTACGGTGTTCGCGGCTTCCAGGCAGGTCTTGTTGCCAAGGCTGGCTATTTTCCAGTCGGCCATACCGTCGCCCAATACTACAACATATTTCATATGTTTTCTCTCCTTAAAATTGCGCTCGAATTATAAGCATTGCAATACTGTGTCGCGCTCCGCGCCGCCTTGGTCGTGTACTTCTGTGTACACTCTCTGCGGTCGGTGCTCGTGCTCCTTGTCTTGCTCGCTTCTAATCCGAGGAGTAGTCGGTAAGATTATTTATTCAAATCCCAATCAATGGGCTCCTTGCCGTGAGCGGTAAGGTAATCGTTCGTTTTCGAAAAGAACTTGCAACCGAAAAATCCGTTGTAAGCGGAAAGGGGCGAAGGGTGCGCGCACTGCAATATGAGGTGCTTTCTCGTATCAATAAGGGGCACTTTGCCGCGCGCGTTGCCTCCCCAAAGAATGAACACTACGTTTTCGCATTTGTCCGAAATGAGTTTGATAACGCTGTCGGTGAACCACGCCCAGCCGCATTTGGAGTGGCTGTTCGCCATATGCTCGCGCACGGTCAGCGTGGTGTTTAAAAGCAAAACTCCCTGCTGCGCCCACTTGGTCAGATCGCCGCACTTCGGCTCGACAATCCCCAAATCGCTCTCTATTTCCTTATAGATATTCTGCAGCGACGGGGGAAGTGGCACTCCGGGTTTTACCGAAAAGCACAGTCCGTGCGCCTGCCCCGGCTCGTGGTAGGGGTCCTGCCCCAAAATCACGGCTTTAACGTTGATCAGCGGCGTAAAGCGGAAGCAGTTGTAGAGGTCGTACATATCGGGATATACGACGTGCGTCGAATATTCGCGCTTCAAAAATTCACGTATGCTTAAATATCTTTCGTCGGCGAACAGCGGCGCAAGCGCCTCGTCCCAGCCTCCTCCGAGCTTTATCATTTTATCTTTTCCTCAACTTAAACCGTTCAGTATTTCAAGGTACGCACCAATCTCTTTAAGCGCGCCGTCAAGGTCGTGTTCCAGATAGTTGCCGCACTCCTCGCGCTTGCTCCCGGGCACTTCCTTAAAGGTGAGCGCAACCAGAAAACAACGTTTCAGAAGGTCAAGCACCTGCGCATAGTCGAGGTTGACCGTCAGAAGGTAGAACCCCGTCCTGCAACCCATAGGACCGAAATAAATGACGTCGTCCTTTTTTTCGGAATTGCGCAAAACGGTTGCAAGAATATGCTCCACGGTGTGCAGGGCGGCGGGCGTAACGTAGTCGCCCGCGTTGGGCTTTTTAAAGCGCAAATCCCAGGTGGTCACGCCGTGCATTTCCATACTCTTGTGCAGGCCCTGTTCAAGCAGGTCGTGGTTTTTCGAAAAAGAGGGTATTCTATCCATTTACCGCCTCGAAAATATCGGTTATATTTTCGCCCAGCACTTTTGCGCACAGGGCAATATTTTGCAAAAACTGTTCGGTAGTACTGCCCGAACCCGCCACGTCCGAAATGACTTTGAAGGAGTAGCAGGGTACGTTTGCACGCTTGCAGACGTGCGCAACCGCGCCGCCCTCCATATCGCGAATATCCGTGCCTAGCGTTCCGGTCAAAAATTCGAAGTCCGCAATGCTGTCGTTAAATCTGTCGCCCGTCGCCAGCTTTCTGGCAGGGTAGAGGGCGCACGCGGCAAGCTCCATAAAGGGCTCGGAGTATTCGTTCAGCGTGCCTACGGAAGTGCCGTTAATTGCGGCAAGGTCAAAATCGTACTGCGCCGCACCGCTTATACAGTAAACGTTGCCCACCTCGGTGCCGCCGTTCAGTCCGCCCGCAAAGCCGACGTTTATAATCTTGTCAGCACCCAGACAATCAATCGCGTACTGCGTGCCCGCCGCCGCGTTGGTCTTGCCCACGCCGCAAACAATAACCGCCGTATCCTTGCCGTTCAGTTTGCCGCGCACGACTTTTCTTTCGTGCACAACGCTCTCCACGGCATTTTGCATTTTGTCTATGACGGGGCGCGCCTCGCTCTCCATAGCAATTACGAAAACTATCATAATTAAATTATAGCAAAGCGGCGCGGTATTTGCAAATAAATTAGCCGCGCAACGCATACGATATTATATGAAAAAGCGGCGCAAGCATAAACGACTGAAAATTATAATCGCGGTAATCTGCCTTTTGCTCATCGCGCTGATGCTGTTTTTTCAGCGCAACGTAACCAAAATTCTGATTTCCATAAGCGAGGCTACAATCCGTTCGATAACCACGGTTGCGGTAAACGACGCCATATATTATACGCTCAACGACAATTTGCGGTACGAGGATTTGATAACCATCACCTACGACGAGGCGGGGGACGTAGCCACCATTACGACGGACAGCCTGAAAATAAACAGAATAGCGAGGGATACGGCGTATCTCTCGCAGGAAAATTTAACGCGTATGAGCGCGGAGGGCATACAGGTGCCCATAGGCGCGCTGACGGGCATAGAAGCGCTTGCCGGTTTCGGTCAGAAAATAAATATCAAGATTATTCCCATTTCCAATGTGGAGTGCCGCTTCGTTTCCAAATTCGTGGACGCGGGCATTAACCAGACCAAGCACTCGCTGTATCTGGAAATCGTTTCGGATATTTCCATAATTATGCCGGACAAGACGTCCAACCTCGCCTCGACTATCGAGGTGCTGATATGCGAAAGCGTGATAGCGGGCAAGATTCCCGACGCGTATCTGCAAGCCTCGCTGGCAGGTGGAGGCGGCAGTCTTATTCCCAAAAGCTAATAAAAAAACGCCGCGGTAATTTACCGCGGCGGCAGCGTGTCGATACGTAACTAAAGTCAAACCAAATCACAGCAAAACGGAAAGTGGCTCACCGCAATTCGATTTCGAGCTTGTGCTTTAAGTTGCCCAGAATTTTCTTTACGAACCCGTCAACTCTTTCGGGCGTAAACGCTTCGTCGTTGGGGGTAAAGGTGACGGTATACGCCATACTCTTTTTGCCCTCGCCTATCTGCTTGCCCACGTAAATATCGAAAAGCTTTACGTCGGTAACGTACTTGCACGCGGAATAAATTTCGCTTTCGATCTGTCCGCACGTGACGTCCAGGTTTGCAACCAGTGCAAGGTCGCGCACCGCCTCGGGGAATTTGGAAAGAGGGGTGTATCTGAAAGGCTTTGCGCAGGACATAAGCTTGTCGTAATCCAGCTCGGCTATGAACGCCTTTCTCTCCATTGCAAGCTCCTCGCAAATGGCGGGGTCAAGTCTGCCGACGTAGCCTAAAAGCACGCCGTCGCAGCTTACCGAGGCACATATGCCGGGGTGAAGGTAGGGACGCTGTGCGGGCGCGTATTCGAACTTGGTGTTCAGACTGTCCGCAACGTCCTCTAAAATTCCTTTAATGTCGAGGAAGGTGCCGCCGCCGAATGTGCCTATGCACAGCACGTTTTTCTCCTCGGGCAGCGATTTGATGGGCAGCTCTTTGGGTAGATAAAGCTTTGCGATTTCAAACAGCTTGCCGTCGTTGTTACCGCGGCGCAGGTTGCGCACAATGGTGTTGACCATAGAGGGTGCAAGGGTGGTGCGCATAACCGACAAATCCTCGCCGATAGGGTTTTTGATTTTTATAAACTTTCTCTCATCCGCGTCCGCGGGAAAGTGCAGCATATCCAAATCCTTTTCGGAGTAGAAGGAGTAGGTGGAAATCTCGTAAAGACCCATCGCAACCAGGTTGTCTTTAAGTCTGTTTTCGCTCTTTTGCTCCTCGCTGTATCCGCCGTTGGTGATGAGGGCGGAGGGCATAAACGTGCCCGTCACGTGCTCGTATCCGTATTCGCGGATAAGCTCCTCGGCAATGTCCGCATAGCCGTCTATATCCTCGCGGTAGGGGGGTACGTCAAGAATGAGCTCGTTGCCGTTTACTTTAACGCCGAAGCTCAGCCTCTTTAAAATATCAACCGCCGCGTCGCAGGGAATTTCGATGCCGAGCAGTTTGTTAATCTTTTCGAGGCTGACGGTCATCTGCTTTGCGCCGTCGTGCGAGTACTGCGTTTTAACGTCCACGTGCATATCGGTCACGGTGCCGCAGCCAAGCTCTTCGATGAGGTGCAAAGCCCTCGCCATAGCCCTTTCGGTGGTGTATTCGCTTATGCCCTTTTCAAACATTGCAGAGCTGTCGGAATGCTGTCCCAGCGCACGCGATGTCTTTCTCACGCTGTCGCGCGCAAACTTCGCGCTCTCGAATAACAGCTCGCGCGTGCCGTCGGTAATCTCGCTGTTCTCGCCGCCCATAACGCCCGCAAGCGCGCAGGGCTTGTTGCCGTCGCATATCACAAGGTTGTCCTTATTGAGCTTGAAATTCTTGCCGTCGAGGGTGGTAATCTCCTCGCCGTCCTTGGCTCTGCGCACGACAATTTCTCTGCCGTCAAGCTTGCCGCAGTCGAACGCGTGCATAGGTTGACCCATTTCCAGAAGCACGAAGTTGGTTATGTCAACGAGGTTGTTTATCGACCTCAGTCCGCAGAGCGCAAGCCTCTTTCTCATCCACAGGGGAGAGGGAGCGGGCTTAACGTCCTTGACGTAGTGCGCAATATATCTGGGGCATATCTCGGGGGCAAGTACGCTCACCTTAACGCTTTCGCCCTTTTCCTTTGCAGTATATGTGCAGTCGGGAGCCTTGAAGGGCTTGCCTAAAACGGCTGCCACCTCGCGCGCCATACCCACTATGCTCTGACAGTCGGGGCGGTTCGCCGTAACACCTATGTCGAAAATATAATCGTCCAGTCCGAGCAGAGGCTTAACGTCCGCGCCGTTTTTGAAAGAGGAGGGAAGAAGCAGGAGTCCGCAGTAATCGCCGCCGTCGAACATATCGCCGTTCACGCCGATTTCCACGCCCGAGCAGAGCATACCCTCGGACTCTATTCCGCGCAGCTTGCCCTTCTTTATCGTCATCACGCCCTCTACGGTAACGTGGTCCTTGCCCGTCGCGTACACGGTTGCGCCGACTAAGGCAACGGGAGCTTTAATTCCCTTTGCAACGTTGTCCGCGCCGCAGCAAATCTGCTTTACGCCGTGCTCGCCGCAGTCCACCTTGCACACGTGCAGGTGCGTGCCTTCCACGGGCTCGCACTCGATTACTTCGCCGACTACCACGCCCGAAATATCCTTGCCTATATCTATTAGTTCCTCGACCTCGAATCCACAGCCGAACAGCTTTTTCTGTAATTCCTGCGGAGTAACGTCAACGTCTACGTAATCTTTCAACCAACTTAAAGGTAGTTTCATAATCTGTCACCTCAGCCCTTGAATTGTCTTAAAAATCTCGTGTCGCCTTCGAATAAAAGCTTCATATTGTTGATGCCGTATTTAAGCATTGCAATACGCTCTATGCCCATACCGAACGCAAAGCCCGAATATTCCTCGGGGTCTATGCCGCAGCCTTCCAGAACGTGGCGGTTGACCATACCCGCGCCAAGCACTTCTATCCAGCCCGTGCCCTTGCACAGCCTGCAACCCTTGCCGCCGCACTCGAAACAGCTTACGTCCACTTCAACCGACGGTTCGGTGAAAGGGAAGTAGGAGGGGCGCAGTCTTGTCTTAACGCCGTCGCCGAAAATCTTGCGCGCAAACTCGTCGAGCATACCCTTCAGATCGCACAGCGTAATGCCCTTGTCAACTACAAGCCCTTCCATCTGCGAGAACATAGGGGAGTGGGTCGCGTCGTCGTCGCTGCGGTAAACCTTGCCGGGCGACAGTATCTTTATGGGCGGCTTGCACTTTTCCATAACTCTTATCTGCCCCGCGCTTGTCTGCGTGCGCAGCAGCAAATCCTCGGCAATATAGAAGGTGTCCTGCATATCCCTTGCGGGGTGGTCGGCAGGCGTGTTCAACGCGGTAAAGTTGTAGTAGTCGTTTTCGATTTCGGGACCTTCGAAAACGGTAAAGCCCATACCCGCGAAAATGGAAATAAGCTCGCGCCTTACCAGCGTGTTGGGGTGGTATGCGCCCTTCTTCGTGGTGTTGCCGGGCAGGGTAACGTCCACGGCTTCGGCGGCGTAACGCTTTTTAAGCTCCTTGTCCTTTATACTTCTGTCAAGCTTGCCGAACTGTTCTTCCGCCCATACTTTAAGGGCGTTTATAATCATTCCCACTTCGGGACGCTTTTCCTTGGGCACGTCGCGCATACCCTTCATAAGCTCGCTCACTTCGCCGCTCTTGCCCAGATACTTCATCTTTATCTGGAAGAGGGAGTCGGAGGAGTGCACGTCCTTAATGGCTTCGGCAATCTTCTTTCTCAACTGGTCAATCTTGTCTTGCATATTCAGCTCCTTACAAAATAAAAAACTCCCCGTGTAAAACACAGGGAGTCATATACTAACTCGGTACCACCTGATTTCGCGGCAATAAAGCCGCCTTGTTTGTCCTTTTACGCAAGGAATAACGGAGCGCATTACTTTTAAAAAATTTCACGCGTTCGGCTCGCGAGTGAATACCGCGCTTTTGCGAATGAGCCGCCTTTCAGCCGTTTTCGGGTTGCTCTCTCTGAAATCGCTTTTATAAGCGCGTCTGTCTCGGTCGTTGCCTTTAATAACCAGATTATACCAACTGTAAATTTCAATGTCAACCAAATGAAAGGCTTAAAATACGTTTTCGAGTTTAACCGAATACGAGTCGGGCAGGTTTTTGGTTATTTCCAGAAGCACCTCGATTTTACCGAGAGCCAGA
This sequence comes from Clostridia bacterium, assembly GCA_029066845.1. Lineage (GTDB taxonomy): Bacteria > Bacillota > Clostridia > Christensenellales > Borkfalkiaceae > Coproplasma. Next base: position 39,683 of record JAIEFR010000017.1, on the reverse strand, counting down.
TCGTATTCGTCGCGGTATATCAGCGCGCAGGCCTCGCTCAGCCAGTAATCGACGTAGGATATGTCGTTGTGCGGAATAAAGATGTGCAGCTTGCTCTTTTTGTCCGCCCACAAATCCCTCACGGCGTAGGCGTCCTCGCGCGTCGCCGTCTTTTCCTCGATCTTGTCGTAAAGCGTTTCAAGAGCCGAATGGAATTTTCCCACCTGACTGTCTATATAGTACTGCGTGCCGAAGAAAATGCCTAAGCACAGGGCTATCGCAACAAGCGTGTAAATAATAGATTTTACCATTGTCCGCTCACCTGCATATTGAGTATTTTGTACGGCTTACCCTTGGGCTGAAAGTAAACTCTGCCGTTACTGTCAACCGTCATAACCAAAACGTTTTTCAGTTTGCAGCCCTGCTCGGCGGCAAACTCCTTAATCTTGTCAACCGTAAGACCGGCAATTCTCGCGTTCTTTTCGTCGGGCTTTCCGCCGTCCACCAAAATCACGGGCAGAGTGGGAGTAAGCTGTTCCTTCGCCAGTGCGGAAAACTTGCCGTTCGCCTCGTAAAGTCCGTAATATACGTCGTCCAGATTGAAATAACCCGCGCCGCGCATACTCTCTATAAGGTCGGAAACGTCCAGGTTGTTCTGCCTCAGCTGATAGCTGTCAATGCCGTCTTTGGTTATGACAAGCGAGGGCTTTCCGCACACGACGGTTTTCATCGGCTTGAACCACAAATCGAGAAGCCAGACAATCTGGTGCAGAATAAAAATAGCCACTATGGAAACAATTCCGTAAAGAAGGGGAACCGAGCTGTCCGCCATAGGGATGCACGCAAGCTCGGCAATCAGCAATGTGATAACAAGCTCGAAGGGTTGCATTTCGCCTATCTGGCTTTTGCCCATAAGCCGCATAACCAGCAGAAGCGTAAAGAAAATAATCGTAGTTCTCAAAAATACCAGAGCCATAAAATTAGTATTATCAAATTTTCTTTCATTATTCTTGCTAAGCCGCGCCGCGTTGTGCTATAATGATTGCGTTTATCGGAGGGGTCGTTTGGAGCATAAGGACTATGTAACAATCAAGCCTGGGACGGCGGTTACGCGTAAAATTCTCGATAATCTGGGAAGTCCCGACGACGGGCTTAAAATAATACACGTTGCAGGCACGAACGGCAAGGGCTCCACGGCGGAATTCTTTACGCAAATTCTTATTGCCGCGGGCAAAAAAGTCGGCACTTTCACATCGCCCGCCGTCTACGATTTTTACGACCAGTTCAGGATAGACGGCAAACCGTTGCCCGAAGACGTTGCGGAAAAATATTTCGGACAGGCTTCGAAAGCCGCCGAGGGGCTGGGTGCAACCGACTTCGAAATTCAGACTGCGGGAATTATCCTCGCGTTTTACAAGGAAGGCTGCGAGTGGGCGGTTATAGAGTGCGGAATGGGCGGGCTCAACGACGCGACCAACGCAATAAACAAAAAGCAGCTTGTGGTTATAACTTCCATATCATTGGAACACACTCAATATCTGGGCAACACGATAGAAGAAATCTGCGCGCAGAAAGCGGGCATAATTAAAAACTGCCCCGCGGTTATAAACGATTTTCAGCCGTCGGATGCGGCAAGGAAATATTTGAAAAACACGGGCGGTATTTTTGCAGGCAGGGTTACCTACGCATACGGCGAAAACTTAAAGGAGTTTCAAAAGGTTTTCTGGTATTGCGACAGGGAGTACGAGCTGTCGGATTCGGGCACTTTGCCGCAGGTGTGCGACGCGGCAACGGCAATCGAGGGCGCGAAAATTTTAGGCATTCCCGAACGGGCTATACGCGAGGGAATAAAAAACGCACGACTTAAGGGACGCGTCGAAAAGTTTTGCGCTTTCGGCAGAGAATATATTCTGGACGGCGCGCACAACCCCGAAGCGTTCGCGCCGCTGTGCGCCTATCTAAGCGGCGTGCCGCGCGAAAAAGTTACGGTAATTTTCGGCTGCTTGAACGACAAGGATGTAGATGGCAATCTTTCGGCGCTTGCTCCCGTTGCCGCAAACGTAATAGCGGTGGAGTGCGACAGCCCGCGCAAAGTGCCGCTTGACCAAATCGATAGTGCTTGCAAAAAATATTTCAAAAACGTTACGGCTGCGCAAAGCGTTACGCACGCGCTCAACTCGGCGTTTACTCAAACCGTGGTTGTCTGCGGTTCGTTCACATTATTAAAAGAGGCAAAACAATGGATAGACAAAAGGCAATGAAAGCCGTTGCGGACTTGCTAGAAGCAATCGGCGAGGATAAGGACAGAGAGGGTTTAAAGGACACGCCGCGCCGCGTGGCGGACGCCTTTGCGGAATTTACTTCCGGCAATTCTATGAGCGCGGAAGAAATTCTTTCCACAACTTTCAACGTGGACGGCGGCGACATCGTAATCGAAAAGGATATCGCCTTTTCCTCGACCTGCGAGCATCATTTAATGCCCTTCTTCGGCAGGGTTGCCATCGCGTATATTCCCGACAAAAAGGTGGTCGGGCTCTCCAAACTCGCGCGCTGCGTGGAGGTGTTTGCAAAGCGGCTGCAATTGCAGGAAAGACTGACCGAGCAGATTGCGCAGGCGGTTATGACCTGCCTCAAACCCAAGGGCGTGCTCGTGTGGTGCGAGGCGGAGCATACCTGTATGACCTGCCGCGGCGTTAAAAAGTTCGGCAGCAAGACCATCACCTACAAAATTCTCGGCGACTTTTCCGCGCAGAAGACGGCGGAGGTCATTTCGTTATTAAAATGATAATCGGCGGAAGGACTTTCCAAAACTACACCTACGCAATGGCGATTGTCAACCTGACGCCCGACAGCTTCTGGAAGGACAGCCGCACCGATTGCGACGGCGTTCTGTTCCGTGTTGAAAGGGCGGTAAAGGAGGGCGCGGCAATAATCGACCTCGGCGCACAGTCCACGCGCCCCGGCTATTGCGAGGTCACGGCGGACGAGGAAATTTCCCGTCTGGAAAAGCCGCTTGCCGCAATAAAGAGAAATTTCGATATTCCCGTTTCCGTCGATACCTATTTTTCAAAGTGTGCTTCCGCGGCGTTACAGCTCGGCGTGGATATGATAAACGACGTGTGGGGTTTAACGCACGATAAGGATATGGCGGACGTCATAGCAAATGCGGGCGCATCGGTTTGCATAATGCACAACGCCGAGCAAAAGCTTTCGGGCGACATTTTTCCGCAGATAGAAAGCTTTCTGAAAAACTCGGTAGACACCGCGTTGAAGGCGGGTATTGCCGCGGACAAAATCTGTCTGGACGGCGGCATAGGCTTCGCCAAGGACAGAGAGCAGAATTTTCAACTTTTAAACGGCTACGAAAGGCTTTCGGCTTTGGGCTATCCGCTTTTACTCGGCGCCAGCCGCAAGTCGATGTTCGGCGGCGCGGTCGAGGACAGGCTTGCCGCCACGGTTGAAAGCACTCGCCTTGCCGCGCGCAAAAAAGCGCTGTTCGTGCGCGTGCACGACGTCGCGCCCAACGTCAGGGCGATTGAGGAGGAGTATGGGCGCAATTGATATTAAGGGACTTGAAGTTACCGCTTGTCACGGCGTTCTGCCGCAGGAAAAGACAAATCCGCAACCCTTCGTTTTCGATATTTCCATAGACTGCGATACCTTATCCGCCGCAAAGAGCGACGACGTCAATGACACCGTCAACTACGCCGAGGTGTGCGAAACGGTAACGGCCTTCTGCAAGCAAAATTCTTTCAACCTTATCGAGCGGCTTGCATACGGCGCGGCGTTTACGATAGTGGAAAAATACGCAAAAATCAAAGCGGCGGAGGTTACGGTGCACAAGCCGCAGGCGCCCGTCGGTCTGCCCTTTTCGGACATTTCGGTTACGGCAAGGGTGGAAAGAAATAAAGTCGTTCTCTCTCTCGGTTCGAGCGAGGGCGACAGAAAGGCAACGCTCGACGGCGCGGTAAAGGAGATTTCCGCACTGCGCGGCGTAAAGCTTTTAAAGACTTCGGACTACATCAAAACTGAGCCCTACGGCGGCGCGGCGCAGAACGAGTTTTTAAACTGCGCGGTTTTAACCGAGTGTTTGATTTCTCCGCGCGACTTGCTGAACGCCGTTCACGCAATCGAAGCGAAATTCGGCAGAAAACGGGAAGTGCGCTGGGGAGACAGAACGCTGGATATAGATATAATATTTTTCGGAAATAAAGTAATCGCGGAGGAGGGACTTTCAATTCCTCACCCCGATTATAAAAGCCGCGATTTCGTGCTCACCCCGTTAAAGCAAATTGCTCCCGACTTCGTTTGTCCCGTCACAGGTAAACGCGTTTCGGATATGTAACCGTCAAAAAGGTTAATTTTCGCCTTTTTGCACCCTCATATTTGTGCAACTTGCACAAAAATTTATATTATGTCTATACAAAACCGACTGCAAGTGATATAATTCCGCATAGTGGAAAGAATATTTTTTTGCGCTTTTTTGCGTAAAAAAGGCTTTCCTTCGGCAGGTAATTTTACTTTTGTTCGGGCGTTTTTCTCGCCGTCCGGAAGGAGCGTAATATAGTGGAAAAAATAGGAATTATCGACCTCGGTTCGAACTCTGCAAGACTGGTAATCGTCAACCTTTTCGAGGACGGTTTTTTTATGGTTGTCGATGAGCTTAAAGAGAGCGTGCGTTTGGGTCAGGATATGGAGCGCGACGGCTTTTTAAAGCCCCAGCGCGTTGCCGAAACGGTTAAAACTTTAAGAATGTTCAAGCGCCTCTGCGACGTCAGCGGCGTAACGCGTATAATAGGCGTTGCCACCGAAGCGGTGCGCAGGGCTAAAAACCAGCGTTCCTTCCTTGACGAAATTCAGACGAGCTGCGGCGTAAAGCTGCGCGTTCTTTCCGCCGAGGAGGAGGCGGTTTTGGTTTACCGCGGCGTTATAAACACTATGGATATTCCCAAGGGCGTAATCCTGGAAATCGGCGGCGGCTCTACCAAAATTATATATTATAACCGCAGGAATATGCTGCGGTTTGCCACCATACCTTTCGGTGCGGTAACGCTTACCGACCTTTTCTCGGGCGAGGAACTCCGCCCCGAGGAGCAGGCTGCAAAGATGGAAGAATACTTCCTCGAAAAGCTCAACGAGGTGGACTGGCTGGGTGAAATCGACCCCGACGCGCAGATGATAGGCGTGGGCGGCTCGTTCAGAAACCTTTTCAAAATAAATAAAATGGTGCACAAATATCCCCTCGATATAGTGCACAACTTCAACTTGCAGACGGAGGATTTCTATCCCGTCTACGATATGATAAAGGTTTTGGACCTCGACAAGAAAAAGAAGATAAAGGGACTTTCCGCGGAGCGTGCGGATATTCTTCCCGCGGCTTTCGCAATCATAAAGACCTTTGTCCAGAGGCTAGGATTCGAAAATTTCACGTTCTCCGGCTCGGGTCTTAGAGAGGGCATAATGTTCAACCAGGCTTTCCCCGCCACGGTAGATAAGCCCATTCTGGACGTTATGAATTATTCGCTCACGACCCTCGTAAAATATTACGGGTGCGACGAAAAGCACGTTGAGCACGTGGTCAATTTAAGCGTTCAGCTCTTCAAGCAGCTCAGGGTTCTACATAAGTTCCCCCGTCAGTATTTAAAGGTGCTCAAAGTCGCCGCAATGCTGCACGACTGCGGTATGCGCATAAAGTATTACAACCACCAGCGTCACAGCTGCTATATGATTTTGAATTCCACTCTCTACGGCGTAACCCACAGGGAGATAGTGCTTGCGGCGTTCACGGCCTGCTGTCACAAAAAGGAGGACATCAACGCCTACAACTGGAACTGCTACCGCGACGTTTTGCAGGAGGACGATATAGAAATCGTCAAGAGGTTGGGCGTAATGCTGCGCATTGCCGAAAGTCTGGACAGGAGTATGGCAGGCGTTGTAAAGGGCATCAACTGCGACATTCTCGGCGACTCTGTAATTATGAAGACCGAGGTAGAGGGCGACGCTTCGCTTGAAATACGCGACGCCCTTGCGGCAAGCGCGGAATTCAAAAAATCCTTCCGCAAAAATCTGGAAATACTGTAATATAACAAAAGTGCCGCCCTTTCAGCGGCATTTTCACTAACGCGTTTATGAAAATTATACTTGCAAGCGCGTCGCCGCGGCGCAGGGAACTGCTTTCACAGATAGTAGAGGACTTCGAAATTATTCCCGCGAAAGGCGAGGAGTGCGCGGACCGTTCGCTCCCTCCCGAGTGCGTTGCGTGTCAGCTTGCCGAAAACAAGTGCGACGAAGTGTTTCAAAAGAACAACAATGCGCTCGTTATTGCGTGCGATACGATAGTCGTCTATAACAACACGCTTTTAGGCAAGCCCAAGAGCGCGGAGGACGCCGCCTCGACGCTCAGAATGCTTTCGGGCAAAACGCACTCTGTAATAACGGGCGTGTGCGTGCGGCGGGGCAACAAAAAAATAACGCAGTACGAAAGGACGGAAGTGCGCTTCAATAACCTTTCGGAGCAATTTATAAGGGACTACGTTGCGGGCGGTTCGCCTATGGATAAGGCGGGCAGCTACGGCATACAGGACGGCGGCGTGGTTCAAAGCTATTCGGGCAGCTACACAAACGTAGTCGGCTTGCCCGTGGAGCTGGTTAAAAAAATAATCGAAGAAGTACTTGCAGATGAATAGACTTGTAATAGATTTCGGTTCCTGGACAACTAAAATAAGTATAGTGGGCTGCGGAGTAGTGCTCTCCGAAGCCACTTGCGTTGCAATTCAGAGCGACCACGAAGGCAATGTCACCATAAAGGCGTTCGGCGATACGGCGCGCGCGCTTTCGGGCAAGGCGGCTAAAAACACGCGCATTATCAATCCCGTGTGCGAGGGCGACATAGTTCAGCCCAACCTTCTTGCCGCGCTTTTGGGGCATTTCCTCGAAAAGATAGAAATAACTCCGCGCAAGGCAAAGCAGACGGAAATTATGTTCGTAGTGCCTTGCAGCGCCTCAAAAAAACTGCGCAAAAAGTATATCGAGGTTGCGCAGGAGTGCGGAATAGGCAGGGTGTACTTTACGCGCACGCCCTTTGCCTCGGTGCTCGGTCATAACGTTGCGCTTTCGGCAACCTCGCCCGTATTCTGCGTGGACGTGGGCTACGGCAAAACGGATATTTCGGTATTCTCGCTCGACGGTATAATTTCGGGCTTCACGGTAAATCTGGGCGGCGGCAATATCGACGTGCACATAATGGATTTGCTTTCCGAAGATTTCAACGTCAAGATAGGCGCGAACACCGCGGAAAAACTTAAAAACGTAGTGGGCAGTCTGTTTGAGGACGACAACAAGATGATGGTCGTCACGGGCAGGGACGTGCGCACCGGCGAACCCGCGCAGAGCGCCGTCAACTCCTCGCAGCTCGAGGACGTAATAAAGCTGTACGTGGATAAAATTATAGAGTACGTGCGCGCGGTGCTTTCCGAGCTTCCCGCCGAGGTTTCGTCCTCGGTAGTGGACGGCGGCATTTATCTTTCGGGCGGACTTTCCAAGATGGACGGCTTCCCGCAGTATTTTGCAAAGGGGCTGGAAATCAAGGTCAATGTATGCGAGGAGCCCGCTCTCGCTTCGGTCATAGGCGGCTGCTCCGTGCTTTCGAGTCCCGACCTCTGTTCCAGGGTCGCTACGGTGGATTGAGCGCGGGTGTAATTTCTTAAAACAAATTTAGCGTTTTCGTTTGCCAAATGCATTTTAGTGCTATACAATATATAGTGTAAAATCAGAGGGAGGCGTAAAGCGTTATGCAAAATAACGTATTGCTAATCGGTGGTGATTATCAGGTGAAACTGCAAAACTTCATTTACGCCAGCTTTGACTTATGCGCCATTATTTTAGGCGTGGTCGTGCTGATAAACTACATAGTCAGTAAAAAGATACACGGCAGAACTACGCACCTGTTCTTAACGCTTGCAATTTGCACGGTGGTTTCCTCGGTGCTGGATTTCATCGCGGTCATTGCGCTCAGCGTCACGGGCTGTCCCGTCTGGCTGGGCAACCTTATCGTTGCAATCAACTATTTGGGTTACAACCTCACGGGCGTGGTGTTCGTGGTGTACGCCGTCGCGGTCATATACGACAACGCGCGTATTCCAAGGTGGTGCTACGTTGTTGCAAACCTGCTGTTCGCGCTTACCTTTGCGGGCGTAATATTTGCTACCGTCTGCCTGTTCACGTACGGTTACAGAGCCGTTCCCACTAATCTGAAATACGCTTACGAGGGAATAATTTACGGCGCGCAGTTCGTTGCGCTTGCGTTCTCTCTTTCGCTGGGTATTTTGCAGCGCAAAAAGCTCAGCAAGGCAAGACAGCTGAATATCTATTTCTTCGCTATACTCAACATAATCGCAATTTGTATTCAGTTCTTCGTGCGCAGAATACAGCTAAGCAACTTCGCGCTTGCAATCGCGGTATTGCTTATATACGTTACTTTGCAACGCCCCGAGGACGAACTGGACGCAACCAGCGGCGCGTTCAACGCGCGTTCGTTCAACCGCCGCGGCAATATGCGCATTTCCGCAAACCAGCATTTCTTCGTGTTCGCAATGGAACTCAACAATATGACGGTGGTCAACTCGTCGTTCGGGCTCAACGGCGGCAACCAGGCTTTAAAGCAAGTTGCCGACAGACTGCGCGCAATTCTTAAAAAGGGACAGTACCTGTACCGTTTAAGCGGTGTGCGCTTTGCCGTAATGTTCAACACGTTCGACGAATACGAGCAGTTTGCTTCGCGCTATTCCGGCATCCTGGAAGCGCCCGTTTCCGTCAACAATACCGAAGTACACCTTACGGCTATTGCCTGCGTTATAGACTTCCCCGAGGTTACCAACAGGCTTTCCGAGGTGGAGGACCTTATCAGGTACTACCGCAACAGCATCAACGTTTCGGAAGACATTATCATTGCAGACGTATCCGCAATAGACAAGGCGCGCAGGCGCGAGCTGGTTGATTTCGCCATTCAGAAGGCAATCAACAACAAGTCGTTCGAAGTGTATTACCAGCCCATCTTCTGCGTAACCGACAACACGTTCAGCGGCTGCGAAGCGCTTATAAGACTTAAAGACGAAGAGCTCGGCTTTATCAGCCCCGACGAATTCATTCCCATTGCCGAACAGAACGGCAAGATAATAGAGGTGGGCAGGTTCGTAATCGAACACGTCTGCAGCTTCATAAAGGGCAGGGAGCTTGCAAAGCTCGGCATCAGATTTGTCGATATAAACCTTTCGGTCATACAGTGTATGCACCCCGAAATTATCAGCGATATAGAGCAGACGTTAAAGAAGTACGACGTGCCCCGTTCTATGGTCAACCTGGAAATTACGGAAACGGCTTCGGCGCAGTCCTACGCAATGCTGCAGACCAAGCTTAACGAGCTGCATTCCAACGGCTTCACCATTTCGCTGGACGACTTCGGCACGGGCTTTGCCTCGGTCGAGTACCTGATTAACTTCCCGTTCGACGTGGTTAAACTGGATAAATCTCTCGTATGGGCTTATATGAGCACCAAGAAGTACGAGCCGATTTTACAGCACTATATGCCTATGCTTCACAGCCTGGGCACCAAGATAGTTGCGGAGGGTGTGGAAACCAAACAGATGGTGGACGCGCTGGTTGCTCTGGGTTGCGACTACCTGCAGGGCTATTACTATTCGAAGCCCATTCCAGAGGAGCAGTTCCTTCAGTTCGTTCTGAACAACGGCGACGTAAAGACAGCATAAAATTCAAAAAGTTACATATCGGCGCAGACAAATTTTTGTCCGCGCCGTTTTCATTTACCTCATTTTAATTTACATTTAACTTTAATTTCTTTATAATATAGTCAAGATGAAACAGCCGAATAAATTCATACGCAATTTTTGCATAATAGCGCATATCGATCACGGCAAGTCAACCCTTGCCGACAGGCTTATGGAGCTTACGGGACAGGTGTCCAAAAGGGATATGGAGGAGCAGCTTCTCGATTCTATGGACATCGAACGCGAGAGGGGCATAACCATAAAGCTCACACCCGTAAGAATGTTTTACGACGCCGACGACGGCAACGAATACGTTTTCAACCTGATAGACACGCCGGGGCACGTAGACTTTACTTACGAGGTTTCGCGCTCTCTCGCCGCGTGCGAGGGCGCAATTTTAATCGTTGACGCTTCGCAGGGCATAGAGGCACAGACCCTCGCAAACGTATATCTTGCGCTTGAAAACAATCTGGAAATTCTGCCCGTCATAAACAAAATCGACCTGCCTTCCGCCCGCCCCGACGAGGCGAAGCACGAAATCGAGGACGTAATCGGGCTGGACGCATCCTACGCGCCGCTCGTTTCCGCCAAGGACGGCACCAACATAAAAGAGGTTTTGGAGGACGCTGTAAAATACTTCCCCGCGCCGCAGGGCGACGAGGACGCTCCCTTAAAGGCTCTCATTTTCGACAGCTACTACGACAACTACAAGGGCGTAATTCTGTTCGTCCGCTTAAAGGACGGCAAGGTGGAGGTCGGCGACAGGATTACCACTTTCCGCTCGGACAAGGTTTACGAAGTTACGGAAGTCGGCGTTTTCGCACCGCATATGCTGCCCAAGGACGGACTTTACGCGGGCGAGGTCGGCTATATCGCGGCTTCTATAAAGTCCATTCAGGACGTTGCCGTCGGCGATACGGTAATCAATGCGGACAACCGCGCGGCGGAACCTCTCCCCGGCTACAAAAAGGTGCAGTCGGTGGTGTTCTGCGGAATTTATCCGCTGGACGGCTCCAAGTTCGGCGACCTCAAGGACGCGCTTTTGAAATTGCAGTTAAACGACGCGTCGCTCGTATTCGAGCCGGATACGTCGCAGGCGCTCGGCTTCGGCTTCCGCTGCGGCTTTCTGGGACTTCTGCATATGGAAATTATGCAGGAAAGACTGGAAAGGGAGTTCAATCTCGACATCATAACCACCGCGCCGTCGGTAAGCTACAAGGTAAACAAGACGGACGGTGAAGTCATTTTCGTGGACAACCCTTCGCATCTGCCGCCCGTTTCGGAAATCGAGAGTATGGAGGAGCCCATAGTCCACGCGGACATCTATTCGCCGCCCGACTATCTTGGGCAGATAATGGATTTGTGCCGCGACAAGAGGGGCATTTTCGAACAGATGACCTACCTCGACGCAAACCGCGTCAAGCTGGAATACCGTCTGCCGCTCAACGAAATTATTTTCGACTTTTTCGATAAAATTAAGTCGCGTACGCGCGGCTACGCAAGCTTCGACTACGAGCTTTTGGGCTACGAAAAGAGCAAGCTTGTCAAACTGGATATTCTTTTGAACGGCGACGTCTGCGACGCGCTTTCAATTATCGTGCACGAGGATTCCGCCTATCCGCGCGGCAGAACGCTGTGCGAAAACTTAAAGGAAGCAATTCCCCGCCAGCTATTCGAAATACCCGTTCAGGCGGCTGTCGGCGGCAAAATCATCGCGCGCGAAACTGTCAAGGCAATGCGCAAGGACGTTCTTGCCAAGTGCTACGGCGGCGACATAACGCGTAAGAAAAAGCTTCTGGAAAAGCAGAAAGAGGGTAAAAAGCGTATGCGCACGATAGGAAGTGTCGAAGTACCTTCCGAGGTATTTATGCAGATACTCAAAACAAACGATGAGTAATTTCAATCAGCGCGTTTACGAAGTGGTAAAGCAAATACCCAAAGGCAGGGTGACGACCTACGGCGCGGTTGCTCGCGCAATGGGTGCGCCGCGCTGTTCCAGGCAGGTTGGCTGGGCGCTTCATTCCAACCCCGCGTTCGGCGAAATTCCCTGCCACAGAGTGCTGTTTAGGGACGGCTCTCTGACCGACGGCTTTGCGTTCGGCGGCAGAGACATACAAAAACAACTTCTGGAAAACGACGGCGTTGCCGTTTCCGACGACTATAAGGTCGATTTAAAAATTTACGGGTGGTCGATATGAGTGGTATTTACGTACATATTCCCTTTTGCAAATCAAAGTGTCGCTATTGCGACTTTACTTCTTTCCCCGACAAGATAGGTTTTGCGGAAAGCTATATGGCGTGCCTCTATCACGAAATGGCTATGCGCGGCGAGGAGCTTAAAGATTACGTTTTCGATACGCTGTATATAGGCGGCGGCACTCCGTCGGTAGTGGACGAAAAGTATATTGCGATGCTGGTTGCTGCGGCAAAGAAATATTTCAAGCTTAAAGACGGTGCCGAAATAACCATTGAAATGAACCCCGGTACGGTTAGTGCGGGCAAGATTGCGCTGTATAAAAAATGCGGAATAAACCGCTTTTCTGTAGGGTTGCAGAGCGCGGTGGACGCCCAGCTGGAGGACGTTGGCAGATGCCATAATCTCAACCAGTTTCTTGCGTGCGCAAAGCTTTTGAAGGGTGAAAATTTCAGCGTTGACGTTATGATAGGCTTAAAGGGGCAGACGCTCGCGGATATTGAAAAGACTATCGAAGTAGCCGCAGGCAGCGGCGCAAGCCATATCTCTATGTACGCGCTCACGCCCGAGGACGGTACGCCCATATACACCGATTATCTCAACGGCGAGCTTCCCGATGGCGACGAGGTTGCCGAAATGTATGCCTTCGGCGTAAACAAGCTTAAAGAGCTCGGGTTTGAAAGGTACGAGGTATCCAACTTCTGCAAGAAGGGAAAGGAGAGCAGGCACAATTTAAACTACTGGCGGCGCGGCGAGTATATCGGCGTGGGCGTTTCGGCTTCCTCCTGCATAAAGAACGTGCGCTTTACCAACACGTTCGACCTCGACGAATATTTCAAGTGCATAATGTCCAACCGCTTCCCCGTGGTTGACAGCACTCAAATCGATGAAAGGGGGGCAATGGACGAAACGGTTATGCTTGCCCTGCGCACCGCCGAGGGGCTGGATACGGCAAAATTCAATGCGGATTTCAAGTGCGATTTCAAGGAAGTTTATGCTTCCGCATTAAAAAAGAACGCGCAATATCTGACCGGAGAGAACGGCAGACTGCGCGTCAAAGACGAGTATTTATACGTGCAGAATTCTATAATCTGCGACTTTCTGGGGTGTTAAAAACCCCTATTTTATGCACAAAAAGTTATCAACAAGGTATGCTGTTGAAATTACTAAACAGCATAAGTTGGTAAAAGTTATCAACAATTTGACACAAATCCGACATTTTTCGCGCTTTAACAGCGGTGAAAGGTCAAATATAACCTAAAAGTTATCAACAATTCCAAAATGCATATAAAAATGCATAAACGGGCGTTATGCGGTTATTCGGCTTCGCTTTCGCGCTCGGCTATAATTCTTCCGTCCACACCGTCCACAAGATAGGCGTGCACCTGCTTTTCGCGGTTGCATACGCCCACGTAATAAAAGCATCCTTCGTCGTACAAAAGGCGTACGGAAATCTCTCCCGAAAAGTTCCTGCCATCGGTCAGGTTGTCAAAGCTTTCCTTATCGTATTCCACAACGCAGTTCAATGCGGTTTTTCCGTCAATCGTGCCTTCCTCGGCAACGTTCATAACGTCAAAATTCTTTTCTTCACCGTCTATTTTCAGGTTCACGGGTATGCTTGCGCCGCTCGGCTCGACGCCCGAAAAGCTCAAATAAAAGTTGCGCGTCACGGCAAGATAGCTCATCTCGCCGCCCTGTCCCAAAAGCTCGACTTCAACCTCGTTCACGCTGTTTTCACTCTCGAAATACACTTCGGTAACGTTGCTCACGTTGCCCTTATATCCGTCCAGCGCGTTGTTGGTTTCCTTATCCACGGAATAGATTTTCAAGGTTACAACGTCGTCCTCGTAAAAGTACACGCTCCTGCGGTATTCCGAAACGTATTCGAAATAATCAAGCTTTTTTTGGCAGGCGGAAAGGGACAGTACGATAGGCAGACACAACAATAAACTCGCAAATAATTTTTTCATATTAAAAATTTATTTTCGCGAGAGTTATAATATGATTATATCTTTCAAACAGTTGATTTTTTTTACGCGCTGTGCTAAAATATATAAAATATTTTGGTAGCATTTCGGGATACGGATTTTTGGAGAAGATAGTCGTAAAAACGGCGGTAAAGACCGTCCTCATAATTCTTGGCATACTTGTTGCGGTCTTTGCGGTGTTCAACTTCGCATTTCCCCAACATATGGCTACGGCAACCGAGAGTATAGGTAACTACGATTTGGCGGTCAAATACTCTCTGCTGCGCTATAACTATACTAAAAAATGCGAGGATCTGGCGCGCTGCTTCGAGGACAGCGTTCTTCTGGGCGAGGATAAGTACATACTCGAATACGGCGAAAAGCTGACAAAGCACATCGATTACGAAAGCGTGTGCACTCAGAAGAACGAGGAGCAGAGCGGTAGCAGATTCGACTATAAGCACTGGGTCAATTCCAAGCTTGCGGTATCGTATTACAACACGGGCGAAAAGGCCAAGGCGATAACGCTTGCCACCGAGGACAACGGAACGGAAAGCTTCGTCTACGGCAACGCCTTGATGTCGCTAGCCGCAAGCATAAGAACGGCGGCGGACGGAGAGGCGGCAACGGCAATTCTAACCGTGCTGGAGGAGCTGCACCCCGCCGACAAGACGGAAGCGGACAACCTCACGCAGATTATTTCCACGATGCGCGGCGTTGCCGTAAACTCTAAATAGTTACAAATTTTTTTCACTATATACATTTACGAACAAAGGAGTAAGAAGATATGAGCAAAATCGTAAAAGAAGCTTTGACGTTCGACGACGTGCTGTTAATTCCCGCAGCGTCCGACGTGTTGCCCTCCACCGTGGATTTGCGCACGACGCTCTGCAAGGGTATCAACCTCAACATACCTCTCGTCAGCGCGGCAATGGACACGGTAACCGAATCGCGCCTTGCAATAGCAATTGCCAGAGAGGGCGGTCTGGGCATAATTCACAAGAATATGTCCATAGAGGAGCAGGCGGCGCAGGTCGATAAGGTAAAGCGCAGTGAACACGGCGTTATAACCGACCCGTTCTTCCTTACCCCGCAGGAGCCCGTTTCGGCGGCGCGCGCACTTATGGAAAAATACCGCATATCGGGCGTGCCCATCACCGAAAACGGCAAGCTCGTCGGTATTCTGACCAACCGCGATATGCGTTTCGAAACCAATTTCGACCAGCCCATTTCCGCAATTATGACCAAGGAAAATCTGGTCACGGCACCCGAGGGCACATCGCTTGAAGAAGCGCAGAAAATCCTGGGCAAGCACCGCATCGAAAAGCTTCCCATCGTAGATAAAAACGGTATGCTCAAAGGTCTTATCACCATAAAGGATATCGAGAAGGCCATTCAGTACCCCAACCGTGCAACCGACAAGAAGGGCAGACTTTTAGTCGGCGCGGCAATAGGCGCAACCGCCGATATGCTTGACAGAATTGACGCGCTCGTCAAGTCGCACGTCGATATAGTAGTTCTCGACTCCGCGCACGGTCATTCCAAAAACATTATCAACCACGTGGCTAAGGCAAAGGAAAAGTATCCCGACCTGCCCCTGGTTGCGGGCAACGTCGCAACGGCGGAAGCCACGCACGACCTATTCTCGGCCGGCGCGGACGTAGTAAAGGTGGGCATAGGTCCCGGCTCTATCTGCACCACGCGTATCGTTGCGGGCATAGGTATGCCCCAGCTTTCGGCAATTATGGACTGCGCAGAGGAAGCGGACAAGCACAAGAAGCGCATTATCGCCGACGGCGGTATCAAATATTCGGGCGACATCGTCAAGGCAATCGCGGCAGGCGGCAGCGCGGTAATGCTCGGCTCCCTGTTTGCGGGCACGACGGAAGCGCCCGGCGAGCTTGAAATCTATCAGGGCAGAAGCTTTAAAACCTATCGCGGAATGGGCTCGCTCCCCGCAATGGCAAAGGGCGGCAAGGACAGATATTTCCAGTCCAACGCAATCAAATTCGTTCCCGAGGGCGTCGAGGGCAGAGTGCCTTACAGGGGCGCGCTTGCGGACATAATCTTCCAGCTTATGGGCGGACTTCGCGCAGGTATGGGCTACACGGGCAACGGCACGGTTGACGAGCTGAGAAAGAACGGCAAATTCGTCAAGATGACCGCGGCTTCTTTGGCAGAATCTCATCCTCACGATATTTCGATAACCAAGGAAGCGCCCAACTATTCCCCTAAGGGTTAAAACTGAATTAACACGGAGGCTCGCGCCTCCGTAAAAATTTTTAAACAAAGGATTTAAACAATGCAACACGAAAAAGTACTCGTTTTGGACTTCGGCGGACAGTACAACCAGCTTATAGCGCGCAGAGTGCGCGAGCATAAAATTTACTGCGAAGTCAAATCGTATAAAACGCCGATTGAAGAAATCCGCGCGATGAACCTTAAAGGTATAATTTTTACGGGCGGACCCAATTCGGTCTATCTGGACGATTCACCCAGAATGGACAATGAGATTTTCGAGCTTGGCGTGCCCATTTTGGGCATTTGCTACGGCGCGCAGTTCCTCGTTTACGGGCTGGGCGGCAAAATCGAAAAGGCAAACGAAACGGCGGTTGCCGAGTTCGGCAGAACGGACTGCGAGTTCGATACGAATTCACTGCTTTTCAAGGGCTTGAAGAAAAAGTCCGTCGTATGGATGAGCCACAACGACCACATCGCCACGTTGCCCGAGGGCTTCCGCGCGGTCGGCCACAGCGATAAGTGCCCCTACGGCGCAATCGAAAACGCTCAGAAGAAATTCTACGGCACGCAGTTCCACCCCGAGGTCAACCACACCGAACAGGGCTTCGATATGCTGGGAAATTTCCTCTACAACGTCTGCGGCTGCAAGGGCGACTGGACGATGGAGGAGTACGCTCAGACTGCTATCCGCGACATCCGCGCAAAGGTCGGCAACGGCAAGGCTTTGCTTGCTCTGTCGGGCGGCGTGGACAGCTCGGTTGCGTGCAAACTGCTTGCAAAGGCAATAGGCAGCCAGCTCACCTGCATCTTCGTTGACCACGGTCTTATGCGTAAAAACGAGGGCGACGAGGTGGAGGCGGCTTTTGCCGACAGCGGAGTAAACTTCGTGCGCGTCAACGCTGGCGAAAGATTCCTTGGCAAGCTTAAAGGCGTAACCGACCCCGAGCGTAAGCGCAAGATAATCGGCGAAGAATTTATCCGCGTGTTCGAGGACGAGGCAAAGAAGATAGGCAGGGTAGACTATCTCGTTCAGGGCACCATTTATCCCGACGTTATCGAGTCGGGTTTAGGTGACGCGGCGGTAATCAAGAGCCACCACAACGTGGGCGGACTTCCCGACTACGTCGATTTCAAGGAAATAATCGAGCCGCTCCGTATGCTGTTCAAGGACGAAGTGCGTGCACTGGGCATAACGCTGGGGCTTGACGAAAAGCTTGTATGGCGCCAGCCCTTCCCCGGTCCCGGTCTTGCAATAAGAATAATCGGCGAAATCACGCCCGAAAAGGTTGCAACCTTGCAGGACGCGGACGCAATTTTCCGCGAGGAAATTGCCAAAGCGCACCTTGACCGCGACATCAACCAGTACTTTGCGGTGCTCACCAATATGCGCTCGGTTGGCGTTATGGGCGACGGCAGAACGTACGACTATACGCTTGCTCTGCGCGGCGTTTCCACGACCGACTTTATGACCGCCGACTTCTCGCGTATTCCCTACGAGGTGCTGGAAGCGGCTTCCAACCGCATCGTAAACGAGGTCAAGCACATCAACCGCATCGTGTACGATATAACTTCCAAACCCCCCGCAACCATCGAGTGGGAGTAATAACAAAATGAAACGTAAATTATTCGGTCTGTTATCTGTTGTAATAGCAATTTTCGCCTGCACATTCGGTTTGACGGCGTGCAAGGAGGACCCTGCGCTCCGCTTTACTTTGAGCGACGACGGCACTTATTATATCTGCGAATACGGTAACGTTTCCAAAGCGGAAGCGGAAATGGTTATACCTTCCGTTTACAACGGAAAACCCGTTGAGGAAATAGGACACTTTCATTTTGATAATCTTGAAAGCGTAACCATTCCCGACAGCGTAAAGGTCATCGGCGAACAGGCGTTTTCGGGTTGCTCCAATCTGAAAAACGTAACTATAGGCAGCGGAGTGACTACGATAGGCAAGTCTGCGTTCGGCGGCTGCAATTCTCTTGAAAGCATAACCCTACCGGACAACGTTACAACTATCGAAGAAAGCGCTTTCGAACAATGCCATAATCTTAAAAACGTAACGCTCGGTAAGGGCGTAAAGACTATTAAAGGTCATACATTCTATCACAGCGAAAATCTGAAAAATATAGTTTTGCCGGACACTGTGGAAGTTATCGCCGACAACGCGTTCACGGGCTGCGGTCTGGAAAGTATCACGATAGGCAGCGGTGTAACAACAATCGGCAAGTACGCTTTCAGAGATTGTAAGCTCAAAACCGTGGAGTTGCCGTCGTCCGTAAGTACTATCGACGACAGAGCGTTCTGCAATTGCAGCAGCCTTGAAACCGTAGTTTTGGACGGCAAGGAAAAAATTACTTTCGGCGATACGGTTTTCTACGGTTGCACAAGCTTTAAAACAATTTATGCAAAGAGCACGCTCGAAGAGTGGAGAGCGGCGGAAAATTCTTCGCCCGAAAGCATTGCCTGGTATTCCGAAACGACTCCCCCGGACGACGCGTATTACTGGCACTACGTTGACGGTATAATAACAAACTGGAATTGAAATTTATAAAATAAAAGAGCCGCTTAAATTGCGGCTCTTTTTTATATTGTTCCGTTTAATATATCGGAAAGCGTAACCGAGTAAAAAAATTGGTGGGTTAAATCGTCGTACTTTTTCCAGAGCGGAAGGGTGAGGCAGCTTGACTTTCGCGCACACGGCTCCGCGCCTTTCCCAAGGCACGCCACGGCTGCAAGGGTGCCTTCCGTAAGCTCCAGAATTTCACCTACTGAATATTGCTCGGGCGGTCTTGTCAGCATATATCCGCCGCCCTTTCCGCGCTGCCCCTTCAAAAGCTTTTTCTCAATCAGAATTTTCAAAATTATTTCCAGATACTTTTTCGAAATTTCCTGACGATTGGCAATCTCCTCGAGTGGCACAAACTGTCCTTCGGGTTGCTGAGCCAAATCAATCATAACGCGCAAAGCGTACCGACCTTTCGTCGAAATCATAATGTCACCTCGTTTTATAAACCTATTATACCATAGGGTAATAGGATAATTCAATATTTTTTTATATTTCCATAAAAATTTCCAACAATAACCTATTAACCTATTGACAAAGTAGGTAATTAGCAATATAATGAATTCAATCAAATTTTCAAGAGGTCGATATATGAGCAACTATAAATTCGAAACTTTGCAGCTTCACGTAGGACAGGAGGAGGCGGACCCCGCAACCGACGCGCGCGCCGTTCCTATCTATCAGACGACATCCTACGTCTTCAAAAATTCCGAGCACGCGGCGGCGCGCTTCTCGCTGGCGGACGCCGGCAACATATACGGAAGGCTTACCAATTCCACGCAGGACGTTCTGGAAAAGCGCATTGCCGCGCTGGAAGGCGGAGTTGCGGCTCTGGCTCTCTCGTCGGGAGCGGCGGCTATAACCTACGCAATTCTGGCGCTTGCGGCGGACGGCGGACACATAGTCGCGCAAAAGACCATTTACGGCGGCAGTTACAATCTTTTATGCCACACTCTGCCGCACTACGGTATAAGCGCAACCTTCGTCAACGCGCACGACCTCAAAGAGCTGGAGGGCGCAATCAAGCTCGAAACGCGCGCAATCTATCTGGAAACCCTGGGCAACCCCAACAGCGATATACCCGACATCGACGCTGTTGCCGCAATCGCGCATAAGCACGGCTTGCCGCTCGTCATCGACAACACTTTCGGCACGCCTTATTTGATCCGTCCCATAGAGCACGGTGCGGATATAGTCGTACATTCGGCAACCAAGTTTATCGGCGGTCACGGCACAACGCTGGGCGGAATAATAGTAGATTCGGGCAGGTTCGACTGGCGCGCAAGCGGCAAATTCCCCGCCATTGCAGACCCCAACCCCAGCTATCACGGCGTATCGTTCGTGGACGCGGTAGGCGCGGCTGCTTTCGTTACTTACATACGGGCGATTCTTTTAAGGGATACGGGCGCAACCATTTCGCCGTTCAACGCGTTCTTACTGTTGCAGGGCGTGGAAACTCTTTCGCTAAGACTTGAAAGGCACGCGCAGAACACGATAAAAGTAGTGGAGTATCTCTCCAAACATCCGCTTGTCGAAAAGGTAAACCACCCCTCGCTCAAAGACCACCCCGACAACAAGCTTTACAAAAAATACTTCCCTAACGGCGGAGCTTCCATCTTCACTTTCGACATAAAGGGCGGGAAGGAGGAGGCGTTCAAGTTTATAGACAGCCTCAAAATTTTCTCCCTTCTTGCAAACGTTGCGGACGTAAAGAGCCTTGTAATTCACCCCGCAACCACCACGCACTCGCAGCTGTCTGCGGCGGAGCTGGAGGAGCAGGGAATTCACCAAAATACCATCCGTCTGTCCATAGGTACGGAGCATATCGACGACATAATCGCCGACCTGGAAAGGGGCTTTGCGGCGGTAAAGAGCGGAAAATAATTGACAAAATCAAAAAATTCTGATACTATATAAGGGTCGGACAGCTGATATAAGCGTAGAAATTCGGACGAATTTCTACGCTTATTTTTTGTGTTCCGCAGTAATTTTCAGGTGGTTTTTTTTCGGAGGTTTTTATGGAACAGGAACAAAACGATTTTCTCGGCAATGAAAAACTCGGCAAACTTATGCTCAAATTCTGCATACCGTGCATACTGTCGCTGCTCGTCAGCGCACTGTACAATATCGTTGACCAGATATTTGTCGGCAACAGCGAGCTGTCCGTTCTCGGCAACGCGGCAACGGGCGTAGTTTTTCCCATATTCATAATTGCGCAGGCGTTCGCGTGGTGGATTGGTGACGGCTGTGCCGCATACCTGAATATCTGCCAGGGCAGGCACGAAACCGAAAAATCGAGCAAAGCCGTAGGCACGGGTTTGGTTTTAACCGTGCTTGTCAGCGTAATTTTAATCGCGGTATTCTTCCCGTTGAAGAGGCAGCTGCTTTCAACCTTCGGCGCGTCCTCGGAAAGTATCGGCTACGCAATCGAATACTTCAATATAATTTTGCCCTTCTTCCCCGTATATATGGCTATGAATATGATGAACGCGGTGGTACGCGCGGACGGCGCTCCCGGGTGGTCTATGGCTTCAATGCTGTCGGGCGCGCTAGTAAATATCGCCCTCGACCCCGCGTTTATATACGGTTGCAAATGGGGTATGGCGGGCGCCGCGTGGGCAACGGTTATCGGTCAGTGCGTATCGTTCGTTATAGCGGTGATTTACTTCTTCCGCACCAAGACCTTCAAGCTTAAATTAAAGAGCTTTATTCCCGATTTCAAGGCGGTATTCCCCGCAATAAAGCTCGGTCTGTCGTCGTTCATAACGCAGGTTACGATTGTTATAATCTCGCTCGTCTGCAATATTATGCTTGCAAAATACGGCGCAATCGACCTCAATGACCCCGATACGCCTATTGCGCTTATCGGCGTCGAAAGCAAGGTGTTCACAGTCGTTATCAATATAGTGGTGGGCATAGTGCTCGGCTGTCAGCCCATAATCGGCTACAATATGGGCGCGAAAAACTATTCGCGTATTAAAAGACTGTATTTGTATATTCTGTCAAGCACGGTTGTTGTCGGGCTTGTATTCACCATACTTTTCGAGGCGGCGCCGAGTACGGTAGTCGCAATTTTCGGAAAACCCGACCCCGAACAGGTCAACCCCGAAACCTACTGGCAGTTCGGTAAAAAACTGTTCCGCATATTCTTAATGTTCGTAACCTTCACGTGCACGATAAAGATGTCGTCAATCTTTTTCCAGGCGCTTGGTAAGCCCGTGCTTGCAATAGCGGCATCGCTTGTGCGCGATATAGTCTGCTTCGTTCCGCTCGTCTGTACTCTGCCGCTTGCAATGGGTATAGACGGCTGTCTGTGGGCTGCGCCCATAGCCGACGGAGTTGCAATGATAGTAACCGTCGCGCTGACAATCGTGTGCTTTAAAGATTTGAACAAAAAAGCACTAATTTTGGCAAACTCTTGATTTTTCGGTGCGCATCTGCTATACTTAATTATCAGGACGATTTTGTATGGCGGATATCCGGAAACTTAAAAATTTAATCAACCCCAAGAAGAATGCGGATAAAAAGTTTTACCTGGATTTGCTTGACGAGGGCAAGCAGAGAGCGTGGGAGGACGAGCACATTGCCGCAGTGCTTTCTATGCTTAAAGTGCTGTATCTTTCCAAGCTCGGCAGAAAGATAAAGGAGGCGGAGGACGAAAAGTCCGCGCTCACAAATTTACCCGATTACGACGCGGAAAAGTACAGGCGCGTGCTCGAACTCAACGCGGTAATATCCTCCTGCAAACAGAAGAGGCAGACCTTTAAGTGCTTTTTCGACGAGCCGTATTTCGCGCGTATGGATCTGGTTGACGATAAGGACGGGTATAATTCCTACTACATCGGCAAGCGCGGCGACGAGGGGCTGGAAATAGTGGACTGGCGCGCGCCGCTTGCAAGGCGATACTACCAGAAAAGCAAGCTCGATTTCACCATAAATCAGTTCAACTACAAGCTCGTTCTGCGCAGGGCGATACGCACAAAAAGCGGCAGGGTGGAGGATTTCAAAAACGAATATCTGTCGGTAGGCGACAACCTTTCCAAGGAGGAAATCGCAGGGCGCGATGCCGCCGTCATCTTCGACCCATTCTTAAAGGAAATACTCTCCTCGCGTAAAGAGAAGCAGGAAATCTGCGACATAATCGAAACCATACAGGAAAAGCAGTACGAAATTATCACCGCACCCGAGGACGCCGAATTTATCGTTCAGGGCGTTGCGGGCAGCGGCAAGACGATGATTTTGCTGCACAGACTTTCCTATCTTCTATACAACAACGAACAGCTCAAACCGGCTTCCGTTCTGGTCATAACGCCGTCGGACAGCTTTAACGCGTTCATCGACGAGCTTGCCCAGATTCTCGAATTGGAGAGGGTAAGGACGGTCACGCTGGAAAGCTATTACTACCGCATATTAAAGAGCTTCGGCATAGACCTTTCGGACAGGGTGGACGGCTTCGCGCCCGTTGACGGAAAGTATCTTAAGTACGTCTATTCGCAAAACTTCGTTGCGGACGTGCGCAAAAAGCTTGCAAAGATTTATTCGGGCGTGCGCGGTATGTTGCCCAGCGACGATGGCGACGAGTTCGTTACGGCAATTCTGCACTCCATCGACGAGCAGCAGAAAGAATACGAAAAAATTAAAAACGCGGGTCTGCGCGTGCGCAGGTGCGTGCTGGGCGAAATCAAGGAAAAGCAGGACGGCGGACTCTTTTACACCAAGCGTATGCGCGAGCTATTCAATTGCGTGAGCGACGTGAAGGAATTTCTGACTGTCAACCGCACGGACGACAGAATGGAGGGGTACTATTACTTCTACAAACAGCTTCTGTCGTTCTATAAATCGCTGCGCTTTATCCGCGCTCACGGCAGGCATATCTGCGCTTCGGCGGTTGACGATTTGCACAATCTGCGCGTCACCGTTGAAAAGGAAATAGAGGACTTAAAGCGTTATAAACAGCGCATAGGCGACAGATCGGAGTACACCTATCCCGACAGGATTGAAAAGCGCGAGCAGACCAAAAAGGAAATCGACGCAACCATATTACTGGTCGAAAACATAGCCTCGGAATTCGATATAATCTGCGACTTTGCCGAAGTCGTGCGCGGCGAAAAATACCTTGTGAAAATCGGCAAGTGTGAAAGCAAGGTGGAGCTTGCGCGCTTTTTCTACCGCGAAATAGTCAAGCCCGCAAAGCAGCGTTTCGGCGTGGCTTCGGATAAGCTTGTCAAGAGCGACGCGTACGCAATCTGCCGCATACTGTGCGAGCTTGGCTGCAAGCTGACCCCCGCGTATTCCTTTGTGTTTGTAGACGAGGCGCAGGACATTGCGCCCGTGGAATACGACATACTGCGCAGGGTAAACGCCTCGGCAAAGTTCAATATATTCGGCGATTTAAAGCAGAATATCACCAACTTCCGCGGCATCGACGACTGGGCGGAACTGGGCTTGCCCGTTTCCACGCTCGATCTGAACTACCGCAATACCAATCAGATAGTCTATTTCGTATCCCAAAATCTCAATGTGAGTATGCAGGCGATAGGGCTGGGCGGAGAGGACGTCGTCACCGTTTCGAACCGCGGAATAGCTTCCTTCCTTGCGGACAAGCAGGGCTTGCGCGCGGTCATAACCTCGGAAGAAAAACTGTACGACTATGCAAAAAAGACCTACAATATAGTCAGGGAAAGCGGCAAGATTTCCAAGAGCAAAATCAATCTTTTAACCGTCTACGAAAGCAAGGGACTGGAATTTACCGCAGTCGCCGTTGCGGACGGGGATATGACCGACAACGAAAAATATATCGCGTATACCAGGGCGCTCAAAGAACTGGCGTTGATAAGGTAATATGCGGCGTTCAACTTAAAAACAGGCAATTTAAAGGCGGCTTATAAAAAAGCCGCTTTTATTATGTCGAAAACAGGCAATAATTACCTTTGAAAAGTTGAAAGTTTCGTCAGGTCGTGATATAATTATAGGGACGAAAATTACAGCGAGAGGAAATCAGATGGCAGCGAACAAAAAAGCTAAACAGTTGCTTGAAACTTTGGATCTGGACGGGGAGCTTTTGAATTGCGTATCGTACGCAACCTACTATAACCGTATTCCGCTTTTCACCTCATTCAGAGTGGTCAACAACGGAGAGGAGGCGTTGGAAAACGTAGTAATTCAGGTTACGGGTTCCAACAAACTCATTCTGCCCGCGCAGATAGAAATAGACCAGATTCCCGCCGAAAGCAGTATGGAGGTCAAGACGCCCTCTCTTTTAAATCCCAAGTATCTTGCGGAGCTGGAGGACGCCGAGGACTGCACCGTAACCGTAACGGTATGCTGCGGCAAGACGGTCATCTGCGACATAAGCTCGCAGGTCAAAGCCGTTTCTATGGAAAGCTGGTCGGGCACTTCGGGCAATGCCGAAATGCTTGCCGCGTTTGTCCGTCCGCGCCTTTCCGACTGCCAGAAAATTCTGGCGGAGGCGGGCTTACAGCTCAAAACGTGGGGCTACTCCAAGGAATTCAGCGGCTATTCGGGCAACGATAAAAACGCGCTTATGTACGCGTTCGCTTCTATGTTTTCCGCAATCCGCAATCTCAATATCGAAAGGGAGCACGGCGGCGATTCCACCCAGCTTATAAGGGTGGGCAATCTTGCGGACCTCGTGCCCTCGCGCAAGGGCTCGCCGCTCTTAATGGCGGTATATATGGCTTCCTGTCTGGAAGCGGCAAAATTCAATCCCGTAATACTGGTCGGTAAAACCAAGATAGGCGTGGGCGTATGGCTGCACGAAAGCTGCTTCAACTCGCCTTTGCAGGACGATATGTCCGTTATAGAACGCTACGTTGCTGCGGGCGTAAACAATCTTGCCGTTGTGGACGTGGACGATTTGTTTGCGCACAAAAACGCAAGCTTTGCAACCGCTTCGGCGCACTTTGCAACGCTGTTGCAACAGGGCAAATTCGAGTGCTGTATCGACGTAAAGCGTTGCCGTATCGGCGGCATATTCTCTATGCCCATAAAGGTGGGCGACGGCAAGTCGTACGAAATTCTGGGCGACAACCGCTATTCATACGACGCAAAGCCCGAAAAGCTTATCGACGCGGACAGCCTTTCCTTAAAGCGCAAAGCTTCCAAAAACAGAAACTGGGAAAGAAGGCTTCTCGACCTGTCGCTCAAAAACAACCTTTTGAACTTCCGTTATATGCGCGACTGCGTGCATCTGCTGCTTCCCGACCTGAAGGTGTTTTTCAACAAGATAGAGGGCAAGAGCACGCTCACCCTGCTTGCCAACCAAAGCAAGATAGACGACGCTCTGTACTTCGGCACGGGCAACAAAGCCAAGACACTTTCGGAGCTTGTATCGATAGAGCTTAACTCCCAGATAGTCCGCTCGTACTCGGGCGAAAGCGGCTTGCAGGAAGCGGTGCAGACGCTTATAAGAAAGGGCAAATCCTCGCGCGAGGAGGTGGGCGCAAACACCATATATCTCGCGTTCGGCTTCCTCAAATGGAAACACTCGGACGAGAAGGACTACAAGTACGCCCCCATAGTGCTGTTGCCCGTCAACCTCAAAAAGACCAAGTCGCAGGGCGTTGCGCTGGAACTGGGCGACGACTATGCCGTAAACACCACGCTGCTCGAATTTTTAAAGCAGGAATTCGGCGTGGATATAAGGGGTATAGAGGACGAAAAACTCACCCCTGTCGAGATGCTTGCGGTGTTCCGCGCAAAGACGGCGCATATGAAGGGCTGGCTGGTTTACGAGGACGTATACCTTGCCCAGTTCACCTTTGCCGGCTACGCAATGTGGCGCGACGTCAGGGACAATATGAGCCTTTATAAGCAGAACCCTATGATTGCGGGACTGCTTGAAAACACCAACAAATTTATCGACAACAAGCTGAGCGGCGCAAACGAGGACGACGCCAAGCCTACGGATGTTTTAACGCCGCTTTCGTGCGACAGCTCGCAGTACGCTGCGGTTGCGGAATCGGGAAAGGGCACGACCTTCGTCCTGCACGGACCTCCGGGAACGGGCAAGAGCCAGACCATAACCAACATAATCGCAAACGCTCTCGACAGTGGCAAACGCGTGCTTTTCGTCGCCGAAAAACAGGCGGCGTTGCAGGTCGTAAAAAAGCGTCTTAACGATATAGGCATAGGCGAATTCTGTCTTGAAATGCACAGCGGCAAGACGGTGGATAAGGGCGAGATAGTGCGTTCGATAGAGAATACTCTCTCGCTTAAATCGGAATACGACGAAACCAAATTCATAGCCGACGGCGAGGCTATCGGCGAATACCGCGACACGCTTCACCAGCCGTTGTACGCGCTACACAAAAAGCGCGGACTGGGCGTTTCGGTCTACGACGGAATAGTCAACTATCTGCAAAACGCGGCTGCGCCCGAGCTTGTCAATATAGAAAGCACATTCTACGACAACCTTACGGCAAAGAAGCTTGCCGAGTATGAAAATATGCTCCTGACCGCGCAGGCGGCGGCAAGGGAGTGCGGCGGCGTATACCGTTCGCCGTTTGCAAACGTAAACATCACCGAGTGCGACGAAAAAATCAAGCGCTCCGTACTGTATTCGGCGGAGGTAGTGGTTGCCGAGCTGCAGCACCTCAAAAACTATCTCGCGCTTTTCCTCAACACCTTCAACCAGAAGATAAGTACTTTCACTTCCAAAAAGCTCAACAACCTTGTGCAGATTGTCAAGAAGCTTTCGGGCGGCGATCTGAACGTTTTCTTCACGTGCGACGAAAGGGAGTTCTACACTTTCTACAACGCCAACCTTCGCTACGACGCGGGCGTAAAAAACTGGCTCAACAAATTCAAGGCGCTTGCCGACGTTTCCAAGTTTGCCAACGTCATCGACGAGGAGATAGAAAACTGCAAGGGCGACTATCTCGCGTCCCGTCCGCTCACGGTTATCGTCAAGCGCATAAACCATCTTGCCAAGACTCCGTTGAAGGAGGGCGAGGAACTCGAATGGGTAAAGGCTGCGCTGGAAATCGAGCAGGATAAGCGCAAGATACTTTCCTATACCAAGCTTGCTTCCAACTTCGTGGGAATTACGGGCGGCATTAACGACAAGAAGAGGGACGACTTCCTGGCTCCGCTGTATAACTTCCACGAGCTGTGCGGCGGCGTGTTTATGGACTACAATGCCGATGCGTTCAACTCGGTCTGCGCAAAGGCTTCGGACGGTCATTTGAAGCCGCTCTTCGCGGGTTTGCTCGGCGCGGCAAAGTCTTTTACGCAGAGCTGCGATTACTTCGCCGAAACGGTTGAAGCCAATAAACAGCTCATTTCGGACGAGGATATATACGACTATTACTACGCAAAGTGCACCGCGCTTATCGACAACATCGATATGCTTCCGGCGTGGGCTATGTACAAAGGAACGGCTAAAAAGCTGAACGACAACGGACTGACTTTCATAACCGACGCGCTGGAAAGCGGACAGATAAGCGGCGAAAAAATTCTTTCGGCGTTCCGCAAAAACGTATACAGAAATTTCGTCCAGAAGAACATTCCCGCCGACCCCAGACTTTCGGGTTTTTCGGCAACCGTGCTGGACGAAACGGCAAGCAACTTTTCGCAGATTCTGGAAGAGTTCACAAAGCTCACGCGCGACAAAATCCGCCACGACCTCATATCCCGTCTGCCGGGAGAGGAAACGGAGGGCGCGCTTGCGCTCGAGCTTATGTCTTTTCGCCGCCAGACAAAGGGCAATCCCCGCGGACTCAACCTGCGCACGTTGCTGGGTGAAATACCAGAGCTGTTAAAGGTTGTCGCGCCCTGTATGCTGATGAGCCCGTTCACGGTCTCGCAGTATCTGCCCGCGTCGCTCGACCTGTTCGATATAGTAATCTTCGACGAGGCCTCCCAGCTTCCCACGTGCGAGGCGGTGCCCTCGCTTGCAAGGGCAAAGAGCGCAATAATCGTCGGCGACCCCAAACAGATGCCGCCCACGTCCTTCTTTATGTCGGTGGGCGCGGACGAGGACAACCCCGAAACGGACGACCTCGAAAGCGTGCTGGACGACTGCCTTGCCCTCGGCATACCCGAAAAGCATCTTACGTGGCACTACCGTTCCAAGCACGAAAGCCTTATCGCTTTCTCCAACATAATGTACTATTCTTCCAAGCTGTGCACCTTCCCGTCGCCCGACGCGCTCGACAGCAAAGTCAAATTCCGCTACGTGGAAAACGGCGTATATCAGCGCGGCGGCACCAAGTGCAACAAGGAGGAGGCGGAAGCGCTCGTCAAGGAAGTTATCAAACGCCTTTCCGACCCCTCGGCGCGCCGCTCATCTATCGGCGTTGTCACGTTCTCGACTCCCC
Source organism: Clostridia bacterium (assembly GCA_029066845.1). Lineage (GTDB taxonomy): Bacteria > Bacillota > Clostridia > Christensenellales > Borkfalkiaceae > Coproplasma. Next base: position 10,616 of record JAIEFR010000017.1, on the reverse strand, counting down.
AGCAGGTATATATCGAAAAGATGCTCAACAAGGCTATTGCGGATAAGGGGCTGGAAGATTACGCCTATGATAGGGAGGAGCCGCTGTTCGTCAAGAACCTCGAAAACGTGCAGGGCGACGAAAGAGACGTTATCCTTTTCTCGGTGTGCTACGGTCCCGATACGCTGGGTAAAATATCTCTGAACTTCGGTCCTTTAAATCAGTTCGGCGGCTGGCGCCGCCTCAACGTTGCGGTGTCCAGGGCAAGGGAGGAGATGGTAGTATTCTCCTCTATGCGCTACTCTATGATAGACCTTTCACGCACCACTTCGAGGGGCGTTGCCGGTCTTAAAGCCTTCCTGGAATTTTCCGAAAAAGGCAGAACGGGCATAGCCGCGCCCAGCGACGAGGTCATCATAAACAGGACTGGTATAGGCAAGTACGTTGCCAAGGAGCTTTCCTCCTACGGCTACGACTGCCGCTGCGACGTCGGCGTTTCGGACTTCAAAATCGACGTCGGCGTACTCGACCCCAAGAACAAGCGCAACTTCATTCTGGCGGTGCTGTGCGACGGCAACAAGAACTTCTCCATCAAGGATAAGTACGTAATGCAGGTCAACACCTTGAAGCGCAACAACTGGAACGTCATCCGTCTGTACTCTGTTAACTTCTTCAACAATCCCAAGAGGGAAATCAAGAAGATAAAGGACTATCTGGACAGACTTACCTCCAAGGAAAACAACATTTCGGGCAACTACAAGCGCGCATATAAGCTTGCCAAAACCGCGGTTACGGCGGCGGACTCCAACGCCCTTTTGAGCGGCAGTATGGACGCAGAACTCATCAAGACGATAAAGTCGGTGGTAACTGCGGAGGAGCCCATTTCCGAACAGTTCCTCGTAAAGCGCGTGCTGGCGCAGTACGGCATACAGAAATACGGCAGCAGACTGGAAGGCAAAGTGGTTTCGCTCATTCCCGCGTGCTCGTTCAAGTCAGCTTCCCTTCTGGGTGCAACGCACTACTACAAGACTGACAAAGCGGTTGCGTTCGAAAGGTACCGCGTGGAGGAGGGCACATCCGTCCGCCAGATGGATACGGACTTCTCGCCGTACGACGTAATCGCGCTCGTCAAGGCTATACTTTTGGAGAACGTCAGCCTCTACAGGGACGAGCTTATCAACGCGGTAATCTCGCAGATAAGACCTCTGAGAGTGACCGAAAAATACACGTCGTTTATCAGCTCCTGTATCGACGAAGGCACAAGCAGCGGTATGTTTATCCGCAGTGTGTCGGACAGAATATCGCTAGGTTAAATCAAAGCGCCGGACGGCTTGCGTTCGGCGCTTTTGCTTGTTTTTTGAAAATTTCGTGAAAAAATTTTTTTGGACGCAATTTGTCCGCACGGGTGGTAAAAGCGCGGTAATTCGGGCATACTAAGGGGGCAATCGCCAAAACGCCGCAAACGGGCTCAAAAATCGCGCGTTGTCGTAATTTGTCGAAAATACTTGCAATGACGGACGATTGATAGTATAATATATTAAACGACTTTATATAATAGATAAATGCGCCCGTGCGGCACGCGCGGACGCGGGTGGAATTTTGATAAAGATAATTGATTTGTACGATTTGTCACATACTATTGCGGGGGAATACCTCAAGGGCTTTTCATATCCGTGGGAAGCTTTAAAGGGTATCGGCGCTTTGATAGTTTCTCTCGGCGAAAAGCTGGGCGCGGACTATACGGAAACCGCTCCGCAGGTGTGGATACACAAGAGCGCGAAAATCGCTTCCACGGCGTATATCGGCGCGCCCGCTATAATCGGCGCGGATACCGAGGTAAGACCGGGCGCCTATATCAGAGGCAACGCCCTCGTCGGTAGCGGCTGCGTGGTTGGCAACTCCACGGAACTCAAAAACGTCATCTTGTTCGACGGCGTGCAGGTGCCGCACTACAACTACGTGGGCGACAGCATACTTGGCTACAAGGCGCATATGGGCGCGGGCTCGATAACTTCCAACGTCAAGTCGGATAAGACCAATGTGGTAATTCACGGCGATACGGAAATGGCAACGGGCTTGAAAAAGGTGGGCGCGATGCTCGGCGATTTCGTCGAGGTCGGCTGCAACAGCGTGCTCAATCCGGGCACGGTGATAGGCAGGCGTTCGAGCGTCTATCCGCTCTCTTCGGTGCGCGGCGTAATCGCGGCGGACAGCATCTACAAGGGGCGCGGCAACGTAGTTACAAGGGATTAGTTTTATGGGCAGATATTTCGGAACGGACGGATTCAGGGGAGAGGCTAACGTCACCCTGACCGCCGAACACGCATACAAGGTCGGCAGATTTCTCGGCTGGTATTTCAATCTGAAGAGGCGAGAAGCGGGAGTCGATACCCCCGCGAAAGTGGTCATAGGAAAGGATACACGCCGTTCGAGCTATATGTTCGAATATTCGCTTATCTCGGGGCTTACTGCTTCGGGCGCGGACGCGTATATGCTGCACGTCACCACTACGCCGTCGGTTGCGTATATCACCCGTACCGAGGGGTTCGACTGCGGCATAATGATTTCGGCAAGCCACAATCCCTACTACGATAACGGCATAAAGCTTTTCAGCCGCGAAGGCGAAAAGATCGACGAAGCTACCATTGCACTCATAGAGGACTATATAGACGGCAAACCCGTGCTTGGCGCGGACAAGCTTGAGTACGCAACGGGTAAGGAGCTCGGCTGCACGGTAGACTATACCGAGGGAAGAAACAGATATATCGCCTATCTCATTTCGCTGGGCGTCTATTCGTTCAGGGGAATGAAGGTCGGGCTTGACTGTGCAAACGGCTCGAGCTGGAATATCGCAAAGAGCGTGTTCGACGCGCTCGGCGCAACCACGGTGATTATAAACGCCCAGCCCAACGGCTTCAACATAAACGAAAACGCAGGTTCGACTCATATCGAGGGACTGTGCAGACTTGTAAAGGAAAAGGGGCTGGACGTCGGCTTTGCCTACGACGGCGACGCGGACAGATGCCTTTGCGTGGACGAAAACGGCGAGGTCGTAAACGGCGACAAGATTTTGTATATCTACGGCAGATATATGAAGGAGCGCGGCAAGCTCGTCACCAATACGGTCGTAACCACGGTAATGTCCAACTTCGGGCTGTATAAAGCTTTTGACCAGATCGGAATAGATTACGTAAAGACCGCAGTCGGCGATAAATACGTGCACGAATATATGAACGCCCACGGCAACAGGCTGGGCGGCGAACAGTCGGGACACATAATTTTTTCAAAGTACGCAACTACGGGCGACGGCATTTTAACCAGCCTCAAAATTCTGGAAGTTATGCTTGCTAAAAAGGCTAAGCTTTCGGCCCTCGCCGAGCCCGTAAAGGAATATCCGCAGGTGCTTATAAACGTAAAGGTTTACGACAAGGTTAAGGCGCAGGCGGACGAAGAGGTGCGCGCGGCGGTAAAGCGCGTGGAGCAAAAACTGGGCAACAGCGGCAGGATACTCGTCAGAGAATCGGGCACCGAACCGCTGGTCAGGGTAATGGTAGAGGCTGAAACCCAGGCCGAGTGCAAGGAGCTTGCAGAGAGTGTAGTAGCCGTGATAAGAGCAAGGGGCTACGAAAGAAAGGATTGAATTCGGAGAATTAAGATATGTGCGGCATAGTCGGATATACCGGAAATAAACAGGCTGCGCCCATTCTGTTGGACGGGCTTTCGAAACTAGAATACCGCGGATACGATTCCGCAGGCGTCGCCGTAAAGGGGACGGACGGTAAGCACGAGGTCGTAAAGACCAAGGGCAGGCTTCGCGTGCTCTCCGATATGATTAACGGCGGCAAGGCGTTAAAGAGCACCTGCGGCATAGGACACACGCGCTGGGCAACCCACGGTATGCCCTCGGTTACCAACGCGCACCCGCACCACAATGCCGACCGTTCGATAGTAGCCGTCCACAACGGCATAATCGAAAATTACGTGGAGCTTAAAGAAAAGCTCCTGGGCAAGGGTTATACGTTCTATTCGGAAACGGATACCGAAATCGCAACCAAGATAATCGACTATTACTACAAGAAATGGAACAACCCCGTTGAGGCGATGGTCAGCTTCACCCTGCGCGTGCGCGGCTCCTACGCAATCGCCGTAATGTTCGAAGATTATCCCGAGGAAATCTACGTTGCAAGAAAGGACAGCCCTCTGGTTGTCGGCGTTACCGACGAGGGAACCTTCCTCGCTTCCGACGTGCCTGCAATCTTAAAATATACGCGCAGTATTTACTATGTGGACAATATGGAGATTGCGCGCCTCGAGAAGGGCAAGGCAACCTTCTACAACGTTGACAGAAAGGTTATCAAAAAGAAGACCAAGACAATCGACTGGGACGTCGAAGCGGCTGAAAAGGGCGGCTACGCGCACTTTATGATGAAGGAGATGCACGAACAGCCCGCAGTCGTTACCAATACCATCAACTCGTTTATAAAGGACGGCAAGATAGATTTGGGCGAAGCGGGACTGACCGACGCCCAGCTTGCCAAGATAGAAAATATTCAGATTGCCGCTTGCGGCTCGGCTTATCACGTCGGCGTGGTAGCAAAATACGTCATCGAGGAGCTTGCCCGCGTGCCCGTTCACGTGGACGTCGCTTCCGAGTTCAGATACAGAAATCCCATTTTCAATAAGAACGATTTGCTTATAGTTATAAGTCAGTCGGGTGAAACTGCGGACACACTTGCGGCGCTCCGCGGCGCAAAGGAGAGCGGGGTAAAGACGCTTGCCATAGTCAACGTGCTCGGCTCGTCCATTGCAAGGGAGGCGGACGCGGTGCTATACACCAAGGCGGGACCTGAAATTTCGGTTGCAACCACCAAGGCGTACAGCGCACAGCTCATCGTTGCGTACGTGCTGGCTACCCAGCTTGCCAAGGTGAGAGGACAAATAGACGACGGCAGATACGCCGCGCTCATTGCAGATATGCTTGCAATTCCGACCGGAATAGAGAAGATACTTTCCGACGACGAAAGCCTGAAATGGTTCGCAACCAAAATCGCGAACAGGAAGGACGTCTTCTTTATCGGCAGGGGAATAGATTACGCAGTAAGTCTGGAGGGCAGCTTAAAGCTTAAAGAGATAAGCTATATCCATTCGGAGGCATACGCGGCGGGCGAGCTCAAGCACGGCACCATAAGCCTTATCGAGGAAGGCACGCTTGTAATAGGTCTTATCACCCAGCCCGCGCTCGTCGAAAAGTCGGTAAGTAATCTGGTCGAGGTAAAATCGCGCGGAGCCTATATTATGGGCGTCACGTCAAGCGGTAACTATTCGATTGAAAAGAACGCAGATTTCACGGTATACGTTCCTGAGACCGACCCCCTGTTTGCCGCAAGTCTTGCGGTAATACCTTTGCAGCTTTTAAGCTATTACGTAAGCGTGACCAAGGGGCTTGACGTGGATATGCCCCGCAACCTCGCAAAGTGCGTTGCCGTCGAGTAATAATTATAAAAATTTTTTACACAGCATAAATTACGGAGAGAGAAGTGAAAAAGAAAAGAAGTGGCGTAAACGGAATAGTAGTCGTCGCCCTGTGCGATTTCGCGGCCATAACAATGGCGGCGCTCATTGCCGTGCTCGCAGGCAACCTCGAATGGACGCTTAAAATCCTTTGGTGGTATCTGGGGAACCTGGCGTCATCCTACGTGTTTTTAATACTTTTCAGAATGTACTATTTCACGTTCGATACGGTCGGGCTTATCGATACGCTCAAGCTTGTCGGCGTAGCCGTGCTCACGTTTGCAATCGGCTGTTCGTATTCGCCGTTCCTCGTTGGCATCTGGCAGCAGTTCGTCTACACCATAACTTTCTTCTCGTTCGTGCTTGCAATACGCTATTCCAAGCGCATATACATTATGATCAAATACTCCGTTACCAGCCGTAACAGGGGCAAAACCAGGGCGATGATTATAGGCGGCGGTAACGCGGGCGCCACGCTAATAAGAGAAATTCAGACCACCGATAAAATAGACTACAACCCCGTATGCGTAATCGACGACGACGTCGCCAAAGTGGGCAAGCGCATAGGTAACGTAAAGATAGTAGGCACTACGGAAGAAATAAAAAAGTGCGCGGAAAAGTATGCGATAGAGGAGATTCTCATTGCCATACCGTCTGCAACCAAGGCGGAGGTCAAGCGCATATACGAGATATGCAAAACCACCGACTGCAAGGTCAAGACGCTTCCCGGCATATATCAGATAGTCAGCGGCGAAGCAAGCGTTGCGGCTCTCCGCGAAGTGCGCATTACCGACCTTCTCGGCAGGGAACAGATTCAGGTCAACCTCGACGAGATTATGGGATATATCGAAGGGCAGGTTGTTCTTGTCACGGGCGGCGGCGGCTCTATCGGCAGCGAGCTGTGCCGTCAGATAGCAACGCATAATCCCAAGCAACTCATAATTCTGGACATCTACGAAAACAACGCCTACGACATCGAACAGGAGCTCAAAAGAAAGCACCCGTCGCTCAACCTGCTTGCACTCATTGCCAGCATAAGGGATAAGGGCAAGATGGAGGACGTCTTCACAAAATACCACCCCGACATCGTGTTCAATGCGGCGGCGCACAAGCACGTGCCTTTAATGGAAACCAGCCCGAACGAGGCTGTAAAGAACAACGTTTTCGGTACGCTCAACGTAGCAAAGTGTGCGGATAAATTCGGCGTAAAGGTGTTCGTCCAGATTTCTACGGATAAGGCGGTTAACCCAACAAATATTATGGGCGCAACCAAGCGTATCTGCGAAATGATTATCCAGACCATAGGCAGAAACAGCAAGCACACCAAATTCGTGGCGGTGCGCTTCGGCAACGTTCTCGGCTCCAACGGCTCAGTAATTCCGCTGTTCGAAAGACAGATTGCGGAAGGCGGTCCCGTCACGGTCACGCACAAGGACATAATCAGATACTTTATGACCATACCGGAGGCGGTGTCGCTCGTGTTGCAGGCGGGCGCGTACGCCCAGGGCGGACAGATATTCGTGCTGGATATGGGCGAGCCTGTCAAGATATACGACCTCGCCTACAACCTCATAAAGCTTTCGGGACTCGAACCCAACGTAGATATAGAAATCAAGTGCACGGGGCTTCGTCCCGGCGAAAAGCTGTACGAGGAAAGGCTGATGGACGAGGAAGGTATGCAGACCACGCCCAACGGACTTATCAACATCGCAAACCCCATTCAGCTTGACGAAAAGAATTTGTGGAAAAAGCTTGACGAATTGTACAAGGCGGCATACGACGAAACGGATGCAATGAAAATTCTCGTATCCCAACTTGTCACTACGTACAAACCCGATTTACAGAACAAATAAACGGCACTTTAAAAGCCATTCAAGCGGCGGCTTCATTCCGAAGCCGCCGCATTTTCTTTTTCATTCGTTTTCATCTTTGGACGGGGCAATTTCCATCTGCGCGGCGCCGTTCAACGCGTCCTCGTTCAATTCGTTCAGGCAGTAATCGAAGCACTCCACGTACTTTTTTCTGTTGCGCTTCAGGGTGCTGTCGCTCATACTGGCAAGAAAGGTAATCTTTCTGATTGTATAGCGGTTGACCGACCTGTTATAAATCAGACTGATAACGTAGCAGTGGTTGGTTTTATCCGCGTAATCGATAAATTTATAAATCGGCACCATCATATTGAATGCCGCCGTATAAACCTTATCGCCCTTTTTCAACTGCGATTCTATTTCCTTTTCTCTCTTGCCCGTTTCATTCATTTGCTAACATACTAATATAATACAGACGACAAAAACCGTCAAAATGTGACGGTTTTTTACTTTATTTTTCTATTATTATATTTTCGTATAGAGGGACGCCGTGACGAAAAAATTTTTATCCGAAGAAGAACTTTTGACCTATTTAGCCGAGTATTTGATTTCGTCACTTGACGAGCTGACCAAATACCGCACCGCCGACGGCTTTATAAACGGCGAAATAACTGCATACGTCGATTGCCTGGAAATTTTGGATTTTTGGAAGGGCTTTGAAAGATACGGGATAAAAAATGTCGAAAAAAAGTATCAAATTGAATAAAAAGTCTTGAAAAAACTTCGTAAACGCACTATAATAATTTTAGAATTCTGTTAGCTATAGGACGCTAACAGAAACAGGTAGCAGCTCCGCTGCTACCTAAAATAATTATCAGTGATTACGAAAGATTATGGATAACGTTCAATTTAATGCTTTGATTGCGCAAGCAAAAAAGAATGACAGCTACGCTATCGAAATTTTATCAAAGTATTGCATCGAAACAATAAGAATACATCTTTCCATAGCATTCAGAAACGATCAGGAAGTGGAAGATTGGGCGCACGACGTCTTTACTTATAAGATTTATTCCAACTTGCCCGATTATTTCATCGACAAACCCGGCGCTTGGCTCAACAAAGTTGCCGATAACTACGTCCTTACTATACTGAAAAAGGAAAAGCGTACCGCACCGTTAATAGAAGAAATTCTGGATAACAGAAATTTTTCCGATAAGGTCAATGAAATAATGGTAAAGGACGCGCTCCACAAATTGAGGGAAAGCGACTGCCAGATACTCGTTCTGAGATATTATTACAATATCGGCTACAAACAAATAGCTAAAATGTTCAAAATCAATCCCGCAACCGCCCGTCAAAGGGCATTCCGCGCAAGACAAGTTTTAAAACAATACGTCACATTTTAATTGTAACCGTTGTCTATATGTTACAAAAAAATGTGAGGTGTACTAATGAAAAAGAAAATTTTAACTGCTTGTTTGGCACTTGTATTGTCGGCTGGCGCAGTCGGCGGCGGAGTTACGGCTTTTGCGGACGTCAATCTGGAAGAATGTGATTTATGCTTTCAGCAGACGGCAAACGCCATTCTGGAAGAGGACGAGGTGATAGGCACTTCGATAGTCACTCAGCGCACTCCGCTGTACGATTTGAACCTGGAAAATATGGGCTGCGTGTATTCCTTCCATACGGCTTGCGGCGAGGGCTATGCAATAGTTATCTGCGACGACGGCAACTACGTAGCGCAGGAATTCGTCAAGTTGGCGGCAAGCCCCTACGCGGAAGTGGCGGAGGGCGAGCTGTGCGTTTACGCCTACACGATGACCTATTTAAAGAGCGTTGACGGCACTATTTGCGATATTGCGACTTCCGCGCCCATTTCGGAAGAGTCGCTCGACGCACTGCGCGAGGACGCGTTTTTCTATCAAACCGACACCAACGCCAATTTGGAATATAAGACGGTAAGAGTAGAATACGTATCGCGTTCGTACGACGTAAAGGATTTGTGCTACGGTCAGCCGAGATTCAGCAACAATGGCTGGACCGGTGGTTGCGCGGCTGTCGCGGGCGGAAATTTAATCGGTTATTACGATAGGTATTACGAAGATTTAATTCCCAATCACACGGCGGGTATTTCAAACGGCGAATTATTTTTATATTATTATGCCGACGAATACGTAAATAATATGATAAGCACTCTGTATTCTTATATGGGCGGCAGTGCAAATGGCATATCCGAAGACGGATTTAAGAGCGGTATGAAAAAATACTGCTCGGACAAAGGGTTAAGCTGCGATTTCACTTCATTAAAGAGCGGCGGCAAACTCAGCTATGATTCCGTTAAATCGTGCATAAACGGCGGCAATCCCTTGGTGCTGTTTTTGAATACGTATACCGTTTGCAATATACACGAAAAGTCAACTTACGCCGAAATTTCTTATCAGATTTCGCAAGGTAATCACGTAATGCCCGGGTTCGGGTACAGGAACGTAAAATATACCCACAGCGACGGTTCAGTAAGCGATTATAAATATATCAACGTTACGACAGGGTGGGGTGACCCTACAACCGCCTATTTTAACATAGAATATTGCACGAACATAGTTTCGGCTTATAAAGTCAATATTCATTAAGGTAATTATGGACATTAAAAAATATTTACAGCAGAAAGCGGAGGAGGACGCCTCCTCGGTGCTTTCGGAAAGCGATAAGGAATATTGCAAAGCAATCGCTCAGCAAAGCGACTTGCCGCCCAGGAACAGGTATAACCGTAAATTCTGGGTGTGCATTTCCTGTGCGGTTTGCGTGCTGCTTGCCGCAGTTATCACCATTGCCGTAATATTTGCTCCAAAAAAACCGATAATGTATTTTGAAGATAAAATTGTTTCTCGTATTTCAGCTATTGATGAATTAAATGCTGATTCGCAGTTTTTCAGTGTCGATTCATCGGATAGTGTTATGTCTGAGATCAAAATGTACTATGATGAAGAAAGTGGTGACAAACTGTATTACCGAGTTAACCTTGACGGTTTTTTTGAAAAATCAACTATAATTTTAGTAATAAACAAAAACTATACTTATCCTTTTGATGAGCTTAGCGAAATTTCTACCGAACCGCTGGAAGGTTACACGCTTAACTATTCCGTGGACGAAAACTTTGACAACACGCAGTACACGGGCTGGATTCAACTGAAAACCGAAACGGTGTATATCACTTACACTCAAAAGTTGCCCTTGGGCGACCAAGCATTTTTCACCTACGTTCAAAGCGTAGTGCAGGCAAAATAAAAACAAATAATACAAATAAGGCGGCGTTTGCAT